>JAPKMR010000012.1 GCA_026645815.1 Anaerolineae bacterium | reverse complement strand
GTTTCAAAACGGGGGTGAAAATCTCAAGCGCCCCTACAGGGCGCAGAAAAAGTTGATTTTTGGCGGTGGGGCTTTGCCCCACCGCCAAAAATCAACCAAAGAAAGGCATTTGTATAATAGTCGTCTTGCTTTTACCCCAAAGTTGAAACGCACCCTTCGCGATTGGCTGAATGGTAACAAACGCGCTCCGCTTAGTAGCGGAGCGCGTTGTTGATGGCACTCGTGATTCAGGCCTCGGTAAGTTCTCCGATTCGATTTGCTTCAACAATGCCTAGCCGCACAGCGGTGCGTTCTTTGCCATCAATGATCACTTCAGAGAATGATGGGACACACACGATATTTAACCCATCAAGTTCCAGGTAGCCCCGGGCAATGGCGACGGCTTTGACGGCTTGATTCACCGCGCCTGCGCCAATAGCTTGAACATGTGCCTGCCCATGCTCTCGAACAACACCGGCGATTGCCCCGGCAACGGAAGTAGAGCGGGAATTTGCTGCCACTTTAATTATACTCATTGTCCCTCTCCCAATGTAATATGCTAACTCCAACACATTCATTATAGCGTGCATTACAAAGAAATCAAGTTTGAATAACTTTGCTATCGTACAGCGTTTCCCCGCTTGCCACAACGGGTGCGTTTCAACTTTGGGGTAAGGGCAAGACGACTGTTATACAAATGCCTTTCTTTGGTTGATTTTTGGCGGTGGGGCAAAGCCCCACCGCCAAAAATCAACTTTTTCCCTGCGCCCTGTAGGGGCGCCTGAGATTTTCACCCCCGTTTTGAAACGCACCCGCCACAACGGCTAAAGCCGCGATTTTAGAGTGTGTTTTTGGCACCGTGCGTCATACGGTGCCAAAAACACGCTCTCTAGCGGGCTTCAGCTCGAAATTCCCGCCTTATGGCGGCATTCATGCCGGTGGAAATCTGAACACTTACGTAACTTTGCGGTAGTTCGAGATACTCGCATTTCGCTTGCGACCTGGTATGCCAACAGTATAATTCCTTTAGCTTTACTATCATAAAAGGTACAATTTCGATCTCCCGCATGTAGCATGGGAAAAGGCGGCAAAGCAATTATCGTGACCAACCATATTTTGATTACTAATGATGACGGTGCAGCGGCTTCGGGATTGGGTACGCTGGCGCGGGCACTGCAAGCCGTAGGGCAGGTAACCGTTATTGCCCCGGAGCGCAACTGGAGTGCCTCCGGGCATTCAAAGACGATGCGCAATCCCCTGCGCGCTGATCCGGGGGAATTGCCCGATGGCATCCCTGCCCTTATTACCAACGGAAGCCCGACCGACGCCATCGCTCTGGGGTTGATGGGATTGGCGGAACAGCCGGTACACCTGGTGGTCACGGGCATTAACATTGGAGCCAACCTTGGGAATGACGTGACGTACTCTGGGACGGTCACCGCTGCTATTGAGGCTACCATCGCGGGCGTTCCGGCTATAGCGATTTCACTCGATAGCCGGGATAAGCACGCTGATACCCGTGTCGCCGCGAGTTTTGCTGCGCAGTTGGCGCGTATCGTTCTTGCCAGGGGGCTTCCACCCAAGACGCTTTTGAACGTGAATGTGCCCTTGGCGCCGCTGGCTTCATTGCGTGGCGTGCGCATTACACGCATGGGTACACGTATTTACCACGATGAACTGATACGACAACTGGACCCTTATGGAACCCCCTTTTTTTGGATCGGGGGGCATCCACCCGACGGCTTACAGGAGTTTGGGACAGATATCTGGGCTTTGAGTGAAGGTTATATTTCAGTTACCCCCATCCAGCTCGATTTCACTGCCTACAAGGCCATAGAACAGTTGCGGAATTGGGGCATTGAGGGTGGCTTTAGCAATGATTCCCAAGGGATGTTAAGCCTTAATGCGGTTGAGGGTATTTTAAGCTAGCAAGGACAAGGGAAGATGAAACTTTCGATCATTATGCCAGTATACAACGAGATTAACACGATTGCGACGATTATCGCTAAAGTACGCGCCGTGCCTTTGGTGATCACGGCCTGGAGTGGGGCTGATCATGAAGAGGGCGTGACTCTTGATCGTGAGATTGTGATTGTAGATGATGGCTCTACCGATGGCACGCGGGACTATCTGGATACGCTGCGTTCTACCCCCGGTATCACCATCGTCTTCCATGAGATTAACCAGGGCAAGGGGGCGGGTGTGCAGACTGGTTTACGCCATGCCACGGGCGATGTGTTACTTATTCAAGATGCGGATTTGGAGTACGACCCTCGCGATTATCCTGCTCTGCTATTGCCCATTCTCGAGAAACGTACCCAGGTCGTCTATGGGTCGCGTTTCCGCGGTGGTCCGACCAAAGCTATGTTCTTCTGGCACATGCTGGGTAACCGCTTCCTCACCTTCACCACCAATTTGTTGTATAACACTATCCTCACGGATATGGAGACTTGTTACAAAGTCTTCACCCGCGAAGTTGCCGGCAAACTCGCGCTCAAAGCTAAGGGGTGGGGCTTCGACCCTGAAATCACGGCGCAAATCCTGTTGCGTAAGTACCGCATCTATGAAGTGCCCATCTCGTACAATGGGCGGGAATTCGAGGAAGGCAAGAAGATTTCGTGGAAAGATGGCGTGACCGTATTGTGGACGTTAATCCGCTATCGCTTGAGCGGTTATTGAGGGTGTTCCGGTGTATAATGAGAAGAGGGTCTCTCAAGACCTTTCAGGTGACAGCAGCTCTTGGATCTGACGTGTCCTGGCGTCTCGAGGGCTCTGTTCTCACTTCACTGCATCTTTAGGAGGTGTGCGATGTTAAAAGAACAATTAGAACGTTCCATGCTTTTGGGAATTGGCCTTTTCGCTCTGACCCGTGAGAAGGCGCGAGCCGTGGCTGAGGAATTGGTCAAGCAGGGGCACGCTGCCAAGGATGAGATAGCGCAGGTTACAGATGACCTGGTGAAGCGCGGTGAGGAGGAACGCGGCGCACTCCGGAAAATGGTGCGTGAGGAGATTGATGTGACGCTTGCCGAGATGCATATAGCGAGCGATAGCCGCATCGAAGCGCTCCAGGCGGAGCTGGCGGCATTGAGAGCTCAGCTGGCAACCGTCGAAAAATCAGAAGGCGTCACAACAGACTGAATTGGACTGTTTTGCCATCTGAGCCGACGTGCATTATTCTAGAATACCTGGCGCACTTACCAACGTGTAGCAGGAAGGCGCTGTGATTGGTCTGCCGCTAACCCGACGCATCGGACAGTTGCGCCGCTACAGACACATTCTGAGTGTCTTTGTGCGGCATGGGTTCGGCTCCGTTGTCAGTATGTTGCCTGCCGAGCGTGGTTGGCTGCGGCGCATGCGTGCTTCTCGTATTTCTGAGTCATATTCCTTGCCGGAGCATTTCCGGCAGGCTTTGGAAGAACTTGGACCGACGTTTGTTAAGCTGGGACAACTCCTCAGCACACGCCCTGATCTTCTGCCCCCGGATTATATCGCTGAGTTAATTCGCCTGCAAGATAAAGTTCCGCCTTTGCCCTGGGAGGTTATTCGCCAGGTCATTGTTGATGAACTTGGCGCTCCGCCAGAGACAGTGTTCAGACAAGTTGACCCAGAGCCGATGGCAGCGGCTTCTTTAGCACAGGTTCACGCCGCCACGCTGCCCGATGGGCAACACGTCGTCATCAAAGTACAGCGTCCTAACATTATCCCTACGATTGAAGTGGACCTGACCATCCTCAATGACCTGGCGCACTATGTTCAGCACCATACGCCCTTGGGAAAGTATTACGATCTTGAATCGGTCGCGGAGGACTTCGCGGAGACACTGCATCAGGAACTTAATTATCTGCGTGAGGGGCACAATGCAGACCGTTTCCGCCAGAACTTCGCACATGAGCGCGGCATCTACATCCCCATGGTGCATTGGGAATATACCACCCGCCGCGTATTGACGCTGGAACGTATCCTGGGTATCAAGATTGATAACATCGAGGCGCTCAAAGCTGCGGGCCATGATGGGCATCAATTAGCGACCTATGCTGCGAGGCTATCTGTTAAAGAAATTCTGGAAGATGGTTTTTTCCATGCAGATCCGCACCCCGGCAATCTTCTGGTGATGGAGGATGGAGCGATTGGGGCGATGGATTTTGGCATGGTCGGTTACCTTAGCGATGAAGACCGTGTCAATTTGATCCGGCTTTATGCTGTAGCGGTACAGCTGGATGCCAATGGTGCGGTGGATCAGCTGATTCATATCGGCGCCGCGCCTCAGGATGTAGACCGCCATCAGCTTGCGCGTGAAATCCAGCTGCTGCTTCGGCGTTACGTTGGCATACCGCTCAATGATATTCAGGTAACTGCGGTCATCAACGAGGTCCGTCCCATCGTTTTTCGACACCGGTTGCGGTTACCTGGAAGTTACTGGTTGTTAGCGAAGGTGGTCTCGATGATGGAGAGCATCGGACGGCGCCTTGACCCCGATTTTGATATCTTTGCTTTTGCCCGACCGTCAGCGAAGCGGCTGTTAGCGCAGACCGTGTTGCCCAACCGGCGCAGTGTTGAGCAGCTGCTGCGCCAGGGTCTTGTATGGGGCGACCTGCTGGAAGAATTGCCTCGTACTGCCTCGCGTCTTCTGTCTCGTATAGATGCACGTGAGCCAATTCCGCTGACGTTGGACCGGGAAAGCCTGGATCGCCTGGATCGTCTCGCGACGCGCCTGGCGCTCAGTTTGATCGTAGCCGGCATGACTGTGGGTATTGCCATCATGATGCCGACGGTCTCAGGTGGGAGCATTCTGCTACAAGTCATCCTTGGACTGGCTTTTGCTATTGCCCTGGGATTGGGATTCTGGGTGCTGATCTCTATCTTTCGTAAACGTTGATTGGCTTTTTTGCGTGCTTGTGGCACAATGGTGCTATTGTCTTGAGAAAGTTGAGCGTGGCATTAGCGTGCACCGGCAGGTCGTTTGTCTGAGATCAATACGCCCTCGATGCGGTAGGTGGTTTCGCTGCCAGGGATCTTCTAAGGAGCTGTGAAAGCATGAAAACTGATCTTGATCATTTGATGTCCAAGCGCGATCTGGATGCTATTGTCGTCACGGGTCTTGTGCGTGGCAATCCTGCTTTGATTTATCTTCTCAATGGTGCACCCATATCTCATGCGATTTGGATCAAGAAACGTGATTCAGAACCGGTGTTGATTGTTGGTCCCATGGAGCGCGAAGAGGCACAGGTCGCTGGTGTGCCGGTAATCCTGGAGAGCAAGTACAATTACTATCAGCTCTTGCGTGAGCATAACGGGGATGCTTTGGCAGCTCGTAGCGCCTTTTTCGGGCGTATCTTCGATGACCTGGGCATACGGGGTAACGTTGGTTTCTATGGCATGGAGGATCAGGGAAGCGCATATCGTTTGCTCCAGGGACTGAACACTGCTTTGCCCGATGTGACCGTCGTTGGCGAATACGGTCCCAATCTGTTGGGAGAGGCGCGCGCCACCAAATCCGCTGCGGAAGTCGCCCGTATCCGTGAGGCAGGGCGCCGCACGGCTGAAGTGGTCGGCGCGACGGTGAGTTTCTTGCAGTCGCACGCGGTTGATACTGCAGAGATTCTGCGCCGCGCAGATGGACAGGTGTTGACCGTCGGCGACGTTCACGCGTTTATTCGCCGGCAGGTGGTGCTGCATGAATTGGAGGACCCTGAGGGCTTTATTTTCTCTACTGGGCGTGATGCCGGCATCCCTCATAGTAAGGGCACGTTGACTGCACCCATGCGGCTAGGCGAAAGTATCGTTTTCGATATCTTCCCTCGCGAGGCTGGAGGAGGCTACTTCTTTGACATGACTCGGACTTTCTGTCTGGGTTACGCGCCTCCGGCGGTGCAGCGATTGCATGACGATACGCGCGCTTGCATCGAAACCATTGTGGCTCAGGTCACTGTGGGCGATGAGGTGCGGCGTTATCAAAACTTGACTTGTGCTTTCTATCGGGAACATGGGCACCCGACCATCGAAGAGTCGCCGGAGACGCTTTCGGGTTATGTCCACTCTCTGGGGCATGGCGTAGGGTTGGATGTGCATGAGGAGCCTTTCTTCCGCGAGAAGACGCTGCTCCGTCCGGGCCATGTCTTCACTATTGAACCGGGCTTGTACTATCCTGATGAAGGTATGGGCTGCCGTATCGAGGACGTGTTGTGGGTAGATGAATCCGGTGGGGTGCACAACCTCACGGATTTCCCTTACGATTTGGTTGTACCGATGGGCTGAGAACCTGCATTCTATGACACTGCGAATACTGGGTATTGAGACCTCGTGTGATGAGACTGCTGCAGCAGTGGTAGAGGATGGACGCATCATCCTCTCGAATGTTGTCGCGTCGCAGATTGAGTTACACGCCCCTTATGGGGGTGTTTTTCCGGAGATGGCTGCACGTGCGCATATCGAGGCAATCTCTCCTGTTGTGGAGAGCGCGTTGCAGCAGGCGCACCTTGGCTGGCAGGACTTGGAGGCCGTAGCCGTGACTTATGGTCCGGGATTGCCTGGCTCATTGCTGGTCGGGCTTAACTTTGCGAAAGGGGTATCCCTGGGACGCAATCTGCCCCTGGTGCCCGTCAACCATCTGGAAGGTCATCTCTACGCTCACTGGCTAAAAACGGAGGCAGTCTCGGGGCCTGGTACCGCCTCAGTTCCAGGGACGGGTGATATCCCGCCTTTCCCGTTGCTGGCGCTCATCGTTTCCGGTGGGCACACCGAATTGATTTTGATGCGTGAACATGGGCGCTATGAATTGGTTGGCAGCACCCTGGATGATGCTGCAGGTGAGGCTTTCGACAAAGTGGCCCGTATGCTTGACCTGGGATATCCTGGCGGACCGGCTATTGAGAAAGCAGCACAGCAGGGTAATTCCAGGGCTTTCGATTTCCCGCGTGCGTGGTTGCCGGGAACTTTTGATTTCAGCTTTAGCGGCGTCAAGACCGAGGTGCTGCGCACCTTAGGGCGCTATAACGGCCCGCGTCCGTTGCGCCTGATTGCCGATATGGCAGCGTCTTTCCAGGCTGCGGTAGTTGAAGTTCTGGCGGTAAAAACAGCTCAGGCTGCGCGTGAGCTGGGAGTGACCTGTGTGTTGCTCTCCGGCGGCGTTTCTGCCAATACTGCATTGCGTACTGCGATGCGGAGCCGTGTCACTGTCCCAGTGCTCTCTCTCCCGCTGGTGCTCTGCACGGATAATGCCGCCATGATAGCCGCGGCTGGCACCTATCGCTATCAGGCCGGTGTACGTGCGGCCCTTGATCTGGACATCACCCCGGGGGCGCGCCTCGTTTAGCTCGAAGTTGTATTCCTTGCCAAAGCCTCAAAACCGAGTACAATGCGTTTGGAGCCGGGCTTCCGGCTCCATTATTTATGTGTGGGACGAGATAACCATGAATTACCATGAAGCACTCAGATATCTATATAGTCTGGTAGATTACGAAAAACGCCGTATCGAGCGCTATACCCCGGAGGAGTTCCGCCTTGACCGTGTGGTGGATTTTCTGAGACTGTTGGGTAACCCGCATCTGGCATATCCGAAAATCCATATTGCGGGAACCAAGGGGAAAGGCTCAGTTTCTGCGATGCTCGCATCTATCGGCATGGCTTCTGGCCTGAAGACGGCTCTGTACACCTCGCCACATCTGCACACCTATCGCGAACGCATGCAGATCAATCGGGAGCCGATTTCGCGTGCGGATATGGCCGCATTGTTGACTGAGCTACGCCCAATCATCGGCGATAATCCTGACTTGACGATATTTGAGGTGACGACAGCCCTCGCCTTCCTTTACTTCGCCCGCCAGAATGTGGATTTGGCGGTAGTGGAAGTGGGTCTGGGGGGACGCCTGGATGCTACTAATGTCATTACGCCGCTGGCGAGCGTGATCACTTCCATTAGCCTGGACCACACCTACTTGTTGGGCGATACGCTCGCAGCCATCGCTGGCGAGAAGGCCGGCATCATCAAGCCTGAAGTGCCGGTAGTAGTCTCGCCCCAGCGTCCAGAGGCGCGCGAGGTTTTTGAGACTGTGGCTGCGACCCGGCACGCTCCACTTACCCTGGTTGAGCGTAGCTGGACCTGTGAGGCGCAGGAACACCATTATCATCGCCAGCGTTTTGCCTTGCGCCATATAGGGGCGCCGGATGCCTTTGAGGGAGATTATGAACTGCCTCTTATTGGCAATTTCCAGCGGGAAAATGCCTCCACGGCTGTTGCTGCGGCTGCGGTGTTGCGGGAACATGGGCTGCCACAATTTACGCCCGAAGCGGTTCGGCAGGGGCTAGAGCAGGTAGTCTGGCCTGGTCGCATGGAAATCTTGCACCGGGACCCTTTGTTGATAGTGGATTGCGCGCATAATGCCTACTCCTCGGAGATGTTGGTGAGTTCCCTGGAAGAGTGGTTTCCAGGGAAGAAATGGATTCTTATCTATGGTGCTTCCAGCGACAAAGACCTCACCGGCATGTTGCGTGCCCTGCTTCCTGTTACCGAGCACGTGATTGTTACGCGTTCTTACCATCCACGCGCCGTGGCGCCTTATCAACTGGCGGACTTGTGTGCCGACCTGGGTCGTGGCGCGGAAATTGCTATTAGCCCTCAGCGTTCTCTGGAGCAGGCTTGCAGCCGTGCTGGCGCCGAGGTGGGAATTCTTGTCACTGGTTCGGTTTTTCTGGTTGCCGATATTCGCGCTGTATATGCTCAAACAGCCTCATTGAATCTGCCACAGAGTGATTGGGATGATGAGCCGTGGCAGAGTGACAATGTGACGACTTTGCCATAGGATATTGAGGTTAAGTGATGGATTGGGACAATTTGCCCATTTTGCCGGATGAATTCTTTGACCCCAGCGATGAACGGGAGCTGGAGGACGGACCCTTTGAGGCGATTTTGTTGCCTCTGCGGGAGCTCGTTGTTTACCCCCAGATGGTTACACCGCTTTACGTGGGACGTACGCCATCGCTCATTGCTCTGGAAGCTGCATCTAAAGAAGAGTGGCCTCTCGTGACGGTGGCTCAGATTCCTGTTGCCGAGGATTTTGATGACGATGAGGATACTTATCCCACACCTGAACAAATCTATCGCGTGGGAACGGAAGTCACTATTGCGCGTTCGATTCGTTTGCCCGATGGTACAACGAGCGTCATTGCGCAGGGCTATGCGCGCGTACGGATTCTGGAGTTTATCCAGACTGAGCCTTATCTGATTGCACTGGTGGAGAACGTTCAGGAGACTTCTGAGAACACGCCCCTGGTAGAAGCGTTGATGCGCGCCGTGCTGGCGATGTTCGAGAAAGTCGTCCACCTTAATCATAGCCTGCCGGAAGAGGCTTATATCTATGCCATGAACGTCGAGCAACCGGGTCCCCTGGCGGACCTGGTGGCGCAAATGGTGGACCTGAATATTGAAGAGCGTCAGGAACTCCTGGAGACTCTGGATGCCGTCGAGCGGCTACAGAAGATTAGCGCGCACGTGGCTCGCGAATTGGATGTGCTTGAACTGGAAGACCAGATTCAGTCGCGGGTGCAGCAAGAGGTAGATCGTTCACAACGTGAATACTTCCTCCGCGAACAGATGCGCGCCATTCAGCGCGAGTTGGGTGAATCGGATGTGTTTACGCAGGAAGTGACGCAGCTCCGCGAGCAGCTGGAGCAGGCGGAGTTGCCTGAGCATGTGCGGCAGCGTGCTGAAGAGGAACTGGCGCGGCTTTCAATGATGCCCCCGATGGCTCCAGAGATTGGCATTATCCGTAATTACCTCGATTGGATTCTCACTCTGCCCTGGACGAAGGCCACCGTAGACAATCTCAACCTGCAGAATGCGGCCCAGGTGCTTGAATCCCGGCATTATGGTTTGCCTAAAGCCAAGGAGCGCATTCTGGAATATATCGCCGTGCGCAAACTGGCGCCGGAGAAGATTCGCAGCACGATTCTCTGCTTCGTTGGCCCGCCGGGTACGGGCAAAACTTCGCTGGGGCGCTCTATTGCCGAAGCCCTGGGGCGTGAGTTTGTGCGCGTTTCCCTGGGCGGAGTGCGTGATGAAGCGGAGATTCGAGGGCACCGCCGCACGTATATCGGAGCATTGCCGGGTCGCATCATCCAAACGATGCGGCGCGCAGGCACGCTCAACCCTGTCTTCATGCTCGATGAAATTGATAAACTGGGGCAGGATTTCCGTGGCGACCCTTCTTCGGCGTTGCTTGAGGTGCTCGATCCTGAACAGAATCACGCCTTCTCCGACCACTATCTTGAGATTTCCTACGATCTCTCGCAGGTGCTCTTTATCACCACGGCTAACATTCTCGATACGATCCCTCCGGCGCTTGAGGACCGTATGGAGGTCATCGAATTTCCGGGGTACACTGAGGAAGAGAAAATCGAGATTGCGCGGCGCTTCTTGATTCCCCGGCAATTGGACTTGAATGGCCTGGAAACTCAGCCGCCGCACTTCACCAATAGCACTTTGCACTTGTTGGTCCAAGGCTACACTTACGAAGCCGGCGTCCGGAACCTGGAGCGTGAAATCGGCAGCCTCTGCCGCAAAGCCGCTCGCCGCCTGGCTGAAGAAAAGCGCCCCCTGACTACGATTACCACACGTACGACCGAGCGCTATCTCGGTGCGCCGCGCTATCTCCACGAACGTTTGGAAAAGCAAGACCAGGTGGGACTGGCGATGGGGATGGCCTGGACTCCTAATGGCGGTGATTTGTTGCCGGTGGAGGTGGCGCTTATCCCTGGCAAGGGTGGATTGACACTGACAGGGCAGATGGGCGATGTCATGCAGGAATCAGCGCAGGCCGCCAGCACTTATCTGCGTTCTCACGCCGATATTTGGAGCATTGACCCTGAGGAATTCGATAAGACTGACGTCCATGTGCATCTGCCGGATGGCGCCATTCCCAAGGATGGACCTTCTGGTGGCATCACCATGGCCACCGCCATGATTTCTGCCTTTACCGGTTGTCCGGTAAGGCACGATGTGGCCATGACCGGTGAGATTACCCTGCGTGGACGGGTTTTGCCCGTAGGCGGTCTAAAGGAGAAGCTGTTGGCTGCGCACCGTGCTCGCGTGAAGATCGTGATTCTTCCCAAGCGCAATGAGCCAGATTTGCAGGAAATCCCCAAGAATATTCTGCGAACGCTTGATCTGGTGTTCGCTGAGACAATGGAGCAGGTATTCGAGGTAGCCCTGTTGCCTGCGCCAGACGATCTGGATGATGAGGCGCAAACTGAGCAGGATACGGATAGCGAGAGCGTAGCTGTGGAATGAGTGCCGGATAGCTACAGACATAGAATCGCGCGGTGCATGAGTTTCTCATGCACCGCGCGATTTTTCCTGGTCTTCACTAAGCTTAGTAGGTGGGTTTGATCAATCCGTAATCCCCATCCTCGCGTTTATAGACAATGCTCAAGCGCCCATCGGTGGCATCCATGAAGATGTAGAAGAAATGTCCCAACAGTTCCATTTGCTCCACGGCTTCTTCCGGTGGAATGGCGCTGACCTCGAAACGCTTCACGCGTACAATCTTACCGCCGAGCATCTCGGTTTCTTCAGCAGCAATTTCCATCGCGGCGGCTTTCTCCACATCGTCGGGCGTCACTGCCTCACCCCGATGGCTCATCTTGCGATCTTTGTAGCGTCGAATCTGTCGCTCCATCTTATCCATCACGGCGTCGAAGGCTGAGAAAATATCCCCTGCACGTTCTTCGGCCCGCAAGACTGACCGGCGGACGCGGATCGTGATCTGTGCAACCATCCGGCGCGATGCATCGCGTGCATTGGTGGTGCTGAGATCCACCCGCACATCCTCAATATCTGCCAGGTAACGACCGAGTTTCTCCACTTTGTTTTCCACATATTCACTCAAGCGTTCGGTCAGCTCCAAATTCCGGTTGTAAATTTGTACGTTCATGACATGCCCTCCTGAAAGATTTGTTTTGGTACAGCTATGGGGCGCGCGCCAGCGTAAAGGCGTTTACCGCTTTTGCGCCGGCTTCCAACAATACAACAGCACACGCATTCAACGTAGCGCCGGTCGTCGCCACGTCATCTACCAGAGTAACAACCAAACCCGTTAAATCTAAACCTGGGAACACGGCAAAAGCATCTGCCACATTTCGGTGTCGGACTTCACGGTTCAAACGGGTTTGTGAGGCTGTATCCCGTACGCGCTGTAACGCTCGTGAGGCGGTGCGCAGGTTGAGTTGAGATCCAAGAGCCTGAGCCAGCACCAGCGCTTGATTGTAACCCCGGCGAGCTTCGCGCCGTTTGTGCAAGGGCACTGGTATAAGAAGATCGCTGGTCATATCCAGGGTGCACCATGCTTCCCTTAGGGGTGTTGCCAAGGCCTCGATGACTTGGATGCCACCACGGTATTTCAAGGCGTGTATGGCGCCGCGAATGGGTTCTTCAAAGAGAAAGGCTGACCGTACCGGGTTGACCTGCAAAGGGTGCTCCTGACACACCGCGCACGGACCGTTGCCCGTCCAGGGTCGCCCACATCGTGGACATTGTGCGCCTACGTGCAGCGGGATATTGCCGGCGCAGGTAGTACATAACCACACCCCTACTGTTCGACATCCCACACATAAGGGGGGTGCAACGAGATCCAGTAGCCACCGATAAGATAACCCCAGCTTTTGAACGAGCGCATCCATGATTTGCTTATAGATCACAGGGGCCTTATTTACGTGAGAGTCCTTGATGTGCTAAGATCTCGAGATTCTCTTATAAGCCAAAGACACCAGATTCCTTGATTTGTAAGATAGCTGGTCCTAGTAACACGATTAGAATGGTCGGGAAGATGAAGAACACCAACGGCAGCATGATTTTTACCGGCGCTTGACGCGCTTTCTCTTCTGCCCGCTGCCGGCGCTTCATACGCATCTGCTCCGATTGAATGCGCATGACCTTTGCCATGCTTACGCCCAATTGATCAGCCTGCACAATGGCTGCTACGAACGAAGTCACGTCGCCTACATCCAAACTGGTTGCCATATCCCGCAATGCTTCTCGGCGCAATTTCCCGAGCTGCATTTCTTGCACTGCGCGCGTGAAGGCTAGGCTGAGCTCGTTATCCCATTTCTCCGCAACCTTCGACATCGCGGCATCAAATCCCAAACCGGCTTCTACGCAGATCGTGAGCAGGTCCAATGCATCCGGCAGTGCCTTGAGGACATTTTCCTGGCGTTTTCGGATTTGGGAGGTGAGCATGTACTGTGGCAAAACGTATCCAAAGAGAATTCCGCCTCCAATCATCAGCAGTTTCTGCCCGAAGCCGGAGTCATCTGACAGGCCTGCCACCATAAAACCTAGAATGCCGCCGACAGCTGTTGTGACTAAACGGATGCCGACAAATTGTGCAGGTTTGATTTTGTTAATCACTCCCGCCATTTCCAGTTGATGTCGGGCTTGCTCCAACATTTGCTGTGGCGTTGTGCGTTGGACAATTGCCGAAAGGCCTTGCAGCATTGGCTTGATGACGCGCTCGGTGAACGGTTGCGAGAGCTCAATCTTTTCCAGCGAGATAGGCTCTCCCAGGGCTGCCATTTCCTCGAGTCGGTCATCCAGATTCTGGTTGCCCCCCCTACCACGCAACACTAGAAACAGCGTTGCGCTGACCAACAATAGCACCAGGGCAATTATGCCTGCCATGTTTCGCACTCCCCAGCCTAATTTTCTAGACTTCGATAGAAATGATCTTGTTGATCACAAAATAGCCCACTACAATCAGAACCAACGACACACCAATCATGATCCAACCACATGGGTCTTGAAACATGGGCCCGATGAAATCTGGGTTATACAAATACAGAAATCCTGCTAAGGCGAAGGGCAATAGCGTGAGAAGATAGCCCGTAAAACGACCCTGTGCGATGAGCACCTTGATCTCGCCCTTGATCCGTACACGCTCTCGAATGGTGAAACTGATCGCGTCAAGCACTTCCGCCAGGTTACCACCGACTTCGCGTTGCACGCTCATTGCGGTGATCATCAAGTCGAGATCGGGACTGGGCATGCGCCGCATCAGGTTCTGCATGGCGGTATCAAAGTCAATGCCTAGCTGTAGTTCCATCACAACACGGCCGAATTCTTTGGCTATTGGTTCCGGCATCTCTTTGGATATTACATCCATTGCTTGTAGGGTGCTATAACCGGCGCGTAGCGAATTGACCATCAGGTTGAGGCCATCTCCCAGCTGGTCATCAAATGCCTTGAGGCGCTTACTCTGCCGTTGCGAGATGTAGATGCGTGGTCCAAAGAAGCCCAAAATCAATCCAACGGGTATTAGGATGGGACGGTTGAGAATGTAAAAGAGTAGGGCTGCGCCCAGAGCAGCAGTAGCGCTGATGACAATGTATTCACCAACCGTGAGTTTTAGATCGGCGCGCGCCAATTGTCCGGCGAGGGTGTTGGCAAAGCCCCGACCTGCTACCGCGCGGTCAACGGCCTTCCCGATCTTTGAGGGACCTTCGCTTTTTTCTTTTTTCTCGCGTCGTCCGCGAGTTTTTCCACCGACGCGATCATCAACCAAATCCTGCCCGGTAGGCTTACGCCGCAGAGCTAACACCAGCAGTAGGATTATCAAAGCGCCGTCGATCAAGAAAAACCATAGCATCGTCCAGTACCTTCTTTCCTCTCTGGAGCGCTAATAATTGCGCAGCCGTTCACCCACACCAAAGACCGAGGGTGGCAGGTGGATACCTGCCTGCTCAATGCGATCAATGAACTTGGGGCGGATACCGGTGGGGCGCAGACGGCCAATGACCTTGCCATTCTCGAAGCCTACTTGCTCAAACTTGAAGATATCTGCGGTGGTAATGACATCACCTTCCATACCCTGAATCTCGGTAATGGCGACCACGCGTCGCGTACCATCGCGTAGGCGTTCTAGCTGGAGGATGAGGTCAATTGCTGCGGCGATTTGCTCACGAATAGCTCGGTGAGGTAGCTCCATGCCTGCCATCAACACCATTGTTTCCAGGCGCGATAGCCCTTCACGCGTGTTATTGGCGTGTAGGGTCGTCATACTGCCCTCGTGTCCGGTATTCATCGCTTGCAACATGTCCAGCGATTCACCACCACGGCACTCGCCTACCACAATGCGGTCCGGGCGCATTCGCAGCGCGTTGATCACCAGATCGCGGATGGTGATTTCACCTTTGCCTTCAATGTTGGGAGGGCGGGACTCCAACGTAACGACGTGGTCCTGCCGCAACTGCAGCTCAGCAGCGTTCTCGATGGTGACAATGCGCTCGTCATCAGGGATGAAACTGGATAGAATGTTTAGGAAAGTGGTCTTCCCGGTGCCGGTCCCGCCAGAGACGACGATATTGAGCGCTGCGATTACACATGCTCTTAGGAATTCCATGGTTTCTTCGGTAACCGAACCTAAACGCACCAGGTCGGCGACTTGCAGGGGTACCTTGAAGAATTTTCGAATGGTCAGCACTGGACCGACCAATGAAATTGGGGGAATCACGGCATTGACGCGCGAACCATCTTTGAGGCGTGCGTCCACTTGCGGGCTACTTTCGTCAATACGGCGTCCCAGGGGCGCGACAATGCGTTCGATGATGCGCATCAGGTGTTCATTCGATTCAAATGCTACGGAGGTGCGTTCCAACTTGCCCTTGCGTTCCACAAAGACGTTCTTCGCCCCATTAACCATGATTTCAGTGACGGTATCATCAGCCAGAAGTGGCTCCAAAGGTCCCAGGCCGAGAATTTCCGCCACGATCTGTTCGAACAGACGCTCACGCTCCACACGGCTGAGCACGATGCTCTCTTCTTCAAGGATAGACTCATACATCTGCCGAATCGTGCGGCGCACCTCATCGGTTCGGGAGATATCCATACTTGGATCCAATTCCGCAACCAAACGGTTTTGAACCCTGGTTTTGAGATCCATATAGGCATCACGTGGAGGCGATACTGGCCGACGTTGTGTAGTGGCAGCGGCTCCTCCTTGATCCTGCCTCTGTCCACCTGCTGGAGCTTGACCAGACGATGGTGCAGCAGCCGGTTCTTTCTTCTCAATGCGGCGTAACAGCGACACGATAGTCCTCCTACGTTAGCCCCTAACTAAAGTAAACGTCCCAGACCCAAGCGCCGTTGTGTTTCAGCGGGTTGTGTAGATTCCTCTGTCCCACTGGCGAATTGTTTATCAATGACTTGTGCCAGCTTGATGACTGCCTGACTGATTGGCGCACGCGGTTCTTTTACCACAAAGGGAACACCGTAGTTGGCAGCGGTCAAGGCAATCCGCTCATCTAGAGGTACATGTGCTAGTGCTGGCATCATGTTGCGTTCAATAGCTTCGGGTTGAATGCCCATGCGTTTATTATCCACACTGTTGATTACCAACCCGGCTTTTTCCATGGGGTAGTTCATCTTCTGCAACAGTTCGAGGAAATTCCGTGCCCCACGGATTTCTGGGATAATTGGGCGCAACAGCACCAGGACCATATCGCTGAGATCTAGCAGCGCTAGCATGACCGCATCTACAGTATGTGCTGTGTCAACGATCAGATAATCGAATTCCTGTCGGGTGAACTTGAGGATGGATTTCACCAGGCGATTGCCGCCAGCCTCGTCCACTATTTCAGTCGTTAGCAGGCTTTCTGCATCTTCTGGGGATGGAGGCGCAGCGAGAACTTTAACTCCAGACGGGTGGGGCACCATTACGGTGGCGAGCAGTTCGGCATCCATCTCATTCGCACGTGAAGCCAGGTCCGCGATGGTGCGGGGGGGCTGCAATTTCATGAAAATCGCGGCATCGCCAAATTGTAGACTGAGGTCAATCAGCGCAACCTTGACCTCTGGTCCCACTGAGCTCTGTAGTGCAATCGCCAGGTTTACTGCAGTTGTGGTGCATCCGGTGCCGCCTTTAGGGCTGAATAGGGTGATGATTTTCCCTAGTCGCGCTGGCGTGCCCACACCCGCTCCGCCGCTACCCATGCCGGCTGCCGGTGACAGGGTCTCCCCGCCACGAATAGGTTTGAGTTTCGCCATTCTATGAATGGCGTCAATGAGCTCGTCAGCGCTTGGCGGTTTGGTTAAATAATCTCGGGCACCCGCCATCATTGCACGACGCATATAATCAGATTCACCCTGCACCGAAAGCATAACTACCTGGGCGCTAGGCAATACTTCCAGAAGTTTGCCAGTCGCGGTGATGCCATCTATGCCTGGCAGATTGATGTCCATCAGTACGACATCAGGTTTGGCGCCGGCGACCGTTTTGATCGCTTCCTCGCCGCTGCCCGCCATCGCTACCACTTGTATGTCAGCGTCAAACGTGAGCAGCTTGCGCAGTTGCTCACGCGTTTCTGCGACATCATCCACAATCATGACTCGAATTTTCTCGCCAGCCACTGGTTGCTGATCCTCTCTTGTTCAGGCTATTGTTGGGGAGTGACCACAACCGTCGGCAAAACTAGTGGTGGCCGGATAGGCGTCACCGCTACAGGCAAATCCGAGGGTTGATCGGGAAGTTGGTATTTGTCCATAATGTATCGTAACCATACTGGCTCAGTAATGACCAGGTCCGTATCGGCGGCGGAGCGTAGTACCAGGTCCAGATCTGCACCCATTTCCATCAAGTATTTGAGTACCAGTGAGTCTTGTGGATAAACCAGGAGGGTTATTGGTTCCACATCACCCCGTAGCACCGGCGCTGCCACTGGCGTTGCCTGAGGCTGCGCCGCAGTTGAGCCGAGTAACCCACCGGCTTGCTCTGTTCGGGTTTCGGGCTCAGCAGCTACTTGCGTTTCGGGCTCATTCCAGGTGCCCACACGCCAAACGATGGCATTCTGCACGGTCATTAGCACGGCAAGGTTGGGAAAGCCCGGACCAGACTGGTAGATGAAGGCATCTTGTCCGTTGGGTAAAGCCTCGAAGCGCCCGTAATCTCCGCTAAGGACCTGTTCTCCTTCTCCGGCGGGCAATGAGATGAATCTGTTGGGTAAGCCGCTCTGGAATTCTGGGTCCACGGTAACCAGCTGGATCGCGGCAATCACATCCACACGATCGCCAGGCATGGGCGCCCAGGCTACTGCCCCCTGCGCATCCATGGGAATGGTGTAAGCCACATACCCACTTTCGAAAAGTGCCGCAGCGGAACCTCCCACTGAAAGCATTCCTCCTGGTTGCCCCAACATACTGGGTGCCAGCGGCATGCCGCGTGCGATATCCATGCGCGCAAATTTCTGATCTACATCTTGAGTGGTGTTAAAGTACTCCAGAGGTAGGGCTTCCTTTGGCCAGGGTTGTAACACCACCGCCAAATCCTCAACGATAATCCGCTGTCCACGGGGGATGTCTTGCGCAGCTACCACGATTTCCACCAGCTCCTGTGGCGGTTCTGTAGGCGTCATTTCACTCTCTGGTGTGTTCTGAGCACCACGCAAGCGCAGCCAGAAAAACCCACCGATACCGACCAAGATTAACAGCAAGATGATCAGCAATAAACCTCGATTACTGCGCATTTTGGGGAACCTCCTTAACAGTTCAGAATCGGTTTCAAGAATTTTGAGCTACTTATTGTGCGTTGAAATTGGCAAGAACACCCTAATTTTACCATTTCCTGACGCAATGCAAAAGTTAGATAAGAGTAACTTTAGTGTAGCACGGCTTAACGTGATGTCAATAGTTGCCTGCATTGGGGCCACGCTTCACAAAAGGACTAGACTTTGGCTGAATATATCGCACCGTTTTGCCATGTGGCCCTTTGTTATCGTGCAATGGCGCCCGGATATCTGGCTGAGCCGCCATTCTGCATTCTCCCGCAGCCCCTTTTCAGGCTTGTTCAATAGGCAGCGTGCAAGTTGTGCGCATTCCTTGCCCGATATTGCTGGCAAAATTGATTTGTCCTCCCAACATTTCTATCCGCTCGCGCAAGGGCAACAATCCGAGGCGTGTGGCGTTGGTTGAAGTTAATGCCTCATCCAATTCAAAGCCGCTGCCATTGTCTTCAATGGTGATGCGCGCCACAGTCTCTCCCATATCCAGGGTGATTTTGATGTTGCTCGCTTGCCCGTGTTCCCGTCCAATGTTTACCAATTCCTGAACCAGACGGAAGATAGTGACCTCTTTATAGCCCACGAGGCGCCGTTCCTTTCCGGTGATGGTCAGGGTCACCCCAGGATAACCGCTGTCGGCAAGCCCTTCCACATAACGTTTGAGTGTCGGCATGAGTCCGAGGTCGTCTAGCATCATGGGGCGCAAATCGAAAATGAAGCCCTTGACCTTTTGAAAGGTGCCTACCACACTCTTCTTGAGCTCCGCCAGTTCTGCCCTCGCGCGCTCCGGGCTGCGATCGAAGTAACGCTCACAAATCTCGGCTTGTAGCACCAGATTGGTCAGCGATTGCGCCGGCCCGTCGTGCATCTGCCTTGAGAGCCGTTGCCGTTCGCGTTCTTGCGCCTCGATGATGCTGGTGACCATTGCCTGCGGTGATTTGGGGGTGGTGGGGCTGGTTGTTGGCAGGTCCATCACCGGTTCAGTCTGTTCTAGAACGCGCTTATAGATTTCTTCAATGCGCGCCAAATTCTTCTGATCGCTTTGCAGCTTCTCCAATTGCCCGCGCATTGTGAATAAGCGTTGCTGGTTTTCGAGCATCGCTGAATAAGCTGTTTTGATATCCTCACGTGGCACTGTCTCGAATTGTGATTCTACCTGCCGGACTCGTGCCGCGGCGCGGGCATTGTTCTGCACCAGACGGTCCACTTCTCCCGAGGTCTGTTGGATGAGCATATCCACTTCTTTGAGATCTTGCTGCACTTTATCGTGCCCGCGACGGCAGGCTTCTAGAAACTGGCTCCACGTATCATCAGTCATACCTTACCTCCCCATGATTGTTTCGCTTCACGCTCGAGCGCAGCAGTAGCGAGCACTTACAGACGCACCCATCCACGCCGTAAGGCGTAGATAGCCGCCTGAGTGCGGTCGGCGAGATTCAATTTCGCCAGAATGGACGTGATATGATTCTTGACCGTCTGCTGGCTAATGCCCAGCCGGTATGATATTTCTTTATTGCTCAACCCTTCAATGATGAGTTCCAAGATTTGCATCTCTCTCGTGGTCAAAGGCGTGAAAGCATCATCTTCTGGAGTCACGCCGTAACGTTTGTAACCTGATAATAACCATTGTTCTGCCTGCTCGGGGGTCATACGCCTTCCCGAAATCACGTAATAGCCTTCAGCCACGGCACGTACAGTGTCTATGAGTTGCATTGGATCAACATCTTTTGAAAAATAGGCAGAAGCCCCAATACGAATGGCATGATAAATCTGCTCTTGATCGTCGTAGGCGGTAAGGATAATGAAGTTCAGCTGTGGGTTGGCATTTTTGAGCTGTTGCGTTGCGCGCAAGCCATTTATTGAGGGCAGGTTTACATCCATCAGTGTCACATCGGGCGCAACTTTGGGAATGATGTCCAATGCTTCCTGACCATCTGCAGCTTGGGCCACAACTTCGATATCGGTCTCCGCCGATAACACATCGCTGACACCCTGTCGAAAGAAGGGATGGTCGTCTACGATTGCCACTCGTATAACCTTTGAAGTTGTATTCTGTGCGTTCATAACTTATCCTCATATCCCAAGCCAAAACCTATATTGAATAGGAAAACATAATCGCTTAGTCAGGATGTGCCGGCTTAAATCCAGAGCCTGCTAAGATCACTGTCAGATGGTCTCAAAGCGCTGCACGTTGAAAAGCCCTGGGTCCTCATCGTGCAACATCAACCCCAGCAGCTGCTGGGTTGCTATGAATGCCCAGCTCAAGCCCCATGGTCCCAGACCGGTAAGGGTGTAAATGTGGGGCGTCTTTGAAAGCTGCCCCACCAGCGGTAATCCATCGCTGCTTTGCGCCACCCAGCTGGTATATCTGCGGGTCATGATGGCCTCAGGGCAGAATTGCTTCCCGTATTTTTCTATCTGTGTCCAGGGGTTTTCGTCAACCTGAGGGGTCCAGGCGCTGAGGCGCCAAAATTCTCCGCGATCCTGAAGTAATACTTGCCCCTCATTGAACAAGAGCGGCATGGGGAGCGTCTCATTGGTACGGCATTCGGCAATTTGCACCGGCAACATGCTCATATGTGGCGCCAGGCTTGGGCAGAGGCGCGTGGCGAAAGCGCCTGCTGCGACGACCACCGCTTTAGCTCGCAAGGAACTCCGTTTTGCCTTCAGGGTTACCCCGTTGCTGTCAGCTTCCAGGTGTTGTACCTCGGTGCGCGGACGCAGTGTTATCCGCCCGTGCATGAGCAGCCTTTGCGTCATCTCAACAGGATTGAAAGCCAGGTCGTCGTAGGTCTGCAAGCCAATCAGATAGCCCAATTCCATGGCGTCTTCCAGCAATACATTGAAGCCCTGGTGTGTAAGGCGTTGTACCGAACGCTGCACCAGAATGGCCTCGGCGCTGGTGCCGATCAAACGGAAACTGCCCACTGCCGGCGCCGCTAATCCCAGGCTCAGTGCCGTTGCCGCCAGCAGTTCCAGGTTCTGCGCGCTTAATTCCCAGGTCTCTGTGGCAAAAGCGGGTCCATGTTGCTCTTCTAGTACAGCGTGAAATTCCGAGGTGCCTAACAGCGCAATTTCCGCGCTGTTACCGGTGGCGCCGGTAGCGACATCGTTGGCATCCAGCACAATGATATTCAGATTCTGCTGTGCCAGATGGCGTGCGATTAAGGCGCCTGCCAGACCAGCGCCGATGACAGCCACATCACACGTGGGAGGCATGACTGAAGACATAAGTAACCCCTCCTGTTTGCAGTCGGGCAAATACCGTTAAGGTGATTAGGGCCGTGGCGGTGAGACCACCAATACGGCGCGATCAAAGAAGGCTGCATTATTAGTATCTGGATACAGCGGTTCTGCGTACAAACAGGCTGTAACGCGACCCGCAGCACCGACCACAACTCTGGGCGATGTGATGGTTATGACGCCATCATCTTGATTGATGATGACCTCACCCCAGCGCGCGTTCGAGCAACCCGCGTTGCCTTGAGCGTCAATTCCTGCTCGCAACTTTAATTGGTCTATAGACGAGAAGGCGCTGGCTTTCACCTGGAGATAGACGGTACTCCCGGTTGTTGCCGTGACTGTTTGGTAAACCCACGCTCGAAATTTGAGCCACCGGATGGTCTCGATTTTCAGGGTCGAGCCATTGATGCGCCGCGCCGGATCATCAGCTGCAGAGAAACTCGGTTCGGCATAGGAGTTTTGGGGATCATAGTTACCACCGGGCATATAATTGATGTCGGCGCTCCACTCCCATCCCGGGATGCGATTCGGCATGATCCCATCAAATTCACCATTTACCAGCTCCACCGGTATAGGCGTCGGGGTATTTGTGGGTGTAGCGGTAGGGAAGGGGGTGCGCGTCGGAAGTGGCGTGCGGGTCGGCGCGGGTGGCAGGGTGGGCGTCGCCGTGCCGGCGGGCGTAGGCGTCCACGTGGGAATGACGGTGCGCACTTCTGCAATCTCCAGTGTCAGGGGAGTGACCACCACCTGTTCCAGTCGTGAGCTGCGCCAGATGATAAATCCCATCGCTGCTATGACGGCTATCACCAACACCGCGAGTATCATCAAAATGAGAGTCTGTCCTCGTGTCATGGCGTTGTCCTCTTTTTGTATGAACCTGTTGCGCTGCCTGTGCAGCGGACCTGGCAAACTTACAATCTGCCGTTGACTGACTAGAGCGCAATCCTCTTTAAGTCTGTTCTATTACCGTACCCATAGAACCAGGATCGTAGCCTGGCAGTGCTGCCACGGCGTCGCGGAATACTGGATTGTGCAATAACGCGCGCAATGGCGCCAATAACTCATTCTCCCAATGTTCGCGGGGAATCACCAAATCATAGCGTTCCCAGCTCACTGGCACAAAATCCAGTTCCAATGCTTCAGCCGCGGCGCGTACCCCCATCCCACAGTCTGCCAGTCCGGTTGCGATATCCACCGCTACGGCCAAATGGGTGACTTCTTCCCTATCATACCCTCGCAAGTTCGCTGGCAGGATCCCGTGTTGTTCCAGGAGATAATCCAATAGGATGCGCGTACCTGCACCTCGTTGCCGGTTGATCAGTGTCACGTCGGACCGCGCTAAGTCATTGATGGTGAAGATGCCTTTGGGATTTCCTGGGGCTACCATAAAGCCCTGTTCCCGGCGCGTCAATGTGACTACGACAACAGGGGTGTCAGGCAGATACTGCGCTAGATGGGGTAAATTGTATTCGCCGGTTTTAGGGTCCAGGAGATGTGAGCCTGCCACATGAGCTTCGCCGCGTCGTAACGCCATCAGCCCACCCAGACTGCCCGCATTGGCGCTGGCAAGGCGGCGGGGTGGTTCTTGTTCTGCCAGGAATTGTGACATGAGATCCAGGGTCAAATCGTGGCTGCCGATGGCTAGAATGGTCCGGTCCAAAATCTCCGGACTCTGATACAGGGCTACACTTACCTCGTCCCCGGCATCCAAGCCTTCCTGAAAACGGGGAATGCGCACCAGTCCATCAGCCCGCACCAGCGAGGTGAGGACGCCGGCGCCGCGTGAGAGCGGTGCCGCGAGCACCCGCTCACCCACGCGCCCGACCACGACCCGCACAAATTCGTCATCTGCTGCCGGGGAAAGCAACTTGCGTGTGATATGAGCTTTCACGGTTTGAGGTTGTGGCTCTGCCAATCCCTGCCACCGGTGTAACAGGGGCCGCACAAATAGTTCACCGGTTAATGCTGCCGAGACTGGATAACCCGGTACACCGATGATGGGAATAGCCTCAGGGCCAATCACGCCCATCACGACGGGATGTCCGGGGCGTACATTGATGCCATGGACCAGCAGCTTGCCCAAAGCAGTAACGACACGAGCGGAGAAATCGCCTCGTCCGGCGGAAGACCCGGCATTGAGCAAAATCAAATCTGCCCATTGCGCTGCCTCAGTCACCGCTGCGATGAGCGCCTCAGGAATATCGGGAATAATGGGAAAGCGTGACGCTTCACCGCCCCACACCTCGACTTGAGCGCCCAATACCAGGCTGTTGTACTCTAGGAGCTCGCCCGGGCGTGGATTGGGCCGCGGTGTCACCAATTCATCACCTGTGGGGATGACCGCCACCCGGGGGCGTCGCCTCACATTTACAGTCGTGTAACCGGTGCCAGCCAGCGCACCTAAATCCACCGGGCGCAGCCGGTGGTTGGCCGGCAAAAGCAATTCGGTTGCAACAATGTCCTCGCCCACCGAGCGTACATTCTGCCACCGGGCAAGAGGCGCTTGCAAAACGATGGCCTCATCTGTACGCTGCACGTTTTCTACCATGACCACGGCGTCAGCCCAGGAGGGCAGCGGGTCTCCGGTGTCTACTGCCAGCACCTGTCTCTCGAGTTCCAGTCGAATGGGATGCGCCGGACTTGCGCCAACCGTATCAGCGGCGCGGAGGGCATAACCATCCATTGCGCAGGCATGGTAGTGCGGCGAAGAAAGCCTGGCCCAAACTGGCTCGGCTGTGACACGTCCCAATGCCTGATCCAAGGGGAGCGTCTCTCCCGGTAAGGGCGACCAGCGACCGGCCTCTTCCAGAGCCTGTCGCATCTGCCTCCAGGCCTCTTCCAGGGAGACTTCACTCAAATAGATGTCGCGTGTATGTTCCATAGGATTGTTGCATCTTGTATAGATTCAATTACCTATATCATACCCCAAGGAGTGCAACGTGACAAGCGACCGAATATCCCCTATGTCCGGATGCGTTTCAACTTTCGGGTAAAAGCGAGATGACTATCCTATAAATGCCTTTTCTTCTGCGCCCTGTAGGGGCGCCTGAGATTTTTACGCCCGTTTTGAAACGCACCCCCCTATCCCCTTGAAGTTGCGACAAGCTCATGCAGGGTTATAATAACTAACACTCTGTATTTCAAAGGAGCTCAACATGAGTGCTATGACTACAAGCACGAAGATCATTGCCGGCGCACCCATCCAGGCTGGCGGGCGGCGTTTTTTGCCTTCGGTGATGGTAACCACACTCGAAAACAATGCTTCTGGCGGCATCTTTCATGTCAGGCGCATGCGTCCTATCTCTGTGGTCGAAGAGGATACGGCGGGCAAACGCTGGCACAATATCCCTGATGTGACTCAGAACATGCTTAGCCAGATGGCTGCTGCTGCCCTTGTCGTGGCGGGTGTCGCGTCTTTGATTCTGCTGTTGAATCATCTGATAAGAAGATGAGCGCTGCGCGCTACAGTGTTGATATTTCATTGTCTCGAAGTGGGAGGTAACGTCAATGGATAAGTTCACTTCTATGCTGGACCAGATTGTAGCTACTGTTGAGAAGGCCGATGTCAACGTGGTTTTTGGTGAGCCTAAGGAGGTGCAGGGACGCGTGTTGATCCCAGTGGCCGAAGTCGCCTATGGTTTCGGTATGGGATTGGGTGCGGCTTCCGTAGAGTGCAGCTGTGAGTGCGGTGATGAGGCGTGCGCCGGTCACGAAGAAGACGCTTGCTGCAGCGATGCGGAAGAATGCGCTTGCGAGGACGATGATAACGAATTCGGCGGTGGCGGCGCAGGTGTTCGGGTGCGCCCATTGGCCTACATTGAGGTAGGGGCTGATGGCGCCAGGGTTGTCCCAATTCAGGATGAGCAGAAAATTGCGCTCATGGGGATTGCTTTGGGGATGTGGTGTATTGGCTGGTTGGGGTTGGTGCTGAGATCGCTGTTCAAGAAATGAATTCATTGCTGCCACCTGTGGAACGCTGCCAGGGTGCTGGGCTGACCTGGTATCGTTTTCCGCAGATAACAGATGGGGTGGAGCATGCGCTGCTCACACGCCTGGGTGGCGCCAGTCGTGGGCACCTGGCGGAGCTGAATCTGGGCAGCACTGTCGGTGACGACCCTGCAGCAGTTGCCGAGAATTATAAGCGGATCTGTTTTGCCTTTGATCTCCAACCGGAAATGGTGGTGACTCCTTTCCAGGTTCATGGGAATCATGTGGTCCGCGTGGGTCCCGAGGAGGGCGGCAGTGTCATTCAGGGGACTGATGCGCTGATCACCGACTCACCGGAAGTGGCCTTGCTGATGCGTTTCGCGGATTGTGCGCCGGTGCTGTTCTTCGATCGTGTGCGGCATGCAGTGGGATTGGCTCACGCCGGATGGCGTGGTGTGGCCGCGGGGGTGGTCACCGCAACCGTGCAGGCAATGCAGGCTTCCTTCGGAACACATCCGGAAGACCTCTGGGCGGGGATTGGCCCGGCGATTGGGCTGCGTCATTACGCGGTCGGCACGGAGGTTCTGGTTGCGATTGAGGCTGCCGTACCGCCGCAGACAACATTTGCTGAGCTACGTCAAAATCAATGGTTCCTGGATTTGCCGGCGGCTATCACTGCACAGCTCCATGCCGTAGGGGTGATAACCGTTATCCCCTCTCAGCTGGATACTGCGGCGCGTACAGATGAATGGTATTCGCATCGCGCCGAGCATGGGCGCACGGGGCGTTTTGGTGTTCTGATGCGCCTTCGTTAGTGACGGTACTTGTGGATGAAATGCAACGCGGCTCCGTTCAAACGGAGCCGCGTTGGTTAACTCTGAACCTGGTGTTATGGCAGGTCTTCGATTTGGAAGGTGAAACCCCATACATCCAACAAGACTGACTCCACACCCGTGGGCTTCACAAATTGAAGCTCAAAAAGCTGTTGCCCTCCCGCGGGTAGGCTCCAGGGTAGCGCCGGCGTTGCTGCCTGCAAGGTAGTCTGTCCCATGCTCGAGGTCAGTTTCACGTTATCGAATGACACGGCTAAGGGAGATTCGCCTACGTTTCGAATTACCCCATTGATCACAATCAGATTGCGCCTGCCATCCACAAAGGCAGAGCTCAGTTCAACTTGAGGTTGCCCCGGAGCTGGCGCGGGCGGTTGGTAGGGTAGTGAGAAACGCGCGCTTTCACTGGAAGTTGGGTCAGCGCGGAAAATCCAGGTGAGTGGTGGAGTCAAATCGCGAGGCACTTGATATCCGGCGCTGCCGGTCGCTGTCGTTCCGGCAGGGACGAGCGCCAGCAATGGCCCCGCTTCACCCAGTGCCGAAGTCTCCGGGTTCAGGGGATAGCGTTGTCCCAAGCCATCCTCCATCACCATGTCGAAGAGATTGGGGTCCACCGTTGCAGTGCCAACATTCGTAACCTCATACTCAACAATGAAACGCTGTAAACCGCTGTTGTCGGCATCGAGAACACCGGAATCCGCTACCGATACCTGCACTGCGCTCACCTTCTGGCTGTTGCCGGTTGTGGCGCCCTCTTCTGGCAGATAGCGCGCTTGAATGATCAAGCGGTCGGTAGTTGCACTGCTCAGCAATACCAGGGTGAGACCTGGTCGGCTTTGATTCAACGCACTGATATCGTCTTCCGGTATGCGTTGTGCCTGCGGGCTACCAAAGACCAGTTCTGTCCCGGTGCTCAGTGTAACGGTAATCCGCGAAGCCGAGTCCAGTCCGGCGAGCAAGGTCTCGCTCATTTGTGTGTAGGGAATACCGATCACATAGTTGATGACCGTGCCATAGATCCACACCGTTTGATGATCGGCGACTGCGGGGATGGGCCACCGGTAGTCCTCCATTGTCACAGGTGTAATCGTAAATTCCTGATCTTTCACGCTCAGGTACAGGGGAATCGCTGCTGGCAGTGGATTCCCGTTTTCCTGCAACACGATCATCTCTGCTGGCAAGTCCGGCGGTGATATAAAGGTCGAGATTTTCTCAACGGCTTGCGGCTCAGCGCCCCCTGTGGGTTGTGCGCGTTGATTGCTGAGCAGTGTGCCGATTGCCGCTGCAATGATCAACAAAACCCCCAGAACGATGAGCAGCAGCGCCCAGGTGGGAGGAAATCCCCGAGCTTCGGCATGTGGATCAGGAGGCAACGGCGGAAGACCGGAAATCGGTTCCGCAGGCGCTGTGATAGGGGTGCACGCCGTATCCGCGGGCACTTCGGCAACCGGCGGATACGGGAAGGCCTGTGATGTCTCTTCGTGAGGTTTAACCTCTGGTGTGTCGAGCATGATATCCCTTCCTGTTACTAGGGAATGGTGGCGGGCAGCGTTGAGGGCACGATACGCACTTTTACTTCTGGTGTGTTGGGGTCCACCAGGCGGTCCAGGCCCAGTAGCGGAATTAACAACCGCACTGCACCGGGTGTGGGCACAGTAAAAGACTGTTGTCCTTGATCGTCGGTGTAACTGCGTGCCAGTTCCTCATTGCTGACGGCGTGTAACACACGGATGAAAAAGCCCGGAACACCTTCACCCGCGCCAAACAGCCCGTCGTTATTGGTATCGTAGAAGATGATCACACGGAAGGTGCGGAATCCCGAGGGGGTTGGCGTTGGCGCAAGTGGTGTGGGTATCGTTATTGAGCGGAAGGAAAGCGTCACGTTCTCTGTGGCGGGTGCTGATGTGGGTGTGGCTACTGGTGAGGAAGGTGGTTGGGGGGTGCGCGTTGGTGCGGGTGTGATATCTTTATCCACCGGTTGTGAAGTGGGTTGCCCGGCGGCAGGTGTTCCCGGCACCGTCATCGTGCAGCGTAGATCGTAATCACTATCGGCTGTGTCGCGCAGGTCCATGCGCCCGCCGTGTCCTACAAGTATATATAACCAGCCTTCATATGATGCATAATAACTCAACCGGCTGCTGTAATCGCCTAACGCACGGTCATCGTTGCCAGAAACCAGGTTGCGATTGGCATCGTAGAGGATCATATTGGTATCAACGCCAGGGTTTAGATCCAGGGTTTCGCAGGCGAAGAAAAGCCCAGGTTTGATCCATAGCCTGAAATAATCATTATCAGGGCCAAGTCCGCCCCAGGGAACAAAGTTGAGATTGTAAGTCACACCGGGGGCAACTGTGGTTGACGTATCGAAATCGAAGTTAGGCTCATATTGATCGAAGCCGGGGATCCAGGTGGGCGCCGGCGTGGTGGTGACGGTTGGCGCGGTGGGTGTATTGGTGGGGGTGGGGGTGTTGGTCGGTTGCACGCTGCTCACCACTAACCGGTAAGTTCCACCACTGCATTGCTCGCTGTACTGTGAAATTTCAAAGTAATACGGTCCCGTATTAGCAGGTAAAAGCACTATCGAGGCCGAGTTTCCATCAAAAGGGTTGGCATCAGTGAGGATGATATTTTTATCTCGATCATAGACTACCATGGCAAGGTTATAGTTGCCGACGCCATCTGGAATGGCCTGGACGCGGTATTCCCAACCGACAATGGCGTTGTCCAGACGGAAGAAATTCTTTTGAGGTTCGATCTGGGCCCCTTTTCCACCCACCGCTAACGCCAAACCAGTATAGTTGGCAATCATCGCGGCATTTTCGATAGTCGTGATATTTGAGAGCGTGGTTGTTGTGGTGGTCGCCAGAGTACACATGATGGCGACGGCTTCGAGATTATGGGATGCAAAGATGTCGGGCGCTAACTGGCGTACCGGTTGACTCTGGATCGGATTCACCATGGCAGCGATGGCCATCTCACGGTGCGCCAGCATCCCATTGCCGATAAAGGCCAATGCGCCGATCAGGCCCACGATACCCGCGAGCCAGAGCACCTTTTTCGCATTCATCATCTCCAGCCTCCCTTATGCCTCATAGATCATCATGATCTGTATAGGTTGTGTAAGGCATTCTTGGCGATTGATTAAAGCATACATGCTTATTGTAGAAATGCAATATGGCAAAGAAACGTTCTCAATGTTCAGCTACCGGCTCAAGCGGCGCCATGCTGGCAAGGAATTGCTTCACGCCGACGCGGTTATCAAAGAACAATACCGTGACGATCTCTTCATTACCTTCAATCACGCTTTCCTGCACTGAACCATCGCCAAAACGGCGATGGTGGACGCGTTGCCCCCGGCGGAAACGGGGTTGGATGGCGGCACGCTCACGTCGTGCCGGGGGGGCTTGGGTGCCAACCGTCTTCCAGCCTGATGCTTCCCAGCCCTGTGAGCGAGCGCCGGTACGTGGTTTGGGATTAGCCAGTCCTGTGTTTGGGAGATCACCCAAAAAGCGCGAGGGCCCTGTGGGGTCCGAATTCCCATACCAACCACGCCGGAAGGCATAGCTTAAGTAGAGTCGCTCTTCGGCGCGGGTAATACCCACGTAGAAGAGGCGGCGTTCTTCCGCAACCGCTTCTGGTGAATCTTCGATGGACCGGCTATGGGGAAGTAATCCTTCTTCCAACCCTGTGATAAAAACGATGGGATATTCCAGGCCTTTGGCGCTGTGCAGGGTGAGCAGCGTCACGGCGCGCACCTGCTCATCAATATCGTCCACATCTGCCACCAGAGCCACCTCGGTGAGGAAATCAATGAGTGTGAGGTCCGGTTTCTCTGCGGTCACGGCGCGCAATGCCAATACGTTTTCCCAACGGGATTCGCCTTCTTCAGAACCATCCCTCAGGAAGGATTGGTAATCAACCTCTCCCAAAATGCGATCCAGTAGAGCAACCACCGTCATGTTCTCACGCGCTTCCTGCCAACCGGCTACGAGTGAGAGAAAGAACTGCACGGGGCGTTCAGCGCGACTGCCCAGTGCTCGCTCCTGTAGTAATTGCTGTGCGGCTTGATAGGTGCTGCAGTTCGCCTGCGTGGCACGTTCTACAATGGTTGCCAGCGTTCGCGTGCCGATCCCTCGTGCCGGCACATTGACCACTCGCTGGAAACTGATGTTATCACTATTGTTTTGAGCCAGACGCAGATACGCCAGCACGTCTTTGATTTCCTTCCGTGCGTAAAACCGCACACCGCCGATGAGCCGGTAGGGCAGTTTCTCGCGGATAAAGGTCTCCTCCAGGGCGCGGGATTGTGCATTCGTGCGGTACATGACCGCAATCTCGTTCAGCGCTTTTCCGGCGCGTTGGAGGTTTTGGATTTCTCGCGCGACAAACGCAGCTTCTTCTTGCTCATCATAGGCTTCCCGCAGGGTGATGGTGGCGCCCCCCTTCTTCTTCGTAAAGAGCTGCTTGGGTGTGCGGTCGGGGTTGCGCGTGATCACGGCTTGGGCAGCCTCCAGAATCACCTCCGTGGAACGGTAATTCTCGGTCAGCAAAATCTGCGTCAATTCTGGATAATCCTGTCGCAACCGGCGAATGTTGCGGTAATCAGCCCCGCGCCAGGAATAGATGGATTGGTCTTCGTCTGCTACCGCATAGAGGCTTCGATGTTCCTCGGTGAGCAAGCGCAAAAGTACATATTGCGCCAGATTGGTATCCTGAAATTCGTCTACCAGGATATAGCGGAAGCGCCGCCGGTATTTCTCAAGCAACTCTGCGTCTGTCTGGAACAGACGCACAGGTTCTACCAGCAGATCATCGAAATCGAGAGCGTTGCTGTTGCGCAGTGAGGCCTGGTAGCGTGTGAAAGCGCGCGCCACAATCTCGTCATGATAAGTGCGGATGGGGTACTGCTCAGGCGTAAGCAATTCGTTTTTTGCATGGGACACGGCGTTGAGCAGCGCAGCGGGGCGGTATTTCTTGTCGTCAAGGCCTAGCTCTTTTACCACAAGTTTCATCAGGGCGAGTTGATCATCGGCATCTAAAATCAGATAGTCGCGTGAGAATCGGGTGTGTTCGGCCTCTCGCCGTAGAATGCGCGCGCAAGTGGCGTGAAAGGTCCCGACCGACATATCTAAAGCGGTTTCCCGCCCGACCATGGTGGTCAGGCGTTCCCGCATTTGCCGGGCGGCTTTGTTGGTGAAGGTAACGGCGAGTATCTGCCACGCGGGCGTTTGCAGCTCGCTCAGCATCCAGGCGATGCGATGCGTGAGCACGCGTGTCTTGCCGGAGCCAGGTCCCGCCAGCACCAATACCGGACCATCTGAGACGGTGACTGCCTCGCATTGCTGAGTATTGAGGTTGCGTAGTAGCGGATGTGTTTGATCTACCATAATGGCGCTATTGTAACACGGACAAACTAGCCCGCAACCATTTTAAGCCTGAAGCGACCGCCCCCGGCAGAAATAAGACGACTATCATGTAAATACCTTTTCTTCGAGTGATTTTTTGCGGCGTGGCGCAGCCACGCCGCAAAAAATCACCTTTCTAACATGCCCCTACAGGGCGCGCCTTATAGGGGCGTTTGAGATTGCCGCCTCAGCATGAAACGCATCCATACCCTGTTTTCATTGACAGGCGGTCTCTTCGTGGTATGATAATGATGTTTAGCACTCTTTTGCTTGGAGTGCTAACGTAGTCCATCTTGCTGTACAGATTCAGAGGAATTTCGTATGGAAACGCCGGAACTTACGCACAGGCAAGCGCAGTTGCTTGGATATATTGTCAAAGAACATATCCGCACTGCTGCGCCTGTAGCCTCACGGCTATTGGTGGATTACTATAACCTTGATGTCAGTCCGGCGACTGTGCGCAATGAAATGGCGCGTCTGGAAGAACTCGGCTACCTTTCACAACCCCACACCTCTGCCGGACGAGTGCCCACAGAGACTGGCTTTCGCTATTTTGTCGAACGCTTGATGGAGGAGCAGACGCTGCCCTTGGCGGAGCAGCGTCGCATCGCTCACCAGTTCTATCAGGCGCGGGACCATGTAGATGAATGGTTGCCATTAGCGGCTTCGGTATTGGCTAGCGCCACACGTAGCGCGGCGTTGGTGACCCCGCCACTGGCAGTGACTGCGAGTTTCCGGCACATCGAGCTTCTGAGCACCCATGGGCGGGCTGTGCTTCTGGTCCTGGTACTTGAGGGCGGCGCCGTGCGGCAGCAAGCGTTGGTTTTGCCAGAATACTTGCCTCAGAACACGCTCAGCGATATTGCGGACCGGCTGAACCAATTATTCAGCGGGCTGAATGCAGGGGCTATTCATCATCGTCTCGCAGAATTGGCGTCCTTGGAGCGGGATTTCGCTCAACTTGTGCTGGGTTTGATGGTGGAAGCGAAAGAATTGCCCTCCGAGGCGGTTTATCGCCATGGGCTTTCGCAGCTGTTGCAGGAACCGGAATTTGCCGAAGGTGAAGAGCGTTCGCAGGGCTTGATTCAGGTCCTGGAGGAGCAGAACCTGTTGCAGGCAGTCATCGCTGATGCCTTAAGCCCGGCGCTCGGCATCGGTGGTATGCGTATCCTTATTGGAGGCGAGGGGCGTTGGGATTCGTTGCGCGCTTGCAGCGTTATCCTGACCCGCTATGGTGTGGCTAATTATGCAACCGGCGCCCTCGGCGTCGTGGGACCGGTGCGAATGGCTTATGGGCGCGCTATATCCGTGCTGCGATTTGTCTCGGATGTGCTTAGCGAGCTCACCTATGCGACTTTTAGCCCGGGGGAGCGCGATTTGACCGCTCCGCATTTCCCGGGCGATTTTGAGGAGCAGGTTTAATTGTAGGTTTAGCGCGACGTGGCTTGGTCGCATCGCGCCAGACCTGTCAGCATTTTCCTCGCTGGCGATTTGGTCGCCGGGAGGCATATTCTTCTCTTGGAGTAAGGGTTTCATGGAAGAACTTGAAGTGCAATCGTCAGAAAACGCTGCTGCGGATCAGGAAACTGTGATCGAACCGGCAGCAGCGCCGTCAACATCCTTGCCGGATGAAATCGCGCAACTTAGAGCTGCGCTTGAGGCCGCTGAGGCTCAAGCTGCCCAGAATTTGGCTGGTTGGCAGCGTGCGCAAGCGACCCACGAGAATTATCGCAAGCGTACGGAGGCAGAGCGCGTTGAGTGGACGGTGAATGCCAACATCATTCTCCTGGCACGGCTCTTGCCCGTTCTTGATGACTTTGAGCGCGCTTTTACCAATCTCCCTGAAAAATTGCGGGATGAACCGTGGGCTAATGGCGTGCGCCTCATTGAACAGAAATTGCGACACGTCCTGACTCTTGAGGGTGTCGAGCCTATCGTGATCCAACCAGGGGACCTCTTCGACCCCTTTTTCCACCAGGCTATTTTGCAGCAGGTGCTTCCGGGTTATGAAGAAGGGCAAATCATTGCTGAGGTGCAGCGCGGCTATCGGCTAGGGCAACGCATTGTGCGCCCGGCGCAAGTTGTCGTAGCTAAGGGGCTTGAAGAAGCAGCGCCTGTAGAGGCGGCGCCTGCCGAGGCGGCGCCTACAGAGGCGGCGCCTACAGAGGCGGCGTCTGCCGAGAAAGAATAACCTCATAACCCCATCGCGTGCCACAAAGGATAGGTATTCATGGCAGACAAGGACTATTATAGCGTTTTGGGAGTCTCTCGCGACGCCAGCCCGGAAGAGATCAAGAAGGCTTACCGGCAGCTGGCGCGTAAATTTCACCCCGATGTGAGCAGCGAGGCCGATGCCGAAGAGCGCTTCAAAGAGATCAATGGCGCTTATGAGGTGCTCTCCGATCCGGAGAAACGCCAGATGTATGATCGCTTTGGCACTGTTTCACCGACCGGGAATGGCTTTGGTGATTACCGAGACCCCTTTGATATTTTCGCGGAAGTTTTTGGGAACCTGGGTGGATTTGGTTTTGGCCAGGGACGCCAGAGCGCCCCGCGGGGGCGTGACCTGCGGGTCTCTTTGGATATCACCTTTGAAGAAGCGGCTTTTGGTGTCGAGAAAACCATTGAGGTGCAGCGGGCGGAAGCCTGTGATACCTGCCATGGTACCGGTGCAGAACCGGGCACACGTCCTGAACGTTGCACCGATTGTAACGGCGCTGGCAAAGTGCGTCGCACGCAGCAGACCTTCCTCGGTGCTTTCGTCAATATCACGCCTTGTCCCACCTGCAATGGTTCCGGCACGATTATCCGCACCCCGTGTCACAGCTGCCACGGGTCGGGGCGGGTGCGCAAAGCGCGTCGAATTCCGGTCCGCGTACCTGCGGGTGTGGATGATGGAATCAGTGTTCGGCTTGCCGGTGGCGGCGAACCCGGTGAGCACAATGCCCCGCCGGGCGATTTATACGTGGGCTTGCGTGTGCAACCGCATCCCTATTTCAAACGCCGGGATAACGATGTCATCGTTGAATTGAAGGTCAATGTGGCGCAGGCAACATTGGGCGCAACAGTTCCCGTGCCCACCCTGGATGGGACGCAGGAAATTACCTTGCAGCCGGGGACACAGCCCAACTCTGTGCTACGGCTGCGGGGATTGGGTATTCCGCACTTGCGTGGCAACGGGCGTGGTGACCATCTCATCGTCGTGCAGGTTGCCATTCCGACTAAAATCAATGAGTCGCAACGTCACCTTTTTGAGAATCTTGCCGAAAGCCTCGGCACTGCTGTGGTGGTCGAGGAAAAGCAGGGGATTGTGGACCGCATCAAGGATGCGCTGGGGTTGTGAGAGCTTGCAGCGGGGACGCGGTTTTGTGAAAAAGCCGGTTTGTGGGCGGGCATATTCCGCTGGAGGGGACTGATATGGAGTGGCTCGAAGTTAAACTTACTGTTGAGGCTGAAGCTGCCGAGGCAGTCGCTGAGGTGCTCAGTCGTTATGCGCCTCAGGGAGTCGCCATTGACCTGGGTGACAACACATCTGCCGCTGAGCAGGTTACGGTGCGGGCCTATCTCGCCCGTGATGAAACACTTGCCGAGCGCCAACGCCAGGTCGAAGAGGGGCTTTGGCACCTGAGTCAGATTTGGCCCATGCCGGAGCCCACTTTCACCTCTATCGCCGACCAGGATTGGACAGCTTCATGGCGCGAAACCTTGCCGGTACTCCACCTTGGACGTCGCATCGTCATCAAACCTTCCTGGCGTGAATATACCCCTAAACCTGATGTTACCCGGACCGATGAGATTGTCCTGGAGCTGGATCCAGGACAGGCTTTTGGTACAGGTCTACATCCCACAACCCAATTATGTCTTGAAACTCTTGAGACGCTGGTTCAGCCGGGTATGCGCATCTTAGATTTGGGGACCGGAACGGGCATCCTTGCCCTGGCAGCTGCGAAGTTGGCCTCCCCTCTGGAAATTCTCGCCGTAGACAACGACCCAAACGCTATCGCCGTGGCGCGGCGCAATGCGAGAATGAATGGCGTCAGCGCCAGCATTCGACTGTTGCACGGTTCACTGAGCGATGTCAGTGGTACGTATGATCTGATTCTGGCAAATATCCTGGCGCCCGTCATCGTTGAGATGGCGCAGCTCGGCTTGGGTGCGCGATTGCGTCCTGAGGGCAAGCTGATCGCATCGGGGATTCTGGTTGAGCAGCAGGCAGATGTGGTGCTTGCCCTGCAACAGAACGCCATGGAACTGCTGAGTGCCCGTCACATAAGCGATTGGGTGGTATTGGTCGCCGGGCGCGTGCGTTCCGTGTGAACGTAGCATCAAGACGTTATTCAGAAATCGGGGGGCTTGCGCATGCGCAAGCCCCCCGATTTAATCACAATGGATTTATCCCTCGACGTCTTCGTCTCCGGAACGGCGTTTGTGCCGGTAAACGATACGCCCTCGAGTCAAATCATACGGCGAAAGCTCCAATCGTACACGATCACCAAGGAGAATACGAATGTAATACTTTCTCATCTTACCGGAGAGATAAGCCAAAACCTCATGCCCGGTATCCAGTTTGACCTTGAATTGCGTCGCAGGCAATGCCTCGACGATGATGCCTTCAACAACAATCTTATCTTCCTTGGCACTCATGCAGTGAGCCTCTTCTTCCTCTCAAAAAACTCTACGCTTAGAACTAAATAACTATGGCGATTCGCAGCACAGCAGCTTACGCTTCGGTGCTATCTTCAGCGCCTTCTTCAACGATGTCTTCTGCCGAATCCTCGATGGTATCCTCGATGACCTCTGCAGTATCCTCTGCGACCTCTGCAGTATCCTCGATGGTATCCTCGATGACCTCTGCGGTATCGCTGCTAATTTCCTTGATACTTTCAAGGCTCTCACCTTCGACAAGGAAATCATCTTCTTCGTCGAGGTCCTCGGCACCGGCAATCTCTGCCATTCTCTGTTGGGCTTGCTCTTTGGCTGCTGCCCGAGCTGCAGCCTCGGCGTACCATTGCTCCCACTCTTCGCGACGTACCTGGCGCGCGCTCAATCCGATCCGGCGGCGGTCTGGTTCGATTCGGATAACTTTCACTAGCACCTCAGTGCCAATGGTGAGTTCTTCCCGCTGTTCTGGGGCGAGCAATTCGGAATTGTGCAGTAAGCCCTCGACACCTGGTTCCAGCTCAACGAAAATGCCGAAATCGGCCATCTGGCTGACTTTGCCCTCGGCGAGTTGCCCGACTGCATAACGTTCTTCCGCGGTTTCCCAGGGGTCTGGAATGAGGGCTTTGATGCTGAGCGCGATGCGCTGACGTTCGCGATCTACGCTCAAAACCTTGACCTTAACCCGCTGCCCGACGCGATAAACATCCGCCGGATTCTCGATGCGTCCCCAAGAGAGCTCGGAAACATGCACCAGCCCATCCAAACCACCCAGGTTGACGAAGAGGCCGAAGTTGGTAATCTGACTCAATCGTCCGCTCCGCACCTGATCTGCCTCGAGCTCGTCTAGCAATTGCCGGCGACGCTCGGTTCGCCATTCTTTGGCGGCAGCTTGTTGGGAGAGAATCAGGCGACGGCGACCACGATTGACTTCAATGACTTTGAGCAACATCTTCTTGCCGACCAGTGCGCCCAGGCGGCGATAACGTTCGGAGGCTTGTCGAATCCGCCCAAAGCCAATGAGCTGGGACATGGGGACAAAACCACGCAGACGCCCGAATTCAACTGTCAGCCCGCCACGATTAGATTCCAGAACCGTAGCTTCGCAGACGGTTTCATCATTCTTCATTTGCTCGGCTTTGAGCCAGTCTTCTTGCTGTTTGGCTTGCGAAATCGAGAGCTCTACATTGCCATCGTTGTTGCGAGGTAGCACCACGATGACAGGGACGGTCTGTCCGATTTCTAAAACTGCTGCGTCGGTCAGATAAGCCAGGTCAGCGGTTGGCACAATACCATCACGCTTCGTGCCGATATCAACTACCAGCCCATCCTCACGCCGTTGCATGATGATGCCTTCACGCAGTTGACCGCGACGAGGCTCGTCAAAGCCTAGGGCGCCTTCTTCCAAATTCTCCATAGTGAGGGGTTCAGTCTCAGTAACTTCACCCTTGCGTTCTTCAAATTCCAGTTCCACTTCCAGCTCCTCACACCGCACCGGGGGCTAACTTCCATTGGCGGCATTTTCCACAAACTGAGCTGTATTCTATCATACCAAGGGAGATTGTCAAACCAGAGGCTATTCATATTTGTTCGGCTTTTCCCCGCTTGCTATGATGAGAAGTGTCTGGATCACTGTTTCGGGCTAAAACTGCAATTCAGAGGGCTGTTTTTGCGGCGGTGCAGAATGCCGCGGCAAAACACTTAATTGTCCTTTGGGCTACAAAACCTGCAAAGAAGCAATTTGTGGATAGCCGCCTAGCCAACGATACTTTCCGCACCATCTACAGGGATTACCGCACCGGAAAGCCAGGTGATGCGGGGATGGGCTAGAGCCACGATGACGGCAGCCACGTCCTCTGGTGTGGTGAGACGCCCTGCGGGATGACGGTCCGCTACTTGCCCTAACATCTCTGGCGCCCCAGGAATCGCTCGCGAGGCTGGTGTATCTGCTACCCCCGGCACAAGGCAATTCACAGCGATGCCGAGAGGCGCCAGCTCCAGAGCCAGCTGGCGCATGTGGCTTTCCAGGGCTGCCTTAGCCGCCGAGACTGCACCATAGGGTTTGATCACGCGTTGCGCTCCTGCGCTGCTTAGCGCAAAGATGCGACTGCCGGCGCTCAGCACACCCGCGCGCAACAGGTCCTGCGTCCAGTAGACAAGACTGTGCGCCATGACTCTCAGGGTCATGTCCATCTGCGCTTCTGTGATCGCTGCTTGCGGGTCTTCGGCAATGAAGGGCTTCAAACTGCCAAAAGCCAACGAGTGTAACATCACGTGTACTGCCGGATATTCTTGAGTGAGCAAGGTTTGTGCGATGGCATCCACCATTTGCGTGCGCCGTTGGCTGTCCGCGGCATTACCATTAAAGAATAGCGCCTGCCTTCCGGCAGCTTCGATATCTGCCCGCACGGCATCGGCGCGGGCTTGTGTGCTGCGGGAGTCGAGATGTACGCCGAAGATATGCATGCCGGCGCATGCCAGCGCGCGGGCGGCAGCTGCCCCGAAACCACTGGAGGCGCCCAAAATCAGCGCCCATCGTCCTTCAAGGCTTGTGGGTGTCTTCATCATCAGGATCTCCTCTGCCATATTCCATAGCATTGATGCATCCGTACCTGGGTTTGGCGCGAGAACGGCTTACAAATCGGGTTCCATGCCGGGACCGGTGTCGCCCAAACCTTCTGCTAAACCGGGTACTTCACGCTCAATGGCTTCCGGATCCTGCCCTGCTTCCAGGCGGTCCACAACTTCCTCGAATTCTGGCCCGAGGTCTCCCCCTTCATCCCCCATCTCGCCCATCATCTTGCGCATAAAGCGCCCGATGCTTTTGGGATCATTTTCGTCGAAATCACCCAGGGCGCTGGGGTCTGCCATACTCTCCATCCGGCTTTCTTCTGAGCGCAACACGCGCACGCGAGAGATTAGCCGCTGAGGATTGCTTGCGCCACAGTAACGACACGTCGGGTCTCCCTCCGCGGCCTCGCTATAGGTGCGCCAGAAGATAGAGAAACGCCGCCGGCATTGCGAACAACGATATTCATAGATTGGCATCTCTTTCTCTCCTGTGCTGAATGTGGTATAGTTACCAGTACCGCAATCTTGCGGGTCAAACGTTACCTGCTGTCTACGGTATTATACCAGAAACGTTGAGGGATGAAGCATGGATGAACAGCCCATACGTGATCCGTACCGTCCGGAACATTTCCCAATCGTAATCGTTATTTCGGGCCCTTCTGGTGTGGGCAAGGATAGCGTATTGCAGGAATTACAGGCGCGGGGTTACCCTTTTCATTTCGTCGTGACTGCGACATCGCGCCCGCCACGCTCCCAGGAAATCCATGGAGTTGATTATGTTTTTGTTTCCGAGGCGGAATTTGAGGCGATGATTCGTGAGGATGCCCTATTGGAACACGCCCTCGTCTATGGACAGTACAAGGGGGTGCCCAAACAGCAGGTACGCGACGCGTTGGCGAGTGGCAAAGATGTGGTGATGCGTTTGGATGTGCAGGGCGCGGCTACGGTCAAGTGTCTGCTACCCGAGGCGGTGCTCATCTATCTGAGTGCGGCTTCGGAAGAAGAGCTTGTCGCGCGTTTACGGGCGCGTGCTTCCGATACTGAGGCGCAAATTCAACGCCGCATCCAGACGGCACAGGAAGAACTGGGTTGCCTGGGAGCGTTTGATTATGTGGTTGTGAACTCTGAAGGCGCCCTGGACCAGGCAGTAGATACCATCCTGGCGATCATTCGAAGTGAGCACTGTCGGGTTCATCCCCGTATTGTCCGGCTATGATACTCCGGGTGGAGTGATGAAATGCGACCTCCTATGGATTTACGGGTTGGCGATATCGTGGTTCTTCGCAAGCCACATCCCTGTGGTGGCGTGACGTGGCGCCTTGAGCGTATCGGCGCGGATATTGGCGCAGTGTGCCTGACCTGTCAGCGCTATATACTCGTCCCGCGCAGTCAATTTGAGATCCGTATCAAGCAGTTCCTGGAGCGAGGCACCGCTACAGAGACGTGAGGCGGCATGAGCTTCCTGCCTCGCCGGCGTTTCTTATTCCTTTATTCCACTACTGGTGCGGGCCATCGTGCAGCTGCATTGGCGATTCGCGATGCACTGCACTCTCGTTACGGGAGCCGTGCTGAAGTCATCCTTTGCGATGGTCTGCAAGCGCTACGCCTCTGGCCCTTGGATCGTTTCCCGCGTTGGTGGCCTTTCATGGTGCGATTGGGGGGTGTGCCATGGGGCGCCTTTTATCGCCTGACCAATTCCCCGGCTTTACAGCAAATGCTTGCGCGCTCGCTGTTGCCCTTGACTGGCGCTGCTGTTGGGCGGCTACTGCTCGAAAATCCCGCTGACGTAGTGGTTAGCCTCCATCCCCTCTTTACCCACACGTTTGGTAGCGTGTTGCGGCGTCGCATTCAACCGCCGCCACTGGTAAGCGTGGTCCTCGACCTGGTGAGCATCCATGCGGCATGGTGCTCGCCTGATTGCACGCAGATTTTCGTGCCTACACCTCAGGCCGCGGCGCGCGCGCTTGCCTGGGGCATTTCTCCTGAGCGCCTGGAATGTGCGGGATTGCCCATCCACCCGCGCTTTGCTGCTACCGCACAGCTGGACCCGGCTGATGTGCGCGTGCAGTTGGGATTGCCGGCAGAAGGACCTGTGATTTTAGTAGCAGGTGGGGGTGATGCCGGCGGTCCACTCTTCAAGGTTATTCGTGCTATCGCAGCGAGGTTGCCTGAGGCCTGCCTGGTGGTCATTGCGGGAAACAATGCCAGACTTCGCCAGGTGTTGGCGGAACAAATCCGAGTTGCGCATATTGAGGGATTTGTTGAAAACATGGATATGTGGATGCGTGCGGCTGATGTGCTGTTGACCAAAGCAGGCCCCAACACAGTCGCAGAAGCCCTGGTCATGGGCTTGCCCATGGTGCTGTATCACGTTATTCCAGGACAGGAAACGGGTAATGTGAAGTGGCTGCTGAATCAGGGCGCGGGCTTCTGGGCGCCAAACCCGGAGCGTGCGGCGACCACGGTAGCCACATTGCTTGCCGAGCCTCGGTTGCGCGCTGAAATGTCGGCAGCTGCCCGCGCGTTGGCGCGACCTGCCTCGGCTATCGTTATTGGTGATGCCCTGTGGAAGTTGGCAAACCGAGCGTGAGTCAACTCGAACGCTGCAGCAGACCACGAAACCCCTCCAACTGCTACAAATGCCCTACCTGGGGGTATACGACAGAATATTGGAGAAAGATGAGACCATCATCTTGCAACCAACTCGCATTAGCGATTAACTCTCTGCACCGCCGTAGGGGTGCTTAGCACACCCTTCGGCGCTTCTTTCTGCAAGCGTGATTTTCGTGGTGAGGCTTGGCCCGTCCACGAAAATCACAAAAAACCACTCTCTGCATCTCTTTGGCGCGTCAAAGTGTCTAAACGCATGGTCTCACCAATCTGACCTCTGAACTTCCCAATGATTTGTCCTATACCCCCTACCTCGAGGGTGCGTTTTAGCTTCAGGGCACGAGCAAGACGACTATCATACAAATGCCTTTTTTGATTGATTTTTGGCGGCGGGGCTTTACCCCGCCGCCAAAAATCAAATTTCTCCTGTGCCTTGTAGTGGCGCCTGAGATTTTCACCCCCGTTTTGAAACGCGTCCTATCTGAGCGCGCATTTGGTTTTCTTTTTTGTTATGTTATAATTTCCGTTAGGTTATCGAACCTCTGCCTTTGGCAAACAGGATTCTGTGGAAAGCAATGCATACACGCCTCGATCGCTTCTTGAACTATATGCAATATGAACGGGGATATGCCGCCAACACGTTGGCGGCTTATCGCCGCGATTTAGAGCAACTACTTGGCTTCATGGAGGCACAGGACCTTCACTCATGGTCTGATCTGACGCCAGAGTTGCTTGAACATTTCGTTGCGAGCTTACAGGAACTCTCTTATAGCCTCGCAACGGTGGCTCGCAAAGTTGCTGCCGCGCGCTCATTCTTGCATTTCCTGTACTCTGAGGGTGAGCTCACGCGCGAGCTCACTGCATGGCTGCCGCAACCCAAGGTGGGGCACCGTCTCCCTCATGCGCTTTCTGAGCATGAAGTTGAACAGCTATTGCAGGCGGCTTCTGGGGCGGAGACGCCGCTTAAGTTGCGCGATCGTGCGCTCCTGGAAGTGCTCTACGCAGCTGGCTTGCGCGCCACAGAAGTCATCGCCTTGCGAACCGCTGATGTGGACTTGTCCGGTGGTATGCTTCGTTGTGTGGGCAAGGGTAACAAAGAGCGTCTGATTCCTTTGCACCCGCGGGCACAGCAGATTCTGAGCCGTTATCTTTCAGATGCACGATCTTTTCTGCTCACCAACGCCAATGAGACCACCTTGTTTCTCAACCGGGTGGGGCGTCCCCTTACCCGGCAGGGCTTATGGTTCATTATTCGGCAGTATGCTCAGGATTCTGGATTAGAAGATCGTGTGACGCCGCACACTTTGCGTCATAGTTTTGCTACCCACCTCTTAGATGGCGGCGCCGACTTACGTGAGGTACAGCAGTTCCTGGGGCATGCCAGTATCACCACCACACAAATTTATACCGAAGTATCGAGCCAGCGTAAACGTGCGGCTTATGATCAAGCTCACCCGCGCGCTTTTGAGGCAGGTGTTGAGCCTGCCCATCACACGGAGGAGGAAACAGAATGACAGAGTATTTCACTATGGACGCCTATCGGCAAGCTGCGGACGTCATTCAACAGCGCAGTGGGCTTCGACCCACTGTTGGGATGATTTTGGGTTCGGGGTTGAATGCGTTAGCGGAGTCTATTGAGGGCGCAACGGTGATTCCCTTTGGGGATGTTCCCTATTTCCCGGCAGCACATGTCCAGGGGCACGTGGGCAGGTTGGTCATAGGAGCCCTGGAGGGGCGCAGTGTCATTGCGATGCAGGGCAGAGGGCACTTCTACGAGGGCAACAGCATGGCGCAAATCGGCTTGCCGGTGCGCGTGATGCGACTGCTGGGCGTAGAGACTTTCATTGTAACCAATGCCGCCGGTGGTCTGCACCTGTCCTATCAGCCGGGCGATGTGATGATTCTGCGTGATCACATCAATCTGCTGGGTATGGCGGGGCACAACCCTCTCTTTGGACCCAATCTAGAGGAATTTGGCCCGCGTTTCCCAAGTATGAATGATGCCTATGCGCCGCGTTTGCGCGCCGTTGCTCATGAGATCGCTTTGCGCGCCGGAATCCCCCATCATCAGGGCGTGTACATCTGTCTGGCGGGACCCGCTTTCGAAACACCCGCTGATGTGCGCTTCCTGCGTTTGATTGGCGCGGACGCTGTCGGCATGTCCACGGTTCCAGAGGTCATCACTGCGCGGCACTGTGGCATGGAGGTTCTGGGTCTTTCGGGCATTTCTAATCGGCTCGTGGGTGAGGAGGGCAGCCCTCCGCCGAATCACGAGGAGGTCCTGGAGGCAGGTCGGATTTTGGTGCCACGCCTGGAGACTATTATTCGTGGGGTTTTGAACTCGCCAGCTCTCGGTTCGCTGTAAATTCTCGCCTATGGAAACGATCCTGAATTGGCTAGCACGGCAAGCCGTGCTATTCTATGTGGCTTGTGGGTTGGGCGCTCTGGTCTATGTCTTTATGGCATTGGCCGCTCGTCGCCGTGCTCAGGCAGCCCAATTTTCTCTGGAACGCGAAATCACGCAGCAACAGCAGACACGCGCCTGGGTGATGGTTGGGCTGTTTGTTGCCCTGGGCTTGCTCGTTTTCTCGATTCACATGTTAAGCGCCCCAGAGCAAGCGTTGACACCACCGGAGCCACCTCAGCAGCTGGCGGGCATCACACCGATTCCTACGGCAACGGCAACGCCGGGCGCCGGCGCGCCAACAGCCACACCGACCCCACCAATCGCTGTTTTGACCGGCACAGTTGTTTCTGGTACTCCTGGCTTGCAGCTCACTGCAACTGCAACGCCGCCGGGCGCCGGCGCGCCGGCGGCGACGCCTACTCTGACACCTGCGCCGGCTGTGACACCGCTTGCTCCGTTGGAACCGCCCAATTGCCCTTCGCCTGATGTGCAGATTACGGCGCCGGTGGCGGGTAGTTCTGTCAAGGGCACGGTTGAGGTATGGGGCACGGCACAGCTCAATTCGTTTGCCTATTACAAATTCGAGATTCAATTTCAGGGTTCTAGTTCACCGAATTTCATCGCGCAATTCGAGCGCCCTGTGAGTAGTGGCATCCTGGGATACTGGACGATTACTGGAGAGTATCCTGTGGGTGGGCCACATCGTTTCCGTTTAGTGGCAGTGGATGTCTACGGGAATACGACCAATTGCATCATCCCCGTGTTCATCAGCCCATAACATGGGCTGGACCCTACTGCTGGAATATTACGCGGCTTTGCCATGGGATAGGGCAACATGCCGCAAATTATGGATCAGGGAGGCAGCACGTGCGCATTCGTTCGGCCCGTAACGATGACTTAAAGGCGTGTTTGGAACTGGACGCTGGCTACGAAACCGAAATTGCCTGGCAAGTGGAAGAATTGCGCGGCGAGAAGGAATGGGGAATGCGATTCCGCGAGATTCGTCTGCCCCGCAAGCAGACCATTGTGCCCTTCTACACCCCCGAGGAGCGCCTCGCGGCGTGGCAACGTCGTGATGCATTTTGGGTCGCAGTTGAGCGTAATAAGATTGTGGGTTATCTGGCTACCGTTGTGGAAACGGAGCACCGGCAGGCGCGGATCGGCGATTTGGTAGTCGCTCCCGCATTCCGGCGGAAGGGTATCGGCGAGAAGCTGCTGGAACACGCCATCGCTTGGTGTCTGCGGCGCAATGTTGAGCAGATCGTGCTGGAATGCACCCTCAAAGCGCAGCCTGCGATTGCCTTTGCGCAGAAGCATCGCTTTGTTGCGTGTGGTTTTCAGGAAGCATATTGGCCCGGACAGGAAGTGGGGCTATTTTTCCGCAAACGCATCTGAGCATTTCGCCTGGCATGATCTGGCTGATGCTTGATGATGCCGGGGTAGCGTTATTATGAACTGGCTAGAGCTGCTCATTGGAGCGAACAACGTTCTTAGCGTAGGGATCGGCGCGACCGCCTTTGCCCTACAGCTGTATTTGTTCTTTTACAATCGGCAAAGCCGGGTCGCACGCAGCTTTGGGGGCCTGTTAATTTGTGTGGTCTATGTTTACCTCACCGACTTGTTGATGGGGAATGCTCAAAATCCGCATTTGACTGAATCTCTACTCCGTTGGCAGTGGTTGGGTATTGCATTCACGCCTACCCTCTATCTCGAGTTCACCCGCGCTATTCGCCGCGTGGTACAACAGGATCATTTCCCCCTCTGGTTACGTATAGGAAGCTATGTTCTGAGCGGCGTCATTACCCTGTTGGCGGTAACAACTGACCTTGTGGTGCATAATGGAACCGTGGGTCAAGGCGCCGCATTGCGTCGTGCCGCATTTCTGCAACCGGGACCTTTGTTCTATTCTTTTGTGCTGCTCTTTGTGCTAGCTCTAGCCTGGGGTTTACAGCAGACCTTGGCGGCGCGTAGCCGTTGTTATACACATGCTGCCCGCCGGCGGATGACTTATCTTTCGATTGGTTTCATTGCCCCGGCACTGGGCGTGTTCCCTTACTTGCTGATCATGGGTTGGCCCGCGGTGTTGCCCGATGCGATGCTGTGGATCATGTTGATTCTGGGCAACATTGCTGTGGGTGTTATGCTGGCGCTTATGTCTTACGCCGTTGCCTTTATCGGTGCGCTCACCCCTGATCGGGTAGTCAAACACCGGTTGGTGCGTTTTTTGCTGCGGGGTCCTGTAGCCGCATTGCTGGCACTAATTGCTTTTGGCTTTGGCCGTACCATCGAGCGTGCATTGGGGGTGGGGCAATATACCCTGGCCTTGCTTGCCACCGCTGCTGCTATCATTTTGGTGCAACTGGGTGTGGAACTGGGCAAGCCATTGCTGGATTTGGCTCTCTATCGTGAGGGACGCGCAGAGATTGCGCGCGCCCAAGAACTCAGCCAGAGCGTGCTGACCACCGCCGATTTGCGGCAATTCCTGGAAAACATTCTCGCGGCATTGTGTGAGCTTGTGCAGAGCAATGCCGGCTTCATCGCCGCTTTGGAAGACGGGGCTTTGCAGCGTGAGATTTGGTGCGGTTTCAACATTGTGGCGGAGGAAATCGCCGGTTTTCCTCTGACAGAGGGTGCTGCAGCGCAATCCCAAGACGGCTTCATTTTGTGGAATGATTATTGGCTCGTCCCTATCTATGATCGCAATGGTGCGGAGATGCTGGGGTTGGCGGGTATCCTTAAGCCGCGGCTGACCCTGCCCCTGCATCCGGAGCGGCGCGAGTTTTTTGATCAGTTGTTGTTGCAGGCCCAGGTTGCCCTGGATGATCGTCGCTTACAGCAGGCAGTCTTCAGTGCGCTGACGCCAATTCTCGGCGAACTGGGTGAGATTCAGCGCCGGCAGGGATTGTTGCGTTACGGTGGCGCTTCGGCGCGCGATTTCACGCTCACTGCTTCGGAGGATCTTCCGCAATGGGTGCATGACGCCTTAGCGCATTATTGGGGTGGTCCCCGTCTGACCGAAAATCCCTTGCTGAATTTGAAAGTGGTTCAACGCGCAGCTGCGGTTCATGACGGCAGCCCCATCAAGGGCTTACGTGCCGTGTTGACCGAAGCGCTCGAGCAATTGCGTCCCGACGGCGAACGCAAGTTGACAGCACCGGAATGGCTGCTATACAATATCCTGGAGCTGAAATTCATCCGTGGTCAGAAGGTGCGCGAGGTAGCCATGCGGCTTGCCTTGAGCGAATCTGATTACTATCGCAAGCAACGTATTGCTATTGAAAACTTGACTCAGATCATTGTGGAAATGGAAACACACCTCCGTGATGGTGATACCGCTTTGTAAGTGTTCGGGTTTCCATCAGCACTTACGATTTTTTGTTTCAAAGGAGTTCTATGAACTGGATCTATATTCCACCACAACAAGGTCCCAGTGAACATTATTGGATGGCATTATTAGAAGAAGGTCCCTTGAGCACATCTGCCGCCCCAGGTCTGTGGGAATGGCAAGAGGCGCCCCTGGTTGCTCAGGAAATCTGGGATGAGGCTCAACGCCTGTACCAGAACCACACCATCATGCAGCTGACGATTGAAGATTACAACCGCGGTGGCTTGATAGCCTATTGGAAAGGTATTGAGTGTTTCATTCCGGCATCGCATCTCTATGCATATCCTTTCCCCGCCGATCTGGTCGCGCGCGAGGAGTGTTTCCAGAATTATCTGGGGCGCGAGTTGCGGCTGTGCATTATCGAGGTTGAACCGCTGCGCAACCGCATCCTTTTCTCCGAGCGACAGCTGGAGTTGTGTGAAGGCAGAAAGGTGGAGTGGCCCGAATGGTTGAGCGTGGGGGCTATCTGTGAGGGTGAAATCACCAGCGTGAGACCCTTCGGCGCCTTTATCAATTTGGGACCTCTCGAAGGCATGGTGCATATTTCGGAGATTTCTTGGGGGCGGGTACGCCATCCGCGGGATTTCTTGGAGCCCGGACTGCGTGTACGCGTGATGGTTCTCAATATTGATGTGGAACACCAGCGGGTGGCACTAAGTCTTAAGCGCCTGCAACCCAACCCATGGGATTCGGTCCATGACTGGATCAGCCCTGGTGATGAATTATCGGGCCAGGTTGTGGGCGTCGAGCGCTTTGGTGTGTTTGTGGATCTGGGGTCCGGTCTGGAGGGGTTGCTGCACATTTCGGAATTGAGTCACGATGGTGAAGAGACTTATCCTATCTATCAACGTTACCGTTTCGGCGATACGGTCGCGGTGCGGGTATTGAACATTGTGCCCCAAGAGCACCGTATCGCGTTGGGATTGCCTGAGCTGTCGGAATAGGCGATCTTAATCATGGCGAAGCGACAATCTACTAAAAGGTCCCAACCCGCTTATAGAATGACGCGCCCACAGGGTAAGTCTGCTTCACAGCGCCGTGGGCAGACAAAACCTGCGCCTGGGAAAGCGGCGCCTTCTCAGGCGTCTCCGGCTGTTCCGGAGCGCAGGTTTGGACCGGCGCTGAGCGCTGTTGCACGTAGCGCTACAGGCCAACAATTGCTCGCTTTGGCTTTGATTTTCTTCGGCTTTGTTACCATAGTCACGCTGGCAGGTATCAATACAGGCGCACTGATCACTGGTTGGAGTCGCCTGTTGGTGCTCATTTTCGGTTGGGGAGCGTATGTCACTGCCGGATTGATCGTTTGCCTGGGACTACTTTGGTTGCGGCATCTGGTACATCGCCCGACGGCCTGGCGTTGGCGTCCCCTCTTGGGTTTTGAGCTGGCTTTCTTTGGTCTATTGGCGTTGAGCCACGTCTTTGTCCGTCAGTTCGGCTGGGACGCTGTGCTCTCTGGGCAGGGCGGGGGCTTAATTGGTTGGGCTTTGAGTTTCTCTTTCATCTATTACTCCAACATTCTGGTCACCGTTTTCCTCATGGGCTTGCTCATCCTTGTGGGCATTGGGCTGGTTTTCGATGTGACCCTCGATGACTTGCGTGCCCTGGGGGGGCGGATGGCAGTAGCCTGGAGGGAATACCAGGATAACAGAGAGGCTGCGCGCAAAGCGGCACAGGATGCCGCTACCGCTCGAGCCGCCGAGAAGGAGGCTGCTCGGCGGGCTGAGGGTAGCCTGTTGGGGGCTGGTGTGGCTGTTTCCCCCTCGCCAGAGCGCGGGGCAAGGAAGGCGCCGGCTTCGCCGCCACTGCTGCCTGTGGCTCCTGCTGAGGAACCGGCCAAACCTAAGCTCAACTTGCCGTCATTGACGCTGTTGCAACCGGCGCGCGCGCCCAGTATGAGTCAGATTGAGATTGATCGCAAGAGCCGTATCATTGAGCAAACCCTGGCGCAGTTTGGGGTGCCCGCGCAGGTCACAGAAGTGCGTCAAGGTCCCACGGTTACCCAATTTGGTGTAACTCCAGGCTTTGTGGCGCGCGGGCAGGATGGTGAGGACCAGCGCAAAGTACGCGTTAGCCAGATTTCAGCACTGGCTGACGATTTGAAACTTGCGCTTGCTGCCCGCTCGCTGCGCGTTGAGGCTCCGGTGCCCGGTCGTGCCGTGGTTGGCATCGAAGTACCGAATGAGGAGATTAGCCTCGTAACCCTGCGACGCGTGCTCGAAAGTCAAGAATATGCCCGGTGCAACAAAGCGCTTTGTTTTGCTGTGGGACTCGATGTCGCCGGGACGGCTGTGGGAGCTAATCTGAGCACGATGCCCCATTTGCTTGTTGCGGGAACGACTGGCAGCGGGAAATCGGTCTTCGTGAAAGCGATTGCCGCCAGCCTCATCATGCGCAATGCACCTACTGAGCTTAAACTGGTTGCCATTGACCCCAAGATGGTTGAGCTCAGTCACTTGAATGGCCTGCCGCACCTGCTGGGCAAGGCCGAAACTGAGCTGGAGCGCATCTTGCGTGTGCTGCGATGGGTCACGCTGGAGATGGAGGATCGCTATAAGCGTTTCGCCAGTGTCCCGGCGCGCAATCTGGAGGATTACAACCGTCATGCCGAGCGCCAGGGCCTTGAACCGTTGGCGCGTATTGTGGTGCTTATTGACGAGCTCGCTGACCTGATGATGGCTGCGCCCGATGAGACGGAGCGTAGCCTTACACGCATTGCTCAGATGGCGCGTGCTACCGGGATCCATCTGGTCGTAGCTACGCAACGCCCCAGCACCGACGTGGTCACCGGTCTCATCAAGGCTAACTTCCCCGCGCGGGTGAGTTTTGCGGTCACCAGCAATGTGGACTCGCGCGTCATTCTGGATACGCCCGGCGCAGAGTCCCTGTTGGGGCAGGGCGATATGCTCTTCCTGGCGCCTGATGCGGCTGCGCCGCGTCGTATTCAGGGGTGTTATATCTCTGACGAGGAATTGGAGGCTTTGATTCATTTCTGGCAGCGGCAGATGGGGGCGACGCCTTCTCAGGCTCCCTGGGAGGCGGTTGCTGAAAGCGCCAGCCCTGAACAATGGCGAATTGAGGGTGAGACTGAGGATGCCGATTTGCTGGAAAAAGCCATTGCCCTCGCGCAACAGCAGGGCAATATCTCTACTTCTGCGATTCAGAGACGCCTGCGTATCAGCTATCCCCGTGCCGCGCGTCTGATGGAGCAAATGGAAGCGATGGGCATTGTCGGTCCACAAGCGGCGGCAGGGCGCAAGCGCCAGGTGATTCTGGGGGATGACGGTGAAGGTGAAGATTGACCTGACGGACGCGGCGGGCCTCGCAGCCAACCAACGTGGCGAACTGACGGATGCGCAACGTGAGCGCGCGACCCGCGCCGCTCGAGGTCGGCGTGGATGCCTTACCTATTTGCTGCGGCGTGTGATCCTTCCCGCTGGCGCTTTGATAGCGCTGGTGTTCTTGTTGGGAGGGCGTGCCCCAGCCATTGTGGTCTGGGTGCTCTTGTTCATTGCTCTCATCGTCGGCACCGAGATGTTTATGCTCACGGTTCCCCCCCTCATCCAACGCCAGCTGTTGTTGCGCCGAGACCTGGTTGAAGAGCGCCTTGAATCTGCAGAGGGCCGTCTGCTCTATACCCGAGGCGGCTATGAAGCGGTATTGGACAATCGCGTTCTGTTGCTCCCCTCCAATCCGCTAGACCTGAGACCGGATATGCTTTACCGCTTCTATTTTCTTCCTCGCTCTGGTTTTGTGCTCTCCGCCGAGGTGATTGGCAAGTCGGCGACGGCAGATACGCGCGAGGCTTTGCTTGAGGCTCTTTCTGCCGTGCTTGACTTTAATCGGGATACCTTAGCCGCCAATCGCCGCGGGGAGTTGACAACGTCGCAGTTGCTTCGCTTGTTGCCGCGATTCATCACTATTGCGGGCGATTTTACCCCGTCTCAGCTGTGGTCCGACCTGCTTCGGGGGCGTGTAGAGGCGACCGGGGGTATTGGACGGCGTTTGAAACAGCCACGACCTTATCAACCTTATGCGTACGTGATCGGCGCGCGACATTTCTCGGTTTCTCCGCGGGCTTTTGAAGTGCTCATTGATGACCTGCCTTACCGGGCTTATCACTTACCTCGCAGCGGTATTCTTCTCAGTATTGAACCGCTTGCCGCGCGGCATGATTTGAAGGATGGCGATGCCGAACACCCGTATGACGAAACTGACTCGGTTGCAGAAGGAGGCGCATGAATCCACTCAAGCTGCCCTCGCATGTGAATGATTTACAGACTGTCCTCAAGGGGTTAGATTGGCATGCCCTGGAACACGAGGTCTCTCAGGAAGCGCAGACGCGACTGGTGATTGTGGGACCGGTGAACAGTGGCAAATCCACACTCTTCAACCGCCTGCATGGGCAGCGTGTCAGTGCTGTTAGCGCTGTTCCCGGCACGACCAAAGGCGTCGTCGAGCACCCCCTGGGGCCGTTTCACCTTGTGGATACTCCGGGTTTTGGTGAGGTTTGGGGCACCGACCGGGCAACCATTGCCGAAGCCGCTGCGCAAGAAGCAGACCTCATCTTGTTGTTGCTCGATGCCGCTGCTGGCGTGCGTCAAAACGACCGCGACCTCTACGCGGAATTGCAGCGTTTTGGCCATCCCATTATCGTTGCGCTCAACAAGGCAGATTTGGTAGCTAAAGACCTTCCCTGGGTACTGGAGAATGCTGAAAAAGTGTTAGGCCTGCGCCCTATTCCGGTCTCTGCTCGGACGGGAAAGGGAATCACCGAAAACCTGCTGCCAGCGATTCTTCAGGCGCAACCTGCGTTGGCTATTGCGATGGCGCGGGAATTGCCGGGCGTCCGCGCGCAGATTGTGACCCGTATCATCCGGCAGGCAGCGTGGTTCAATGCGGCAATTTCGATTCAGCCGATTCCCGGACTGGATATTCCTATCTTGCTCGCTTCGCAGACACGCATGGTGCTGCGGATTGCTGCCGCTTATGGTGAATCCATGCGTGTTTCTCATGCCCGCGAACTGCTGACTGCGATAGCGGGGAGTTTGTTCTCCCGCTATCTGGGGATGCAACTGGCAAAACTGGTCCCGGTATTGGGGTGGGGCGTCTCTAGCGTTGTTTCGGCGACAAGCACTTATGCCATCGGCGAAACGGCCCGCCGTTACTTTGAGGCGGGCGGGAATGTGCGTGTGCCCGACCTACGCTCTCTGTATCAAAGTTGGCGCAAACTCTCTCCATGGAATCTGTTGCGGCGTAAACCCCGCACCGGGCAGGTTGCACCTGAAACTCTGTTTACCGATGAGGTAGAAATCCCGGGTCCGGGGGTTAGCATCTAACAATCAGGGGCAACCGGCGCCGGTTTATTCGCAATCGGCAACCGGCATCGTGCAGCAGGTGACAAACTGCGGGTGGTGAGCCATGAATGTGGAGCAGCTGGGGTTGATTGATCATCCGCCTGCGCCTGAAGAAATCCGGCGACAGATGCGGGCATATACGGTGCGCTATGTCGCCCTCGTCGCTCTGATTTGCCTGATTATTGGTGGGTTGATTGGGCGATTGACTGCCCCAGAGCCGGACGCCGGCGCCGCTATGGAATTGCCTGTTACGCAGGCTGCGGGTGCCCTTTCAAGCGGCAATGCTGGCGCACTTCAATCCACGCCCGAGCTCACGACGTTGCGCGTCTACCTCAGTGGCGCGGTGATGCAACCCCAGGTCGTCGAAGTACCTGGCGGCAGTCTCCTCGAAGACGCCTTGATGGCAGCTGGTGGACCTGCACCTGAAGCCGATCTTGAGAGCATCAATCTCGCCGCGCCGCTGATCAACCATCAGCATATCCACATTCCCACGCGCACAGCGCCGTCCGTGCCATCTGCGAGTCCGGCATCCCCAGTTTCATTGATCAACCTCAATACCGCCACGCTTGCGGATTTGCTAACCCTTCCGGGTATCGGTGAAATTCGCGCACAAGCCATCCTCGCTTATCGTGCGGAGCATGGACCATTTGTGCATGTCGAGGACCTCCAAAACGTGGAAGGCATTGGTCCCACTACATACGAGCGGCTGACGCCTTACATTACTGTAGGACCTTAGGTCGCGCGGGGGTGGGGCTTAGCCCATCCACGAAAATCACAAAAAACCCACCCTCTGCGTCACTTTGGCGCGTCAAAGTGTCTAAACGCATGGTCTCACCAATCTGACCTCTGAACTCACCACTAATTTGTCCTATAATCCTTACACGCCTTGTCTCTTTTTGTCTTTGTGGTAGAACAGAACCGAGCGTTAATCCCGATTTGTCTAAGGAACAGCCTGCGCCCATGAAACTGTGGTCTCCCCTGATTTGGTATCTTGTGTTGCAGGGTTTTGCGCTGGCAGGTTTACCCCTGTCATTGGCCTGGCTACGGAACCTGCCCTCACGTGGGTATGCCGTGGCTAAGGCTTCAGGATTGCTTTTCAGCGGCGTGATTCTGTGGTGGGGCGCGATTCTGCATCTGTGGCCCAATACTGCTGCGGCAGCTCTTGCCGCCGCCCTCCTGTTGTTTGGCTGTGGGCTGCTGGCGCTGCGTGGGCATTGGAACGAGCTCTCGCCGTGGTGGGCTAAGCATCGTCGTTTTGTCGTGCTCACCGAGCTGCTCTTTGCGGTGCTTTTCGCTGCCTGGGCTGCCGTCCGCGCCACCCAACCGCAAATCGTGACCGCCGGCGGTGAGAAATGGATGGAAATAGCCTTTCTCAATGCCGTGCTGCGCTCTCCTTCCTTGCCCCCGCATGACCCCTGGCTTTCGGGTTTTGCTATCTCCTATTACTACCTGGGTTATCTACTGTTGGGCATGGTGACGCAGGTAGCTGCAATCCCCGCGACGGTTGCCTTTAATCTCGGCAACGCTGCCTGGTTTGCCCTGGCGGGAGTTATGGCGTATAGCATTGTCTACGACCTCACGCATGGTGTGCGTGTCATCAAGGCGCTGTTCGCGCCGTTACTGCTCTTGCTCACCGGCAATGCCAATGGCTTGTTGCAGGTCATTCATGGCTCGGGATTGCTGCCTGCCGGCTTCTGGCGCTGGCTTGATCTCAAATCCCTTGCCCCCGCATCGGAAAACACAGGCTGGATGACCGCGTCACGTTTTGATTGGTGGCAGGCATCTCGCGTGCTGCACGACTATGCCCCTATCGGCACTGCGCAGAACCCTGTCTCCCAAGAGGTCATTGATGAGTTCCCGGCATTCAGTTTCATCTTGGGTGACATGCACCCGCATCTGCTGGCGCTGCCCTTTGTGCTGCTGGTCATCGCGCTGGCGCTCAATCTCTGGAAGGGTAAGCCCTCAGAGCCACGCGAGCGCGAAAGCGGCACCTCACTGCCGCACCGTCTGTTTGCCCTGGCGCCATGGTTGGGCATCGCGGTCGCGTTAGGAGCGCTGGGTTTCCTCAATACCTGGGATTTCCCCATTTACTGGGCGCTCATTGTTGCCGTGATGCTCCTCAAGCGCCGCGAGGCATTTCCGGAAAAGCCCTTGTTGGATCAATTGCTGGCTCTCGTTCCCGCCGCACTGGCGCTCGCGGTGGTAAGTGTGCTTCTCTACGCACCATTTTGGTTTGCTTTGCGCTCGCAGGCGGGTGGCGTATTGCCCAATGTCTTCAATGCCACTCGCTTGCCGCAGTTTTTGGTGATGTTCGCCCCATTTGCGCTGCCGCTGGTGTGTCTGGTCCTGGAACTGGCGAAAGCAACCGGCGTGCGTTGGAAGCAGGTGCTTGGCTGGAGCGCGTTAATCCTTGTCTTGCTCACCGCTGCTGGATTGCTGGTGGGCTGGATTGTGGGCAGTCCGTATCTTGCCGCTGTGCGTCAAGGGCAATCTATTTCAGGCGTGGGCATGGTTGAGATGGATGCCATCTTGAATGCGCTCAGCACCCGCTTGTTGAATCCATGGACGGCATTTATGCTCGCTTGCGGTTGTATCGCTCTCTTTCTGGCATTGTTAGCGCCCCGATACGAGCTTCGCGAGGATCAGGGCTTTGTTGGCTTGCTGGTGCTCTTGGGTCTTGGGCTGACGTTAGCGCCTGAATACGTCTTTCTCAAGGACGTCTTCAGCACCCGGATGAACACGATTTTCAAGTTCTATTTTCAGGCCTGGGTGGTGTGGAGTATAGCTGCGGCATGGTGGCTTTCACAAGAGCAAACTGCCGGGGCAGGATGGCTCAAACGTATGGCAAAGGCCTCCGCCTGGTTGCTGATTGCGGCGGGTTGGATTTATACGGGCTACGCTATCCCTGCGCGTGCCGGGCAGAACGAGAGCCTTTATGGCGGCGCCGGAGTGCTTGATGGCGCCCTGTGGCTGCAGCAGCGCCATCCCGACGATTGGGATGCGATAGGCTGGCTCAACACCCACGTTGAGGGCCGTCCGGTGATTGCTGAAGTGCCTGGCGACCGCTACCGTGCCTACGTTTATGAGGGGCGCGTCTCTGCTCTGACAGGCTTGCCGGCTTTGTTGGGTTGGGGTGGACATCAATCACAGTGGCGCGGGAATTACGATGAACCGGCGCTGCGTGAGGCGGCATTGGAGACGCTTTTCACGACGACGGATGTGACACAGCTGCGCTCCATTCTGACACAATACGATGTCGCTTATATCTACATCGGCCCAGAGGAACGCGCCCGCTATCCGGAAGAGGGTTTGGAGAAATTCGCGGCGCTTTTCTCTGCCGTTTACCAGAATCCTGGGGTCACCATTTATCAGGTGACCGCTCCATAACGGGAGACCTATGTCGAAATCATTCCGTTGGTATTGGGGTGTGCTGTTTTTACTTCTGTTGCTCACACGGTTGAGTGCCCTGGATGCGGCGTTATTGGCTCCCGATGAGGCGCAAATCGCGCTCCAGGCATTGGAGGCTGTCGAGGAGCGACAGTGGACCCTTTCCCCCACCAGCGCTCTGTTGCTGAATGGCAACGCTTTGCTTTTTACTCTATTTGGCAGCGGCAGTGGTATAGCGCGTTTTCTGCCCGCCCTGGCTGGCGTTCTTCTCGCGCTGACGCCGTGGTTGTGGCGCGAGCTGCTGCCCTTGTCTGAGCGGGCGGGCGCCCCGCCGGCAGAGCCGGCGCCGCCGGCTTTTCCGGTCCTTGGCGCGGCTTTCTTGCTCCTGCTCTCCCCCATCGCGCTTTTTGTCTCAAGGCAGGTCAATGCGACCACTCTGGGGACGTTCGGTGGCGTGCTGGTGATCACCGGGCTTTTTGCCCTGTCCCTCAACGGCGATAACCGCCGCGGTGCGTGGCTCCTTGGTGCGGGGCTGGCAATCGGGCTGGTTGGTGGACCTGCCTTCTACGATGTTTTTACGTCGGGTCTATTGGCCTGGGGCATCTGGCATTGGGTTGAAGGGCGTGTGCCTGCTTTGAGCCGTGAGTGTCGTCGCGCCGCGGGCCTGGGACTGCTGGTTGCGCTCTTGATCTCGTTGGGATTGGGCGCGCGCTGGAATGGCTGGGCCGGTCCCGTTGAGGGGCTGCTGCTTTGGCTCCGTGAGTGGCAATTCCCGGCGATTTCCGCCAATCCACTACTGCTCCTCCTTTACGAACCGCTGATTCTGTTGCTCGCTGCCGTCGGCCTGGGGCTGGCGATACGTCACCGCGAGTCGCGGCTTCTCGCCCTGGCGGCATGGGCTGTTCTGGCAACGTTGCTGGTTGTACTCCGCCCTGGTGCGGCGCCGGCAGCCTTTCTTGCCCCGCTCTTGCCATTAGCGTTGTTGGGAGGGTGGGCCGCGCGACACCTCATCCCGTCTCGCTTAACCCACAATGCCTGGGTGGAGTGGGTACATACGGCGCTCGGCATTGTGCTGTGGTTTTTTGTCGCCTTGGTCTTGCTGCGGCAGGCTCGTGGGGGGCAGTATGCCAACGGCCTCGAACTTCCACTGGTGCTGCTCGTGCTGGTCATTCATGGATTGATGATGGCGGGCTTTGCTACGCTGGCGGGGCTGCGGCGAGCTGTGAACGGCCTGATTTGGGGACTCGTTGTGGTGGCATGCCTGCTGCAAGTGGGATTCGGCAGCCAGGCTGCGTTTATCGCCCCGGTAAATCCGGCGGAGCCTTTGGTGACAATCGGTGTTTCAGAGGATGTGCGTAACCTGCGCCGTGTGATTGAGGATTTGCGCATCGCTCGTGGGATCAGCCCTGACGCGATAGACCTTGTTGTCGTGGAGAGCGACCCGAATCTTGCGGATGCGTGGTCGGTGGTGCGATGGACTTTGCAGCCTACCGCATTGCGCAGCCTTGCTACCTGGCCATCCGGCACGCCCGAGATGCTGCTTACGCTCGAAACAGTTACACCGCCGGTGGAGACGAGCCTTGCTTATAGTGGAATGGCTTTTGGGGTGCTCCTGGAAAACAGCGGCGGGATTATTGGGTGCGAGCCGGGGGTGTTCCCTCCTGTATGTGGTCATCCTCTGGCGTGGTATTTCCACAGGAAGATGCCTGCTGCCCCACAAATCACGCGCGTGATTTTGTGGACTCGTCTGCCCGATACGCCATGACGGGTTGGTGCTTCGCCGCAAATCTTTGCCATAGATAGAGAGTTGATTCCAATGCCTTTTCTGATTGATGGACATAATCTGATTGCTGCGTTGCCGGATATTCACATTGAAGACCCGGAGGACGAGGTCGCTCTGATTCTCAAGCTACGGGGTTGGCTGGGACACAAACGCCGCAAAGCTACCGTTGTTTTTGATGGTGGCATTCCCGGTGGCTATTCTCGGCAGCTCTCCAGCATGGATTTGGAGGTGATTTTTGCTGCGCATAAACGCAGTACTGCTGATCGTATTATCATCAAGCATCTGGAGAAACTGCGTGATTCGGGTAATTGGACCGTGGTCAGCTCTGATCACGCGATTCTCGATGTCGCCCGGCGTGTCGGTGCGCGGGTGATGACCTCCCAGGAGTTCGCGTTGGAATTACAGCCCGCAGCCCGCCCCGCATTTGAGAAACCGCGCGAGCCATCAACTGCTGAAGTTCACGAATGGTTGGAAGTTTTTCCTGAACCACCCGAGCCTGCTGCGCACACGCGGCATTTATGCCGATCGGCTGTCAGGCATCAGCCTCCCCCTCCCCCTTCATCACCGGTTTCGGGCGCCGCTGGCAGGACACCTGCGCCTTCGGAGGCGCCCCCTGGGAAGCGACTTCCGGAGCCTCCTACGTATGCACCGACATTGGCAGAGCGTTTGGGTGTGCCCCTGGCGCCGGAACCGGATCTCCCTGCAACCACGGAGATGGGGAAACCGGCGGAGGTTTCAGCTGAGGAAGTAGCAGATTGGTTGCAGGTTTTCCATGATGTGCCGGAGGGACCCCATCCACCGCGACGCTTGTTGAAGGCGCAGGTCCGTCCCCAAAAGCCCGCCTCGCTTGCCGTGGATGCGGCATTTTTGCCGAAGGAAACTGAAGCGGGTTTGCCGCCGGAAGAGGTCGAGGCCTGGCTGGAATTGTTTCCGGAACCGCAATTCGAAGGCCCTGCGGTGGATGAGACTGGCAAAGCGACAGCGCCCAAAGTTGCCCGGCGCCGCCATTCGGAGACTATCCGCTCGCCCAAACTGCGTAAGCATCAGGCTCGTACACCTGAATTGCCCGATGAATCAGTTCAAACCGATGATGGCCTTAGCCCTGAGGAGCGGGAGCAATGGTTCCGGCTCTATGGAGAGGCTTCTGAGGATTGATCTTGCGCGGCTGAGTCTCTTGCCGGCAGCATGCGGCATTTATGCCGAGCGCCGGAGTGCGCCATGCTCAGACCGGCGCTGCCGGGAAAAGCGCTTGAATGGCGAGCAAGTCTGCCGTGGTGGGCAACACGAGATGCGCGCCAGCGCGCCAGAGCTCTTTTTCCTCGCCAAAACCACACAAGACTCCGATGGCCCAGGCCCCTGCTCGTCTTGCCGAAATGATATCCACAGTCGTATCGCCCACCATTACGCACTCTTCGGGTTTGAGTCCGAGCGCTTGTGCAGCGTATTGCACCGGTGCAGGGTGCGGCTTGAGGCGTCGGGTGCTCTCACGGGTGACGGCGACCGGGAATAGAGACGTGAGGCTATATTGTGCGAGAAAGGCTTCTGAGGCTGCGGTCCCGCGTGTGGAGACTACCACCAGCGGATAACGGGAACTGAGCTGTGTCAGCATGGGCACAACGCCTTCGATGATTTTGAAATTATAGCTGCGCCCAGCATGGGTGAAGCGCTTTTCCAATGCAAAGGCTGCCGTATCCAGGTGCAATATATCCAGAAAGGTGAGCGCCGCATTGGATGGCGTCTCGGAGAACATGATCAAGCGCCGCGCAAGCCGTTGTGCGCGTGTGGCGCCCAGGAAGCGCAGCCACTTTGAGAGCGATGCCACGGACTGATCGTCGGTATCCATCAGCGTCCCATCGAGATCGAAGAACCAGGCGCGCACCTGGTCAAAGGGAATGCTGTTTTCGTTCAAGCTCGCTGCTCCCGCTGCACGCCCCATAGGTCCAAAATCACCCCCAGGACGGCGAGCAGCACGGGATGGCTTTCCAGGTATGGATGCTCGACCTGCAAGATATAGGTTGGTCCACTGGTGGGATGTGCTACATCGCCCACACGGATTTCTTCTACGAGATTTCCCTCGCCTGTAGAGCGGCATTCATGCCGTAGGGCGAAGAGCTCATATAGCTGTTGGCTGTAACGACTGCCTCTTGCGATGAAACTGCCTTCCCGAGTGAGGCCCTCATTGAGGGTCAATCTATAACCGGGTAGGCGTAGCAATAAGCGGTCTACGATCCGCCATTGCTCTTCGACGGTGGCGATTGCCGCGGCGTTTGCCGTTGCTGTTGGTATGTCAGATATCCAGAAACGATCGCCATACCACCAGGAGCGGTCTTCCCATCGCAGGAGTGCCAACCGTTGCCCCTGAGCATCCGTAAAGGCGACTTCTTCGGGGCGGTCAGCTACAGGCATTCCAGGCCAACTGGCAGTCAATTCGAGAGCTCCTGTCGCATCGGTCAGGCGATAGCGATAGGTGTAAACCTCGGAAAAGGCATCACGATAGAGATGATAACTTACCATGGCTCACCCTCCGCCACTTGAGCGTTTGCGCGGCATTCATGCCGACTCGTCATTATCCTCATTTGTCCCGGAGGTTATCGAGCGCAGGAAAGCTTCCGCTACGGCGCGATTGACTCCCCTGAATTGCCCCTGGTCAGCATTGGGCGTGACAATGCCGAGATCTGTCATCAAATCCACAAGCCGTGCGGAGCGGGTGTAGCCGATGCGCATTCGGCGTTGCAGTAGGGAGATGCTCGCGCGGTCTTCGGCGAGCAAAATCTCCACGGCGGTGGGCAGGAGCTCATCCTCGAATTGGGGCGCGGGCGCAGCGAATTCCGGGAAAAGGGGTTCCTGCGCGGGGATTGGCGGAGTATCTTTCAACGGCGCGGCATTCATGCCGAGCGGGCTGGAGGTAGGTGGCGCGGCATTCATGCCGGTGGTAACTACCGTTGCCGCGTTCCCCTGGCGCCAGTGCTGAATCAGCCGGTCCAGTTCGCGATCTGAGACAAAAGTTCCCTGCAAGCGCAAGGGTTGCCCCGCATCTGGAGGCATGAAGAGCATATCGCCGCGCCCGAGCAGGCGTTCTGCGCCCGGCATGTCCAGAATCACGCGGGAATCTACAGAAGAGGCCACGGCGAAGGCTATGCGCGCGGGGAAGTTGGCTTTGATCAGCCCGGTGACCACGTTGACGCTGGGGCGTTGGGTTGCCACGATGAGGTGAATGCCCGTTGCCCGTGCCATCTGTGCCAAACGACAGAGCACACGCTCCGTCTCCTCCGGTGATTGCATCATCAAATCTGCGAGCTCATCTACGATGACCACGATATAGGGTATGGCCTCGTCCTCGCTGCCCTTCTTGCCGGCACGACGGTTGAAGTCTTCGATGTTGCGCGCTCCCACCTTGGCAAAGCGTCGGTAGCGCGTGTCCATTTCTCGCATTACCCACCGCAGCGCCGGCACCACCCGGTCCACGTCTACAATCACGGGGGTCAGGAGGTGCGGAATCCCATTGTACTGCGTGAGTTCTACCCGTTTGGGGTCTACCATCATCATGCGCAGCGTTTCCGGGGTGTTCTGCAGGATAAGCGCGGCGATGATGGCATTTACACAGACCGATTTCCCGGAGCCTGTGGTTCCGGCGATGAGCAGGTGGGGCATGACGCGTAAGTCCGCAGCGACTGCCTGCCCGGAGACATCCTGACCCAGGCCCATGCGCAATGAACCTTTGAGCTTGGCGAATGCGCGGGATTCGAGCACATCTCGCAATGCCACCACCGAAGGCTCGATATTGGGCACTTCAATACCCACCAGACCTTTGCCCGGAATCGGCGCCTCAATGCGAATGCTGCGAGCGGAAAGCGCCAGCGCCAGGTCGTCTGCTAGCGAGGCGATTTTGCTGACCTTGACCTTGGTGCGTTTGCCGCCTCGAAGATCAATGAACAGCGGCTCTACGCCAAATTGCACCACGACCGGTCCTGTGTTGGTTTCCAGCACTTTGACGGGCGCGCCGAGGCTGGTGAGGGTTTCCTCGATGGTGCGCGCTTGCTTGCGGATGAGATCATCGCTGAAGCTCTGTTCACTTCCAACCTCGAGAATTTCCGCAATCGCGGGCAAACGCCAGGGCGATCCGGAAGGTGTGGGCGGGATTTTGAAGTCAAGATGCTCTTCTTCTGGGCGGTTGCCATTGATCTTGAACGGTGGCTTTTCTTGCCCGCTGCGAGCGGGCGCCTCCCCTCCGAGCACCACGGGTGAGGGCTTCGGGGCAGAGATTTTCCCTGTGGACGCGGCATTCATGCCGTTGGTCCCCACTGCTGGTGGTGGTTCCTCAGGCGGTAGAGTGGGGAAGGATAGTTGTTCGACTACGGGAGCCTGGCGTTTGGATTGGGCGCGCCAGTTGAGCAGCAGCTGCGCAGCCTCAGCTGGTGAAATGCCCACGACCAGTGTGATGACGATTAGCCAGAGCATCAGCAGCGTCACCACGGCGCCGGCTACACCAATCAACTTCACGGACAGATCTAGCAGGGCTGCACCAATCAGTCCCCCACCTTCTCCTAGCTCCACAAGTTGAAAGTGACCAACGCCGGGCCAGAAAATGCGTGCAGCAATCAGGTGTAGCGTCATGAGTGCGGTGAGAAAACCAATGCCTACTCCGGCGACCTGTTCAGGTTGTGGGCGCGGCAGACGGTCATCAAAGCGCCGCAGAATCAGCCACAGCCCTAAAGCGCCTATAAAGAGGGGAACGATGAACATGCCCCAACCGAAGACTTTTTTCAGCCCCACCAGCCATAATTGGGTCAGGGCGCCCTGCTGCGGCGAGAGTAGGCTGAGGATGGTTGCCAGCGCAACCAGTATGAGCGCGCCACCAAGTAAATCCAGCCATTGGTCGCGGCTCAGCTGGATGAGCGGCTCCTTGCGCGTAGAACGTCGCTTCGACGGGCGTTGCCGCCGTCGGTTCGACGGTTGGCGTGTGCTGGATGTCGTGGGTTTACTTGGACTTGAACGGCTCTTGGTCATAATCTTTTACTCTACAGGGGCATTATACCTCAAAGTCTCACGCAAGCGCCAGGTCAATGGCTTCGTGGACGGAGCGCACTGGAATGGCTTCTACACCCTCCGGCAAGCGCGTTTTCTGACGCCCCAACGTCCGCGGCACGAGCACTTTGCGGAATCCCAGGCGTGCGGCCTCTTTGATACGCGCTTCAAGTTGCCCCACAGACCGCACCTCTCCTGAAAGCCCTACCTCGCCCACAAGCGCCAGATCAGCTGCCACGGGACGATCGCGTACGGTGGAAGCCAGTGCAACTGCGACTGCCAGGTCTGCAGCTGGTTCGGCAATCTGTAGCCCGCCCACCACATTGGCAAATACATCCTGGTCTGCCAGTCGCAGGCCCACACGCCGCGTCAGTACCGCGACCACCAGCAGTAACCGGTTGAAGTCGAGGCCGTTTACTGTGCGGCGCGGGTTGCCAAAACTGGTATGGCTTGCCAGCGCTTGAATTTCCACGAGCAGTGGGCGTGTGCCCTCCATGGTGACCGCGATTGCGGAACCGGGAACATTGACCATACGCTCCGCCAGAAATGCTTCGGATGGATTGGCGACTTCGACCAGGCCTTCCTCCCGCATTTCGAAGACGCCAACCTCCGAGGTCGCGCCAAAACGATTCTTCACGCTGCGTAGCAGGCGGTAGGTGTGGAAGGGGTCGCCCTCGAGATACAATACGGTATCCACGATATGTTCGAGCACTTTGGGTCCGGCGATGGCGCCTTCTTTGGTCACGTGACCTACCAGCAAGACGGGTATACCGCTTTGCTTGGCCCAGCGTTGCAGGCGAGCTGCGCACTCCCGCACCTGGCTGATGCTGCCTGCTGCCGAATTCAAATCGTCCACATGTGCTGTTTGGATGGAATCCACGATGAGCGCTTGTAGGGTGGGGAGCGTTTCTGCCTGAGCTAGTAACGCATCTACCTCTGTTTCCGGCAGCATAAATACCGTGTCGCCCGTGAGATTTAGCCGCCGGGCGCGAAGTTTGATTTGGCCGGGTGATTCCTCGCCGGAGACATAGAGCACCGGGCGCTCCTCCGTTCCCAGCATGGCTGCTGTTTGCAACAATAGCGTGGACTTTCCGATGCCAGGCTCGCCGCCGATTAGGACGATGGAACCGGGCACCAATCCCCCGCCCAAAACCCGCGATAATTCTCCCATAGGTATAGACACCCGCTGTTCGTGAAAGCCATCCACCTGGCTAAGCCTTTGCGGTCGAACAGTGGCTGCTCCGGTGGCAAGCTGCACTCCGGCATTGGACGCGGGAGTATCCAGGACCGTCTCGACGAGCGTGTCCCACGCGCCGCAATGGGGGCACTTTCCCATATGTCGCGCGAAGCTCCAGCCACATTCCTGACAGATCCATCGAGTTTCACTTTTTGCCATAATGTTGCCTCCCCTCCCTTTATTATACCAGAACATTAGTTCTAACGCGAGGGAATCTGCCATTATTCTGCACCCAAATGCCGGAAAAACAAACCGGTGTTGAGTGAGGGGTGCGTTTCACCTCTGGGGCAAAAAAGACGATTATCACGCAAATACTTTTCCTTTGGGTGATTTTTTGCGGTGTGGCGCAGCCACGCCGCAAAAAATCAATTTTCTAGCACGCCCTATAGGGGTGTTTGAGATTGCCGCCCCCGGCATGAAATACACTTCTTGGTCATCCGATTCTGGAATACAAAACAATTAGGAGTATACTCAAAATAGCAGGTAGGATGTCCGCTAAGTCATAACCTGGAGAGCGATGGCTCAGTCACAATGTTGAATCCTGGCGTTGAACCACGTTTTATCGCCGACGCGATGTTGGGTAAGTTGGCGCGTTGGCTCCGTCTGTTGGGCTATGACACGCTCTACTCGCAAGAAAGCGATAATCTGATTGCGCAGCGCGCCAGAAGCGAGGAGCGGATTGTGCTCACACGCGACCGAGGACTTGCGGCGCGCCGGGGACTCAATGTGATCCTGCTGACTGCGACAAGTCTGGAACTGCAGGTGGCGCAAGTGCATGCTAACGTGGCAATTCCACCCCTTACACCCCGTTGTGTGGCTTGCAACGGCACTCTCAGCCCTATCCCCTTAGAACTGGCGCGCCCGCATATCCCTACCTATATTGCTGCAACCCATAGTGACTTTCACCAGTGCCAACAATGTGCTAAGATCTTTTGGCGTGGTACGCATTGGGAGGGCATCTGCCGGCGAATTGCTGCCGCGTTTGATCCTGACACAGCTTCTGGGTTTTCCCCATAATTTGTCCTATGCCTCCCATTGGGGATTTCGTAGCAGGTCGCTGACCGAAATCGCGCTACGCACCTTACGCCGCACCTGAAGCGCCAGCAAGGCCTTCGCTCCAGGTTGCGTAGTAGCAACCCAATCGCACAGCGAGCCTCATAGGGTACGCAGAGAGCCTTTCTGAACTGCTACGAATGCCCATTTTTTGCAGTGGTTGACAAAATCCTCGAGCTAGATATAATTGACTCGCAGCCGACCTAAGAGGTTGGCTTCTATTGTGTATAATGGAGGATGCAGTCGTGTTCGCAGTCGTTAAGTCAGGCACACACCAGTATAAGGCAACTGTAGGGGGCGAGCTCATTGTTGAGCGTCTCCCCCAAGAGATAGGCGCGCAAATCGAGCTAGAAGACGTTTACCTGATGGCCGAGGGCGATGAGATTGTGGTCGGTCAACCAACCGTGCCCGGTGCACGGGTTCGCGCCACCATTCTCGAGGAATTTCGTGGACCAAAAATCCGCATCTTCAAGCACAAGCCCAAGGAGCGCTATCGCCGGCGCCAGGGCCATCGGCAGACCTATATGCGCCTGCGCGTGGATGAGATTGTGAAGGGAGCGGCTTAGAGATGGGACGCAAAAAGGCAACAGGTACTAACGGACGCGATAGCCGGTCGCAGCGCCGCGGCATCAAGAAATACGGCGGTCAATCGGTGCGCGCTGGCAACATTATTGTTCGCCAGGTCGGAATGCGAATTAAGCCCGGTGTCAACGTGGGCATGGGCGGTGATTATACCCTCTTTGCTTTGACGGATGGCAATGTGTTCTATGATATCGTTCGCGGTCGCAAACGCGTGAACGTACAGGCACAGATGCAGGCACCGATGCAGGAAGGGATTGAAGCATGAGACCCAAAATTCACCCCAAATGGTATGAAAACGCACAGGTCATTTGTGCGTGTGGTAACACCTGGACCGTAGGAGCTACGGTTCCTGAGATTCGTACGGATGTCTGCTCTAAGTGCCATCCCTTCTTCACCGGGGAACAGCGCATTGTGGACACCGAGGGACAGGTTGATCGCTTCATGCGCCGCCTGAAGGCCCGCGAAGATGCCATCCGGGAAGTGCAGGAGCGCAAAGACGCCCGTACTTCTCCCAATCTTGGCATTGCGGACCTGGGATTGTCGCAGCGTGTCCAGAACAGCCTCCAGGAGGCTGGCATTGTGACGGTGAGCGATGTCCTCGCGCGCATGGCAGAATCGGGCGATGAGGGACTCACCAATATCCGTGGTTTTGGTCTCAAAGCCTTGGCTGACTTGAAGAAACTGCTTCGTGCACAGGGCTTCACCCTCCCGGGTGATGCCGCTGAGGCAAACGCCGCCTGACACTAACTGCACAGGGCAGGGTTCATACCCTGCCCTGTTTCTTTATTTTCTGGGTCGTCTGTGCCCTGCTTCTTTGTGCCATCAATGTTGGGCTTCGTTCCTTCAACCAGGTCATCAGGTAATCCTAGTGTCAGTAGCTCTTTCTCATTCCTGACTTCTTCGCTATCACCGTTTGTAGAATTCACCCTAAAGTGGTTACTGCTTAATCCCGCGTTAAAACGATCAATTTCGGCCTAAGGGCCGTTAACAGGTGATTTTAGCTGCATCTAAAGGAGGAATCAATACCGTGTACGGAATGCCCCAAGGCGGTTGGATTGAGGTGATTTGTGGGAGTATGTTTAGTGGCAAGACGGAAGAGCTGATTCGTCGTCTCCGCCGTGCTCAAATTGCTCGACAGCGCGTGCAGGTTTTCAAACCTGCAATTGATCAACGGTATAGCGAAACTGCGATTGCTTCTCACAACGGCCTGCAAGCACAGGCTCTTCCGGTCAACAGTTCGGCTGAGATACGTGCTCAAATAGACCCTCAATCCACAGTCATTGCGATTGATGAGGTACAGTTCTTTGATGATGGGGTAGCTGACCTTTGCGTCGAACTTGCCAATAATGGCAAGCGCGTCATCTGTGCCGGGCTGGACATGGATTTCCGTGGTGAGCCTTTTGGTCCCTTGCCCCGGCTATTGGCAGTCGCCGAGCAGGTCGAGAAACTGCAGGCGATTTGCGTCATCTGTGGTGGACCTGCGAGCCGCACTCAACGGCTGATCAATGGCGAACCTGCATGTTATGAGGACCCTGTTGTTTTGGTGGGAGCTAGTGAAGTTTATCAAGCGCGATGCCGGGGCTGTCATGAGGTCCCGCACCGTGTATCATCGCAATGTGAGGAGGAGCAATGACAAACATTCCGATCCCAGATTCCGTAGATCGTGTGTTGTTGGATGAGGCAACCATCCTCGCGCGTACCGAGGCGCTTGCAGAACAGATCAGCCGTGATTATGTTGGAATACGCAATGAGGATTTCATCCTGGTAGGTGTGCTTAAGGGCTCGTTCATCTTTTTGGCTGACCTGGCGCGTAGGCTTACCGTGCCTCATCGCGTGGATTTCATTGCGCTATCCAGTTATTCAGATGCTACCGATATCCCTGGTGCCGTTCGGCTGATTATGGACACCCGCGCGTCAATTCCAGGACGGCATGTGCTCATCGTGGAAGATATTCTCGATACCGGCTATACCCTTGCTTACTTGCAACGCGTCTTCAATGCTCGTGGACCGGCTTCATTGCGCACCTGTGTGTTGTTGAGCAAACCCGAGCGTCGCAAGGTAGAGGTCCCCGTGGATTACCTGGGTTTTGAGATTCCCGATGTGTGGGTGGTCGGTTATGGACTTGATTTCAATGACCGTTTCCGTACCTTACCCTATATTGCGGCATTGAAGCGCAGCGCTTACGAAAAGTGAGAGAGCGCCCGGGAGTTAGCCGGCTTTCCTCACCCTGTGGATGCATCTGCGATGACCTTTTTTGTGCCTTTGGCGTGATATTGTCTTATCAAAGGAGACCTTCCCATGACTATGCTAGATGACATCGAAAAAATTCTTATCACTGAGGAACAGCTTCAGGTGCGCATTCGGGATCTAGCCGCAGAACTCAATGCTCGCTATACTGATGATGACGTGCCCTTGCTCGTGTGTATCCTCAAAGGGGCGGTGATGTTTCTCTCTGATTTGGTGCGTCACCTCGATTTCCGTCACGAGATGGATTTTATGGTCGTTTCCAGCTATGGCAGCGGAACCCGCAGTAGTGGGATTGTGCGGATTTTGCTCGATCTGGAGGCCAACATCGAGGGTCGTCACGTAATCATCGTCGAGGACATCATTGATACGGGCCACACCCTGAACTATATTCTTCACAACCTGGAAACCCGCCACCCTGCCTCGATCCGTATTGCTACGTTGCTGAACAAACCCAGTCGCCGCGAGATTTTTGATATCCCGGTGGATTTTGTGGGTTTTGAGATTCCTGATGAGTTCGTTCTGGGCTTTGGATTGGATTACGCGGAGCAGTATCGCAATCTGCCCTTCATCGGGGTGCTCAAACCAGAAGTCTACACCCACGTCAACGATTGAGCGCGGGGCGGCTGAAAGCCGTAGTCTATTGGGAAAATAAGGCCGCCATCTTGTAGACGGCCTTCATCAGCGCTCACATCTCTGCGCTGCCGTACTCGGCGTTTCTTTCTGCATGTCATTTTCGTGGACGGGGTAAAAGCCCACAGGTGGGCTTCGCCGTCCACGAAAATGATAAAACAACCTCCCTCTGCGTCGCTTTGGCGCGTCAAAGTGCTAAACCCATGGTCTCACCAATCTGACCTCTGAACTTCCCAATAATTTGTCCCATACCCGATCTGATGATGACAAGTGTCCCAAATATGGGTATAATACATGCACCTCAAAGGGTGAGGGTTAACTGTGAGTATGAAGGCACTGAAAATCGCTGATTTCTTGATTGTTTTGGGCATTGGCTTGCTGCTAGTGGGCATTGTGTGGTCTTACCCGACCTTTCGACCATACCTGGAGACCTTGTGGCAAGACCGTGATATTCCTACAGCGCCGCCCTTGGATGATGCCATCCTCGCTGAAGATGCGACTGTTGTGGCGTTATTACCTTTTGAGGGAACACCGCCTCCTGCTGTGATTTCGCCCACAGTGGCGGTGTCGCGCTCTGCTTCTCTGCCTCCCGTTAATCGGCAGGCCACGCCTGCCATGCTCGACACGACGCCGACCCCAACACCTGCGGCAGTGCCTCAGCCGGCGGCGACGCCTCAATTTACGGGCATTGCGCCGGCGCGCATTCACATTCCCGCTATTCGGCTGGATGCACCCGTAGTGCCCATTGATTGGGAGGTGCTTGAAACGGTTGATGGCGTGCAGGGAATCTGGAAAGTCCCTGATTGGCGTGCGGCGGGCTGGCATAACACCTCAGCCCTGTTAGGTGTTCCTGGCAATACCGTCTTGAATGGTCACAATACCACTTATGGTGAAGTTTTCCGTGACCTCTATAAGTTGCAAGTTGGAGCAGAAATTCTTCTCGAGGGTGAAGATGCTTTGACCTATACCTACACAGTGGAATCACTCTACATCCTCAGAGAGGCAAACCAACCCCTGGAAGTGCGTCTGGAAAATGCACGTTATATTTTGCCTACCACGGATGAACGGTTGACCTTGGTGACTTGCCACCCTTATGGCAGTATCCAGAATCGCCTTATCGTCATTGCGCGCCCGGCGCCTGCTACGTTGCCGGCAGAAGGAGAATAATCATGCTTTCTACATTGATCCGTCGTATTCGTCAGAACCATGCCCTTGAACACGCTACGATTGCTCTGCTATCAGGGCGGCAATCCAACGCGCAAATGGTTGGCTTTTCAGGGCCTTTGGGTTTTACGTTGTACACCAACCTCTCGATGAAAGAGGTCTACCCGGCAGTTCAAGAGGCGCTGGAGCGTTTGCGGCGCGGTGAAGCCGCGTTAGCCTATCATCCTAATTGTGGGACCAATTTGTTGACAGCTGCTCTTCTCACGGTGGGTACCACATCTTTAGTGCTGCAGGGCAAGCCCTCTGCCAACGCGCAAGAGCGTTTGGACCGTGTGTTGAAGGCCATCTTGTTGAATGCCCTGGCTTTGCTTTTGGCTCCCCGATTGGGGATGTTGGTACAGGCTAAACTCACCGTGGATTCCAATATCGGTGATTTGGAGATTGCCTCGATTACCACAGATTCGGGCAGCGCTTTCCGGCGCGTCTACGTCCAGACCCGGCATCCCTGATATCATGTTAGCCATTTTTCACGGCGAAAACCGGCTGGAGCAAGAAGAAGCTATTGCAGCGCTTCTTGCTGAACTGCGCCTCGAAGATTTCGGCGGAATGAACAAAGTGGTTTTTGAACCGCCGGTGAATTTCGCCGATTTGCGCCAGGCATGCGATACATTCCCCTTCTTCGGTGATGGTCGCCTGGTGTTGATACGTGGCGCATTGGCACAGGAAAATGAAGCCTGGGCCAAACAGGTCGCGGAATATCTGCCATCGCTGCCATCTTTTACGCATTTGTTTTTTGTGGAGCTGAAGAATATCCCGCTTTCACATCCCATCCTCAAGGCCGCGCGCCAGCTTGGCGCCCGGGTTACCTTGAACGAGCTCCCTAAACCCAAAGAGGTCTCCGCTTGGGTGATGCGCCGTGCACAGAAACTCGGCTTGCGCCTTGAGCCTGCGGCATTGCAGCTGCTATCGCAGAACCTGGGAAATCAAGTCCAGTTAGTGGACCAGGAATTGCGTAAACTCCTCGCCTACCGTGGTGGTGCGGGGAATATCACAGTTGAAGATGTGCGGGTGATGATGCCATATGCAGCGCTGGCGGATGTGGTTTTTGATATGGTGGACGCGATTGGGCAACGTCGCCCCGGAGCTGCGGTGCGTCACCTGCACCGGTTGATTGATCCGGCTACCAAAACGGATGAATTCCTGCGCATTTTCGGCATGATGGTACGCCAGTTTCGGCTGTTGATTCAGACGCGTTGGTTGGCAGATAGCGGCGCAACGCAACAAGAGATCACGCAACAGCTGGGATTACATCCCTATGTGGGGGAAAAGATGTTGGCTCAGGCGCGGCAGTTCTCCATGGAGCAGCTGCGCGAGGCCTATCGGTTATTGCACCAAACCGATTTGGCGTTGAAGACCGGGCAACTGCCCTATGCCATGGCGTTAGAACTGCTCATCGCGCAGTTGTGTCGCCTGTGATATAAGTGGGAGAATCGGGGCAGTAATGCCCATGCCGTTCAGGCTGCGACGTACTCCTGGCTGAGCTGTTCCCGCCCTACCCATAGATGATGGCGCAGTATTCTGGGTGAGGCACGCACCGCAACCCCTTCGACTTGCTGTTCGCCATTCGGTAGATTCTCTGGCGGCACATAGCAGACATTCGGCTCTGCGCCAAAACGCTCTCGATAGCGTTTGACGGCTTGCGAGACCTTGAGTGGCAATTCACTGTTGCCGTTATCGTACCAGAGCAATCCTATCTGCATCATAGCGCTTTCCCCCTGATAAGATACCAGCGTTTAGAGGCTGCTTCCTGGAGCAGTTCGAACGTCCCTTCGGCACAGCGCACGCGAAAGCGGTAACCTTCGACAGCTCCTCCAGAGTGAGTCTCTGTCCAGGCGCGTTCAACGGTATCAATAGCATAGCTCTGCCCGCGCCACGCAAAACGCCGGGGAAAGTAGCCATGCCGTAACGCCAACAAGCGAATCGGCTCGCGCGCTGGAGCGCTTCTGCGATTTGCGAAAAGTCTCATTGCTCCCCTCCGACCACGGTGAACTTGCGTTCCGCCGGCCCTGCTGCCCACAAAGTGTTGGTATCCCAGGTGTTTTGCCGCCTGTTGTTGTAATCTGGCAGCATGGGCGGGGCCACTACAATGACCGGCGGTGAAGTGGGACCTCCCATTGGTTGGGTCGAGAACCTTTCTTGCAGGCGTATCTCCTGGCGTCGCCAGAGCCACCCAATCAAAAGCAGTCCCGGTGTCATGGCTGCGACGCCGGCAATCAGCCCCACCAGCAGTGTCAGCGCCTCATCGCTGAGCCGTTGTGTAACCACCACGACGAAGACCATCACCGCCAGTATCACAATCATCAGCATCAAACGCTTGAAGCGTGTCCCTAGAGTCTCTTCGCTTTCCATGTTTTACCTCTAATCGCACTCATGTTCACCGCCCCGATGTTCTCTCTGTATGCTGCTGTTTGGCCAGCTCTTGTTGTGCTTCCTGCTCGCCGATATAGGCGACCTGAAAGCGAATCGGCGCCGCGCTGCCGCCGATCGCCAGGAAATCCCCTCGCCCACTGAGCAAATGTGCATCGGTCTGCCCCCGTCCTGCAGCAACCCGCGCATCCTCCGCCGAGACCACCTTCCCCACCAGGCGCAGCGGGAAATTTGCCCGCAGTACCCCACTTAGTACCGCTGCCGAGGGTCGCTGCGTTGCCGCCACCAGGTGAATTCCCGCCTCGCGCCCGCGTTGCGCCAGGCGCGTCAGCAGGGTCTCAATCGAGGTCGGCTGATTGCGCCCAGACGCGGCGCGTTCAGACGCGGCGCGCTCATCCCCCTGAAGGACCAGGTCGGCGACCTCATCAATAAAGACGACAATTCGGGGGTGGTTCACTCCTTGCTGATCGCGCACCTCCATTAGCCGCAACAGCGACTGTAGGGTCTCGATGGCTTCGGATATGGCGACGACCGGCGGGCGCGTGAGATGTGGTGCGCCTTCTAGTGCTCTAAATGCACGTCCCTTGGGGTCGAGGCAGAGCAGGCGCAGATCCGTGGGGCGGTTAGCGAGCGCCAGCGAGACCGCCATGGTCCGCAGGAGCGCTGTCTTTCCGGAACCGGTGGTGCCGGCTACCAGCACGTGCGCCACCTCCGGGGCGGAAAGCCGCGCCAATAGGGGTGCGCCATCATCGGTCAGCCCCAGCAGTGCGGTGGTCGTGGGCAGCGGCTCGACCTCAGGCCACAGGTTGACGAGCGTTACGGCGCGTGGTTCCGGGTTGGGAAACTCGAGAATGATGCCCTCATTAGTGCGCTCAATGCGCAGCGAAGGCACCTTGAGTGCTACCGCCAGGTCTTCTGATAGCCCACGCACGGCTGAGAGCCGTGTTTGCGGGGCTGGATCCAGGCGGAAGCGAATCAGACGAGGTCCGACTGTCCCGCCGGTGATACGCCCCGGGGTGCGATGCGTCACCAACACTGTTTCTACTTGATCGGCCTGTGTTTCAAGATACTGGCGTAACATCCGTGACATTTCTTAGCCTCCATTGCAGCTACCGGGTAGCTGCATTTCTTTCATGGTATCCCCATTATAGAACAAATGTTCTGTAATGTCAAGAGCATTTTATAATTTGGGAAAATCTGCGATATTTTTTGGGATAAATCACCTGAACTGCTACGGATGCCCTATGCCCCGGGTATACGGCAGAATATTGGAGAAAAATAGGACCGTCATCTTGCAACCAACCCGCATCAGCGATTAACGCTCTGCGCCGCCATACTCGGCGCTTCTTTCTGCAAGCGTGATTTTCGTGGACGGGGCTTAGCTCGTTTGGGGTAAAAACAAGACGGCTATCATCCAAATGCCTTTCTCTTCTGCGCCCTGTATGAACTTACAAAAATTAACTGGGGTATAACGCCACAGTCCAACAGCGCCAATTCTTGGCGGAAATCTCTCCTTTTCCGGTTTTGGAGCGCGCTGTGTGCGCAGTAACGTCCAAAAACTGTGAGTTTCCCTCTCCCTCGTCCCGTAGGGACGTCTGAAAGTGGGCAGTAAGGCGCCTCAGCGCCTTTTCAACGCCTGTACAGCCGTGTAGGTAAAAAATCCCGTCCTGTAGGGACGGCTGAAAAAGGTTGAGCCACTCTATTACTGGATTAATTCTGAAAACTCATTAGGGGCGCCTGAGATTTTCACCCCCGTTTTGAAACGCACCTCCATAGCCCCACTCAACTGGGGTATACGACAGAATATTGGGGAAAATAAGATTGGCATCTTGCAAATGGCCCTTGTCAGCGCTCAGACTATCTACGTCTTCTTTCTGCCGGTGTGATTTTCGTGGACGGGGCTTCGCCCGTCCACGAAAATCACAAGAAAAACCACCCTCTGCGTCGCTTTAGCGCGTCAAAGTGTCTAAACGCATGGTCTCACCAATCTGACCTTTGAACTTCCCAATAATTTGTCCTATACCCCACTCAACTTGCTTTCTTTGCATCCATGGCTAGAATACATCGTAGTGTTCCCTAAGGAATTGAGGTGGGATATGGAAGAACGTTACAGCCGGCAAATCATCATCCCCGAAATTGGTCCAGAAGGACAGGCGCGTTTACGTAAGGCGCGCGTGTTGGTTGTGGGCTGCGGTGGACTGGGGTCGCCTATCTTGCTCTATCTTGCGGGAGCTGGGGTGGGGACCTTGGGGGTTGCTGATAGCGATAAAGTGTCATTATCCAACCTCAACCGCCAGATTTTGTACGAAACAGAGGATTTGGGACGCAGCAAGGTGCTGGCAGCTGTACACCGTTTGCGCGCATTGAATCCAGATGTGCGTGCGATTCCCTATGAGGAACGGGTGTTGGTGGATAATGGCGCAGCTCTGGTAGAGCAGTTTGATCTCGTGGTGGAAGCCAGCGATAACCTGGAGACCAAGGATCTGCTAAACGCCTTATGTGTGGCGGCGGCAATACCGCTTGTGTGGGGGGCTGTGCAGCGCTTTGAGGGGCAGATGAGCACCGTATTGCCGGGATATGCGTGCCGGCGATGTATCTTCCCGGCATCACCGGCGGCGGGAACGTATCCTACCCCTGCCGAATTAGGGATCATGGGTGCGACTGCGGGCGTGATTGGCGCCCTGCAGGCGCTAGAGGCGCTAAAGCTCCTGCTGCATATCGGGAAACCCTTGGTCAACCGGCTACTGTTGTGGGAGGGCTTGACCCAGAGCTTTGATTTGGTGCAGGTATCACCCCAAACCACCTGCCCTGTGTGTGGAACTGCTGCCAGGGTCTAATTCCTGGGCATAAAAGTGGGTAGAAACTAGCTTACAGTGTGAGACATATCAATCATAAGAGGAGATTTTGCCATGCAAAGCGAAGCTGAGAAGATTCAAGCAGCCTTACGTGACGTCATTGATTTCGAGATTGGCCTAGACGTGGTGGCCTTGGGCTTGATTCGTAATATCGAGGTGACTGATGATACGGTCACGATTACCATGATCCTTACCTCTCCCATGTGCCCGATGGCGTCATTCATGGCCCAGCAGGTACATGAACAGGCTACCCAAGCCACCGATAAAACCGTCAACGTGGTTCTAGGGCACGAGATGTGGAAGCCTGATATGATGGAGCAGGACGCCCGCGACGCCCTGGGCATATAGCTCGGAATTGCGGTTAAAATCGCACTTCAAAGACTTCAACTCAGGCATGCCTGCCTGAGGAAAAAGTGTTTTGGACGCGGCGCCGTACCCGGCGCCGCGTCCAAAACACAAAAAAGATCCTCTGTGTCTGTTGCAAGCGTGATTTTCGTGGTGAGGCTTCGCCCGTCCACGAAAATCACCCCCCCCGCGTCGCTTTGGCGCGTCAAAGTGTCTAAAGGCATGGTCTCACCAGTCTGACCTCTGAATTTCCCAATGATTGGTCCTATACCGCCCTATACCCAGAGCCTTGACAAAGCTCTCTTTTCGCAGATAATAACACTATATTCGTACGCTAAATGCTGTGAAGGGGAAAAGTACGCAGGGAAAACCGCCAGGGATAAGAGGTCACAGACTGAAAGCCTCTTTCGGGTTAAGCCTGCTGAAGTTCGCCCCGGAGCTGACATCTGAAACATCGGTCGGCCTTCGTGCTGTGTAACAGGCGTTTTCACACCTGCGCTTTTGCCAGCGTGAACGGCGCAGATTGCAAGTAGGATGCTCCGCCTTGCCCGGCGTTATCGGGGCAACCCATAGCAGCGGCGGTGTCCGCAAGCTGTGGGATTAAGCGGGCTGACATTGTCAGCCAAGCAGGGTGGTACCGCGAGACAAGCGCTCTCGTCCCGGCATGGGATGGGGGCGTTTTTCGTTGATGGTTGGTTGAAAAATACCCCGAGTCCCTTAGGCGTGAGTTACGGGCAAAGATGAATTGTCGGACAGATTTCTGATGATTTCCTGATTTTGTACAAGGAGGCACAAAATGACCTTATTCGATGCTCTGGAACAGGTGTACAACGAGGCGCAAGCGGCGTTAGAATCTGCCATGGTTTCGGCTGAATTGGAAGCCTGGTATGCTGCTTATTTGGGGCGCAAAGGGGCGGTAACGCTGCAAACGCGCGCTGTCGGGCAATTGCCTAAAGAGGAACGCCCCGTGTTTGGGCAGCGGGTCAATGAAGTCAAGCAAGCATTGGAGGACGCCTATGCTGCCCGTGCTGAGGCCATCAAACAGGCAGAGATGTTGCACGCGCTGGAATCAGGCGCGATTGACATCACGCTGCCTGGACGCCCGGTGACGCAGGGGCACTTGCATCTCACCACCCGCACGCTGCGGCAGATTTACGATATTTTCGCTATGATGGGCTTCGAGGTCTTCGAGGCGCCCGATGTGGAGCTGGAGGCGTATAACTTTGACCTGCTCAATATTCCGGATTATCACCCTGCCCGTGACATGTGGGACACCTTCTGGGTGCAAACCCCGCCTGGTGAGCCGCGTCTCTTATTGCGCACCCATACTTCTCCCGGACAGATTCGCGCGATGCGCGAGCGTTCCGTCAACCAGGAGCCACTCCGCGTAGTTCTTCCGGGCAAGTGCTACCGTTATGAGCAGATTACAGCGCGCAGTGAGCACCAGTTCTATCAACTGGAGGGGTTGGCAGTAGGGCGCGGTATCACGCTGACGGATCTCATTGGGACGATGCACCAATTCGCTGAATTGTTCTATGGCGCGGGGCGCAAAATCCGTGTGCGCAGTTCCTACTTCCCCTTCACCGAGCCAAGCGTCGAAGTGGATACGCAGTGCATCCTCTGCGGTGGGAAAGGCTGCGGCGTGTGCAAATACACTGGTTGGTTGGAAATCGCCGGTGCGGGGATGGTTCACCCGGTCGTATTGCAAAACGGTGGCTACGATCCTGCCGAGTGGAGTGGTTTCGCTTTCGGTATGGGCATCGAGCGCCCCTCGATGATGAAATACGACGTCAGCGATATCCGTTTGTACTACGGAAATGACCTGCGCTTCTTGCGGCAGTTTTAAGCGCTCTGCTGATGACCTATCATCACGATCAAATTACAAGAGGTGAGCAATGAAAGTCCCTTTGTCCTGGTTGAATGATTATGTAGATATCAAGGATATTCCGGTGCAGGATTTGGCGAACCGGCTGACCCTCGCCGGCATGGAAGTCGAAGCAATTGAGACGATTGGTTATCCTGGCGCGGAATTGCCGTGGGATCCTCAACTGATTACCACGGCTGAAGTGCTCGCGGTTGGTCCCCATCCCGATGCTGACCGTTTGGTTCTCGTTGAGGTGGATTACGGTGGCCCAGAACACGAGATCGCCGTGACAGGGGCGCCTAGCCTCTACGCCCTCAAAGGCCAAAGCGATTTACACCTCAAGGTGGCTTTCGCCTGGGAAGGTGCGATGCTCTACGATGGGCATGCCGAAGGCTTCGTGTTACGCAAGCTCAAAGCGACCAAAGTTCGCGGCGTGCTTTCCCGCGCGATGGTTTGCTCCCAGAAGGAACTCGGCCTGGCGGATGTTCATGGGGATATCATATACCTGCCCGATGCTACGCCTGTAGGTGTGCCGTTGACCGAGATTCTGGGAGATTACGTCCTGCATTTCGAAATCAAAGGCCCGTTTGGCCATTTGCAGTGTATCTATGGTATCGCCCGAGAAGTGGCGGCGCTTTTCGGACGTCCGCTAAAGCGCACACCTTTGGAAGCTGTCATGCGCTTGGGGTTGACCACGGTAGAGCAGCCTGATGCTGTTGAACTGGAAATCCCTGATTCCGACCTGTGCCCGCGTTATACGGCTACGATGATTCGGAACGTCCATATCGGTCCCTCACCGTTGTGGATGCAGTTGCGTCTGCAACGCGCCGGTATGCGCCCGATCAATAACATTGTGGATATTACCAACTACGTGATGTTGGAGCTCGGGCAGCCTTTGCACGCTTTTGATTATGCTCAAATTCGACCGCGTGTCACGGGGGGCAAACCTGCCATCATTGTGCGTCGCGCTCTTCCCGGAGAGCAGATGGCTACGCTGGATGGTGAACTTCGCACCTTCGATGGGCAGATGTGCCTGATCACGGACGGTGGTGGTCCCGTTGGCGTTGGTGGGGTGATGGGGGGTCTGGATAGTGAGGTGAAAGATACCACCGAGGATATTCTGCTGGAGGCGGCTAATTTCTTCTTCTTGAATATCCGCCGGACGACCCAGCTGCTCAAGATTTCTTCTGAGGCGGGCAACCGTTTCGGTAAGCGTGTGGATTCCGAACTCGCGTTAATTGCCGGCGCGCGTGCCGCCGAGCTCATGCAGGAACTGGCGGGTGGTGTGGTGGATCCTGTTGCCGGTGATCTCTATCCCGGCAAACCTACGCCCTTTGCCGTCACCTATCGCCCTGCGATGGCCGATTCTATCTTGGGCGTGAGTATTCCTGCTGAAGACCAGCGGCGTATTCTCACCGCTCTGGAGTTTGTTGTAAGCGATACCGGTGATGAAACCTGGCAGGTATTGGTTCCTTCCTATCGCCTCGATGTGCGCCGCCCTGTGGATTTGGTGGAAGAAGTTGGCCGCATTTATGGTTATGATCGTTTCCCGCACACCTTGATTGATGAGCCTTTGCCACCCTTGCGTCACAACGTGCCGCTGGAGGAGGAAGAGCGCGTACGCGATTTGCTTGTGGGTTTAGGGCTGGATGAGATCATCAGCTATTCGCTCATAGATCCGGAAGACGAGGCACGCCTGGCGCCTTCTGGCATGGCGCTTGCCTTGCCTGGCGCGGTGGTTACCCTGCACAACTCCCTCTCTCCTGAGCGTTCGCAAATGCGGCGCACGTTATTGCCGGCGATGCTGCGCACGGCCCGCAACAATCTGCGCTTCCTGGAGTGCGTGGCGCTCTTTGAGATAGGGCGGGTGCATTATCGCCTTGCTGCGCCCGACCCAGATGCTGCGGAGACCGGCGTTGCCGAACCCCGCCGGTTGGCGCTGCTGCTGGCTGGACCACGTCAAGGGCGTTGGTTCGAGCCGACGGATCGCTCGGCGTTGGACTATTTCGATCTCAAGGGCATTGTCGAAGCCTTCCTGGAGCGCCTGGCATTGCTTGACAAAGTGCAGTGGGAACGGGGCGCGCATCCTTCGTTCCACCCCGGTCGCTGTGCTCGGGTGACAGTGGAAGGTCGCGAGATTGGCTACTTGGGGGAATTGCATCCGCTCGTGCGTGAAGCCTTCGAGCTCCCTGCGCAACCGGTCGTGGCGCTGGAATGGGATTTGGAAGCCTTGCTCGATGCCGCGCGCGTGGCTGAAGGTGCCAAGCACGTGGGAGTGATCTCTCCCTACCCGCCAGTTCACGAGGACCTGGCTCTCATTGTGGACGCGGGCACACCCGCCCTGGATGTGCAGCGCACCATTCTTCAGGCTGGGTTACCGCTTGTCACCCGTGCCCTGCTCTTCGACATCTATCAAGGCCCACAGGTGGGGGAGGGCAAGAAAAGCCTGGCTTTTGCGCTCACCTATCAATCTCCAGGCAAGGCCTTGGATGAAAAGGACGTGGAGAAACTGCGCTTGCGGATCATCAAAGTGGTTGAGAAGCAACTCGGAGCCAAAGTTCGCCGTGCATGAGTTATGACTATGAACGACTATTCTGAAGGTGCAACTGAAGAATTGGTGGCGTTGGAAGCCTATGTGGTGGACCATCTGGCGGGTGGGATGAAACCGGACACGATTATCTTTGAAGTGGCGCAACGTCAGGGTTGGGATTGGTCGCAAGCGAAAACTTTCGTCAGCCAGATCGCGGAATCTCAGCACAACGTCATCCAAAGCCGGCAACGCCCACTCTTGAGGATCATGAGTGTGTTGTTGATGGCAGCTGGATCGCTGCTATTATGCCTTACTGTGGCGACTTTGTTCGAGTACTATGCTACTTTGAGCCGCGAGCGTTCAGACCTTGGCTTTTTCACATTACTTGTTTCAGTAATCGTGATGGTGGCTGCACGCGAGCTGCCGCAACTAATCTGGGGAGGCGCGTTGTTGCTCTCTGGGTTAGTCGGTTGGTGGCGTACGGTGCCACGCCCTGCACCTTCAGAACTGGATGGAATCGAGGATGAATGTCAAGTCCTGAAATACGTTTACAGAACATTCGTGCTAGAGTATTTAGTTTTTGCGAACCTTAAAAGACATACTTTTTAAGTTGCAGTTACCTCCTCAGCGCGCGACGACTCTGGGCCTGTTGGCGGTTGGTACTGATAGACCGTAAACGCGCTGGCTGGCACACGACCTTGATAGATGTCCATTGGGAAAGCATAATCACGGGCTTGATGCGGACGCTCGTGATTGTACAAGTAGACGCTTTCCATGGCCGCGCTGCGGGCCTGGGCCTCATCTACCAAGGGGAGCACTAAGGCATATTCATGTTTGAGAATGCCAATAACACGTTCCGCATAGGCATTGTCGTACGAATTGCCAACTTCCCCCATGCTGGCGACGATGCCGCGTACACTGAGCCATTGTTGATAGGCATGACTGGTGTACTGCACGCCATGATCGCTGTGGTGGATCAGCCCCCGCAGAGGGGTACTGGCGCGCGTGATGGCCTGTTGCAGGGCTGTCAGGGCGTATTGTGCTTCCAGTGTAGCGCCCAGCACTGCGCCGAGAATGGCCCGGCTGAACAAATCCATGACCACAAACAGATAGACAAAGCGGCCATTGTGGAGTTGCAGATAGGTAATATCGGTGACCCACACCTGGTTAATGTGCGTGATGGTAAGCCCGGCGAGGCGATTAGGCACGCGCAGGCTGCCCGGCCAGGTCGTGCGGCGGCCCGCGCGTTGGCGCGTGACCAGCAGGTTAGCCACGCGCAGCAGGTCGAACAGTCGATCCCGCCCGATCGGCAGCCCTTCTTGCGCTAACACTGGCTGTAACACTACGAGTAGCTTGCGGGTGCCCATCCGCGGATGCCGCCGGCGTAGCATCCGCACCAGATCGAGAATGCGTGTGTGCCTGGCCGCTTCTTGGTCGCGGCGTCGCCGTTCCTGGTAATAGGCTTGCCGGGTGATTCCGTAAGCCGTACAGAGGCCGGCCATGCTCACGGCTCCGCCTCCGGCTTCGTGAGCATACTGGAGGAGGTCAGCCCGTTTTTTTTCAGCACGCTCTCGCCGTAGGTTTCCTGATAGACCTTAACCCGCCCCTCCAAGAGGAGCTTTTGCACGGTGAGGTCGGCGAGAGCTTGCCGCAGCAGCGTGATTTCCTGGTGCAACTGCTGGACCTGCGTCGCTTCGGCGGCCGTTTGAATATGTACGGTTTCGTGGCGCAGCCCTTCATGGGCATATTGCTTGACCCACGTCAAGACCGTGTTAATCGCTCCGATGCCATACTTGCGGCTCAAGGCGGAGGCTGAGCTTCCTTGCTCGTACTCAGCCACCACTTGACGCTTGAAGGCTTCGCTGTAGCGTTTATAAATTTCTGTTGTTGGCATTGTGATACTCCTGATATGATCAATAGTGTGCTAAGTGTACTGTAAAATTATATCAGGACGGGTCAGAAGGGGACCCCTTCTCACTTTAGTATTCTGTAATCGGAGCGGCGGTGAAAACTCACCGCCGCTCTTTCTTTAGCGTGTGCGTTCTTCTTCTCGCCGTTGCAATGCGAGCGCTTCCTGCATCGTGCGGCAGCGTCCATGCCACAAAATCTCGTAATCCTCATGGGGCAGGATGCGTGTCGCCAAATCCATGATAGTGGTGATTCCTTCATTCTGACACCAGGTCACGCAAATGCGGTAAGCATCCCAATCCAGGGCATCTTCATTCCATATTACGGGGACTTCGGTGAAGCCTTGCCGCAAGGCGGCAAAGGCGCGCGTGTGCCCATCAGTGTAGATAATGCGTCCGTCGAGTTCTTTGACGGGGATGGGGTCTAGTGTTTCCAGCAATGACGGTTGCCACTGGCTTTCTACGGCAGCTAGTTTTTCGGCGCTGATGTAGAGCTGACTGGGTTGTAGCTTTGCCAGTGATATGCGTTGTTGGGCACAAACAGCTTTAGCCATGGTGAAACGCTTCCCCTAATGCCGTTGCGCCGGCGAGAGCGTGAGCTCTTCCAACCAGGGAAGGTCCTGTTTGCAGTGGGCTGGGTTACAGTGCCAAAAGCGACATAGCACAGCAATACTTTCTTGTAGGGCGTGCGTTTCATAGGGCGCCACAGCATAAAACGGTGCGGGCGCCGTGTGGGATTCTGCCTGCGCGCGCAAGCGTTGCGTCACCGACTCCAAATGTGTTACCGGGACACCGTTCCGCGCGGCAAAAACCTCCGCGGTCTGTGAGCTCCCCGGATGTGCCAGTTGCTCCACAATCCAGCTTTGCCATGTCCGCAGCGCGCTCCCGTCAATGAAGGGCAACCAGTGATCGGGTTGTGTGTCATACAGAGCGTTCAAAATCCAGGGGGTGGCGTGCAGCATCGCCTCAGCGTGGTGATCCAGCAGCACCCGCAAGGCGTTATGCTCTACTGCCGCGATGCGCCAGTCATCATCAGGATCATTGCAGTAGTAACGGCAGTAGACGTCCCATGCCCAACGCTGATCCCATACCAGGTGTGCCAAATAGCCACTGATGAATGCTGCGTGCTCAGGTGCGAGAATTCTCGGATCGCTCAGCCCCGGATAGGCTCGCAGCAGGGCTACTTCTGCGCGGGGATTGCCCGAAGGCGGGATGGTGAAGAAGTGCGTGGTAACTCGCCGGTCGCCGGTCACCGTTTGCACGTCGGCAGCGGTATTCCCCAGCAGAAAAGCTCCTGCGTTACGTTGAAGTTGCTCGTGCAGCTCGTTAGGCAACCTCGAATCCTCTAAAGTCATCCTGGCATAGACGAGATGTTGAAATGGCGTTGGCATGGCGCCATTTTACCTGTGCATGCGCCAAATGCAAAGCCTAAGGGACTTTAGTCCGTAAAATCACGAAAACCCCACCTCCGCGTCTCTCTTTGACGCTTCAACCCGTTGACGAAGCTGTCCAATCGCACAGCGCGTCTTGCAGGGGACGCAGAAGCCCTTTCACCTGCTACGAATGTCCTATACCCACTTAACTCGCACTTCATCGCATCCGTGTTACAATGATAAGCCTATGTACATCCGAAGCCTGAGCCTGCGTCATTTTCGTACCTACACGCGGTTGGAACTGGACCTGCCCGCGGCGCCGATTCTGCTTATCGGCGCCAATGCGCAGGGTAAGACCAGTTTGTTGGAAGCCATCGCTTATCTGGCGTTGGGACATTCCCCATTGACCGCCACCGACCAACACTTACTCAACTGGAGGGCGGCTGAGCAGGGTATGCCCTTTGCGCAGGTGCAGGCTGAAGTGGTCAAAAAACGGCAAACAGAGACACTTGAGATTGCGCTCCAGCGCGCCCAGCTGAATAATGGCAATGCACGGCTTGGCAAGCGCATACGGGTGAACAATCATCCGGTGCGCCGGGCAGACCTTGCCGGGCATTTGAACACCGTTATCTTCCTGCCGGAGGATGTGGGCTTACTGGGAGGGGCTCCTGCGGGTCGCCGGCGTCGTCTGGATGACTTGCTCTCGCAGCTCTATCCTGAGTATGTCACCGCTTTAACGCGCTACCAAGCGACTCTTAGCCGTCGCAATGTGTTGCTGCGACATTTGCGTGAGCGCGGCGGGGATCGCGCCCAGCTGGAACCGCTGGAGGGTATTCTCGCCCAGACCGGAGTCTTGCTTGCCGACTATCGCCAGCGCGCCGTTATTGCGCTCTCCCTGCATGCCGACCGCTTTCACCAGGAGTTGACCGGTGGGAAGGCCTGGCTTCAACTACAATATCGTGCGGGCTTTGCTGCAGCGCAACCGCAAGCGGTACAGTATCGTTTGGCTTTAGCTGCAGAGCAGGTTCCGCAACAGCAATCCAATCTTGCCGATTTGGAGATTCTGTATCGAGAGACTCTGCTCAAGCAGCGGGATAAGGAATTGCTGCGCGGCATCACGCTGATGGGACCGCACCGCGATGATATCCGTTTTCTCTCCGAAAACGTAGATCTGGGTGATTTTGGCTCGCGAGGGCAGCAGCGCAGTGCGGTGCTTGCCTGGCAACTTGCCGAGCTGCACTGGCTTCAGCAGCTTACCGGTGATACGCCTGTGCTCTTGCTCGATGAGGTATTGGCAGAGCTGGATCGCGCGAGACGGGGCTATTTGCTGGATTTGCTGGGACGGGTTGAGCAAACGATTCTTGCCACCACTGACGCAGATCTCTTCCCATCTAGTTTCCGTCAGAATGCCTTAACGTTCGAAGTGAATGAGGGCATTGTCACGCAAGTTTAGGGTGTTTGATCATTTGTTGCGTTGGCAGTTTCATCTGCATCAATGAGAATTACCCACACTGGCACAGCGGGGAAGTGTCGTTTCAAACGTTCGATATCGTAGACTAGCTGCTCGCCGTAAGAGACGCCTGAAGACATTTGCTGCTGTAACCTGTGGCAGGGTACAATCTCTATGCCAGCAATAGCTTTGTTCTCGTTGAAGAAATACTGGAACTTTGCCAGGTCATAGAACATGAAGGCATATTTCCCAAATTGCACTTCAATAAGCACATGGTCTTTGACAAAATCGATTTGTTTGAATGCGCCTGAAACCGATGCCGTAGAGTTGGGAACAGTGATGGTATAAGTATCCCGCAATTCTCGATAACCGCGCGCATAGAAACTTTCGCGGAACTGTTTGTTCATCTCAATAGGAGCATAGAGCATCTGATTCTGTTTGGTTTTTTCTTTGCTAGCTTTTGTGCGGCGCGCCTGTACTTCTGTAATCACCTCAAAGATATCACGGCGGTGTTGTGCATAGTGTATTTGTAGAATTTCCGCACCACCCAGGTGAGAGTATTCGTATACAACTTTCATGGGGTTTCCTCGATTTCTTGTTGTGAAGGATACGTTGCCTGTTCTTCTTCTAGAAGGGGAAGCTGTGCAAGATCATGCTGTAGCGTTACCATTTGTGGTGGTACAGGCGGTGCAATGTTGTTTGGATCGTAGATAGGACGACCCATTGGGCGAATACGCAGCTGTCCTTTCTCCGCCAAGAGCAAGCGCTCTTTGGCAATTTGTACATATTCTGGCATGATTTCTGCCCCCATAGCCCGCCGTTGATGCATCAACGCGGCAATAGCTGTTGTGCCAACACCCATAAACGGATCGAAAACCCAATCACCTTCATCGCTCAATGCCAATACAAGTCGCTCAATCAACTCTACTGGAAATTGACAGGGGTGGGCAGTTTTCTCCACATGATTAGCCTTCACATTAGGAATTTCCCAAATATCGCTGGGGTTTTTCCCTAGTGGATTGCCGGATAATTCACCCTTCTTAGGCCCCTTGAAGTGCTTTTTCTGCGGGTATTTCTGTGGCGTACGCACAGCGTCGAGATTGAAGAGGTAGTCTTGGCTTTTCGTAAACCATAGAATGACTTCGTACCGCCCGGAGAACCGCTTTGAGGCATGAAGACCATGGCCAAAATGCCAAACTATGCGGTTTCGCAACTGCAATTTGAGACTCGCGAAGATAGGATACAGAATCACATCCAGAGGAATGATTTCTCCATTATCAACATAGTTACCCACCTGCCAGCAGATGCTGCCTTGGGGCCTCAAAATCCGTACGGCTTCTTCAATAACCCGTTGTTGTTGCGCGAGATAATCTTCGATTTCGAGACGGTTTTCATAGGGTTTGCCCAGGTTATAAGGTGGCGAGGTAACAACTAGTTGCACTAGTGCGTCGGGCACCTGTTTGAGAAGCGCTAGGCAGTCACCTTCATACAAGACACAATCGGCGCTTGAATCGAAATCTGGACTTAGCAGCATCGCTTTATCCTCCCCTGTGCGTACGCGTCCCTTATGCGACTGCGCGTTCTATCCTTCATCCTTAGCTCTGCCGTTTTTTGCGGTAAGTGGGCGTTTGGTTGGCATGCCGGAACGGCGCGGATATTGCGGCGGCGTAGCTGCGATCTTATCCAGCAGGACCAGATAGCGTGTCTCCGCTAACCCCAACAGATCCACCTGCGCCAACCGGCGCATCTGTCCCCCGAGCTGCGTGATAGCCCATTCCGCGCGTTGCACTTCCGCCGGGGCGCTTTCGCCTTTCTGCGCCAGCACCCGTCCACCCACCCGGACCAGCGGCAGCAGGTACTCTGCCAGAATGGGCATCTCGGCTACTGCTCTTGCTACCGCCCAGTCATAGCGTTCCCGGTGCTGCGCCATTTGCCCGATTTCCTCCGCTCTCCCGTGCATTACCGTGACGCCTTCCAGCCCTAGCCGTTTCACCACGTGATGGAGATAGCCTACTTTCTTCTCTGTGGCTTCTAGCAAAGTCAAGCGCATCCCCGGTCGAATAATCTTGAGCGGAATGCCCGGAAATCCTGCGCCGGTTCCCACATCAATGATGTGTTTGCCGGACAGGCGTTCACCGGTATCTTCCATGCCTAACACACAGGAAAGTGAATCCAGAAAATGTCGGACTTGAATCCCGTCGTCATCCGTAATGGCGGTCAGGTTGAAATCTTTATTCCAGGCAACCAGCTCCTCACCATAGATGCGAAACGCCTCCAGGTGCTCAGGTTTCAGCGCAACGGGCAACGCTTTGGCTCCGGCAATCAACAATTCCAGCGACACGATTCCTCCAAAAGACTTATTCAGGTTACACCGTAGGGTCGCATCAAAAGTCAGCTGCTAGCCTCAATCCGTCAACCAGGCAGATGCGACCACTGCTTGTAATGGCAACGTTACGTCTATTATACCGGATTCGGCAGATTCGGCACTTTGATAGCTGTAGCGCTTGATTTTCACTTGACAACGGTTTATCGCTGTTTACAATGAAACGATGTTGTGCCCAGCGCAGTTGCTGGACTTTGAGACGAACCAGGGTAGGGTGCCTTTCTGTAATGTATAAACTGGCTACTCTATCCGTTTGAGGAGAACGATGAACGACCGGGGTGGTATAACGGCGAAACAGTGGGCCATTTTGATCATTTTGGCTCTGGCTGTGGTGGCTGTGTTGTTTTTTATGCGTCAGGTGATTCGGAATGCGCAAGAAGACCTGGCGATGGTATCCTTGTTGCCGACCCCCACACCTGGAGACACCCCCATGCCGGTGTCTCCGCCACCTTTGGAACCCTCTCCGACTCCGGGTTTTTCACTCTCAATGGCGGGAACATTGGCGCGTGAGGTCGCTCAAGCCCGCGAGTTGCTGTCACGCTGGGAGACTCCCCTCACACCTGTGGACGCTTATGATCTTAGCGTGGTGCTCTATCGTCGTTACCAGACGGCGCCGCCTTTCCCCCTCTCAGAACAGACGCTTCTGGAGATTGTCGGACTGTGGTCTCCAGACTTCGAGGTCGTGCCCGACCCTGTTTTGCAGGCGCAGGTGGCGCCGGCGTTATATTTCCCGGATGAAGGGCAGCTCTACGTGCGACGGGATTGGTCTGGCGATTTGTCTGCGATTCGCACCATTGTTGCGTATAGTTATGCGCGCGCACTCTCTGATCAATACGGTAACTTCCCGCGTTTGCAGGCCGAATCTTCCTCTCTGGACCGTAGATTGGCGCTGGAAGCGCTTGCCCAGGGAGATGCCTTGCTCTCATTGTGGCTTTACGAGGGTGTGACGCCTGGTTCTCCACAGGCTGAGGCGCTCACGGAAGCGGTAGCCACGACTATCCTGCCACGCTGGCGTACGCCTGCGCCCTTATTGGATCGTCTCGCCCAGCTGCCGTTGGCTTTGGGAAGCACTTTCGCGGAAATGCAGTATCGTGAGGGCGGCGCCATTCTGATGGATGAGGCCGTTCGCCGCCCCGCGCGCGCCACTCGCCAGCTATTAGAGCCGGAAATTTACGCGACCTGGGCCACACCTGTGGTATTCGATCCACTGACTGTGAGCTTGGGGCGCGACTGGGTTGCGGGCTATGACGAGACAGTGGGTGCTGCACTCATGACCTTTATCCTTGACGAATGGGATAGTACCGGTGACATCACGCCGACCGTCGTTGGCTTGAATCATGATTTGCTTCAAACCTGGGAGGGACCTGAGGGCAAGCGTGTGGCATTATGGCAGACCGCCTGGGATTCTTCAACAGAAGCCAGTGCCATTTTCGATACCTTCGTACAACTGGCGCCCTCACGCCTGTCTGGAAAAGTGACCCTCACCCTGCGTCCGGAAGGCGTTCATTGGGGACGCTGGTGGTCGAATGCGGAAGGCGCCGTGTATCTGTATCGCGTCACTAACCGTGTTTGGTTTCTCTGGGGGGATGATATCGCTTCTGTCGCAGCCGTTGCCAGAGCTTTGCAATAGGCGATGCGATGTTTTTGGTGTGACTGGCGAGCGTGTGTTTCTGCATCTCTCTGTGGTTTGGAGGCTACCGACATCTGATGGAACACTTGCGGGATCATAAACGCATGATCTGGGGCTGTATTGCCGGATTAATGACTGGTGGTTTGCTGATGGGGTTATGGACGCTGTGGACTTTGCGCTACCGTTACCAGGATAGCATCTACGCGGATCCAGAGAGTGTGCCTGCCAGGCCCGTTGCCGTTGTTTTTGGCGCTGGCTATTGGCCCAATGGGGCGCTCAGCAATATTCTGGTTGATCGCGTGGAGATGGCGGTGCGGCTCTACGAGGCGGGCAGGGTGGAAAAGCTCCTCTTCAGTGGTGACAATCGTGTGGTGGAGTACAATGAGCCGGCGAAAATGCTGGAGTATGCCCTTGCGCGTGGCGTGCCCCGTGAGGCCATTGTTCTCGATTATGCCGGCAGGCGCACCTACGATACCTGTTATCGTGCGCGGGATATTTTCCACGTGCGTGAGGTGATTTTGGTGACCCAGCGCTACCATTTGCCACGCGCCCTACTGACATGTCGCAATCTCGGCGTGGATGCGGTTGGTATCAAAGCCGACCGGCTTTCTTATATCCGTATATTCTGGTATTGGGTGCGTGAAATCCCTGCTCTGTGGCAAGCCTGGTTTGATGTACACATTCGTCATCCCTTGCCGGTGTTGGGAGAGCCGTTACCCATTTTCCCTTGATTCCTTTGCCTGTAAGGTATTCGCTGATAGAGGAGTGACCTATGAATCCCACCCGTGAAGATGCCTGGCAGCTTCTGACTGAGTACACGCAGAATCCCAACCTTCTCAAGCACGCTCTGGCTGTGGAAGCTGCCATGCGCGCTTATGCACGTCGTTTTGGCGCAGATGAGGAGCTCTGGGGGGTTGTGGGCTTGATCCACGACTTTGAATATGACCGCTATCCTGATTTGGGACCGGAGGGCCACCCTTTTAAGGGAACGCAGATTTTGCGCGAACGCAACTGGCCCGAGACTATCATCCGTGCGGTGCAAGCTCATGCACCCGAGCTGACCGGCGCCATACCGGAGAGCGAGATGGAGAAGAGCCTCTATGCCGTGGATGAGCTCACCGGGCTGATTCTGGCCGTGGCGCTGGTTCGCCCCAGCAAATCCATCTTCGATGTGAAGGTGAGCTCGGTCAAGAAGAAGTGGAAGGATCGCGCCTTCGCTGCCGGTGCAAACCGGGAGGATATGGAAAAAGGCGCCGCGCTATTGGGCGTACCTCTGGATGAACATATCGGGATGGTACTGGAGGCTTTGCAAGGCATCGCTGCCACCTTGGGGTTGGAAGGCATAGCGACCGCGGACGCTTAGCTCGCGCCATCAATCGCCTACGACCTGGGTCGCTCATTCTGAAGCGCCATCTGGTAAGCGTTCTCAGCCACGGTTGCCAACACATCCCAGCTAAAGTGCGCCTGCACGTGGGCAGCAGCACGGGCACCTAGTGCCTGTGCCGTGGTTGTGTCTGCCAGCAGTGCTAATATCGCTTGGGTGAAGGCTTCTGTGTCACCTGGGCTGACCAGCAGCCCCGTTTGCGATGGCACAATGTATTCCTGTAATTGCCCCACAGCTTCACCCACCACCGGCAACCCTGCGGCAAGCAGGTCCAGCAGCTTTACCGGGCACTTGCTGCGGTTGATGAGGGTATCGTCGAAAGGATAGAGCGCCACCTGCGCTTGAGCGAAGACCTGTGGCAGGCGTTCTGCTTCCACCCATCCGGCATAGTTGAGATCTGCGGTGGGCGGTGCATCTTCGCCTTCGGTGACCTGCCAACCAGCCTGCCGTGCCAGGTGTAGTAATTCCGCCTCCTCGTTGAAAAAGCCCTTACCCACGACCAATAGACGCACGTCAGGGCGGATTTCTCGCACGCGGCTGACAATCTCCCACAGGCGCTGCAGTTTGAACTCAAAGAAGCGCGTGTAGAGCAGCAGGGCGGGGCGTGCTGTCGGTACAGCTGGCGCCGGGAATCCTCTCCCCGCAACGCCATTTGGCAGGTAGCTCACGCGTTTGCGGTCAACCCCCTGTGCCCATACCAGCGTCTCTAGTGCTCGACTGGCAACCGTGACGGCGGTCGCGTGGCGCAAGCCCCAGCGTTCTTGCCAGGCGAAAAAGCGTTTGAGCCGGGGGGAGTAGTGCGCCAGCTCATTCCAACCGCCAGGGCCTTCCCAATCATCCGTATCCACAATCACCGGGAAGCGTTGCCGCAGTGCCAGATGCGCCAGTCCCGCATAAGCTTTGGGCTTGAAGGTGTGTACCACATCTGGGCACAGTGCCCGGGTGCGGGAGACCAGCCCTTGCGTGAGGCGCAGGTGGAACCAACCTGGCACGCCCGCTGGCAGCGGCAGATTCTCGATGCGGGCGCCCTCTTCTTCCCAGGTGCGCCCTGCGTCTTCCGGGTTTTGCCACGGTGGCAGAAGCAGCGTCACAGTGTGTCCGCGCGCCGCAAGTGCTCGCGCCAACGGCAGCGCTCGGACACTCATTGTGCCACGAGGGCGCAGACCAAAAGGCCCAATCATTACGATCTTCATGGCGTCGCCTGCTCCTGTTGCGCGTGCACGTAAAGTGCTATGGGGGCAAATGTGCGCCGGTGAATCGCACAGGGACCTCGCGTCGCCAGCGCTTCCTGGTGCAAGCGCGTGCCGTAGCCCTTATGTTGCCCAAAACCGTAACCCGTGTAAATCACCTCTGCCTGTTCGGCCATCCAGTGATCACGGCTGACTTTGGCGACGATACTCGCTGCTGCTACGCTGAGCGAGAGCTGATCTGCAAAGGGAAAACTGTGTTGTGGCAAAGGGATTTCGGAAAGGCGCAGCGCATCAATAAGCAGTGCATCTGGGTGCAGGCTGAGTTGCTCCAGTGCGCGGCGCATGGCAAGGCGCGTAGCGGGCACAATGCCAATTGCGTCAATCTCTGCAGCCGAAGCCCAACCGGCAGCCCATGCCAGCGCTCGGTTTTGAATGCTCCCCAGTGCGGCTTCCCGTTGGGCGGTAGAGAGCTGTTTGGAATCGCACACACCAGACAGTTTGCTCCAGTCCGTTGCTTGTGGATCAAAGATGACTGCACCCGCGCAGACTGGACCGGCCCAGGCGCCCCGCCCGGCTTCATCTAGTCCGGCGACCGCTCGATAGCCCTGTGCCCATAAACGCGACTCGTGCTCTAGTGTTGGATGCTTGCCACGCATAAATGCTCTGTTCTGTTTGTATGCCTTGATGAAGACTACATGCATTTTCTCACATTCCACGCTCTTGCCAACTACGCTCCGGATCGGATATAGGACCATTTCAGAGTGGGGGCGACAATCGCCTTACTTTTGATTGATTCTTTGCAGTGTGGCGCAGCCACGCCGCAAAAAATCACCTCTCTAGCACGCCCTGTAGGGGCGACTGAGATTTTCACCCCCGATTTGAAACACACCCGTATACCCTGGGTGCGTTTCAGCTTTGGGGCAAAAGCAAGACGACTATTATGCAAATGCCTTTCCTTTGATTTATATTTGGCGGCGGGGCAAAGCCCCGCCGCCAAATATAAATTTCCTCCTGCGCCCTGTAGGGGCGACTGAGATTTTCATCCCCGTTTTGACACGCACCGTATACCCTGTTGCGATTGCACAATCCTGTCGTGAGGCTATAATCAGGATATGCAACAACAGATTCTAGACAACGAGGGGAGAGTCACTTGATCCGACAACTGAAATTGCTGGTAGGCGGCGCCCTGGCGCTGATGGTGTTCCTTTCAGCCTGTTCACCCTCAACGTTGGCTGTGCCGCCGCTTCCCTCGATGGCGACGGCGACACTTACACCCTCTCCCACGCTGACGCTGCCCGCTGAGGCGACAGCCACGCAAGAGATGACCCCAACTCCAGAACCACTCGCCGCTTTGGTCAACGGCGAAATCATCACTCTGGCGGAATTTGAGCGTCAGGTCTCCAGTTATGAGGCCACGATGACGGCTAGCGGGCAGGATTTTTCCACGCCTGAAGGGCAGGCTGCGTTGGCTGAGGCTCGCAAGTGGGTGCTGGATACGCGCATCGAGCTATTGCTCATCAATCAGGCTGCAGCCCGTGAAGGTGTGGCTGTCTCGGATGCGGATGTCGAGGCAGCGGTAGCCGGACTGGTCAACGATATTGGACAAGCTGCGCTCGAGGAACGTTTACGGCAAGAAGAGCTTAGCCTTGAACAGATGCGTCATGAATTGCACCAGGAGATGACGGCATCACGAATGATCGAGCACGTTATCACTGGCATCCCTACTCGTGCGGAGCACATCAATGCCCGCCACATTCTGATGCCGACACGGGAAGAGGCTGAGCGGGTACTCGCGCAGCTCCGTGCTGGCGCCGATTTTGCTGCGCTGGCGCAACGGTATTCGCAGGATATGTATACACGGGATCGAGGTGGGGATTTGGGCTATGTGCCACGTGGAATCCTCACTGCACCAGAGGTGGAGACTGCGGCTTTTTCTCTGCAATCGGGGCAAATCAGCGATGTGATTCATAGTGCGTTGGGTTATCATATCGTCCAGGTTGTAGATCGTGTTCCTGATCAAGAGATTTCTGCCGAGAACCTGCGTCTCTTGCGTGATCGGACTGTGCGTGAATGGCTGGATGATTTGCGTAAACAGGCTAATATTGAGATTTTTGTTCCGTAATGGGAGGTAGAGGAATGCCACGGCACGTTCGCTTGCTCAATGCCCTAACCCTGGTCATGTTGGGGTTGACAGTGGTGGTGCTGGGGTATTATGTGCTGATCGCGTTCAATCCGATGACACGGCTTAATCCCTTTCCCCCTGCGACGCGGGTTGCGTTGGTGCTCATCCCTACGGCAACACCATCACCGGAGGCGCCTGCTGCGCCGCCAACCTGGACGCCGACAAGCACACCGACTGTGACGCCGACTCCGCCGCCCACTTTTACACCGACGCCGACCCTTGTCCCCACCGCGCGCCCCACTTTCACGCCGCGTCCCACTGCCACATCTACACCCCGCCCAACGCGGGCGCCTTTTCCCTTTAGCTATAGCCTCGATTACCAGACGCCTTATTACGGCTGTAACTGGGCTGGTGTCGCCGGATTGGTCAACGATCAGGACGGCAAAGCGCTTACCGGTTACGCTGTGCGCATCTGGGGTGGAGGATTGGATGTTGCGGCGCATTCTGGTGATGCAACGATGTATGGAGAATCCGGTTGGGAGCAGTTCTTCAATGATCACCCCATTTCTGAGCAGGGTGAGTACAAAGTACAGCTTCATGATCGCACAACCGGGGTTCGTGTCTCCCCTGAAATTGTTCTGAATTTTCAGCCGCTTTGTAGCCAATCCATGGCGTTCATCGTTTTTACCAGGAACCCGTGATCTCAGACCGTCTCGCGTAGGAGTGCCAGATTCAGCAATGTCGTTCGTGCGTGACTGGAGTTGTAGAGGACGGGGTAACTTGGTGAGCTATGGCAATCCTGATCATTGCTTTGGGTGTTGGTATCCTTTGTTCAATATGGTGCTTCTAAGCGAAAGGGGAAACTATGGCGCTTGAGCGTGTCCCCACAGGTGTTAGCGGATTGGATCGTATGTTGCGCGGCGGGCTTTTGCCCGGGACCGTGGTCTTGGTGCGTGGGGCGCCGGGAACAGGCAAGACCTCCCTGGCTTTTCAATTCCTGATTCACGGCGCGCTAAAGGGTGAGGGGGGACTGTTCATCACTTTTGAGGAATTCCCCGAATCCCTCTATCGTGACGCCAGCTCTCTCGGCATTGATTTAGCCACGCTTGAACGTGAGGGCAAGCTGCACATTGTCTTTACTTCCCCCATAGTTCTGTTGGAGAGCTTGCAGGATCCCAATAGTCTGATCTACCGGCGTTTTATGGCGAGTGATGTGCGCCGGGCTGTGCTCGATAGCGCCACGCATTTTACGCGCATCACGGATGATCGGATGAAACTACGTCAGCACTATACGACTCTCGTCAATAGCCTGCGCCGCGAGCGGATTACGACGCTGCTGTTGGCTGAAGAGAATCGTACGGAATACCAACATGCCGGACGGGGCGCGCTCTCATTCTTAGCCGATGGTATCATTCTGCTCCGTTATGTTGAGATCGAAAGTGAAATTCAACGCGCGATCGTGGTGCTCAAATTGCGCGGCAGCGACCATGCGCACGAGATTTGCCATTATCGTATCGCTCAGGGGGGTCTGGTGATCGAAGAGGCTTTCCGTGGTCGTCAGGCAATTCTCAGTGGCATTTCACGGCGCACGTGAGCGCTTAGAACCCTGACTATGGGTATTCTCTACGTTGTTGGCACCCCCATCGGCAATCTGGAAGACCTCACCTTGCGCGCACTACGGGTGTTGGGCGAAGTCACGTTGATTGCCGCTGAAGACACCCGCAAGGCCCGCATCTTGCTCGATCATTATGGCGTCCGTACCCGTGTCACCTCATTCTTTGAGGGCAATGAGCAACGCAAGCTTGAGCCTTTGCTAACAGCTCTCGAGCACGGTGATGTGGCATTGATCTCTGACGCCGGCATGCCGGGCATTTCCGATCCAGGGTATTCATTGGTACGCGCGGCTGTGGACGCAGGGATCACCGTGGTGCCTGTTCCAGGTCCCTCAGCGCTCATCGCGGCATTGGCTGCTTCAGGGTTGCCAACGGATCGGTTTATGTTCTTGGGCTTCCTTCCGCGTAAGGCTTCTGAGCAACGCGCTCTGTTGCAGGGGGTCGCTGCTGTGCGCGCCACGTTGGTCTGCTACGAGTCACCTCGCCGGGTTGCGGCGACGCTGGCTATGCTGCATCAGGTCCTGGGCAATCGCTCTGTGGTGCTTTGCCGCGAATTGACCAAGCTCCATGAGGAATTCTGGCGCGGCGATTTGGAAGGTGCGTTGGCTTTCTTACAGGCGCAACCGCCGCGTGGCGAATTCACGCTGGTGATTGGTGGGGCAAGTACTGCTGCCACACTATGGGAAGAATCGCAAGTGCGCGCGGCTATGATGGAGCGCTTACAACAAGGACTCTCACGTTCTCAGGCGGCTCGCGAGGTCGCAGCGCTTTCAGGATGGGCGCGCCGTGAGATTTATGCGCTTGCAGACAAATAGGCGCGCAGCAGAGCTGCGGTGTTATCTTGGTAGCTCATCCATCGTTCGCTTCTGTAACACAATGCTTGACTTTCGACTGGTAGCATAAGGAGGCGCGCATGCTTGCAAAAATCGGTAGCGCAGCCGTGGTTGGCTTGGAAGCCCAGTCTATTGAGGTGGAAGTAGATGCCCGCCGCGCCGGACAGGGGGGCATCCTGATTCTGGTGGGATTGCCAGACGCCGCAGTACGCGAAAGCGCCGAGCGTGTCCGCGCAGCTATTCGCAACAGCGGCTTGAATTTCCCGAGTGGTCAACATATCACCATCAATCTGGCGCCTGCGGATCTGCGCAAGGAAGGTCCCGCATACGATTTGCCCATCGCCATTGGGATTCTTGCCGCCAGTGGGCAGCTGCCGCTTCCCAAACTCGAAGGTGTCGTCATGCTGGGGGAACTATCGCTGGATGGCTCGTTGCGGCATGTGCGCGGCGTGTTGCCGGTTGCGGATATGGCGCGACATAATGACATCCAAGCTATTTTTGCGCCAGCGTGTGATGCGCCCGAGGCTGCTCTCATTCCTGATGTACCGGTCTATCCGGTGGAGACTCTGGCTCAACTGGTGGCCCATTTTCAGGGCTTCCAACCATTGTCGCCGTTGCCCTCTGGAGTACAGCTGGCAGTTCAACCGCCGCCGCCTACCGTGGATTTCGCTGAGATTCAGGGGCAGGAACATGCCAAACGCGCCCTTGAAGTGGTCGCCGCTGGCGGGCATAATTTGATCATGTTGTGAACAATAGACAGGTGCATTTCAATTTGGTTTTGGCACATGTGGTTTGGAGATTTGGAGGCCATTAATTGGGTTACCATGAAAACCGCACTGCTTGTCCTAGATTGATGAACACAAACGCCTCATCTTAGTGATGGGGCGTATTTGTCTTGATTGATCAACCCAAATTGCTTCCCCATCTACATATCTTTGTAGAAACACGACTCGAACGCCGCCATATTTACAATACAAATGATCCTCAACAGAGGCAACCAACCGCCTCGTTACCGACAACTGTCCCCAAAATACGTGTATTTTCCGCTCTGCAATCCTCTTGACAGCTACAACAATTGCACAGCGACATGCATCATCCTCATTATAAACCACCAGTAGCACAAGAATCCCAATCCATTCGACTGCATGGAAAGTCCCTTTGCTAGCAAACTCACCCCAATGCGCGTTTCCCCGTCGTTGGTTACACGCGCGCAAGCGCAGTCGGGTTGATGCAATGTTAGGCCTTTCACGATTGGAAGAATATACCAACGTATACTGCTACGAACATCAGAATGATAAGATATGACACAACTTCATTTCGTATAAGTCGCGCCCACAAACTCATCTGTCGCTTTTCTTCCGTTCCACCTAGTTTGAAAGTCACAGTTTTACCACTTCCAAATGCCCCACCGCGGGACAAGGTCTGAACTGTGTCGCTGAGGTAGTGTTCCTCAATCTCTCGTGCTGATAATGTGTAGTATGCTGAATACTCGTGAGCGCGTTTTACTAGTAGAAACCAAGTAAAACAAAGCAGAAGGCCAATAATTGGCAGGATAATCTTAAGGAGCAATAATGGCGAATTGCTAGATAACACAAACGTTGTTCCTGCCACTACAATGCTATTAGCTACAAGCATAGCATTGAACATAGACCAAATGGCTCCGCCGTAGAAAGATGCTAAGTCCGATGCGACCTGATATCCAAGTCGTGCATTCTCGATCTCATAAGGGCTAATTTCTTTGCTGGATGAATCCATTGAAATCACCTCCTAATAGATTCAACGTGCGTTCGCTTTTAGTGCAACGAGCGGGCTAACGGGATGGCGAATAAGCCGTCCACCATCACCAAATACCGGGTGATTCCCTGTACTGCCTGAACTGGCGCTACACCCCGCTACAGCGCGGCGACTTTTTCCCACAGGTTCTGCGACTCTCTACAGCCGTTGACGCCTACACTTCCAGGCACATCCGCCGCCCCATTCAGTGGATCGACGCGAACTGCTGAACCTTATAATGAACCCCATAAACTAGACCACGAGCTAAGGTGGATTAAACTATCATCTACTAGCTTGTGGAGGACTCATAATGACTCGAAAACGACGCAGTTACACCGACCAGTTCAAGTTCAAGATCGCCCTGGAAGCGGCGAAAGGGCTCAAAACGATCAACGAGATCGCCAGTGAGCACAACCTGCATCCGAACCAGGTCAGCACCTGGAAGAAAAAACTCTTGGAAGAAGGCGTAACCGTCTTCGGTAGCCATACGGCTCGGCAACAGCGCGAGCAGGCAGCTACGGAAGCAGAACTCTACGAACAAATCGGCCGACTCAAGATGGAACTCGAGTGGTTGAAAAAAAAAGCTACCCGCTTCGATTGAGGCTAAACGCGCGATGATCGACGTTCAGCATCCCGAACTCAGCATCCGACGCCAGTGCGAGCTGGTGGGCCTCAACCGCGCCACGTTTTACTGGGAACCGGCGGGCGAGACGCCCGCGAACCTGGCCTTGATGCGCCTGATCGACGAGCAGTTCACGCGCACGCCCTTTTATGGCTATCGGCGGATGACCGTCGCCCTGCGGAAGCAAGGTCAGTTGGTAAATCACAAACGGG
>JAPKMR010000129.1 GCA_026645815.1 Anaerolineae bacterium | reverse complement strand
CGAATACCACGCCGGTCAACAGATACGCGCCAATGCGCACCTTGACAGTCGTTTCCATGCCGGTGGGCATAGCGCTGAAAATCTCGCCCGATAGCGCTCCCGTTTCGTTGATCGTGAGAAACTCGGGCCGCACGCCCAGAATAAAATTATCCTCTGTCAAGGTAACGGCCTCATCGAACGCGTCCTCGTGCACCTTGGCGATATGGGGGTTGAACCCCTTATCCTTGTTCCCCTTTTCCACCTTGCCGTGCGCTTTGAGGAGTGCTTCCTCGTCGGCTAGGATATCGCGGCGCGCCTGCTCGTGCCAGGTGGCCAGATCTAGGGGTTCATTAGGGGTAAACACAGGGTCAGATCTAGCATGCCTTCCCTGTGCTGCGTGCCTTTTGCATGGATGAAGTTGACCGCGGGATTGCCTACAAAATCCGCAACAAACAGGTTTTTGGGCTGGTTGTAGACGGTTAATGGCCGATCATACTGCTGTAGAACACCGTTGTCGATCAGGCAAATTTTCGTAGCGAGCGTCATTGCCTCCATCTGGTCATGCGTCACATATACAAACGTGCTACCGGTTTCCAGATGAAGCCGTTGCAGTTCGGAGCGCATTTCCAGCCGAAGTTTCGCATCTAGGTTGGACAGCGGCTCGTCCATAAACAGCACCTTGGGATCAGGTGCCAACGTGCGGGCGATGGCCACGCGCTGTTGTTGGCCACCGGATAGCTCACTGGGGTAGCGGTCCATGAACATGCCAATCTTGACAATGCGGGAAACGCGCCGCACAATCAGGTCGATCTCCTCTCGGTCGAGCTTACGTATGCCAGTCTGCGGTTGCCCGTTGCGGAGCAACGCATAGTGTTCAGTAACGCTCAAGCCTTCCTGTGCGAGCTTGCGACGCATGGCTTCTGCTTTCTGCGAAAGGCGTGCCACCTGCTCCGCGCCTGCGACCGCCGCATCCACTGCGAAATGAAGCCCATAGCCCAGGAGTGTGTCCGCCGTGTAGCCGGAGATTTCGTACAGATCGATCAGGTGCAGTCTGGCAAGTTTCTCATCCAACTTGCCGTGTTTGTCCCGGCACTCGTTGATCAGCTTGGCAACCTCCTGCGGCTTTTGGAGGATGGTGGCAAGCCGTTCGGTATTCTTCAGCGCATGCTCCACCATGGGCTGTTCTTCCCGCACATTACTCAGTCCAAAGGCGATGTTCTGGTACACTGTCATATTGGGCCATAACGCGTAGTTTTGAAACAGGAAACCCACGCGCCGCTGGTTGGCGGGCACGTTGATGCCCAGCTCACTGTCAAACACCGCCACGCCATCGATTGTGATGCGACCGCTGGTGGGCGTTTCCAGCCCGGCGATCATGCGCAAAGTGGTGGTCTTGCCGCATCCCGACGGGCCCAGCAGGGTCACGAACGCGTTATCCTCAATGCGTAGGCTCAGGTTGTCTACCGCGTAAAACTGACCCCAGCGCTTGGTTACGTTAGTAAGTACGATTTCAGCCATGTCACTTTCCCCCAATTCCCTTGTCCAGACTTGCGCCGGTCAGCTTATTGACTAACGCGTTGCAGACCAGAATCACCACGATCAACAGCAAGTTGATGCCGCTGGAAAACGCGTACAACCCCATTTCGTCGAAGTAATCTAGCAGCGTAGTAATGATCCGCGTTTGCGAGCACAGCAGCATAAATAGCGTCAACTCTCTCAGGCAAGTCATGAACGGTAACAGGTAACCGCTGATGATGGACGATTTCTGGATTGGGATGATGATGCGCGTCATCCGCCGGGACCAGGAAATGTTCTGGATCACAGCCGCTTCCTCGATCTCGCTAGAAAGCTGCATCATGGAGTTGAGCGCGCTGCGGCTTGCAAAGGGGATATATTTGACTGTGCCTGCCAGAATCAACAACAAGTAGGTGTTAAAAATGCCCGCCGAGGAGCCGAAGATGAAAAACGCGACGCCCACTGCTAGCGATGGCATCAGGTAGGGCAGAAACGCGATGTTATTGACATAGGTAGCCCATCGACTACGGCGTTTCTTGCTTACGGCATACCCCACCAACAGACCGATAGTGCCCGCCAACGCCGCGCAGCATAGCGCGACGATCATCGTACCCTGAAAGGCGTTCCAGATGGTGCTGTTGAACAGTATTCCGCGCTGTCCGTACATCCCGTTTTCACTGATGCCCTCGGATGTGTTCCACCATTTGAGCGTTACGTTGCCCACCAGCCCATTGGCCAGGAAACTATAATCGCCCGGGTTGGGTAGGAAAGTTTCCACCGCGAACAGGACGATGGGCAGGATGCCGCTGAAAAGCGTGGTCGCCACCAGCACAAGCGCAATTGCCGTCCGCCCAAACCGGCCAAGGTTAATCTTGCTGCTTTGACCGGATTTACCCGTGACTGTGGTATAGCTTTTTCGGCTGGAGGTTGCACGCTGGTTGAAATACATGATTGCCACACCGAAGAGCACCATGATTACCGCGAGAATGCTCGCCTGCCCAGCACGCTTCTCACTCATCTCAACATACTTGGTGGTCATGGTGGTCAGGTTCAGGTAATGCGGCACAGGGTATGAACCCATGGCGCTGCTGAACACCAAGAGCACGGTGCTTAATATGGCGGGTTTGACCATCGGCACCGTAATACGCAGGAAAGTTTTCCATCGCGGAGTGTTCAGGATGGTGGCCGCCTCTTCCAGATTGGCGTCCATGTTGCGGAAAATGCCGCCGATGAGGATATAGGCAAACGGCGCATAGTGCAGCGCCAGCACGACGGAACTGGGGAACATGCCCTGCGTCCACCATGCGGGCATCTGGATGCCAAACAGCGCCGCAAACAACCCGTCTGACGTGCCGGAAACAGCGCTGCTGCTAAACAAATTCTGCCATACCACCGCGAGCGTCCACTGCGGCATTATGTACGGAAAAATAAAAATCGAACTCAGATATTGTTTGAAGCGCAGGTTGGTACGCGTCACCAGATATGCAAACAACCCGCCGTAGAGGATGGCCCCTACACAGGAATACACTGAGAGCAGCACAGAATTGGCAAGCGGCCGCCAGAGGTTGATTTGGGCTAGTCGTCCTGTAAACAGGTCGATCCAGTTATACAGCGTGTAGCCCCCCGTCAGCCCTGTGTAGTGGGAGTCCACGGAGCCGATGTGCACCGACAGGGTATCCGTCAGAATGGATACCATCGGCGCAATGGTTGTTACGGTGAGTAATAGCCCCAGCAGTAGCAAAATGGTGTTTTGCGGCTTTGTCAGATAAGTCTTGAGCCGGTTAAACAAAACGCGACCCCTGCCTGGACTGAAAGCGGCGGTCCGAGCCATGTTCATCCCCCCTGTTAATGGCACGAAGGGGTATGCAATCCACACCCCTTCGCGCGCAGGAACCGCAATCCGCGGTCAGTTTTGGCTTTCGTTACGGCCGGGTACCGATGATCATGTCGATCCAGTCGCCCAAATCGAAAGAGACGGAGGCACAATAGGCGGGATCTTCCAGTACCAGTTGGCCGCCTTCGGCAGACACCCACCAGTCGTAGCCGCGGTCGTTCTTGGCAGCAAACATGAGAGTATCACCGTCATATCCGTCACGGGTATGATCCTTGTTGATGTTGGGGTTGGACGAGTAGCCGCCGATGTCCTTACCCCAAGCGGCGAAGCCGTCCTTAGTGGTGGTCATGTAGGCGATGAAGGCACAAGCCGTCCAGGGTAGCGGGGAGGTTTTGACCACTTGCAGGTAATGCTTGTAGCCGAAGCCACCGATACCGGTGTAATCGTCCTGATAGGCTGCGATGGTGATGTTATTGACGGACGCCTCCGCGGATTCTTCCACCGAGCGGAGTTTGGAGTAGACAAGAAGGCCAGACTGCCCGGCGGCGGATGTGGTTACCAGCGTGTTGCAGATGGGGCCGTCGTCGGTCTGTTCGTTATACTGGCTGCACCACAGTTTGATCCAAGCCAGCGCATAGGGTGCGTTGGTTGCGGTCAGGCCCAGGTACTCCGCGTCGGGCGCAACTTCGTCCACCACACCCTGGAAATAGGCCTGCTGATCGGCACTCAGCGCGTCGAATGCAGCCTTGAGGTAATCAGCATAGGTTTCATATGTGAGCATGTAGAGGAAGTTCTTGCCCACCAGCTCGGAATTAACGCCCATGAACAACGGAGCGCAGCCTTCCGCCACATAATCCCATACATTCTTGATGGCGGTGCCGTCCGTGTTGTTGAACATGAATACCTTGTTGAGCGTCTGCAGCGCTAGCGGGTGGCCGTTGAGCGCCTCGTCGGTACCCTGGGCTTCCATCCAATCCTTGGGGATGAAGTTGAGTAGATTGCCAGTATCCAGCATTTTGCTCTTGATCTGATTGCCGTCCTGGATCAGCGTCATGGAGTAGATGTGCTGTGAACTCTTAATATCCGCGTTGAGTGTGGTAAAAATAGAGTTGTTCTTGGGTTGGGACCACTCGATCACACCGGTGTAGCTGGGCTCAATCGTCTGCAGCATTGCGACGAAGCTCTCCCCGGCGGACTTGCCACGGCTGGAGTTGCCGATGCCGTAAAGCGTCTTCCCGTTGGATTCCTCAATGGCTTTTTTAAATAGTTCATCATTGGTCATCTGCTGCGCCTGCGCGATCACGTCCTCGACGCTCTCGGCGACCGCGAAGCCGACGGTCAGGGTCGAAAACAACGCCAGCACGAGGAACAGGGACAGGATTTTCTTCATAGTAGTACCTCTCCTTTTCTGTTGTGGGGGACTTGCGCCCTTCATACTATGATTGTATCCGGCGACCGTCCTCATTTGAAGGGGAGGATACCGCTATTTAATGGGACAATTCTGCTATATTTCGGACGTAATAGACATCATTTTTATCGCTGTGTCTATTCTCAGCGCGTTATCAATAGACCCTGTAAATAGCTGCATCGCTTTGTCCAACCAATGACACCGCCCGACGCGAACCGGTGAAGGTAGAAAGAGTTTATCGTGGTTCGGATGTGACGATTTGCTATTTTTCTGATGAGACAGACATCTGCCAATCTCCGGGCGTTTTCCCAGTGAGTTTTTTAAACAGGCTGCCGAAGTAGGCCACGTCCCGGTATCCCACCAGCGATGCCACCTCGTACACCTTTACACGGTGGTCACGCAGCAGCTCCATGGCGGTCTGGATGCGATAGCGGGTCCAGTAGCCGGTGATGGTGTGACCCGTATCATTGCGAAACAGGTGGCTCAGGCGACTTTCGCTGACAGCAAGCGACTTGGCGATTTCGGTGATGGAAAGTTCCTGCGCGTAATGCGCCGAAATGTACGCCATGGCTTCCTGTACATACCCATTCGCGTTTGTAACGCGCGGCAGCAGCGGCAACTCGGCTGGCGCATGCACGCCTATTTCTGTGTGCAGACGGCGAATTGCGTTTTCCAGGTCCCGATCACTGAAGGGTTTGAGCAGGTAATCCGACACGTGCAGCTGGATTGCGGTGCGTGCGTAGTCAAAGTCACTGTATGCGGTCAGAATGATAGCGTGCGCAGAGTTGCCGTCCGCCCGGAGCGCGGTGAGCATTTCGATGCCGTCCATCCGGGGAGTGCGAATATCAGTTATGATCAGATCCGGCCGAAGAGCACGAGCAAGCTTTAACCCCTCGGCCCCATTAGCAGCTTCACCCGTCACCCGGCAGTCCAGCGCAGCCCAGTCTACCCCATGGATGATGCCGTGGCGCACCAACGGCTCATCCTCAACAACCAGTACCGTCAGCATTCTGTTCCCTCCCCTTCCCGACCGTCGGGCTGGACACCAGTGGCAGGCGCATACTCACGCAGCTTCCTTCTCCAAGAGTGGAAGTAACATGGACGCCATAGGGCGACCCGAAGTGTAGCCTGAGGATGGTGTCCACATTATATAAACCTAGATGCTGGCCCGGTGCGGGCGCACCGATGCGGTTGAGACTCTCTACTGTTTCCGGGGGAATGCCGACGCCGTTATCCGTCACCGAAACCACCAAATCATCTCCCTCCTGCGCCGCGCTGACCTTAATATAGCCATCCTCCTGCTGGCCCAAGCCATGCAGGATGGCGTTTTCCACCAGCGGCTGGAGCATCAGCTTGGGCACGATGCAGGATTGGAACTTCTCCTCCACGTCGATTTCGCATGTAAAACGATCTTCAAACCGGATGGACTGGATTTCCACATAACTCTCCACTAGCTCCAGCTCGGATTGCAGGAGGACGAACTCTTCACCTGCTATGCTTTTTCGCAGCAGATCCGCCAAACCCGTCGCAAGAGCGCTTATTTGTGGGGCATGGTGCTCAACCCCTAGCCAACGAACCGAGTCCAGCGTGTTGTAAAGAAAATGCGGGTTCAGCTGGGATTGCATCAGCCGGATGCGCGCTTCATTTAGCTCCTTTTGACGGCTCACGGAACGTTCCACGCTGCTCTGGTACTCATTCATCATGCGGTTGAAGCCGCGCGCCAGCCGGCCCAGTTCATCGTTGCGTTGCTTTTTTAGCCGCACGCTGAAATCCCCGTGCTCAACGCTAGTCATAGCAGTGCTGATGGCTCCGACTGGTTTCGCTAAACGACGGCTGAACAGCATCGTGCCCCACAGACTCATCCCCACGCCTAGTAGGGTGATGATTCCGCCCAGCAGGTAATAGGCCTGGCGCATTTCCATGGTGAAGAGCTGCGGCCGCTGCAAAACCAGCGTAAAACCGGTAGCCGGATCCGCTTCCGTGTATGTCTTGTAGGCGTCTCCCTCCCCCTCGAGCGGCCGCCCCGCAAGCAGCTGCTCGCGCAGCGCGAGCACGGCCGCCTTGCTCTGCGCAGGCTGAGAGGCATACAGCAGGTGCCAGTAGGGGCTTAACACCATTAGGTTCCCGGTTCGGTTAAATGCGCCCGCGAGCTGTGCGGCAAACTGCTCAGGCGAAACCGCCGCCACCACATAACCGGTGGTATCGCCTTTTTGGGTCAGAACAGGGCTGGCCGCGCAAAACACGGCGTCGCCATCCTGACTGTCCATCAGCATATAACGCCCGGTTTCCCGCAATCGTCGGAGCATACCCCATTCAGGCGAAAGCGTCTGCGCGGCTAGCGTTCTCCCTGTCGCCATGACTCGTTTGCCCTTTACGTCATATAAAATGAAATCAGCCAACTCGCTATCATCGCCAATTGCGTCCAACATCGCACGGTACAAAGCTTGCTCGCTGATTTTGCCGCCTGCCAGCGCTTGCGCCGCCAACGGCGTATCCACCAGTGCACGCACGCTATTCTCCAGCGAGCCGCAGGTAATCTCCAGCGTTTCATGCACTTGCGCAAGCTCAAGGGCAGCCTGCTCGTCAATCTGTACATGTACACGCTGTATCAGCGTTAAAAGCATCGTTCCGCTAAACAAGATCATTGGCACCAGCGCTACCAACAGCATGGTCAGGAACACCTGCCGACTAAAAGATCCTTTCTGAAACGCTTTCACGGCAACCGTTCCTCCACGCTCTTCACAAGAACCTCGTTCCAGTTCGTCAGTAGTCCCGCCTTCTGCTCGCCTGCCAGATCGATATTATAAGCGATCAGGATAAACGGTTCAAACGAGCCTGAGTCCAGCGGGACATCCGCCAGCACAGGCCGTCGGTACATTTGGGCGCTCAGGCGCGTTTGAACATCTCGACTCAAGATGAAACGTAGGAAGGCAGCGGCGTTCTCCGGGTGCGGGCACCCGCTGATGATCGCAGCCCCATCGGGGACGGCGCTTGTGCCTTCCTCCGGGTGAACCATCGCGATATCCAGCCCGGAGGCGATGGCCTTGAGTGCCGTTTCTTCCAGCGTAATGCCCACTGTACAGCTGCCGTTTGCAACCGCAGTCACCACATCGCCCGATCCGCTTAACACCCGCCCTTTAAGCGCATGTACGAAGCGCCCCAGCGTATCGGCCTCCGGCAAGACAGTTAATAGCGTAAACAAGGCCGTAAAGCTGGAGCCGGATACCGAAGGGTCGGCATAGGCGATGCGCCCAGTAAATCGATCCTCAAACAGACTCAGCCAGCCCTGTGGTTCGCGGCTTCCAATCAACCGTGTATTGTATACGATCACGATGGGCAGAGACGAAAATGGTAGCCACCGGCTTCCCTCCTGCAGATAACGGGGGTCAACCTGTGCAGCCAGTTCCTCCGGTGGCAAGGTGAAATACTGACTATACGCTGTAAGGCTTTCCACCCCGCCGCCAAACATCACATCACAAATAGGCGCTTCTGCCTCAAACGAAATACGCTCAAGCATCTCGGTGGTGCCTCCGGCGACCACCGACACCCAAATGCCGGTGCGATTTTCGAACTCCCGTAGAATGGGGGCATACACATCCTCCTTATGGGAGGTATAAACCACTAACCGCTGCTCCTCAGGTGGCGCTATTGCCGCATTCGCTGCCGGTAAAGCTATTAAAACTGTCATCGCCAGCACGAGCACAATCAACGTTTTCAACTTCATTTTCAACCCTCCCCAGTAACTGGGACATTCGCGCAAAGCCGCCGTAACTAGCGCTCGCGTTTCCCGCATATGACAACAGTATATCACAACCGTAACGCGCGCGTATGCATAAGCGCACATGTTCTTCTCAATCATCTATTTCAAACATCGCAGGTTTTTTGTTGTAAACCGGCATTGCGTCGCAGAAGCACCACGACATTGCACTTAATGTTACCCAAATTGCTCATCGAGCTATTGGACCACAAGGTTGAACCGTTCCCGAAGAAGGCAATGCACGATGAAAAGCAAATAGACTAACAAAAAGGCAGAAGGAATTTAGTGAAGTCGGATGATCATGTGATCCGCCAAACAACGATCGTCGGAAGGCGCAGCATCAGTTGAGCGAGATGCTTTTGCAGATGACACCCTTACACGATTCCCCGTTTCAGAGTGCACCCACCTCTGATTGTATCAACAATATAAGCATTTTCCATAACTGATACCATCTATTGATAAGAGAAATCTTGTTGATAGGTGGTGTTTTTTTATATAAAAGCATCGTAAATAAATCTTCCTTGCTACATGATTTTTCCCTTTTAGCAATCGTGAGTGTTGAAGCATAGACGAAATTGCGTTGTGCTTGACACAAACGCGCCCTTGTAGGGACAATCTTAAATCGATATCAGGAAAACCTTTCACCGTGACGCGGTGAAG
>JAPKMR010000128.1 GCA_026645815.1 Anaerolineae bacterium | reverse complement strand
ACGACCTGTCCTGAGCTGTAGGGGCACGTCGCGACGCGCCCGCGCCCGGCGCGCCGCGCCTCTTCAAAAGCTTGTGCCACCTTATTACCGGTTTAAATTCTGAAAACTCATAAGTTCGCGGTACGTTCGTTGCGACTACGGTTGCGATGGTGAAGATGGGTTGCGGGGGAAAAAGCGCGATTCGAAATCGCGGCTACGGGGGAAGCGATACCGCTTCGCGGTCGGCGGTCGGCGGTCGGCGGTCTGCGCAGAAGGCGCCCACGGCGCAAAATCAACTAGAAGGAAAAGCTAATGCACTCAAATGATGTCTCCGAATTCAAGTCGTTGTTCAAGGTTGCCTTTATTGTCACGATTCTCACGTTGATTATTATTCCGTTGCAGATTGTGGTGTTTTCCATTGTGCCGTTGCCTGCGACGGTACTGGAGTGGTTCGAGCTGTTTCAGAAGAATGGCCTCGTGGCCTTTTTCCACGCGGATTTGTTCATTTTGTTGGACAATATCTGCATCGCCGTCATCTATCTGGCGTTTTATCACACCCTCAAGGGCACCAACAAGGGCTTGCTGCAAATCGGGGTCCTTCTGGGATGGATTGGCATCGCCGCCTACATTTCCTCGAACCCCACCTTTGAGCTGCTGGCGCTCTCCAACGCCTATGCGAATGCGGGCAGCAGCGAAGCCAGGTTGGTCCTGGAAGCTGCCGGGAAGGCGGCGCTGGTGGGATGGCAGGGAACGGCTTTCGATACCTACTACGTCCTCAACGGCATCGCGCTATTGATTGTGGCGCTGTTGATGGCCAAGAGCGCGGTTTACGACAAGGTGACGGCGCGCTGGGGATTGGCTTCTGCGATCCTGATGACGATTCCCTCAACAGCGGGGGTAATTGGCATCGCCTTCTCGCTGCTCTCGCTCGTCCCGTGGTATGTCTTCAGCATCCGTTTCGCGGGGGTGTTCAGAAGGCTGGGATTCCAGACGACGACTCCCCACAACCCGTCACCGCAATAGGGGCGTGTCGTCATGCGCCCGTGTCCCGTAGGGACGGCTGAAAAAGATTGAGCCACTCTATTACCAGTTTGAATTCTGAAAACTCATTACGGGGTGTGGCTGCGTAGCCTGGACGTTGACGCCCGGACGTTGGGGTGACGAGCAACGCAGCAGGTGGGTCGCACACAGTGGCGGGAAAATGAGGTCAGGCAAAGAGCTCTCACGCAAAGGGCGCAAAGGCAGAAGATAGCTCACGCCAAGGCGCCAAGACCGCAAAGGGAAAAACCCTGGCATCCTCTGCGCCCTGACGTGAGCCTCTTTTCTTTTCAGGCGGCGACCAGCTCGGGGATGCTCTGCGCCTGCAGCTCCCATTGCCCTAACAACACCTCGAGATGAGCCTGCGCCTCTTTATACTGGCGCCCCAGGGATTGGACCTCCTGCCAGCGCTGCATTGCAGTGGCTTCGACCAGCGCCGCGTTGAGCCGGTCCAGCGCGCGCTCCAACTCCTCGATGCGCGCCTCGGTCTGCACGAGCGCTGCGCCCGCGGAGGCTTTGCCCGGCGCAACACCTGCCCGCGGTGCGGCGGCGCGTGAAGGCGTAGCGACTGCCCGCCGCTGCGCCTCCAAAGCCAGGGTCTGCTTATAGGCGGCGTAATCGCCCTCGTAGACGAGCAGTCGCCCATCCCGCAGCTCCCATATCTGCGTCGCCAGGCGTTCGATGAGGTAGCGGTCGTGCGAGACCAGCAGAATCGTCCCCTCGAAGGCTTGCAGCGCTGCCTGGAGCGCCTCCTGCGAGGGCAGGTCCAGGTGATTGGTCGGCTCATCCAGCAGCAGGATATTGGCTTTGCTCAGCGAGAGCAACGCCACCGCCAGGCGCGCGCGCTCGCCGCCGCTCAGCGCGCGCACGGGCTTGAAGACATCCTCACCCCGGAAGAGGAAGCGCGCCAGGTAATCGCGCCCCGCGGCGGGCAGCATCGGCTGATGCGCGAGAAGCTCGTCCAGCACGCTGTGTTCCAGGTCCACCGGTTGAAAGCCCTGCGCAAAGTAGCCGATGTCGAGATTCGCGCCCAGGCGGATTTCGCCCGCCAGGGGCGCAATCTCACCCATGAGCGTGCGTAAGAAGGTCGTCTTCCCCACGCCGTTGGGTCCGATGAGGGCGGCGCATTCGCCGCGGGTGAGGAGGATATCATCCGCCTCGAAGAGCTCGGTTCCCGGGAAGCCGATGCGCAGCCCTGCCGCGCGGAGCACCAGGTCACCGCCGCGCTGCCGGCTTTGCAAGCGAATGCGGAAGTGAATCGCGCCGGGATCAGGGGCTTGCAGCCCCTTGATGCGCTGCTCCAGCTGCGCTACATTCCACTTATCCTCGGAGATGCCGCCGCTTTCCTCCATAAAGGTGCTCCACGATTGATCCAGCGCCGCCGTGCCGCTGATTTCCACGGCTTTGACCTCGCGGACGAGGCGTCGCATGCGACCCTGCGCCTGCCGGACGGTGCTATCGCGGGCGATGTTGCGCTTGATGTAGTCGAGCTCTTTCAGGAAGTGCGCCTGCACCCGTTCGAACTCCTGCGTGCGCCAGTTCCAGCGGTCCTCGCGTTGCAGCAAGTAGGCGCTGTAGTTGCCCCGGTACTCCTCCAACCCGACGCGCGACATCTCCCAGATGGTGGTCGCGACGCGATCCAGGAAATAGCGATCGTGGCTGACGATGAGGAGCGCGCCATTCCAGGCGGTCAGTATCTCCTCAAGCCATTCGAGCGCCTCCGCATCCAGGTGATTGGTCGGCTCATCGCAGACCAGCAGGTCGGGGGCTTCGAGCAGCAGGCGCGCGAGCAGAGCGCGGGTCTTCTGACCGCCGCTGCAATGCGCCAGGGGCATGCCCCACTGGTCGCGGTCGAAGCCGAGACCCGTGAGCACCTGCTCGATGCGGAGCTCGTATTCGTAGCCGCCCGCGAGCTCGAAGGCTTCCTGCAAGCCACCGTAGCGCTCGAGCTCCTCACCGGAGACGGCGCCGTAAGCCATCGCCTCCTCCAGGCGGCGAAGCTCAGCAGCTTGCGCCTCGAGCGGCGCGAAGACGGTGCGCATTTCCTCGTGGACGGTGTGCGCCGGGTCGGCGAAAGCCGCCACGGCATCCTGCTGCAGGTAGCCGATGCGCGTCTCCCGGGCGACGTATAGCGCGCCAGAGCTGGGCGCAGCGGCGCCGGGCGCGGTTTCCGCGCCGACCAGGATGCGCAGCAGCGTGGTCTTGCCGATGCCGTTGGGACCGACGAGGCCGATTTTCGCGCCGTGCGGAACGCTGCCGCTCAGCCCGGCAAAGATATCGGTGCCGCCAAAGGATTGGCTCAACTGATTAAAGGTTAGAACTGGCATGGTTAGACTCCTCAACAATGGAAACAAAAAAGCCGCAAGCGTTGTGCGCTCACGGCTTTGGGAAAAAAAGCGTGGGCTTGCGCCCACGCTACTTTACATAATTAAATTCAACCAGGCGCACTTAACTAAGGCAACCCCCCGTTGCCTTCTGCGGCGATGCGAACAAATCCTGTGTTGAACATGGTTTCGAATTCCGTTTGATCGAATTGACTTGATAATCAGGTCTGAGCTTATTATACACAAGGAGGGGAAAACGTCAATCCTGAAAATCCTGTTAATCCTGTCCAGAACTCCGAGAAGGCATTTCTAGAACTGTGCCGTGCACTTGCACCATCGCCTGCCCGTACTATACTCACTTGCGACAGCATCTCCATCAATTTAGGAAGAACAACCATGACGGAACTTGAAAGCTTTATCACCCAAATGCCGAAAGTCGAGCTGCACGTCCATCTTGAAGGCTCAGTGCAACCTGCGACGCTGCTCAAATTAGCCGAGCGCCACCAGGTCCCCCTCCCCGCGAACACCGTCGAAGGGCTGCGGGAATGGTACACGTTCCGGGATTTCGACCACTTCATCGAAATCTACATGACAATCTCAAGCTGCCTGCGCACAGCGGAGGATATCGAGCTCATCGCCCGTGAATTTCTCGCCGGGCAAGCAGCGCAGAATATCGTCTATAGCGAGGTCACCTTTACGCCCTACAACCAGTTTATGAACAATGGGTTGGGTTTTCACGAGCAGCTGGACGCGGTCAATCGCGCCCGGGAATGGGGCGAGAGGACGCTGGGGGTGCGCATGGGCATCACATCATGGATATCCCGCGCATCATTACGCCCGCAGAAGGGGATACGGTCGCCAGCTGGATGCTCGAGCGTTACGGGGATGGGTTAATCGCCCTGGGCCTGGGCGGACCGGAAATCGGCAACCCGCCGCAGAAATACCGCTCTGCCTTCGACCGGATGCGCGCGGCGGGAATCCCCTGCATTCTGCACGCCGGGGAGACCGCCGGCGCCGAGAGCATCTGGGAGGCGCTGACTGTTGCCAATAGCCGGCGCATCGGGCATGGCGTGCGCGCCATCGAGGACCCGGCGCTGATGGCGCACCTGCGCGAGCAGCAAATCCCGCTGGAGGTGTGTTCGAGCAGCAATATCTGCCTGAAAGTCTTCCCCTCGCTGGCGGAACACAGCCTGCCGCAGCTGCTGGAAGCGGGGCTATATGTGACCCTCAATAGCGATGATCCCCCGATGTTCAACACCACCCTCAACCGCGAATATCTGCTGGGGCAGCGCACCTGGAATTGGAACCTGGAGACCATCGAAAGGCTCGTGCTCAACGCGGTTGACGCCACCCTGCTGCCGGAGACGGAGCGGCAAGCGCTGCGGCACAGCTTCGAGCAAGACTTCGAGCGGCTCATACAATCGAGCGCTTAGCACGGGGAGGTTATGCCATGAACACAGCGACCAGCTATGAAGAACGCCTGTCATCACCCAGGACAACGGCGCTCTTTGCCAGCTTGAGCCTGCTCTTTCTCGCGCTTGGCGCGGCGCGCGTCGCTGCGCGCGGCTTCGATGGGTGGAGCATCGCCCTGCTCCTGCTGTTCGGTGTGTTCTTGTTCTACACGTTCAACTACCGTACGCTCGTCATTCGCCTCACGCCGGAGTCGCTGCAACTCACCTTTGGGCTTTTCAGCTGGACGATTCCACGGGACGCCATCGCCGCGTGTCGCCTCGATGATTCGCCCCCGTTTCTCAAGTATGGCGGCGCCGGAATCCACTTCCTCACCGTCCACGGGCGTTACCGCGCCTCATTCAACTTCCTGGAGTACCCGCGCCTGGTGCTAGAGCTGCGCACCAAACGGGGTCTGGTCCGTGATATTGCCTTCTCCACGCGCCGCCCGGATGAGATATTGAGGAATTTGCAGGATTCATCCGGGTAAAAGTGCGACCCGCAGGAAAAAGACCTGACAGGTCTAGGAGACCTGTCAGGTCTGGGAGACTGGTTTTTTGAAAGTTCATTAGGGCGCCTGAGATTTTCGCCCCCGCTTTGAAACGCAGCCCCGGAAGCTAAGTAAGTTGACATTCTGTTTTTGAGCCGTTATACTTAGATTACCCTTCTCCATGTGCGCCTTTAGGATTGAATTAGGAGGAGCAAAATGGATGAACAGGCGACGGCGTTCTCGCAGCGTTTTGAGCAGTTACGCGCGTTACGAGATTCCGGGCAGTTGCCCCCCCAGCAATTTGTAGCCGAGGTGCAGAAATTGCACTGGCAGGATGCAAGCGGCGCCTGGTACATGATTGACCCCGACGGGCGGGTGCTGCGTCACGATGGGCAGCGCTGGCAACCGTTCGCACCCACCCCACCCCCGCCATCTGCCCCACCGCCAGCGTCGGCGCCGCCAGCGTCGGCGCCGCCAGCGTCGGCGCCGCCAGCGTCCGCACCGGGCCTCGAGCTCCCACCCGGCGCTGTGACCAAGATGCAGAATTTAGTGCCGCGCGCGCTCTGGCCCATCCTGCCGCTGATTCCATCGCTGTTGTGCGGCGGGTTGTGGTTCCTCTATACCTTTATCGGCATGTTCAAATCTGAGGGGCTTGGCGGCGTGGATTGGATCACGCCGGCGTTCGTGGTGGGGTTGCCGCTGCTGTTCTGGTTGTTCAAAAAACCGCTCGACCGGCTATTGCTGCCATTGAAGTCCCCCCTCCAAGCCATACCTAAGGCGCTGCGATTGGGCATAGCGCTCGCCCTGCCGGTCTTCCTGGGCGTCGCCTGCACCTCCTTCTCCACCATCGGCTATGGGGGTTTGCGTATCTCAGCGTTGATCAGCGTGCTGGCAGCGGCAGTGCTGCTGCGCTACTGAGGAGGTGGAGCGATGCGGAGACAGAGAGGCTCCCACTGGTGCCGGGCGGCGATGGCGATGCTGTTGCCGCTATTGATGCTTAGCCTGCTGCTCCCGGAACCGGTTTCCGCGCATGACTGCCTGACCGATCCCCTGAACGCCGCCGACTGTATGCGCACACCCGGTTTCCGCCCCGCGATTGCGGTCATCGTCAGCCTGGGTGGAACGGTGGCGACGATTCTGGTGAATGCGCTCGCCAGCGGGGCGGCTACAGCACCCCCGATGGTGGCGGGAGCCATTCCCGGCGTCCCGCTGCCGCTGCCTGGGGCAATACCAGGGCTGCCGGAGAGCCCGCCGTTACCTGAACCGGTGTGGACCCAGGCGCCGCCATGGCAGGAACCCCCGGAACCCTTGCCGCCGCCCCCTGCGGCGGAGACGCCCAGTCCCGGTATTCAGCAAACCGTGGAGGAAGCAATCGTTGCCGGGGCGCAATCCCCTTGGGCCGACCTGGTCAAGAATCTGACTGGACCGGCTTCGACCATCGCCGGATCGCTGAGCGAGTTCTGCACCTTCCCAGATAGCGCCGAGGTGGTAGATGCCATTCGCTCGGCCTCTCGCGCGTGGCGGAGCTCCCCAAGCCAGGAGACTGCGGAGGCTTATGTGCGAGCAGTGGGGAAAGCGCGCGATGTCCGCCTGAGTAAGGCTGCCGGGGGCCTGGATACGCTCTCGAAGGTGGTGGATGTAGCAGATGCGGTGAGCGCCGGGCTGGGGAAAGCGCAGGAACGCGGCTACACCGGTGTGGATAAAGCGTTGACGATTGGCGCGGAACTGGGAAAAAAGGGCCTCACCTGGATACTCACCAAGAATCCCATGGTCGGTTTGACGGACGCCGCGTTAGGCGGGGCGACGCAGATGATTTGGGGCAAGGAGGGCCGGGTTGATATCGGCACGGCGATTGACAAAGGCGCAGATGCCTGGGATCGCACCACGCAGGAGTGGGCCTCGTACACCGAGGGAGAAATCGCCGCGGATGCTGAACTGCAAACCCAAGATCAGTTTCTCCACGGGCTGCGCCGCATTCGGGAGCAAGTAAACCAGGGCAAGCTTAGCCGCACCGAGGGAAGTGCACGCATGCACCGGTTGCGCGACCGCATGTTCGGAGGCAACGCATGAGCGCATATCTATTGACCCACGCCGAAGCCTGGGCGCTGGCGGTGCTCCTGCATCTGCCGGTGCAGCCTGGTTCGGCGCTGGCTGATTGGCTCATCAGTGCCAGCCCTCCCGACCCCGTGGAGCTTTCCGCACCGGCGTTCCATGGGCTGGCAGCACAGGGGCTTTATAACGCACCCTCCGCCGAGCCTTTCAATACGGATTTGCTGCGCGCGCTCACGCTGACCGCAATCAATGCCGCGACGGTGACCGCCCTGATCCGCGCGAATGGAAAGGCAGCGCTCACGCGTTTTGCGCAAGCAGATGAGAGCCTGGTCCAATATGGCATGGATGAGCACGGCATGATGCTGCACGATGTGCAACCCATGCACGCAGTAGCGGGGAACCTCCTGCCAGGCTGGTTCACGGTCAGCCGAAACGAGGGCTTGCACGATACGCTGCCGTTGGGTGCGTTCCTCTTGTTCAATCATGCGTGCGCGCTGGCGGATTGGGCCTGGGGACGGTCAGAGCTCCAGAGTGAGGTTTTCCCGGTTGCAGAGTTATTCGAGACCTTTCAACGAAGTGCGGGTTGGGTGGATATCTTCAACGCCGCCGGAATGGCAGGCGTGATGGAACTGGCACAGATGCCGTTGCCATCCTACCTGGAGCTTCTGCTGGCGCGGGGTTATCTGTGCGCCATGGGATCAGAGCAGCTGGCGGTGGGACCGGTGGGCGATTCACTGGCGGAAGCGCTCTCGGCATCCGCACGGTGCACGCTCACGGTGACCCTCCAAACCTGGGAGGCTCCCGCCGCGCTGTGCGGTGCTTTCGTGCACGGCAGCGGTCGCTTGTTCTTGCTGGAATTTGCGCCCGGGCAGGTGGGCATCCAGCAATTGACCGGCGCAGAGCAGGGTCGCGCCTGGATCGAGGCGCTGCTCAATCAGGGGAGGCAGGCGCACTACGTGGATTATGTTCTGCCGGCAGCAGATAGCGCGGGGGAGTCGTTACACCATCGCGTCGCGGTTGCGCCGCCGGCGTTGGTGGTTCCGGCGGTGGTGATCCCGTCGCTGGGACCTGTGCCGGAAATGCCGTCGCCCATACCCGAACCGGTGGTCCCACCGCCGCCCATAGCCGAGCTGGAGATCCCGCCGCCACCCGTGGCCGAGCCGGTAGGCCCGCCGCCGCCCGTAGTCGAGCCTTTAGAAATGTTCTGCTCGAACTGCGGCAGCCCGGTAAAGAGCACGCAGCGCTTCTGCCGAATCTGCGGCGCCAGGTTGGTGTTGCCTGGTGAGGCAGTTGCACCGCCCCAACCGGCAGCGCCCATCAACCAATCAGCCCCAACCGTGCGCGGTATGGCTCCGCCCATGAGCGCGAAATTACGGATGCTGAGCGGCGCGCAGGTTGGGCAAGAAATTGTTGTGGGACCTCAGGTCCGCCTGGGCCGTGAGCCAGATAACGAGGTAGTGCTGCTCGACCCGAAAGTCTCGCGCCACCACGCGCTCCTGCAACAGCAGGGTGAGCGTTTTCTGCTCACCGATTTGGGCAGCAGCAACGGCATTTTTGTGAACGGCAAACGCATCGTGGCTCCAGCGCTGTTGGAAGATGGCGATGTTCTCACAATGGGTGATACGCAGATGGCTTTCAAGCTGAATGCCTGAAGGCATGGTGCTGAAGACGCCGTGTTAGAGGGCGACGCCCCGTGAACGGGGTTTGGGGAGACGATGCGGCTCGCAGGCAGAGGTGCGATTCCAGGGTTATCACAATGAAGTCACCCCCACCCCCCTGCCCCCCTCCCCCGCGCAGACGCGGGGGAGGGGGATTTGTTTTTGGAGGTTTTTTGGCGCCGCGGGTGCCCCGCGGCGCCAAAAAACCAACAGGGGGAGAGGTTTCGGGCGGAAATGGCGCGCGGTGGGGCGATGGCGTTGTTACCGAACTGATTTTTGAAAGTTCATAAGCCGGGCTGGAGCCGGGGACTCCCAGGCGAAGCGCGTCCCTACCGTTCG
>JAPKMR010000127.1 GCA_026645815.1 Anaerolineae bacterium | reverse complement strand
TGACGGCGACATTCACGCTCAAGCACTACACCCTGACCGTGACACAAGAGGGCGAGGGTACGCTCACGCAAACGCCATCAGGCACGAGCTTCACCCACGGCACGGCGGTGACGCTGACCGCCGCTCCAGCTGCGGGGTGGAACTTCACCGGCTGGAGTGGCGCCTGCAGTGGCAGTGACGCGTGCCACATCACGATGGATGCTGACAAGACCGTGACGGCGACATTCGTTCAATACAAGGTATACATACCCGTTGTAGTCAATAGGTATTCAAAGCTCATCAATGGTGATTTCCAAACAGGCTCTCTGGATGGCTGGCGGGCTCTGCGTGGCGGCTTCCCAGGCTATGGGGGCTCCGGTTTGCCACAGAGCATTGTTATAGAGAACAGCAGCTATGTGGCACGCCTGGGCGACCCTGCGTTTCAGAATGGCCAAATTCCTGTTGGGTACGGTGCAATTTCACAGGTTTTTACAGTTGAAGAACGTTATCTAAAAATCAAGTATCGAGTTATCAGCAACGACATCTATCGCGATCAGAACCAGAGATACTACGATACATTTGAAGCATCCATAGATAAATCGCCTGAAGATGTGACCAATACCGAACGCAATAAAGTATGTCAAAACCTCAATCCTAGTGGGCAAATCACGCCACCTTCGACTGGGGGGTTGATATTGTGCGGTGGGCGACCAAACTCCGGCGCCCCAGAAGATACAGGATGGAAAACCGTGTACCTTGATCTAAACAATTATCGTGGACAGACTATTACCCTATATTTGCATGTATGGAGCCGTGAATACATCGCGCCATCCTATTTAGATAAAGGTTGGTTAAACACCTGGGTTTTCATCGACGACATTGTCGCAATGCAGACTCTACAAAATTAGGTATTTGGAGATTATTCTCTAGTCACACAGAGTCTTTCCTGGAGGAATCATGTCAAAGATAGGCGAAATTATGATGCGGGCAGAACAAGCCATGCAAGTCGGCGAGTGGACACGGGCTCAGGAGCTATACCAACAGGCGCTAGACCTGGATCACAATGCCACACAGGCAGACCGGGGGTTGAGATTGGCCCGCCAGGCCGTAGACAAAGAGCGCCAAATCCAAGACGACATCGCTGAGGTTATTGCCAAGCTCGACGAAGACGATTATCAGGGCGCGCGACGCCAGTGTGTGGCCATCATGGAAAGGGCCGCCGCTGATCCGCCAATTCTCAAATTCCACATGCAACTGGAAGAGCTGCGTAATCGCGCGAATGACCTGGCTATATGGAACCAGCGTGTTCAGAAGACGCTGCAAGATACACAACGTTTGGGAGAACAAGGGAATTGGACGGAAGCCATTCAGAATGTGGAAACAACCATCGCAGATCTACCCGAGGGGCGAGCATACACGCGTTTGAAGCAGACCCTGGAAACCTCCCACGATCGTGCATCGCAACAAGTTGATTCTGCGACGCATTATGCACGCGCGGTGGAACTCCTTAACACGAAGGACTTCGAAGGCGGTATCAAACATCTGCAACTGGTAGGGCGTGATTCTCCGGATTACAACACCGCGTTGCGCTTATTGCGAAGGGCTGAGAGTGAAGTCGAGGCGCTTAAAGACGCGCTTGAGCACGTCGAAGCTGCGCAGCAAGCTCGAGAATGGGCGAATGCAATTGCTTTGCTTGGACAAACAGAGGATCAATATGGGAAATTCCCGGCCTGGCAACGCCTGTATCTCCGCTGTGGAATTTCCTACGGGCGCGAGTTATTGGAATCAGGGCGACAACTCAACGACCAGAATAACTTCGATCAGGCGAGACACCAATTCGAAGCGGCACAAGCGACGCTTGCAGAGGTGCTACGCCTTTTCCCAAAACACTTGGAAGCGCAACCGCTCTATAACGAGGCTACAGACCTGGCAACGATTGCGGGTTATGAAAAACAGGCACAATTGGAACAGGAAACTGGCAGGCGCGAGATCGCATTACATGCTCTACGACTGGCGCAACAACAGGTTGAGAATGCCAAACGTGAGGGACGCGACTATGTAGCTGTGGGGGCCAAGATCAAGATTCTCACAGGCGCCCTGGAAGAGGAAATACGACGCATCCGCGAGGAAGAGCGGCGGCTGCGCGAGGGCGAGGGGCATTGGGAACGCAACGCACTCCGCCAGGCGCGCGAGTGTTTTCAGGAGACTCTGCAAGCCCTATTACCCGAGCACAGAGCGCGAGCTGAGGAAGGCTTACACCAGGTAGAAGTCAAAATCGCGCAATTTGAGCAATTGCTCGAGCGTGGGCAGGCGGCGCCTGACCCGTTATCAGCAGTCAATGATTTGCAAGCAGCGTATGACCTGTGGGAAGACGGTCCTGGTGTGCGAGCGGCATTGGAGGCTGCGCTGGTCAAAGCTTGCGAAACGGAGTTAGGCGCAGGTCACGAAACTGCTGCAGCAGGTTTAGGGCAACGCGCGCTGGCACTCAATCCAACGAATCGCGAAGCCAAATTGCTGGTGGCTCGCGCCGGCATGGTACCAGAGATCACCGCTACGCAAGAGACTGTGCGCGGGGAACTGGCAACGCTGAAGACGCGTGGCAGGATTGAGAGTGCAGCCCTGACGCCCTTGGTGTCGAAACTTGAAGCGGCGCTACACAAAGCGGAACCCTGGCCCGATTTACGGGACCAGATTGCGCAGCAGTTTCAAAGTCTGCGGGAACAGCAAGGGCGCTGGCAGAAATACGAGCAACATTATCAGCGCGCGCAAACCCGGCGCAATGCTGGCGAGTGGGAGGATGCGTGCCGCGCATTCGACGAAGCCCTCTCTGTGCTAGAGGGTGCCGAACCCAACGAGGCGCGCGAGCAGCGGGCGCTCTGGCAGGTAGCGGCAGATGCTGTGATGCACTCCCGTCAAGAGGTCGCCGGCGCTCTGGCTCAGGCGCGGGAAAACTATGGGGCGATAGCACAGGCAGAAACACTGGCTGCAGTAGGGAATGACTTTACAATCACGGTACAACAACTGGATTCTGCCCGAAAAACACTCCGTATGGCGGAGGAATCGGTACAGGCAGCAGGAGGAATATTACCTACAGATATTGCGGACCTGCAACGACAAATTGAAGCCTTGAGCAAATGTGCCGACGAATCAAACAAAGCCGTGCGGCTGCCCTCAGCCGCAGATGGGTTGATCAGAATCCAGGAAATCATCCGCATTCATGGTGAGGACCCTTCGCTCGCCGCCGTACATGTGCTGCTGCAGAAGGAAGCAGGAAAGGCCATTGCCGACCTCAGAATTCGAGCACAAAGCGATATTAGAGTTGGTGAATTCGAAAAGGCGCTCGAGAAGCTGAGCCAGGTGCGGCAGCTAGATCCGGCTGATACCGAAACTAGCCAGCTCTATGCTGAATTACAACAACGCAAAAGACTCGAAGAAGAATTGATGCGGGTCAACCGTGATGCAACAAGCAAACTGGCCTCCAACAGCCCGGGAGACGCCATGAAGACTTTGCGCGATGGGATAGACCTGTTGTTGAACCCTGAGGTGCCCTTACCTCCCAATGTGCGCGAGATATTGGACTGGATCATTGAACTGAGCCGCCGTGAGGCTGGACAGGCGTTTGGGCTGCCGGAGCACTGGAACGAAGCACAAAGCCTGCTTGCGAAATTGGGACCAATGGGTTCTGAAAGCTGGGCCGCCAGGCACGCAGTTACTCTGGTCAACCAGTGGATTACCCTGGCACGAGATGACGCTCTACAGAGAGTAGTGGCATCAGCAATCGGAATGGGTCACCTGTTACAGGCCTATCGCGCCTCAGCTGAATATCTTAATGAGCATCCTCAGGATCGGCTGGCAATTGACAAACTCGCAGAACGTGCAGAGGCGCTTTTTGGACAGCTTAATAGCTCAGTCGAAAAACGCATCGGCCGCGCTAAGGGAGCGCTGGAAGACGGCGATTATGTGATCGCATTAGGAAATTTGAGTTCCATTGAGACGGAATTCTATGCGCCTATTGACACGGAGTTCCCCGATCTGCTTGCTGGAATTCCTGAAGTGCAAAACCTGCGAGAAGAGATCGAAAAACTTCGGATTTCCGCACAAAAGATTCAAACCCTTACTGAAAAGGTTTTGCCTGGGATTGAGACGGCAGAAAAAGCCTATCTCGATAGTCAGTGGGATGCAGCTGAATTAGCGTTGAGGGCATTACCCGAGCTAAAAGAGGCCCCGGCGTTATCCGCGCGAGTTGCGACTTTGCACGAGAGAATAGCACAGGGTCGGGTTGATAGTGCGCGTAAGCACTTGCATGAGATTCTGAATCGCGTCGAGGCTGGGAGCCGTGCAGCTACCACCATCAAAATGCTGGAAGATTATCTCAGAGAACTGGAGGCAGTACCAGCAAAAATCAATCTGCAGTTGCTAGATGTAGAGGAGCGGCAACCGTATTACCAGATTCTGCACGAGTTGCGCGAGCAGCGGGAGTTACTCGGGGCTGGAATCTTGTGGGAACAAAAGATTGACGAGCATTTCGCCGCACAAGATTACGAAGCGGCGCTAGAGGCAGTGGACGAGGCCTTGGCTGCTACCCGACAAGGGGAAAAGCGGGTTGCCTTGCAGACACGCCGTCGCGAAATCGAACGCTTGACGCAGGTGCAACGTGAGCGCACTCGTTTGCTCCAAGAGGGGAAAGATCATTTCACCAGAGAAGACTATGTGGGGGCGCAACAGCTGTTAAAAAAAGCCCGAGAGCTGGGTGAAGATGTAAAAGAATTGCTAGATGCCGCTCAAGCGGGCGCCTTGCTTCAAAGCGCCCGAAAAATGTGGGAAGCGGGGGACAGCGGGAATGCGTTATTGGACTTAGAGGAATTAGAAAACTCCGTCAAGGAAAACGCATGGAGCAGCGATATTGCCACAGAAGCCCGACGCCTGAGGCAACGTATCCAAAAAGCCAGAGAGGAGAATTCGGGCAAAGTGCTCGAGTTGCTGGAACAGGCGCGCGCGGCAACAACACGACAGAGTGCGCTGCAATTGGTCGAAATGGCGCTAGAGCTTGCCCCCGGAAACGTGGAAGCGCGGTTGTTGCAGAAACAGATTCAATCCGCCGCAAACGCGGATCAAGTGGTAGTGCAGGTAGAGTTTATGATTCAATCCGGGCAGTTCAAGGCGGCGCGGGAACGACTAACCGAGATGGCAAAACAAGGTGGTGTGGCGCCAGAGAAACTGCGGGATTTGCAAGAGTTGATCCGTACACAAGAAGCCGAACAATGGAACCGGGTCATTCAACCTATCCAACATCTGTATCGTGAAGCACAATTCAGTGAAGCCCTCAACCGGTGCAAACAGGCGCTCCAGCAAACGGCAACACCAGAATTATTACAGGAGTTACAAAACTTGCAGGTGATGATTGTGGGGCGGTGGGTTGAGACACGAGTTCAAGCGCTGCGCAAAGAACTACAAGGGCATCCAGCGGAAGACAAACTACGGGAGTTCGAAGGTCAAGTTATCGCCTTGCAGAAATTGGATCCCAGCCCAGATGCCTATGGCTTGCGGCAGTTGAGGGATCTACTGAAAGATACACATACACGCCGGTTGAGGTTGCGTATTGATCAAGCTCAGGCGCGTTATACAGACTGGAAAGAAAAAGGACAACGTGAAAAACCCCAAGCAGCGTTGGAATTGCTCGAAAGTATCCAGAAGGAAGCTGAAGGACTCGGGGCGCTGGTAGATTTCGACATCACGTTGGAGGCTGTAGCAATTGAGAGAGAGATTTACACCGTTTTGCAAGAACGTGAACAGCAAGCCCACCAGTCCAAACGAGATCAGCTTTTGCGAGAAGCGCGTGAAAAGCGCGCCCAGATTGAAGGACCTGGCGTTCTAAAGACGCAACCAATCGAACGCCCTGATCTCGAGGGAATTCTCAAATTGACTCAGAGGATATTCAAGATCCCCGGCTATCAAGAAGATAGCGAAGCGCAAATTCTAGCCACATGGGCACAAGGGGCTTTGGAATCTTTCGACCGCACGCGTCGAGCTATAGACGAAGCACAAGAACGCCTGCGCTCCCGGCGTTTCTCCGATGCCGATTACGTGCTGTTGGGAGTTGCCTCAGTCTCCCCCTGGCTCAAAACGAAATATGAACAAAATCGTGAACTGGTCAGAGTGCTGCGACAGGCAGAAACTGAGCAAGACAAGGGCGCTTGGCAGCAATCTCTGACGGGGTATCAAAAAGCGCTAGATCTCGATCCCGACTTGGGCACATTGTTGGAGAAAGATGTGGCGCGCTGTCAACAGCACATGTTTGAGATTGTACAAGAAGGGATGACCGGAGCTCTTCAGAAAACGCCGCCGGATATTCAGTCTGCGCGTGCAAAATTGGAACAAGCCGAACAGATGAAATGGATTCCCTCTGATCTGGAACACAAACACGATGGTCTGCGTCATTGGCTGATGAGTCAGGAGAAAGTGGCCCAGGCCGCCGCACTGCTGCAAGGGAATGGGGAATTCGACGCAGCGCGGACGCTCCTCGATGAGGCGCGCCACTTGCTTCCACGCGAGCAATCCGATGACGGTATTCGCCAATGGGAGATGCTCCTGGAGGTGTTGACAGCAAGCGCACGGGGAGACTACAGAGAAGCGCAAATGCGGTTGGAGAAACTGCCCGCCCCCATGGTGGATTTACCACGGGTCAAGGCCCTCGGCACCGATCTTCGCGAGGGCGAGAAACGTTCCGAGTTGATCGCTGCGACTCGCGAACGTGTACAGGCCGCACTGCGCGCACGTCCCGCGCAATATGAGGAAGCGATTCAGATGTTGCAGTCAGAATTGGGTGTCTTTGAATCCGATGCACAAGTGCAAGCTCTGCACCGGGATGTACGGCAATCCCTGCTGGCCGAGTTAGAAAGTCAACGCAAAGCGGGAGGCTATGCCAAGGCAATCAAACTAGGTGACCATCTGTTACGCCTTGCCAGACATGACACCGAAGTGGTTGCACTGGTCAAGACTCTGCCGCACGAACGCCGTGAGCAATTGGAAGCGGCATTACAGCGGACTGAGGAGGCGCTGGCGCAATACCGTATTAGTGATGGTGAACGCGAGTTGCAATATGCTGCCGATGTTGTGGCGCCTGAAAACGACCCGCGTATTGACAGCCTGCGACGCAAACTAGTTGATCTTGATAACATGCTGAGCCAATTGCGGGAAGAGCTCAAACAGGTCAACCGCTTGGCAGGGCGACAGCAATGGGTTGAAGCGGTACAGCAGCTTTTGGAGATACGTCGCAGCGCTCCAGTTTACGAGCCAGTTACAACAGCAGTGAGAGATCTTGAACAACGATTGATACACTCAGCTGAGACAGCACTCAAAGTAGGTGAATTTGCACAGGGTATTGCCCTATGCGAACAGGCTCTTGCTCTGGAGCAAAGTCAGGAGGCGCGGGAACTGTTTGAGCGCGTTCGCGCTGCGCAGGAGAGCGCGCTCAAGGATTTGCGAAAGACAATTAATGAGAATCTGGATCACTGGCGCTTGAAGCCGGTAGCGACGCAACTCGAGCGCGGGCTGGAAATTGCCCCGCAGGACCCTGTTTTGCTAGAATCTCAAGAACGCTTCCGCAGTATGAAATCGCAATTGCCAGTGCTCAATGAGGCATTTCTCAAAGGTTGGGCAGCGTTATTGGAGCGCAAGTATTCGGAAGCCACTATGGCTTTCCAACAGGCGGTAACGCTCGAACGCGACCTTTCCGAGGCGCGTCTCTGGCGTGACTATGCCAAAACCATGAGCACAGCCGTTGAAGCCGTAGAAAAAAAGTACGCTTTTGAGAGCGGTGCGCGTTCATTGAATGAAGCGGAATCTCTAGTACGCCTTGTGGATACCACGCTGGTGTCAGACAGCTTGTTTGGAAGTGAAGAACGGCTCCGCGAAAATCATCGCCATGCAGTCTACAATGCCTATCGATTGCGGCAGTCAGCACTCAAGATGGCAGTTCTCCAGCAACAAGCAGATATATATGCCAGAGCGGTAGAGGCCGAATCCCAGGCACAAGGGTTGGCGCTTATGGATAAAGTGAAGGAGGAGCACAGCGCTTTTGTCAATCTTCACGCCAACCCCCTGACCCCTCCTGGCAGTTTCCCCGCTGCTGGTCGTGAAGATGAACCGTTACCGATGATGCCTGAGATCAAAAGCCCACAGGCTTATGCGCCTCGAGAAGAAACAACGATTAACGCACCTACACATGCAGATTCGGGTCTGGTCGCGGTGGCGTCTCCAACTCAGAAGATTGCAGCGGATCAAGACGAAGCACAAGAGTCCCAAAGAGATGTGGAAAAAACGCGGGGAGGGCTATTCTCCAGATTCCGGCGCCCGCAGCAATCCAAGTCCGAGCAAGATGATGCAGAGCCACAGGAGCCCGCAACCGCTGAGCCGGAGCCGATCACAGCGCCCGTTGCGCCCCAACTTCGCCCCAGCAGTCCACCATCTGCACCGGCGACTCTGCCCGTAACAAGCCCTAAAGCGCCTGTTGCTGCAGATCCAGATATGACCACTGAACCGAGCTTGGGGAAGAAGCCAGACTTGAAGACGCAGGGACAGGTAGAATCAGATGAACAGACAGCAGTTCCAGAGGCCCCTGCGGATGACGCACTCGGCGCTATCGAAGAGGCTTATGGCTCAGGGTGGGGAGGATTCTGGTCGAATCCTGAGTACTATGAGGATGATGCGAAGAAATAAGCAATACCCGGTGATTAACTTGGGCAGTTAGAACAGCCGGCGATCTCATTTGGAGGATACAATGACAACTTTTGAAGAGGAACGAGAACGTAGACGATTGCAGCTTGAGGTGACTCGCGCAGTAGAACAAGGACAGACGGCGCTGAATGATAAGGATTATAGCCAGGCTGAAACCTATTTTAAGGCAGCTTTGGAGCTCAAACCCGATCATGTCGTTGCACGTGCTGGGTTGATACAGGCTTCGTATCGCGCCGGTGTCAATGCCGAAGAACGTGGACGGTTGCGTGACGCATTGGGGCATTATCGCGGGGTGTTACAACTCGATCCGGTGCACAATGAGGCGCAGGTACGTCAAACCGCGGTAACACGAAAACTGTGGGTACGTGGCTTGGCTATTGGGGCCGCAGGTCTGGTAGTGTTATTGTTTCTTTTGGCGCAGATTAATAATTTCATCGCATGGCCTGTATCCGTATGCAATGCGTCTGGATCGGTGCTGTGCACACCTTCGCCCACGACTACAAACACCCCGACGGCCACGGCTACAGCGACATTAACCCCAACACCAACACCAACAAGTACCCCCACCCCCACCCCTACCCACACGCCGACGCCGACGAATACGCCAACCCCAACGCCGACCCCCACACCGATACCGCTACTTGGACGTATTCGCTATAGCCATGTCATTGCCTATACCGATGCTACAGGAGATCAGGAAGTAACACGTCCTACCGGTGGATCAGTCTGGCACTTGTGTGCAAAACAAGGGACACGTTACCAAATCGCTCAAGATCACTGCCATACAACGGCACCTCTTGGATGGGTAAGGGAAAGAGATATTGAGCCACT
>JAPKMR010000126.1 GCA_026645815.1 Anaerolineae bacterium | reverse complement strand
GGTGCGATGTGAGAATCTGACCATCGGTCATGGCTGTGCCCCCCGAAGCATCTGATCGTGTAGGATACTGCTGAGTACAAATATCATAATTCCTGCAATAAATAGAAAACCGTTGGCCAGAGGGTCACCGGTGAAATCCGGTCCAGTCTCAGCAAACGGTATGCGAATCCAGTAAATCAGGGCGCCCAACGCGGTCAAGGCGATGGGTATCAGGTACAAATGATAGAAGGTGCGCGAATCCGAGCTGCGCTCGAAGAAGCGTGCAATGCCCATCAGGCACAGCTGCAACACTAAAATGCCACACCAACCGATAATTGCCAGGAGCAGGCGCAGGATCATCACGGTTCTCCGGTCTACTCGATTTACATGAGTGACGCATTGCGTCACCCATGCACTGCGTCAGCGACGCACAAAAGCCTTGATAAAGGATTCTGCCATATACTGGGGTGTGCCGCTGAGAATGCCCTCGCGTCCTCTGAAGGGTTCCTGCACGACCAGTCCATGGGCTCCGATTTCAAACTGCCGAATATGCGTGTCATGGGCGCTGCCGCGCATTTTCAAGACGATAATGGCGCGGTGAATGGCGCTCTCGATTTCCACATACCGCAACATGACATATGAATCTACCAGAAAACTCATGCTGGCTTCCGTCTCATCTTCCTCACGTTGCTCATCGCCCAAAAGCACATAGGCTTCCCGCGTGAAAAGCGCCGTCAGCCCTTCGCGTCTGAGTGCATTGAGAAAACCGTGAAGCAAATTGCGCAATTCAACCGGATCATCCGTCATCCTTTCGAATTGGGAGATGCTATCTACCAGAATGCGCTTCACACCCATATTGCTGACCAGCCCCGCAATGCGCCCATTGAAACGTTCCAAATCGGCTTTGGTCACTTCAGGACTGCTCATGATGACCTGCAAAAGCCGCCGCCGCTCCAGCTCCCGGAAATCCCATCCGAAGCCTGCCGCGTCCCGGTAGTACTGCTCCGGAAATTGTTCGAACGTGAGAATCAACCCCGGTTCGCCGTGTGTTGCCCCGTAGTGGATGAATTGCATCCCCAAAGTCGTTTTCCCACAGCCAGGTGCACCCTCCAGGAGGTTTGCGGTTCGTGGCAGAAATCCTCCCCTGAGCATCGCGTCAAAGCCCGGCACTCCGGTGACAGCGCGTTCTTCAGCTTGCATGGATGGCTCCTTCTCGAGCAGGTGCATGGCGTTTAACCCTAGTATCCACCCTTGATGACGTGATAAATCGCACGAATACGGAATTGCCGGTCCTCACTGGCTTGAATGAAACGGGCAAGTCGGTCGCGAATTTCTGGGTCTGCCGACAGCGCGTAAACCACGAGTGTGCCCATGTGCGTTTCTTCGAGCAATCCGCGTACCGCTAGCTCCGCCAGCTCTTGTTCCACCGCTTCTGGATTACGCCCGGCATAACGGGCGATGTTATCTACTGTATCAATGGTGTGGGGGTTGTTAAAGAAAAAGCGCATCAGATCCCATTTGATAAAGGAATCTACATACTGATTTAGGAAGTCTAGCAGCTCGGGGTCAATATCGCCGGTATAAGCACGGTTTGCCAGATTCTCCCTTTCCATAATCATCCTCCCACGTCTCGGCTATGTGCCTGATTAGCACACGAGTAAGAAGCGAAAAATTCAAAGACCTATCTGCGTCATCGTCAATGTATCCAACTCAATCTTTCAATTGCTTAACCTTCGCCCTTCAATTCTGGGAATCTGTTTGTTCATCCTCACGCATGTGACAATGTTTATATTTCTTACCACTTCCGCACCAGCATGGATCGTTTCGCCCCAGATCTTGTGTGCCGGGACGTTGAGAGGCTTTTGTGGGTAATCGTGTTTGTTGCTGACTGGCGCGAGCGCTCTGCTTGGCGATTCGGGTGCTGCGCAGGGGAGTTCTGCCCCGTTGTCTGCTCACGGCTCTGGTGTCGGACGATGCCTCATCCGCAACGTGAATGAACACGTTATGGGCGATATCAGTTTGGACTTTGGCCAGCATGTCCTGATACATATCAAATGCCTCCCTCTGGAACGCGATTAGCGGATTTTGTTGCCCAATCGCTCTCAGGCCAATTCCCTCGCGCAATTCTTCTAGATTGGTTAGATGGTGCCTCCATCTGTTATCAAGCAATGCTAGCATGATTTCACGATCTTGCCTGAGTATTGCAGTTTCAGCGATGGCGGTAGTGATCGTGGTTGCCATTTCTGCGGGCAACTGCGACAGAGTGAAATCCCGCAATGGTTCCAGGTCGCTTTCCTCGAGACGCGTCAGAAGCCTTTCCATGACTTCCTCATCTAAGGGGGCTGCGCTATCCATGAGGCTACTCAATTTAGTGTTATTGAGTCTAGTGAAAACACGTTCACCGGTTTTGCGTATATGCTCCTGTCGAGTTTGCTTTGCCAGACTCATGCATTGTTCAATGATTTGATTTGGTTTAAGGTTGCAAAATTCCTCTGCGTCAGTTTTGGATAACATGTGTAGGAACTTGCGCAACTCAGCGGCAAGAGCTGTAGAATCCCAGGTTTCGGGTGCGCCTTGTGTGTGTCTTGAAACTACGTCTGTCATCTCACTTTCTAGGATCTTCATGATGGCTTGATGATCTTCGAGAGAAAGTATTTTCTGCCGTTCGGCATATACGACTTCGCGCTGCCTGCTGACTACATTGTCATATTCCAGCACATGCTTGCGCATATCGAAGTTGTAACCCTCGACATGCTCCTGGACGGAGGCAATAAGTTTGCTGATGACATTGAACTCGAGTGGCATCTCATCTATCCCGGCACGTTCCATCCACGGTCGTAATCGCTCGCCACCGAATCGCCGCATCAGCTCGTCTTCCAGCGAAATGTAGAAACGACTGGAACCGGGATCGCCTTGCCGACCAGCGCGTCCGCGTAGCTGGTTATCAATTCGGCGTGCTTCATGGCGTTCAGTGCCGATGACGTGCAAACCTCCTAGTGCTTTTATGGCTTGCCGCTCTTGATCGCATCTCACTTTGACTTCTTTGATCTTTTCGATTATCTCTTGGGGAAGCACGGGGTGTCGGTCAAGGATCGCCTTGGCAGATTCTTCATCACCTTGCATAACAGAACGAACAACGGCCATTACTTCGTTATGGTAACTCGAAAAGAGCCTTTCTGCTGCGAAATCTTGAGACCCCTCTGTCTCTTCAAAACGCTTCTTAATTTCCTCGAGGCGCCATAGAATGTTGGGGTTCAATTCTTTTGGGCTTTGTTGAACCAATTTGCTTGCCGCTGTCCAATGTTCACCGAGCGCATGCATGACTAACCGTTTCACCTTCGGGAGGTGTGCGCGACTGGCCATGCCCTCCTTGATGAGTTGTTCTGCAAAGAAAGCTGCCATCGCCCTTTGGTTTTGATTTTTGCTCGCTTGGTAAGCCTCGAACTCTTGCGCGAACTCTTGACTGATAGGGGGGAGAACAGTACCGGACTCTTCGGTCTCCAATAACCTAATTTTCAGGAGTTTTTGTATTTCACGGGCTGCAAGATTCCCTGGATCGCCTCCCAGCAGAATGTCAACGCCACGTCCAGCCATGTTTGTTGCAATTGTGACAGCCTTGAGCCGTCCGGCTTGTGCGATTATGCTAGCCTCTTGTTCGTGTTTCTTGGCATTAAGAACGGCGTGATCAATTTTCGCGGCTTTGAGTCTTCTGCTAAGCCGTTCTGAGGTTTCGATACCAGTAGTGCCAATTAACACTGGCCGCCCAAGTTTATTCATCGCCGTAATCTCGCTGATAACAGCATCGAATTTCGCCGATTCTGTCCTGTAGATTTGATCGAACATATCCAGGCGTTGGTAATACCGTGTTCCATCCTCTGCATCGAAAACGACAACTTTGAGCGAACTATGATCATTATCATTCGCAAAGAATGTTATGTCTGTTTCAGCAATAGCGATCTCTTGTCGGATAAGGTCTCCGAAACGCGCCTGGTATTGCACATTGGTTGGCAGTACTATAACATCCAGATCATAGGTCTTTCGAAATTCTTCCTTTTCCGTTTCGGCGGTTCCTGTCATACCAGCTTTCTTCTGATACATGCGGAAGAAATTCTGTATCGTAATTGTGGCATAAGTGAGGGTTTCTCTGCGAACCTCGACATTCTCCTTCGCTTCGATGGCCTGGTGCAACCCCTCAGAATACCGCCGCCCGAACATCATGCGCCCTGTTTGTTGGTCAATAATGATGACTTCTCCGCCTTGGATAACATATTCCTTGTCTTTTTTGAAAAATTCCTTTGCCCTCAGTGCATTGTCGAGATATGGAACAATGTCGGCATGTTTCTCTTCATAGAGGCTTTCTCCCTCGGGTATGTTCATCCACCGTTCCACTTTGGAAATACCGTTCTCTGTGAGAATCACTACTTGGGTGCGGATATCAATTTCATAATCCGCATCGGCATCTATTTCGGTTTCTGTGTCATCATCTTTGTCTTTTACAGGACGCCCATGGAGTTTATGAACTAGGTCAGCAAATTGCCTGTAGAGGTCTGAGGGCTCATCTGCCGGACCTGAGATTATGAGAGGGGTGCGAGCTTCATCAATAAGAATGCTGTCTATCTCATCAATGATTGCGTAATGCAGCCCGCGTTGTGTGCCGTGGTCCAAATCGCCGACCATGTTGTCACGTAGATAATCAAATCCTAACTCGTTACCAGTGGCGTAAACTATATCAGCCGCGTAGACCTTGGCCCGCGGCATAGGCTCCCAGTGGACAAGACGATCATCTTCTAGCAATCCTTCCGGAGCAATATATTCAGGGTTATAGATCGCAGCAAAGTCTGGAATCACGAGGCCGACTTGCATGCCCAATGCGTGATAGATTCTTCCCATCCAACCACCATCGCGTCGGGCTAGGTAGTCATTGACTGTCACCAAATGCGCCCCCAAACCCGTGAGCGCGTTGAGGTACAGCGGCAGTGTTGCTACCAGGGTCTTGCCCTCACCCGTGCGCATTTCGGCGACTTTGCCGTGGTGGAGAATCATCCCACCGATGAGTTGCACATCATAATGGCGGTGACCGATAGTGCGGCGTCCCGCCTCACGCACTGCGGCAAAAGCTTCCGGCAAAATCTCATCCAGGCTTTCCCCATCGCTATGGCGTTGGCGGAATTCATCGGTCTTGGCGCGCAACTGCGCATCGCTCAAAGCCTGGTATTCTGGCTCCAGGGCATTGATGGTCTGTACGGTTTTCTGTAGGCGGGCAATCTCTCGATCGTTGGAATTGCCGAAAACCCGCTCCAGGAACTTCAATGGCATGAATGACACCCCATCTTATGGTTTTGATACGTTTTCCGCATTGTGGCAAGCTCTACTTGCTTCATCAATCTGATACGTAATGGTAGAGCTGCTTTTCAGGAATACAAGCCACTGTGACATTGAAATTATACCATGGCAGGTTGAGGCGGCAATATCAAATTGCGTCCAGGCCATAACCTATCTGTGTTTTTAGGCTCCCATGGTTAAGTGATTGGGGTGGCGTATTCAGCGCGCCATCCAAAATCACTCTCCCTTCCAAACGCGTGACTCCCCCGGCGAGGGGGATGCCGGGGGAGTCACTAGCCAAGAAAGGAGGTGAGATGTTATTGAGATAGTGTCCTGAAACATGATCATAGTAACATGTATGCTTAGCTAAGCATAGTGACGAATGACCCACAAAGCAGGGACTTACATCAACCATCGCGCAACTTTGACGACCTATTCTTGGCTAAACTTGCCGAAGGCTACGAGCGCCTGCTGCAAGAAAGCTTCATCAAAGGGACCTGCCGGGGAAGGTGTCTCCCAAATGCGCGCGGGCAGACGTAGCGCGGTCACATCGAAGCCCTCTCGTGCTTTGAAGGCGTGTTTTCGCCGCAGAATATCTGCGCCCAGCGCATGGAGCGCCTCTGGTGTGACCTCAATCCCGATGGGCTGAAGCGCCGCCACGATGGTTTCGGGCGTGTAGATACCGCGGGCAAAGAAACACACCACCAGGCTGGCGAGCACCTGCCGCCAGCGCTCCTCTGTCAATAACGCTTCGGCGACGCCTTCTGGCGTGAGCGCTTGCCCCTTCTGCAGGGCTTTTTGATCGAGACTATAGCCCGCGCTATCAAGATGACTGTGCCGGGCGCCGGTGAGATAGCCCAGATGGCACCCGGGACCCGTGTGGTAACCTGGCATTTCGTTGCCGCCAAAAGCCAGCGCGAAATCTGAACCGCCATAGAGTTGAGCTGCGTGCTCCACGCCCCGCGCCAGAGCCTGGTAAAAGGGCGTCGGTTGCGTGGTAATGCGCTCGGTTGCAGCGATATAAGCTTCGGCATTGCCGAATGCCAGCGGAACGTTATCGGTATCCTCCAGCGTGATGAGACCCCGCGCCAGTGCTTCCGTTGCCCACGCCAGACACACCCCCGTGCTCATCACATCCAACCCCTGAACCTCTGTTTCATCCATGATGCGCAGCATTCCCGGCGGGTCGCTCATGCCCAGCAAGCTGCCCACTGCATAGATGGGTTCGTGGTCGTAGCCGAGCATCAGGGTCTTGTAGAAGGTAGGCTCTTTGGGGTAGGGAATCCGCAGTGCGGCAAGATGAATGCACGCGACCGGACAATGCGCGCAGGCAACGCGCCGGCCCAGGTAATCAGCAGCTAAGCGTTCACCCGAGATGGCTTCCGCACTTTCGAAGCGACCGGATTGCAGATTGCGGGTGGGCAATGCGCCGATGGCATCGAGTGGCTGTACGTTGATGGGCGTGCCAATCTCGTGGTATTTCTTCATTAACTCGGACTCGGTCGCGGCTTTGAAGATTTGATCATAAATGCTGCGGTAGGCTCTGCGATCAGCCACAGGCAAGCTGCGCCTCCCGGAGATGACCAATGCCTTGAGCTGTTTGCTGCCAAACACTGCGCCCAATCCTAACCGCCCGAAGTGCCGGTAAGTCTCCGTGATCACACTGGCATACGTTACACCGCGCTCGCCCGCGCGCCCGATGCGCATGATGGAGCGCAGCCCTGCGCCACTCTCGCGCTGGCGCAGTACCGCACCTACCGTGTAGGCGCTGCGCATGCCCCATAACGCCGAGGCATCGCGAAAGAAGACGTTGTCACCCTCCACAACCAGATATACGGGCATGTCGCTCCGTCCCCGAATGACGAGCGCGCCATAGCCCGCCATACGCAATGCGATGGCGCTGCGCCCTCCGGCGTGACTTTCGCCCAGGTTGTTCGTGTGCGGCGATTTGAACATGGCCACGGTCTTGGAGGCTAGCGGATAATGCCCCACGAGTGGTCCGATTGTCAAGATGATCGGGTTTTCTGGGCTGAGGGGGTCTATTCCGGCAGGGCATTCTTCTTCAAGCAACTGAATACCTGCGCCTGCGCCGCCCAATCCGCCGTTTCCGCCAGGTTCAAAGAGCTCCGGGCGTGTTTCGACCCACGAGCGACGTCGCGTGAGATCAATGAAAAGCACACGGGATATAGGATCATGGCTCAGCATGGGGACCTCCTGATTCTTTTCTCACGAACCCACAATGCCCTGTCTTCTCATTGGGATTCGATTTCTTCCAATGCGATGACATCGTATGGGCAGTATTTGGCACAATAGCCGCAATACACGCAGATTTGTGGTTTGTGTTGCTCCGAATCCCAGAACACGGCGCCGAAAGGGCAGGCTTCTACACAATTGCCGCATCCAATGCACAGCTCTTCCTTTAGCTTGACCCCGCCGCCTTCACGGAAGGTCAATGCGTCGGTAGGGCATACCCGGGCACAGGGTGGATTGGTACAGGCGCGGCACACGACGACCACAAAACCTTTTCGGATGCCGCCTGCTGAGCGGATTCCGATGCACGAGGCTGCGAGTCCTCCCTCGCCGGTCCGGCGTGTGCAGGCAAACATGCACGCCTGACAACCCACACAACGGTCAACATCCACTACGGAGAGCCTTTTCGCCATATTCACCTCCGTTGGCTTTTGCGCAGAATTCCGGATGATATTATCGGTTGATCTTGTGCTTTGTCCATCTCTTCGAGTACGGGCACCTCTTTCTTTTTGGTTTTGGGTGACGCTGCACGGTCGTCTCGTCCCCAAAACGCCATGCCTCACCCCGAATTTTGGTTTGCTCTTATACTACGTGATAACTTTGCCCGCGTGTTGGGGGGTGTACAAAGCACACCCTCGGAATCTTAAAGTGCCAACTAAATAATTCTAATATGTTGCGATGTAAAATGAAATTTCCTTATTGACAAACTTGATTTTTATGTTATCCTGTGATTAATCATCGAACGAAGTGAGGGAATCATGTACCGACTTCCAGGGCAATGTCCGATTTGTGGAGGGGAGTTGATTGCGGAACGGCTCTCGTGTAATGCGTGTGGAACCGCACTTGAAGGGACTTTTCCCCTGAGTCGGATTCAGCGCTTGAATGAAGAGCAATGGCAATTTGTGGAGCTTTTCCTGCGTAGCGAGGGGAAATTGACCCGTGTGCAGGATGAGTTGGGATTATCTTATCCCACCGTACGTAACCGTCTGCATGACGTAATTCGCGCCTTGGGCTACGAGGTGCGTGAGGATGAACCGGCGCAGGAGTCGCGGCAGGAGTTGTTGAGTGATCTTGCTGAGGGAAAAACAACCGTCGAGCAAGTCTTACATCTACTAATGGGAAAATGAAATCATAGCTCAGGAGGTGTGGCATGGTCAGGGATGATCTTAAGGCGAAATTGGCCGAGAAACTCGCGCGTAAGCGCGAAAAACTGATGGAAAAGGTGGGGGAATCCGAAAGCCGCAGGGGGGAAATCGAGGGCGAACTTGCCGAATTGCAGGTCGCGTTGACCGAGGTGGAGACAGAGATGCAATCCCTCGAGGATAGTTCTCCCGGCGCCAGGGAGCGTTTGGTCGCTCATCGTGAACGCCTTCTGGCGAAAAAAGAACGCCTGGAATGGAAATTGGAGTCGCTCGATATTCGCATGGAAGCACTCCGCGATGCTGCTGATCAATTAGAGTTTCAGTGGGACGATTCCCAGCGCGGCAGCTTTTTTGGCCATGTGCCGCCAGTCCCGCCGGTTCCTCCGGTCCCCCACATACCCATGCCGCCGCATATCCCGACGCCTCCTCGCGCCCCGATGCCGCCGCGCCCCACACCGCGTCAGCTAGAAGAGGAACGCTTGCGGATTTTGCAGATGGTCGCCGAAGGTAAGATTACTGCGGAGGACGCCGCGCGCCTATTGCAGGCGCTCTCCAGCGGCGCTGAGGCTGAGCCTCCCGCCGCGCCCAAGCCGCGTGTGCTGCGAGTCAAGGTCACGGATTCGGATTCCGGCGCCGTACGGGTGAACCTCACGATGCCCTTGAATTTCGTGCGCGCCGCTCTGCGTCGTGGCGGGCAACACGCCCCTGATATCAACGTCGGCGGCGTCAATCTCGATGCCGATGAGTTAGAATCGTTACTCACCTCTGGTGTGCAGGGACACATCATTGATGTGATGGACGAAGAAGACGGCGAGCGCGTTGAGGTTTTTGTGGAGTGAAATCCTGTCACCGGATGCTCTCCGGTGTTGTGTCTGTTTCTCACTCGCCTTCCTGAAAAGAGTTCTGGGGTCGCGGCAACGTCGTTCGACGCCGCGACCCCAGAACACTCAAAA
>JAPKMR010000125.1 GCA_026645815.1 Anaerolineae bacterium | reverse complement strand
TGAGCCGCACGCGGACCCCATCCCATTCCAGCAGCCCGTGTTGCTGGTATTCCTCGAGCGTGCTTCCAAATGTCTCCGCCAACCCCACGCCGAAGCGCGCGCGGAAAGTGCTCTCGCTGACCCCTTCGGCTAACCGCAAGCCCAGCATCATCGTATCCCCAATGTCGCGGGCGCGGGTCAGCTCTTCAGATTCTGTCAGGGTTGGCGCTCCCGCCTCTACCGCCGCGATGTAGGCTTCGGGATCGGTCAAATTGCCCCACCGGCGCCGCCCTATATAGCTGTGCGCGGCAACGCCGGCGCCAAGCCAGGCGGTATTGCGCCAGTAGTGCAGGTTGTGGTGAGAGATCCATGGACCGATGCCCTCCGTGCGCCCGCCCGGCGGCAGGCTCCAGATTTCGGGCGCCGGCGCTAGCCCGCGCGCCGGCGCTAGCCCGCGCGCCGGCGCTAGCCCGCGCGCCGGCGCTAGCCCGCGCGCCCAGTTCGAAATCTCATACTGCCAGAAACCGGCATCCCGCAGGGCTTCCGAGGTCCACTCGTAGAGATCCGCGGCGAGGTCGGCATCCGGTTCGGGCAGCTGCCCGCGCGTCACAGCTTCCGCCAGCGGCGTCCCTGGCTCCAGCGTGAGCGCATAGAGCGAGAGATGTTCCGGCGCGAGCGCCAGCACTGCCGCCAGCGAGGTTTGCCAGCGGCTCAGGCTCTGCCCCGGCAGGCCGAAGATCAAATCCAGGCTGAGGTTATCGAAACCCGCCTGCCGCGCCGCGCTGACGGTGCGGCGGGCCTCTTCCCACGTGTGAATGCGCCCCAGCATCTCGAGCTCTCCGGCATCTGCGCTCTGCACTCCCAGGCTCAGGCGGTTGACCCCGACGCGGCGCAAGGCTGCGAGTTTCGGCGCATCCACGGTCCCCGGATTGGCTTCCAGGGTGATTTCGGCTTCGGCGGGTAGGGAGAGGCTGTCGCGCGCTTCCGCGATGAGCGCGGCGATGGTTGCGGCAGGGAGTAGGGAGGGCGTGCCCCCGCCAAAGTAGAGCGTCACGGCGTGCGCTGCCGGGGTATCCGCACGAAGGCGCTCCGCCTGCCGGCGCAGGTCTTGCTGAAGCGCTCTCGTATACGGGGTGTGCAGATGTCCGCGCCCGGCGTAGGTGACAAAGTCGCAGTAACTACACCGGCGAAGGCAGAAGGGCACGTGCAGATAAAGGGCCAGGTCCATGGGGATTTCTGTGGATAGCCTTAAGAGACGATGCCCTGCGTCAGATCGAGGAAGAGGTTTTCCAGCGTCTCCCGTTCCTCGGTAAAGGAGAGCACCGGGAAACCTGCGCCGATGAGTTCTGCCAGCAGCGCCGCGAGGGCTTCGTCGTCGCCCTCGACCGTCACGACCAGCTCCGGGCGGCGTAGCGTGGCGTTGAGGGTTGCGCCGTTAGTCCCCCCGCCGTTTTTGGACGGCGCGCCGTTGGGCGGCGCCTCGAGCGCGAGACTGCGGACGGCGGGGTGTTGCGCTAACCAGGCCTGAGCATCATCTGTGGGACCGAGCAGGACGATGCGCGCGCAGCGATGGGGGCGCAATTTCCGGCGGATGTCCTCCGGTGTGCCTTCTGCCACCATGCGCCCCTGTTCGAGGATGCCGACGTGCGTGGCAATATCGTCTAGTTCGCGTAGTACGTGGGAGGAGATGAAGATGGTCTTCCCCAATTCCTGCAACACGCGCAGGATGTCACGGAGTTCCACGCGCGCACGCGGATCCAGCCCCGCCGCCGGTTCATCCGCGAGTATCAGCGCCGGTTCGTGGACGAGCGCGCGCGCCAGTCCCAGGCGCTGCCGCATGCCTCGGGAGAGCGTGCGCACCTCATCGCCCGCGCGATGGCTCAAGCCCACCAGGTCCAGCAGGTCGGTGGCGACGCTGCGCCGTTTCTGCGGCGGCATGCCGTAGCAGGAGGCGAAGAACTCCAGATATTCGCTGGCAGACATCTCATCGTAGAGGCCAAATTCATCGGGAATATATCCCAGCAGCTGGCGCACCTCGCGTACCTGCGTGCGGACGGAATAGCCACCCAGGCGCACTTCGCCGCGCTCGAAGCCGAGCAGCGTCGCGATGATGCGGATGGTCGTCGTCTTCCCGGCGCCGTTGGGACCCACAAAGGCATAGATGGCGCCGCTCTCGACCTGTAGGCTGAGCGCATCGAGCGCCGGGCGCCTGGCTTTGGGGTAGGTTTTGGTCAAATCCTTGATTTCGAGTATGACGGACATGCTGCTGCTTTCTGTGGTTCTTTCCCGAGAAGTATAGAGTGCTTAAGGGGATTGTCAATCGAAATCGCATTGAATTCCACCCGTTTGGGTGTATCCTATCCTCGATGGATAAAGCCGACCTGTATAGCACTTTCAACCGCAAGGCACCCGCTACGCCCGCCGAGGCATTGCGGGTGCTGCTCGAAACCCTGGAACAGCGTGTGGGTAGCCTGGCGCGCGCCGATACCGCCGCCGCGCTGGAGATTCCGGCGCTTTTCGACCAGGCGGCGGCGCTATTGGCGCAACTTCAAGCCCGTGGCGTTGAGCTCCCCGCCGAGCAGGGCCGCTTCGAGAGCCTCTCCGCGCAATACCGTGGCAAAGCTGCGCTGTTCCTCAAGCGCATTGGCGGCGCCGCCGTCCTGGCAGAACAGCGCGCTGCGCGGCAACCGGAGCCTGCTGCCTGGTGGTGGAGCGTTGACCTGGCGCTTGCAGCCCAGCGCAAGGCTGCCCTGCGTCGCCAACTGCGCTGGGCGAGTGGTGCGCTTGCCCTGCTGGCGCTCGCGGGGCTGATTTACACGCGCTTCTTCGCGCCCACGCCGGTTGAGCGCGCGCTCTACCGCTACCAGTTCACCGCTGCCGACCTGGCGGGGGCGGGGGAGGTTGCCGCGGCGCTCGAGCAGGTGGAACAGGCATTGGCGCTCGACCCGGGCAATCCCGAGTTCCTCACCATGAAGGGCGTCTTTCTGGAGGCGCTGGCAGACCCCGCCGCGGAGGCGGCGCATCGCGCCGCCGAGCAGGCGCACGGCGACAGCGAGTCCTATCTGATCATGCGCGGGCAGCTGGAAGTGCAGCTGGAGCGGTGGGAAGCCGTGCAGGGGACCGCTGAAGCGCTGCTCGCGACCCGTGCGGATTCGGCATTCGCCTATCTCTATCGCGGCATGGCAGAGGAGGCCCTGGGCAATCCGGCGCAGGCGCGCGCCGATTATGAGCGCGCGGGCGAACTGGCTCAGGCGCAGCAGCTTCACGAAATCTATGTCACGGCGCGCACCCTCCTCGCTAACAGCATGCAATCCGGTCCCTGGTAGCTTTCTTTGGTTTTTTTCTTTAGACAGGATTTACAGGATTAACAGGATTTTTGTAGCCGTCAGTCTATCGCATTTTGCGACTTGCCAACAGTTTTTTCTTTGCGTCCGCTGTACCCAGCGCCTTTGCGGCTTTGCGTGAGGCTCGTTCCCATAAGGAGGGATATCCATGAAACATGTGCTCGTTCCCATTGCCGATGGCACCGAAGAGCTGGAAGCCGTCTGCATCATTGATATCCTGCGCCGCGCCGGCGCCGGGGTCACCGTCGCCTCGGTGATGGAGCGCTTGCAGGTAACTGCCTCGCGCGGGGTGAAACTGGTCGCCGATGCGCTCATCACGGATTGCGTGGGGCAAAGCTACGACCTCATCGCGCTTCCGGGCGGCATGCCCGGCGCGGTACACCTGCGCGATGCCGCGCCGCTCACCGAGCTGTTGGTCGCGCAAGCCGCTGCGGGCAGGCTCTACGCCGCCATCTGCGCGGCTCCCGTGGTTGTGCTGCAACATCATGGCTTGCTGGAAGGGCGGCGCGCGACCTGCCATCCCGGCTTTGAGAAGGACCTGCGCAACCCCGAGGCGGTACAGCAACGGGTGGTGGTGGATGCCAACTGTATCACTAGCCGGGGACCCGGCACGGCAGTGGAATTTGCCCTGCGCCTCGTGGCGCTGCTCCTCGGCGAGGAGCGTGCGCAAGAGGTCGGCGCAGGAATGTTAGCGCCTTGAGCTTCCCATATCTGACGAATGGAGGATTTCGATGAACCAAACCACTATTGACTTGCGCCGGGAACAGCAGGCTTCGCTGGCGCGACCCCGTTACCCTTATTCCCTGATCGCGCGCGCCTTTTTCGTCTCGATGGACGTGCTCGCGGGCAAGAAAGTCACGCTCTCCAAAGCCAAATTGCTGGAGATGCTCGCCAGCGTTCCCTATCGCGAATGGGAGATTCACCAATACCACCGGCTGACGCGCCGCTACCGCGATTCGGGTTGGGTGCAGCGCGCCCGGCAGATTGTGGAGTGGGGGCGTGAGGCGCAGGATAACGAGTACTGGCATTTGCTCGTGATTCAGGAGAAAATGCAGGCGGAGGGGAGCAAGGATGCCTGGTATCTCACCCCGCCCATTCCCTGGTTGATGGTGGGGACCTACGTCATCCTGGCGCGGTTGCTGGCGTTCTTCAGCCTGCGCGGCGCCTTCACGTTCAACGGGCAGTTTGAGGATCATGCCGAACATGAGTACGCGCGCCTGGTGGAGGAGCACCCCGAGTGGGAGACCGAGCTGGTGAACAGCCCTGTCGTCGCGGAATATACCACCGCCGCAACCTGGGCGGATGTCTTCCGCCGCATCGGGCTGGATGAACGCGACCACCGGAATCGCAGCTTCCTCTACGCCGGCAAGCCTGAGGCCGTGGTCGCTTACGAGGGTATGCCTGAATAGCAAGCGCTAGCGTCGCAACGCTTGCGCCAGCACGTGTGCCAGGTGTTCTACCTCTGGCGGCTTGAGCAGCCAATTCGTCAGTCCCTGCGCCTGTAAATCGGCCAACTCGCTCACCAGTGGGTAGCCACTGAGAATGATGACCGGCAGGTGCAGCGCGCGTTGCTTCACTGCCAACAGCAGTCCAGCCCCGCCCATCTCCGGCATCACATAATCGCTCAAAATCAGCGCGATTTCACCGGCATGGCGCTCCAGCAGCAGCAGCGCCTCACGCCCATTGGCAGCCTGATAGCTGCGGTAATGGAGCAGCTCCAGCGTGCTGACCAGCGTCTCCCGCACGCTGATATCATCCTCTACGATCAATATGCATTCCCCGTTTCCCATCTCGAGAGGCTCGGAGGACAGTGTCGCCGCCTCCACACCCACAACCGGAATCGCCGGGAGGTAAATGGTGAAGGTACTGCCCTTGCCTACTTCCGTGGTGATTTCGATTTCACCCTGATGCTGCTTGACGATACCGTGAACCTGCGCCAATCCCAGACCGGTGCCCTTGCCGGGCGCCTTGGTGGTAAAGAAAGGTTCAAACATGTGCGCCATGATCTCCGGCGGAATCCCGGTGCCGGTATCGGTCACGCTCAGCTTAATCCACATGCCAGGCTTAAGTTCGGGGAGGGGGGCCGGTTCGCCGGCGCTGAAAGCCAGGTGCTCCAGCCCGAAGCTCAGCTCGCCGCCATCCGGCATCGCATCGCGGGCATTGACCGCCAGATTGAAGAGCGTCTGCTGGAGGCGCGTGGGATCCGCGTTGACGATGAAGTCGTTCCCGTTTGCCTGCAACGTGAGGTGAATGTTCTCCGGCAGCGTGCGCTCGAGCAGTTTGAGCTGTTCCTTTATAAAGGGCACCAAATCCATGGGCTGCCGTTCGAGCATGGCGCGCCGGCTGAAGTCCACAATCTGCTGGATCAAATCCGCCGCCCGCTTGGATTGTTGCAGGATCACGCGCAGGCGCGCCGCCAGCGCTTCGGCGAGGTCGGGTGACTTGAGCGCCAGCTGGGCGTAGAGCGTGATGACCGCCAGGATGTTGTTAAAATCATGGGCAATGCCCGCGGCGAGCTGCCCCACTGCCGCTAGGCGCTCTTGCTGCACCATACGCTTCTGCGCATCCTGCAGCTCCGCCATCGCGGCTTGCAGGTTTTCGTGGCTTTGCCGCAGCGCTTCCTCGTTGTGCTTCCGCTCGGTGATATCGTGTCCGATGCCGACGATGCCGATTACCTGCCCCTGGTCATCGCGCAGGGGCATCTTGGAGGTGAGAAGCCAGCGCTCATCGCCAGGGGGGCGGATCAGGCGCTCTTCGCGGTCGTATACCGGCATGCCCGAGGCAAGTATGCGTGCGTCATCTTGGGCAAACTCCCGCGCCACATCGGGTGGAAAAACGTCTGCATCCGTCTTGCCCAGTGCTGTCGCCTCGTCGCCGATGCCCATATTCACCAAATCTGCGCGGTTTGCCAGCACCTTGCGCAACTGCAAATCCTTTACGTAGACGGCATCGGGTAGATTGTCAATCACCGTGCGCAGCAGAATCCGCTCGCGCGCCAGGGCTTCCTCGGCTCGCTTACGCGCCGTGATATCCTCGACCACACTGATGAAGTAACTGGGCGCGCCGTTTTCATCCCGCAATAGCGAGACTGTCAGACCCACCCACACCAGGGCGCCATCGCGGCGCACATACCGCTTCTCGCGTTGATAGGTGTCCTGCTCTCCGCCGAGCAACTCCTCTGCCAGAGTTGCGTCGGTCGGCAAATCCTCGGGGTAGGTGATGTCTTGGAAATTGAGCGCGAGCAGCTCTTCCCTTGAGTACCCCGTGATCTTGCAAAACCATTCGTTGACGTGCAGGAAACGCCCCTCGGGGGAGGTGTGATTGATTCCCACCGCGGCCTTTTCAAAGGTGTGACGATAGCGTAGCTCGCTTTCGCGGAGCGCCTCGGTCGTCGCCCGGCGTTCTGTGATGTCTTCGACGGCGGCAATGAAATATTCGGGTGCGCCGTCCAGGTCGCGTTGCAACGATGCGGTCAGATTGATCCAGAAGATGCTGCCATTCTTGCGGATGTAGCGCTTTTCGAGCGCATAGGTTTCGATCTCGCCGCGTAGCAGTTGCATGCTCAATTCCAGGTCGGTTTCCAGATCATCGGCGTAGGAGATATCCTGGAAGCGCAGCTGCAGCAGCTCTTCCCTGGAATAGCCGAGCATTTTGCAGAACTGCTGATTCACGCGCAGAAAGTGCCCGTCGAGGCTGGCATGGCTCATGCCCATGGCTGCCTGTTCGAAAATGCCGCGGAACCGCGCCTCGCTGACCGAAAGGGCTGCTGCGGTTCGCTGGCGCATCTCCACATACTGCGCGATGATGTACCCTGTCATGAGGCCCATGGTAAGGAAGATGACCAGTGCGATGACCTCGTGAGGACTGTTAGCAGGCAGCACCCCGGCGGGAAAATCGAATTCGATGAAGATGCTATACGCCAGCAACAGAATGCCCCACAGCAACAGCGCGCACGCTAGCGTCGCCAGCATGATCTTGCCGTTCTCCCGGGATGCCGGCGTCACCGGCAGGTGCAGCAGGCGCCGTACCTCAGGCGTGATCAGCGCCGCCGCCGCGGCAAAGAATGCCAGATACAGATTGAGCGTGCCCTTCGTCACGACGCCGTTTAGCACCGAGGTATCCAGTGTCGTGAGTGCTTCGGGCGCCCATGCGGGGGGATTGGCGGCAAGCGCCAGTGGGTAGCCCAGGCGCGTCGTCGTAGCATAGACGATCGAGAGGAGGAGCTGCGTTGTCAGTGGATGATTCCACACGGTGGGCTGTTTCAGGCGTCGCTGCGCGTTATAGCCATGCCAGAAAAACCAGCCCAGAATCAGCAGCGCCGTCACCACATTGGCCCAACCGTTGGTCTTCCAGAGGAAAAACGGGTAGAGCGCGCCCCCACCGAGCAAGCCCGCGATCAAGCCAAAACGTCCTCCATAGGCTAATGCCGCGAGTAAGGGGAGAGCGTAGGACCAGAGAATGGATAGCGTTAGCGGCGGTGCAGAGAATTTGAGGCTGAAGAACGCGCCGGCAAACCCGGCAAACCCCAGCACCAGGGAGATGAGGCCCTTGCGTGGCTCCAATATCCGCTGGAAGCCAACCAGTGGTTTTTGTGATGCAGGTTCCATTAGAGGCAGCTTCCCATGAGATGGTTATGAAAACATGTTTAGTGTACACCCAAAAATAGAGAATACAAGTTGTGTCTTTCACTATCCTTTGATATAATCAAATCAGACAGCATCTCCTTGTCACACTCACTTGCACACTGGGGGTCCCGCATACTACTGGCAGCCCCCGCAGAGCAGCATCGAGCACGAAGGGGGGACACCGTGCGCTACCAATACCTTCGGGCGCTATTGAGGCGCTGGAGCGGATTGATTCTTATCTGCCTGGTTCTGCTCCTGGCATTGAGCGCTCCAGGTCTGCGCGCCACAGCAGCTTTCGGCTTAGGAACCGTGCTGCTGGGGATGGCACTGACCGCACCCGGTTCTGGCAGCGGAAAGCCTTCCAGCGATGACCGCGACCTTGCTCGACTGCCTGTGCTGGGCATCATCCCGCCCATCGAAGAAGCCGTTTATCCGGAAAAACTCATCGTCCGCAGCCGGCCTCACTCCATAATCGCGGAAGCTTTTGGCAAACTGGCCGCTAACATCGAAGCGACCTTTGCCGGGTCTCCCCCGCGCGTTTTGCTGTTGACCAGCCCCGGACCCACCGCCGGCAAAAATGTGGTTCTGGCAAATATTGCTGTGGCGCTGGCGCAATCCGGGCGGCGCGTGATAGTGGTGGATGCGGACCTGCGCTCGCCGTCGCAATATGGAATCTTCGGACATGACAAAGCGGAGGGCTTGACGAACCTTCTCCAGAACCCTGACCTGGATTTGATGACCGTTCTCAAGCCCACAGCGGTCGCGAATCTGCGGTTGCTGCAGGCAGGTACCGTGTCCCTCAATCCCGCCACGGCGTTCGCTTCCCTGCCCATGCGGGCAGTGAGCAGGGGACTTCTGGGCGAAGCCGAGATTATTCTCTTTGACACACCGCCGGTGTTGGTGGTGAACGATGCCGCGATTCTCGCCGCACAACTCGAGGGGGGCAGCGTGCTTCTGGTCACGACCTTCGCCAGCATCCGTACGGGAATGGTCGAGCGCGCCATCCATGAGCTCGAGAAGGCCGGGACCGTCCCTGTTGGCGCGATTATCAACGGTCTTAAGGTGTGGTCGGGTAGCGAAAGCGAATTTGACTATCTCACCTACCATACTACCGGCGCCAAAGAAAAAGAGAAGCGTGCATGGCCACACTTGCCATGGCGTTCCCGGGGAGCAAGCCCACGCCGTGAGGCGCAACCACCGTTGGAAAGCCTCGCCCCCGCGCCGCCTGTGGCGCCAGCGCTCGAAGCAGCCCCACCGAAGCCGGCGCCCAACCGGGCAATATCCCCGGTGGCAGCGGAACCAGAAGCGCGACCGGTCGTTGCACCGCCCCCGGTCCAAAAGCCCTCAGCACGCTCCGGGCTGGCTGCACCGGTCACGAAACCGGCGCCCGCCGAGAAACTGGAATCCGCGGCGAAGCCAGCGGCCGATGCAAAACTGGCGCCCGTTGCGAAGCCAGCCGCCGCTGCAAAGCCAGCGGCCGATGCAAAACCGGCGCCCGTTGCGAAGCCAGCCGCCGCTGGCTCGCCAGCGACTGCCACCCCTCCAGACTTTCCTCGCGCTCGGAATCTGCGCTCACCCCGGCAGGGGCTAATCGTGGCTATCGGCTTGGTTGCGCTCTTTTTGGCGCTCTTCGGAGGCTTGGTCTTACCCAACTACCTCAGTCTGCAATGGCGCGATGTGCTTCCCGCCGCCACAAACACGGCTATACCGCCAAGCCCCACCGCTACCGAGACGCCGACCCCCAGACCCACCCCCACG
>JAPKMR010000124.1 GCA_026645815.1 Anaerolineae bacterium | reverse complement strand
CAAGGGCAGTGTGCAGAGCGTGGCGCGGCTTCGGTCAGCGACCTGCTACGAAATCCCTGTGGAGGGCGCGTTTCAAAACAGGGCTGAAAATCTCAGGCGTCCCTACAGGGCGCAGAAGAAAATTGATTTTTGGCGGCGGGGCAAAGCCCCACTGCCAAAAATCAATCAACGGTTTCGATCAACGACCTGCCACAAAAGCTCAATACCCCTGCCAGGACTCGAACCTGGAACACAGGGTTTAGGAAAATTGTTCTACTTTTAGGTAACCAGGGGTTGCAAAACAAGTGCTGGTAGCGGATTATGGTGCTTATGGTAAAGCGCCCATGGAATCCCGCGGTAGGCTAATTTTGCGCTGTTAATGTATGGTCGGTGGCTGCTTTTTGGTATGAGGTTGGTTTTAGCCTCCTTGTGCTCTTTCCAATTTCAACTCCAGCAGTCGCTTCAGAATTTCCTCATCGTGGAGCGTTGAAGATGGCTCAGGGCATTTCCTGAACAGCGGCTTCAGGAATCTCATGGCTTTATCACTATTCAATTGCTGTATTTGATTCACATAAAGCGCCTCGGACATGGTTTCCGAGGCGCTTTTGGTTGCTTACGTGCCATCAATATGAATTGGCGGCAGTGATGTCAAAGTTCCAGCGTTCACTCATAGCCTGACATCGGCTCGCGATGGAGCGAGGTGGACAGGCGGCGATTCTCAAAGGCGTTGCGCACCAAGCCATAAAGCTGCAGAACGCAGAAGAGCCCGATGATCAGGCAGAGGGTAATGCTCAGATACGGCGGGTAGCCTACGATTTCGGTGAGCCCACCAATGATGCCGATGGCGACGGCGTAGATGGCAGCCAACGCAAAAATTACGATGAAAGCGCTATAGCTAAGCGAAGGATTCTCGGCTTCATCGTATGCGCCGGTCATGATCCACCAGCGCAGAGGGCGGAAACTAGGGCTGTTGCGAAGCTGATACCACATGTGGTACAAGTCACGGTGCTCGTTTTTTTCTTTGCTTGCTGTGATCTCTTGCATGACCTTGAACATGAGACGGTCGAGGTATCTTGCGAGCAGTTTCATGGGCGTACTGGCTCCGTGGAGGGTGAGATAGTTTTGGCGGCGCGGGCTTTCTCGCGCTCACGACGAGCCTGGTTAAGCCCTTTGGCAATGTGATAGGTGGCGATGCGGTCTTCGAGGCTTAGCTGCCGCCACTCAGCCATGAAAGCCTCAAGTTCGGACTCGTCTTCGATCAGCGGCGGCAATACGCCGGCGCGCCGGAATACTTCCTCTCGCGGAATGCCAAGTGCGCGAGCAACGCCAACGAGAAAATCTAGCCCTGGATTAGCATTTTCCCCCAAAACCTTATTGACCATTGAGGGAGATATATCTCCTCTCCTGGCTGTTTCGGATCTGGACCATCCCCGTTTATTGAGCTCTGCTTGCAACCATTCGGTAAAAGATTCCATGATAAGGATATTGTATTACTAGTAACTGCGAACTGTTTATCAAATTTGAGTAAACTATTGACAATTATCGATGATTGGTATAAAATGTGAATATATTCTTAGATACGGGTAATCTAGTGTTGGGCTATGGAAAATCTTACGATGAGTTTTGTCATTACGGCTGAGCAAAAAACCTTCCTGGAGGACATGGCAGCGGAAGAGGATCGCAGTATATCGTCTGTACTGCGCAAGATCATTTCTGACTACATGATACGTCGTGAGTGCACCAGCCGTTTTGCAAAAGCCATCCGCGAGATAAAGCCTATCCCCGGCGTGCACGTCGCTGTTGGTGAGGTCCCGGGCTATCCAACCGGAAATGAAGGTTAGTGCTTTTCCTCCTTGGCGAGCCACCAGGTGGTCAACGGGGGGTGGCGTTAGAGAAAGCGGAAGTTGTGGAGTGGCGAGATGGTAGAGCAAGTGTGTAGAACTGGTAACCAGGATGAGGGAGGCGCAAGCATGTTTACCGACGTTGGTGCACAACGATTGTGCTGGTGGCAGTCATGATAGAAGCCTGCGATGATTTTGTTGCGTGGTTGGGCGAACTCGACCGCAGCCCGGCGACAGTGCGCGCCTACACTATTGGCGTGCGCACGTTTGAGAGGTGGTTTAGTGAGCGCACGGGTCAACCCCCAGATCCGGTGCAGATCACGCCCCTGGATGTCAAAGCCTTCCGTGAGCATCTCTTCGAAGGGCAACACCTTAGGCCCGCGACCATAAACAACTACCTCGCTGGCGTGCGTGCCTTCACCCGGTGGGCGCAAGCTACAGGACTGGCGCAGCACGACCCAGCTGTCAACATCAAGATGTTGAGGCAAGCTCCGCGCGCCCCAAAGTGGCTCGAAGGACCTCAGCAGTTCGCGCTGCTCCGCCAAACGGAGAAACTGGTGCAGCTGGGGGATCTGCGTGCCAATGGGGACAAGCGGCATCCAGCGGCGGTGTGGGCGCGTCGGGACCGGGCGATTGTCCGCCTGCTTCTGAACACTGGTCTGCGGCTTTCTGAGGCTACGGCCTTGCGGATCGAGGATGTGAAGATCGCGCCACGGTCGGGCGAGGTCCGGGTCCGCCGGGGCAAGGGCAGCAAGAGCCGGACGGTCGAACTCAACAAGGACGCGCGCGCGGCAATCAGCGCGTGGCTGGAAGTGCGACCAGAGGGCGGCGAGGCGCTGTTCGTGTCACAGAAGGGTGGGGGCTTGAGCGCGCGGGCGCTTTCGGAGGTGGTGCGGATTCTGGGCGAGGCTGCTGGCATCGCCGACCTGCACCCGCACTTGCTGCGCCACAGCTTTGCGAAGAACCTGGTCAGCCAAGGGGTGGGCTTAGAAGTGGTGGCAGACTTGCTAGGCCATGAGAATCTGGAGACGACGAGGATCTACACGACGCCCAGCGCGGCAGATCGCCAGCGGGCGGTTGAGAAAGTCAGCTGGGAGGATTAAATATGAGTATGCTGGCCGGGGTAGCTTAGTTGGAAGAGCGGGCGCTTCGTAAGCGTCAGGGCGTGGGTTCGAGTCCCACCCTCGGCTTTGATGTGGCTGCGTGGCGGCAGGCGCCGGAAACCTGGCGCGCCGCCGTCGAAGGCTGGCTGGCCGCGGGCAGCGCTAATACACAGGCTGCGTATACTACGGCGCTGGCGCAATTCGTGGCGCATCTGGGCTGCGATGGCGATGGGCGTCCCCTGGTAGACGAGGTAGTTGACGCGCAACTGTGGCGCGTCACGGCTGCCGATGTGCGCACGTGGCAGCGGGCATTGCAGGCGCAGGGGCTGGCCCCGGCGACGGTTAATAGCCGGATCGCGGGATTGAGCAGCTTCTTCCGCTTCTGCCAGGAGCAGGTGGCGTATGTGGATCAGGCGCACGAGGTCCACAAGCCGTTGCTGCCAGTGAACCCGGCAGCGATGGTGCGCCGGTTGGAAGCGCCGCAGTCGCCGCGGGTAGCGCTGAGCGTCGAACAGGCGCGGGCGTTGCTACGGGTCCCCAATCGCAGCACGGTCTCCGGCTGCCGCACGTATGCGCTGCTAGTAGCGTATCTGCTGACCGGGCAGCGCAACTCCGAAATGAGGATGTTACGCTGGGGGGACATTCGACGCGAGGGTGAGGCAGTGCTGTATCGCTGGCAGGGCAAGGGGAAATCAGGGGAGGAGCGACTCCACCCGGCAGTGTACGCGGCCATCACGGCGTATCTGCAAGCAGCCGGGAGACTCAGGACCATCGCGCCAGAGGAGTATATCTTCACCCCGCTCGATGCGGAGGTGGCGCGGCGTTTCGGCTACCGGCAGGTCAAGGAGAACCAACCCATCAGCCGGCAGCGCGTCAATCAGATTGTGAAGGCGACCGCCAAGCGCGCGGGTTTGCGTCCCGAGATGATCACGACGCACACGCTTCGGCGCACGGCGGCACGGCGTATCTATGAAGCATCGGGGTTTGACCTCAACGAAACAGCGAAAATGCTTCACCACTCCTCGGCAGCCACCACGCGTGTTTATCTCAGCCAGCCAGAATGGGAGACTAGCACGATATGGGAAAGCGTCGCGGCGTTGTATGGGGTGTAGTAGATACGCCTGCCACTTTGGCTCCCGTTATGGTAATGGGGAAAGCCTTTGGGTAAGTAACGGACCAGTGTTTTTTGTTAAGGTTCATGAGTTAGTTACCCTCAGTATACTGGAGAAACGCATGCAGATGCAAATTGTGGTTGATTGGGCGTTAATCTCCCGTTGTTTTGCCGGGCTTTTGTGGGGGATTCTATTTGCCTGCTTTATTCAGTTTCATCGCATGGGACAATTCATCGTCCGGGAACGTACCTGGATTTCCATCATCATTTGCGTGGGTGTGGACCTACTGTTGGGAATCGGCGGGACATGGTGGGAAGTTTGGTTGATCATCGCGCTGAGCAGTCTCGGCGCCATTGTGCGCGCACTTATTAGCGAGCGGCGGGAGTTTGAGCCGGCGCTGAACCGCTACCGAACGAAGTGGTTGTTGGAGGGCGCGATTGACGGTTGTGGCGACGCCATTACAGCTTTGGAGAAAGCCCTGGCTGCGGACGATGAGGGCAAGCGCCTGCGCTGGATCAGTAGCGCAATGGCAGCGGCGCACAAGGCTGCTCGGAGCATCACTGCAGCTCGCTACGGTGAGCCAGAGAAGTCAAAGTGAATCAGCGGATTTTGTAGGAGGCTATTGATGGCAATTGTGGCGATAGCAAACCAGAAAGGGGGCGTGGGCAAGTCAACCCTCAGTGTACATCTTGCAGTCGGTGCTGCACGCAGCGGCAAAAAGGTGATCCTGCTGGATGCGGACCCGCAGGGCAATGCAACCAGCTGGCTGATGGACGGGGAGACCGACGAAGGCGTCTTTCGGCTGTTGATCAACTCTGAGAAACCGTTGCGGGTCGTGCGCCCGCTGGCGCGGTGGGGCTTAGGGATGGTCCCAGGCAACTATCGCACGGGCGAGGCGCTCACCATGTTGGCCGCGGTGGGACGGCTGGCGGAGATTCCCAGTCGGGTGAAGCCCCTGGCGCAGGTATCTGACCTGGTGCTGATGGACATGCCCCCGAGCCGGGCGGCAGGGTTTATGGAGCTGCTGAGCGCAGCGGATTTTGTGATCGTGCCCACGCAGCTCGAGCGCCTGAGCATGGAAGGGTTGGGATTGATGGCGCAGACGGTGGCGGAGATGCACGGTCCGCGGCTCATGGGCGTGGTGCCGAACATGGCGAGAGCGCGCACCCGGGAGCACCAGGCGCAGATGGAGGAGCTCGTGGCGGTGTTCGGGCAGGCCGTGTGGCCGCCATTGCCGATGACGATCGCGGTCACGGAGGCAGCGAGCTTCGGAACGGTCCTGTATGATCACGTGCCGGATGCCGATGTCACCACAAACATGCAAGCGGTACTGCGTCGCATGTTGGGGGTGCTTAATGGCTGACCGACAACGTCAAGGGGGACTACGGGTTGATCCGGCCGTGGCGGCGTTCCAACAAAAAGCAGCAGTGAACACGGCGGCGCTCACATCGAAGCAGCGCCGGGATAGGGGGCGGGTGCGGTTGAACATTGACCTTGACGTAGACACACGAAACGCCGTTGCGACTATCGCGGAGCGTGAGGGTACCAGCGTGAGCCAGGCTGCTGCGTTGTTGCTGGCATTCGCTGCACGCGAGTATGGGCACAGCAACACCATGCTTCGTGAGGGATTTCGAGAGCGACGGAAGCCCGCTCGCACGCCTCGCTTTGAATGGATGGTGGAAACGCCGAAGATGTGGTTGACCGAGATCGAGCGTCTTTATACCGACGGTGAAGTTAAACGGTGAGATACTACTTCACCGTTCAGTTTTGCTACGGTGAGGTCAAATCTCACCGTCTACGGTGAAATTTGACCTTCCAGGAAGCCGCAGGACAAGAGCAAATTGCAGAAAGGTATTCTGGTATAGGTGGCTGATTATCGCCCGTTTGGGAGCCTCACAGAAGGTCAAATGGGGAGAGTGGGTCAACAGGAGGTAGGCGGTATGGTACAGGATTTTAACCAGAGCCTTTGGTGGTGGGCTGGGGATGAAGAGAGCGCCCGGCGGCGATTCCGGGAGCGGTTTGGGGTTGAGCCAACGCTCGTGGTAAAACCGCAACCAGGCATCGTGGCTTTAGGTCCGGTACCGGAGCAACCGGGTGATTCGGAGCCGCAACAGATGACTTTTTTGGGAGATGCATGATGGCGACAGAACAGTTTGGTGTTTTCCAACCCGCCGGCGGTGGGCGTAGTTTCCGTCAGGAAGACGTACAGACGGAGGTGCTCATGCCTGGTGCGCAGGCAGCGTTGCGCGCGGGCGTGGACATCATCGCGGGGTTGCTCATACTCCTGTGCGTGCTGATCCTGGGGCGGTGGGCGATCTGGCTGGTCATCGCCGCCGTGGTGTGGAGCGAGCGTTACCAGTTGTGGGCGGATGCGCAAATCTCGAAGCTGACGGGCCCGGCAGCGACGAGCCTGGAAGTGGCGCTGTGGCTCCTGCAGTGGGGGTGGACCGTGTCCGGATGGCTGTGGCTGCGGGCCATCATCCCGGTGACGTGGACGCTGGAGGGGGAGCTGTGGCTTCAGACAGCGCAGATCGCCCCCGCGTGGCCGCTGTTTTTCTGGCGGGCGCCGTGGCTACAGGTGCCGTTCGGGCCGTTCCCGCGACTGATCGCGCTGTTGGTATGTGCGGCGCCGCTGGCCTCTGTGCGACCGCTCCGGGACAGGCTCCAGTGGAGCCTCTGGGAATTCACCCCGTATGGACCCATCAATGTGGCGGAGATGGGCATTGACCCGCACCAGTGGCAGAAGCCGCAATCGGCGCAGCCTGAAACTCCGGCGCAACGAGGACACGGGATCATCATCGAACGAGTGGATTATCGCCCGCACACGCAGCTCATTGCCAATGGGGTAGCCACATCGAACGCCTCCGGGCGTAGCGCCTTGCGCGTTGACATGGGCTGGGTAACGAAGCAACAGTGGCTGAAGACCGCAGAGATATTGTTGGTCAAGAAAGGCTCATTCAGTGAAAACGTTCTAGGGCGAGGCCTAGTGTTCCCAACCTTGGGACCGGAGAACCCGCGGACGGGACGGCTGCTCGGATTCAGATACTTCCGTGAGCAGTGCGAGGAAGCCGGATTGATCGAGATGAAGGGAAGTCATCAGAATGCCGGTTTCCAGTTGACCCAGGCGGGCTTCCACTTCTTCAAGAAGCTCCTGAGTGATGCGCTAGACAACAACCTGGCGTCGGTAGCAGAGGCGCTGGAGTGGGACGGCGATGATGCCGAGGACCAGGAATATGAGGAGGCAAGCGATGGCAACACAGACGCGGAGTGAGGCGAAGTCCAGGTTCGTTGATTCGTTCGTTCGTTCGTTCGTTCGTCAGAACCCTGGTTTCAACGAACCAACGAACCCAACGAGAGTGGGGGACCTCTTGCAAAACCATTTATGGAGCGAGAACGGCGCGAGTCTGGCGGAACTGGCTGCGCTCCTGGGTGGGGGTGTGTTGCTGCTCATTGCGCTGGCCGATGTCGGTCGCGCAGCCCTGCTGCGGGCGCAGTCGGCAGCGGATGAGGCGGCAGCAGGGCGGGCAACAGCCGAAGCGTTGGTCCAGATCGCGCAACGCGACAATATTACGGTCAATATGATGGCTCGTACACAGGCGCTCACGCCCGTGCTTATGTGGCTGACAGTGCTCGTGGTAGGTTTAACCGCACTGACCGTCTGCGCCCTCATCATCCGCAAGCAGCGCCAGCATCTGGCGTTCTGGAACGAATCTCAACCATCGGTGGACGTGTATCGCGCGCGACCGGCGTTCCCAGAGGCAGGGACTCAGGTCATGTTGCGTGAGCGGCGGTTATATCATGTATTTGTCAATTCAGGAGAAGTGCATTTGGCTAATGGAGATGTCGCACGGAACTGATTAGCTGCTGTTTTTCCTGGCGATTACGCGCTTTCAAAGGGGCTTAACCGCTAGGGCAGACCGCAGATAACAGCAATAAAGACGGAGTGACGGCAACGAGGGAAGAGATGAGCATTGAGGTGATGACACGAGTTTGGAAGGGCAGCAAGCAGAAGGGGAGCAGACTGCTACTCCTCCTCGCTATTGCAGACCACGCGGATGAGATGGGCTTTGCCTGGCCAGGGATCTCGCTGTTGGCAGAGAAACTTCGGATGTCGGAGCGACAGACCAAACGCTTGCTCGCCGAGACAGAGGCAACCGGCGAGCTCTACATTGACCGACGTGGGTACAACAACCGGTATATCGTCACCGTTGGCATGTCTGATGAGCGGATTCTGGCAGTGCTGACAGACAGGCATCGGTTAGCTCATCGTCATGATGAAGCGCTGGAAGTCTTGACGGATATCAAGGCCCGCCAACAACAAAAACATGGTGACAACTTGTCACTGTGTTATGTCAAGTCTGGTGACATCCAGGGTAAACATAGTGACAAATCCGGTCAGCAGGGTGACATGGATGTCACCCTAATCATCAATGAATCGTTAATAGAATCATCAATAAATCAAGATGATGAAGAGGTGGCCACTGAGCGGATTTTCGCGGCGGTGGTCGCGCTTTACGAGCAAGAAATCGGCGCTTTGACGGCGATGGTCGTGGATGAGCTCCACGAGTTGATTGACGTGGAGCAGAATCTGGATCGTTGGAGGACCGTGTTCAAACAGAGTGTGGGCAAAGTCCACCGGTGGGCGTGGATTCGCACAGTGATCACCAATCCGTTGCCTAAAGCGCCGCCGGGGAAGGCTGGAGCAGGGAGACGATCAGCGATGAATGGTCGCCCCGTGACGCCGCCAGCGCGGCGGGTTGAGCGGACGCAGATTCAGGAGTTGATCAAATCGAGGAATGCAGGCGCAGGAGGTGGATCTTGATGGACGAGCAATTGGCAACTGTGGCGCGGCAATGTGGGTTGGGGGGCTGGTTGGCGAGTCGGGGACGGCTTTCGACGTTTGAACCGCGTACAGCTTGGCCGGGAGGGCAGCAGATTTGGGAGGAGTGTGTGCTGTACGCGGGTGAGATCACACAGGGTGGCAGCATCCCGGCAGAGCGGAACTGGTTAGTTTTGTGCGGGAATTTCGGCACCGGTAAGAGCCATCTAGCGGCCGGTATTGTTATGGATGTGGCGATGATGGGGTTGTCCGCACGCTTTGTGCCGTGGGTAGAGTATCTGGATGCGATTCGAGATTCGTTTGGGAGTAATGGTCGTCGCTGGCGCGGGGATGAGGTAACACAGACAGCGCAACTGATGCGGGAGTTGATGACGCCGTGGTTGCTGGCGCTTGATGATCTGGATAAGGAACCGCCCTCGGATTGGACCCAAAAGGTCCTATACAAAGTGCTCAACCGGCGCTACAACGAGTGTCTACCAACTGTAATCACGCTGAACTACAACTTGGATAGCAACGAAATCGCTGCGATCATGCCGCCTGCGATTCTCGACCGCGTACTGGAGCGCATGTGGAAGGTCTTGATTTTCGACGGTCCTTCGTTTAGATCCGGACTGGTGCTGACAGCATAAGCACTAGTTTCGCGTAAAACACGACCCAAAAACGCGAATTTCTGGTATGCTAGCCCGTATGGGCAACTTAACGTTAACACATGAACGCATAGACGATATTCCGTTATTGATAAGCCTGGGCCAAACACTGGGACTGGACCAGGCGGTGAACACGCACCTGGGCACGCACGGCCTGCAACAAGGGCTGACGAATGGCGAACTGGTGATCACGTGGCTGGCGTACATTCTTTCGGAAGG
>JAPKMR010000123.1 GCA_026645815.1 Anaerolineae bacterium | reverse complement strand
AAATCACACTTGCTGGGAAAGGCACAGAGGTCTTTTCGAGCTATCTAGCCAGTTTTGCCACTGTAGTTTTTTTGGGGGGGAAACGGGAAGGGGGTGGGTCCAATGGACAAAGAGGGTTTTGGGCTGCCGCGTTACGCGCGACAGCCCAAAACCCTCTTCTACTAGAAGGTCATATTTGTGGGGCGCATCTCGTGCGCCCCACAAATACGCTTAGCGCCGGAACGAATCAGGCAGGAAGGCGAGCTAGCTGCGCTCTGCCAGCTGGCGGTCCAGGGCCATCAAAGCGTGGATGCGGTCGCCGATGCGCTCAAGCATCGCCACGTTTTCGCTGGCGTGCTTTTCCTCTTCGACCTGCTCCTTAATGAACCATTGCAGCATTTCCTGCGTGGGGTAGTCTTTTTCAGCCACGGCGAGCTCGTAGATGGCGTTGATCGAAGCGGTGATGTATTGCTCGTGCTCATAGGCTGCCTGGAAGATCTCGAGTGCGGAGCCGAATTCGACGGGCGGTTGTTCAATGCCCTTCAGGATGACGCGCGCGCCACGGTCGAGCATGTATTTGTAGAAGCGCTCAGCGTGTTCCTGCTCTTCCTCCGCCTGGTGGTGCATCCAGTGGGCAAAGCCGCCCCAGCTCTCGAACTCGAAATGCGCCGACATGGCTTGGTAGAGATAGGCGGAATAGAGCTCGCGATGGATCTGCTCGTTGATGATATCCTGCATTTTTTGGGACAACATGGTGGTAAACTCCTTTACGTTTGAATTATGGTAGGGTTGCCGGTTCAAGCCAGCCCACCCTTTTGGCATAGTGCTCACTCATTATTGAGATTATACCACCGGCGGGGTATAAAGTCAAATAAGAATACATAAATAGATGTAATTGTTCAGCACGCTCGCGCTTATGATCCGGAATTTGACCGGTAATAGAGTGCTCAAGCTTTTTCAGCCGTCCCTACAGGACGGGATTGGTTTTTGGAGGTTTTTTGGCGACGCGGGGTACCGCGTCGCCAAAAAACCGAAAAAGGAGAGATTTCCACCGCAAATTGGCGCTGTTGGACTGTGGCGTTATTGCCCAGTTGATTCCTGAAAGTTCATCAGGGCGCAGGGGAAAATTGATTTTTGGCTGAAACGCACCCGGTCGCGAGGGCGTCAAACAGAGGCTTGGGGAGGCAGCAGGGGCAGCAGGGCGCGGGTTACCCGTCCCCAGGATTCGATGGAGAGTTGCTCGGCGCGGATGGTGGGGTCAATCTCAGCAGACAGCAATGCAGCAGAGACCTCAGACGAGGGCAAAGCCAGGGTAGCGGCAAGGCTGTTGTGCAGCTGTTTGCGGCGCTGGGCAAAGCCGGCGCTGACGACCCGGAAAAATAGCGCCACATCGCAATCGGGCACGGGCGGCGTGGCATGGAGGTCCATGCGCACCACGGCGGAATCCACCGCGGGCGCGGGATAGAAGGCGCCGCGCTTGAGGTGAAAGAGAATCTGCGGTTTGCCGTAGAACTGAATGCTCACGCCCAGAAGGCTCAGGTCACCGGGGGCGGCGACCATGCGCTCAGCGACCTCACGCTGCACGGTCACAATCAGGCGCGCCGGGCGCACGGAGGCTTCCAGCAGGTGCCGCAGGACCGCGGCAGTGATGTAGTAGGGGAGATTAGCCACGACGAGGTAATGATCTAGGCGCGCGCCCCACAGCGCCGGAGAGGGCGGCGCGGGCACCCTGAGCAGCGCCGCCGGATCCAGAGTGAGGATATCACCATGCACCAGCTCGACGTTGGAGGTCGCGTCAAAAAGGTCCCGCAACACATCCAGCAGCTGCCCATCGGTCTCAACGGCGAGCACACGCCCGGCGCGAGCAGCTAATGCCACGGTGAGGGTCCCCACCCCGGCGCCAATCTCCAGGACGGTGTCTTCAGGTCCAATCCCGGCGCCTGAGGCGATTTTCTCCGGGGCGTGCGGCGCAATGAGGAAGTTCTGCCCCAACGAACGCCGGGGATGCAGTCCATAACGCTCCAGCAAACGGCGGGGATTCTCAGCCATCAGGGATTGAGGTAATTGATTTTAGCCGGGACCGGGGTCAGCAAGTAGACATCCACGAAAGAATACCACAGCTTGAGCGTTTCATCGGCATAGCCCAAATCAATCCGCTTGCCCTTGATCGCGCCGCCGGTATCCGCCGCCAACCCCACCCCGTAACCGGGGACATAGACCTGCGAACCGAGGCTGATCACCCGGGGGTCCACCGCCACGAGGCCATCGCGCATCTTGATGCCGGTAGCGGTGAAACCGTAGTGGGGATTGCTGGGCGAGACGCCCGCAGTGCTGGCGCTGTACGAGGTCGCCAACATGCGGAATTTGCGCCAATACTCGACCGTGCCGGAGGGAGTGTCGAGCTGTCTGATGACCACCATGGTCCCGTGACCCATTACACGGCTGACGGGCGCCAGAATCACGCTCTCCCCCTCGATGCGGCGATCCACCACCTCACCGTTTTCATAGCGGATGCGGCGGCGGCGTTCCAAGACGCCCGGCGCCCCTTCTTGAGTCAAGCCCTGAGTATCGAGCTCCATGTTCGGGTCCGCCTGCCACACCGTCTCGAAGGGAATCGGGCTTTGCTCGACCACGACGGTCTCCGTCACCCGAATCACGTGCACCTCTACGCCATCGCCGAGCGTCGTGTCCATCGCGGGGATGGTATAATCCTGCCCGTTGAGCATCACACCGAGGTCCGCCAACACCTCGCCCACGCGGTTGCGATGGGTGCGGGTGTGCAGAACATGGCCATCGAGACGAATCGAAACCGGAACGGAGCGCTCGATACGAATGTGCATGCCGCTCTGTACGGGCGTTTCGGCGGCGGGGAAAATGCGGTCTGCCCGGTAGAGCAAGACGCCGCTCTCCAGCAGGGTCTCGCCGACGGTAGTGGCATGGGTGAAAAAGGGCGTGCGCACGGCGCCGGTCTCCAGAATCACCGGCACGGCGCGCTGAACTTCGATGCGGAATTGGGTATCCGTGGGGTCGCCGGCAAGCGGCGCGCGCACCGCAAATGTATCCTGCGCGCTCAAGAAGATGGTCTCCTGGGCGAGCAAATCCATAGGATTGGTCTCGTGCACATAACGCAGGCGCTCCACACCATCAGCGATGATGACGACCGGGCGAGCGTGGTCAATGGCAATCGTCATCTCCGCCTCGAGGGAGGTATCCAAAGCTGGGGTGAGACGATCTTCGGCGCGCAGCGCCATACCCAGATCAGAGAGCAGCAGCGCCACAGTGGGCTGATGCGTGCGGACCTGGCGCGCCTGTCCATCCACGGAGAGGGTGACCGGGGTAAGCGTGGCTTGATAAGTTGCAGCAAGCGCGGTCAACGCCAGCAGCGCCAGCAGGAGCGCTAGCCAGCGTTCATGGGGTCGCGTTGAATGAGGATTATGATCCTCCATCGTTTTCAGCATCACCATCCAGAACAAAGTCGGCGGTGAGACATCGTCGTATCCCACCGCCGCGGAGCACCTCAGCGACGATTCCCGAAAGGCGACGAGGACCAGCGAGCTGCGACACCCGGAAACCACACCTTACCGTTGCTGCCTTCCGACCCTGGCGGGGTTTGGAAGGTTCCGCCGCGCAGCCGCCAACCCTCGGCGCCCTTCGAGCATCGTAGCGGGATTGGAGTGCTCATGGGGGTTATGGTAATGGAAAGCGGGAGAATGTCAAGCGGTAGGTTGGGTGGGGGAGGCATTTAACGCCAGGGGCGGCAATCTCAAACGCCCCTACGGGGCGTGTTAGAAAAGTGATTTTTGCGGCGTGGCTGCGCCACGCCGCAAAAATCACTCAAAGAAGAAACTTCTTTTTTCATATTTTTGGGCCGCGCTAAGCGCGGCCCAAAAATATCTTTTTAGGGAGACAGGCAGGGGACTCCAGATGCCGGGGCGGTTGGCGCGCGCTTGTCAAACGCCCCAAAATGGATATAATAGAGCGCGGTAGGGTGTATCGGGAGGTGTGAAATGCCTTTGTATGAATACTTGTGTCAAGCATGTGGTTTACGTTTCGAACGGCGACAGCCATTCTCTGAAGCGCCGGTGAAGACGTGCCCAGAGTGTGGTGGGGAGGTCGTGCGCCTGATCCAGCCCGCGGGCATTATCTTCAAAGGCTCAGGCTTCTACGTCACCGACAACCGGTCGAAATCGCCCACGGCGACCCCAGGTTCACGCAAAGATGGGTTAAAGGGTTCGGAATCGCACGAGAGCGGCAGCGCAGAGAGCAGCTCTACCACCCCAGCGAGCGAGAAGACGGATAGCGCCGCGAAGAAAACCACGGAAGCGTGAAACCTAATCCACGCTAGCTTTCTAAAGCATCACGTGCGGGCTTGTTAGCCCGCACGTGATGCTTTTTACAGGTCAAACCCTCATGTCTTGATCAGATGGACGATGGTGACGCCATCGCCGCCGTCACGTTCGGTCGCGGATTCGTAGCTTACGACGAGGGGATGGTCGCCTAACTGGCGGCGGACTTCCCGCCGCAGGGTGCCGGTGCCTTTGCCATGGACAACACGCACCCAGGGCAACCGCGCCATGGTTGCCTGGTCGAGATAGCGTTCCAGGCGCAGCAGGGCTTCCTCTGCCGTCAAACCGCGCAGGTCCAGCTGCAACCCCGGTGAGGGCGCAGCAACGGGCACAGGACCGAGGGTTTCGAGGGCGGGGGCACGCTGTTCACGGCGCACCAGCGTGAGCGATTCGAAAGGGACGCGCGTGCGCACGGGACCCGCCTGCACCAGGGCTTCGGCGCCATCCACCCGCACCAGGATGCCTTCCAGGCCCAGGGTCGCCAGGCGCACGGTATCGCCGGGACGGGGCGCGCCGGTGGGCGCGGCATCCAGGGCAGCGGCGGCATCCGCATCCACCAGCGGTGCGGGCGGCAGGTCCGGCGTCAGAGCAGCGACATCTGCGAGTCCGGCGGTCACTTCTGCGACCACCTGCGAGAGATTCTCACGCACATCGCGCACCGGTTCGACGCGCAAGCGCCGGCGCAAGCCCTCGAGTTCCTCACGCACAGCGGCGACTTCCGCATCCGCCGTGTCGCGGGCTTGCTGCAGAATGGAGCGGCGCTCTTCATCAATGCCGGCAAGTCGTTTGTGGAGATTGGCGCCCAGGACTTGCGCCTCATGGCGCGCCTGACGGGCAGCATCTCGCGAGCGCACGGCTTCAAGCCGCAGGTGGTGCAGGTCCTCGAGCATATCCTCGGCGCGCAAATCCTCACCCGAAATCATGGCCTGCGCTGCTTTCACCACGCTCTCCGGCACGCCCAAGCGGCGGGCAATGGCGAAGGCGTTGGAGCGTCCCGGCAAACCGATGGTGAGGCGGTAGGTGGGCGCGAGGGTCTCGGTGTCGAACTCCATGGAGGCGTTGCGCACACCGGGTGTGTTATGGGCATAGAGCTTCAACTCGGGATAGTGGGTGGCGACGAATGCCAGACTGCGGCGTTTGCGAATGTCTTCGAGCAACGCGCGCGCCAGCGCCGAGCCTTCCGCCGGGTCGGTCCCCGCCCCGAGCTCATCCAGCAGGACCAGCGAGCAGTGGTCCACTTTTTCCAGGAAAGAGACGATGTTCGCCAGGTGCGAGGAGAAGGTTGAGAGGCTCTGCTCGATGGATTGTTCATCGCCGATATCCACGAATACCGATTCGAAGAAGGAGAGCGCAGAACCGGCATCCGCCGGAATGTGCATTCCCGATTGCGCCATCAACAGGAGCAATCCGGCAGTCTTGAGGGAGACCGTTTTGCCGCCCGTGTTGGGACCCGTGAGAATGAGGATGTGCGTCTCGGCATCCAGCATGATATCCACGGGCACGACCTTTTGGGGGTCCAGCAGAGGATGGCGCGCGCCCTCGAGCCGCAGAACGGCGCCGACACCGTAATTATCCTCCTTGACCGGGGGCAGGGTTTGGGGTAGCGGCAGCAGTTCGGGCTGCGTGGCCTGGATTTCATCGGCATAGCGCGCGCGCGCCAGGACCAAATCGAGTTCCGCCAAAGCCTGAATCAGCGCATCGAGCAACGTGCCCGCCGCAGCGACCTGATGGGTAAGCTCGGCGAGAATACGGTAGACCTCTTCTTCCTCAGCCAGGGTGAGTTCGCGGAGCGCGTTGTTGAGTTCCACGACCGCCAAAGGTTCCATGAAGAGCGTCATCCCGGTGGTGGAACGGTCGTGCACCACGCCGGGCACCTGCCCCTTGTAGCCCGCTTGTACCGGAATGACGAAACGGCCCTCACGCCGGGTGATGACCGTATCCTGAAGGTAGCGCGCGATTTCGGGCGAGGTCACCATGCGCCGCAGCCGTTCCTGGATGCGCTCCAAAGAAACGCGCAGGTCGTGACGAATGCGCGCCAGCTCCGGAGAGGCTGAGTCGCGCACTTCACCGCGATCATCGAGCACGCGGGTGATGGCCGTGACGAGCTGCGGTTGTGGCGCAATCCGCCAGGCGATATCGGCAAGGTTGGGGAATTGCGCTTCCAGACGCGTGAGCACCCGGTGTACCTGCTCGGCGCCCAGCAAGGTGTTGCGCACCTGCAAGAGCTCCTGGGGCATGATGATGACCTCATGGCGGGCCTGCTCGACCCAGGGGCGAATGTCGTGAATGCCGCCCAGGGCGAAATCGGGGCGCGCGACAAAGAGCGCGCGCGCCTCAGCGGTGAGCGCCAAACGCTCGCGCGCCTCGCGGTAATCGGGCGCGGGGGTCAGCGAGAGCGCCAGCTCAGCGCCGGCAGAAAAATCAGCGTACTTCGCCAGGCGGGCGAGAATCTTCGGAAATTCAAGCGTTTCCCAATGTCGGTTCATTTCAGACGATAACTCTTTTGTGTGATGAAAGCCAGCGGCTTAGGGCAATAATGCACGCGGATAGCCCATGTAGGCAAACGGGAACAACAGGTCGCGCAAGACCTCCAGCGCCGATTTGAGCAGCGGGACCAGGAGACTGGTATCATTGGCGCGCCGCAGCAAGACCCACGTGTCATAAGGCTGCCATGACGTCAGGACCATTTGCCGCCACGCATTACCCAAGAGAGCCATCAGCGCGATGCCTAAAACCAGCCCCAGAATGCCGCCCAGAATGCCATCCCACAGACCCAGTTTAGGCAAGCTGAGCGTGGGAAAGACGAAGCGATTGATGATCTCCAACACGATAAAGGTGCCGAATCCCAGGATGACGAAAAGTCCCACCTCAACCAGACGGATGGAAGTAGCCTCCCCAAAGAGCGAGCGGACGATATCTGTGCCTACTCCATAGGCGCTGCTCAACACCGAGGTGAGCGTGCCGGCTACCAGCAGGGCAAGATATAGACCGGCGAGGCTGAGCAAGGTTCCCAGCAATTGACGGTACGCGCCCCAGAGCACGCCCACGCATAGCACCACCAGCAAGACCCCATCCAAAAGGCTCATAGCTCCACCTCCAGGCCCAAAACCGCAACCCCTTTACCGGGCTGAGCCAAGCCAACGTATCACGTCCCTTATGAGATGTTCCTAAAGCGGCTGTAGCACCCGCGGGAAACCGATGCCATAAAAGAAGGGATAGAAAGCCAGGGCATAGATCTGCGTCAGCTGGCGAATCAGCCCGCCTAATTTGATACCGCCGCGCATATTGACCATGCTAACGTATGCCGGGTAAGGTTCCCAAAAATCTGAGACCATCACGCCCAGCCCATTATAGACCACAATCATCAGGATGGCTGCGGCAATCACGCCCAGGGCGCCCCCGAGCAGGTGGTCGAGGAAGCCCAGCTTGGGCAGCGATGTATCGGGATAAGCCGCACGACTGGCAAAGTAGAAGACGAGGAAAACCAGAAAGAAGAGCACCAGGAAGACCGTGCCTTCGAACCACGCCGCGCCATGGCCAATCGCTTTGAGGCGAAATGCCGCGTCTTTGTAAATCAGGGCGCTAATCAGGGTACCGATATAGGCGCCGACGACCATGATGAGGCTGCGGATGAAGCGTTGATACAGCGAAAGCACAATGCAACCGACTGCAATCAACAGCAAGAACATATCCATTGGTCCCATTATTTCCTCCCTCTCGCCTTGAGCGACCTCGAAAAAGGGGTCCATGATTCTGGTACGGTGAAGCAAGAGCTCCAGGGAAATTATACCACAGGGTGATTTTCGTGGACGGGCGAGGCCCGTCCACGAAAATCAATCAAAGAAAGGCATTATTCCGAAGTATAATGAAATCGGGTCCTTGCTACGCGGATGAGCCACCCGCCCGAGCCTCACCGCCGGCGCTTTCACCCCAGTCCTCACCAAAAAGCTATTTGGTGGGGTACAGGACAAATTATTGGAAAGTTCAGAGGTCAGATTGGTGAGACCATGCGTCCAGACACCTTGGCGCGCCAAGGAGGCGCAGAGGTGGATTGTTTCGTGACTTTCGCGGATGGGGCTGCATCCCGTCCACGAAAACCACAAGTAGAGAGAAGACGCAGAGAGTCGAGCGCCGGTGAAGGCCGTTTACGAGGCATCTGAGGAGGGTATTATGTTTGGCACATACAGGCGGTCGGTATCGAAAAGCGCGATCAGCTGCGCTATATTGGTCATTGTCCTGGCGACGGTTTCGGCAGGAGAAGCCGCCCCGCTATCCCTGGCGGGCGCGCCCAAATTGTGGGTCACCCCCCTGATATTGGATTTTGGCCCGGTCGGTCTGGGCGCGACCAGCGCGACACAGACGGTGACGATTACGAACCTCGGTTCGGCGCCGCTCGCGGACTTTGCGGGCGGCGGCGTCTTTCCGCCATTCGCGGCGTCGCAGAACTGCAGCGGCGGGGTGGCGCCCGGCGCGAACTGCCAGTATTTCTTCACGTTCTCGCCCACGGCGGCAGGGGACTTTAGCGGTACATCCACTTCAGTCACGAACGGCGGTTCCTTCAGCATCCAGCTGCGCGGCAAGGGTGTGGGCGCCGGGCTACACGTGAACCCGCTGTCACTCGATTTCGGCTCGGTGTACGTCAGCTCGACCAGCGCTCAACAAAGCGTGGTCATTCGCAACACCGGCTTGAGCACTCTGGCGGACTTTGCGGGCGGCGGCGTCTATCCGCCATTCGCGGCATCGCAGAATTGCGCCGGTGGGGTAGCGCCGGGCGCGAGCTGCCGGTATTTCTTCACGTTCTCGCCTACGACAGCGGGGACGTTCTCGACCTCATCGGATAGTAGCACCAACGCGGGGCCATTCAGCATCGCGCTGATGGGAAGGGGACGGTCATTCGGCCTCGCCTCAGGCCAACGCGTGACGCCGCGTTCGATTGACTTTGGTCCGGTGGGCATAGATTACCGAAGTGGACCACAGGTCGTAACGGTCACCAACCAGAGCATGTTGGTCAGCCTTACCGATTTTACAGGCGGTGGGGTTGCACCCCCATTTTACGCCTATCAGAACTGCGCGGGAGGCGTGGCGCCGGGGGGGAGCTGCCAGTTCTTCTACTTTTTTGAACCAACGGCTGCCGGCACGGCTTCGACCACTTCCGATGTCTCCAACAGCGCCGGAGCGTTCACCATCGAGCTGCGCGGGACCGGTGTGGGGGCGGAGTTGCACGTGACGCCGCTCGCGCTCGACTTTGGGCCAGTGCCTCTGTTCACGACGAGCGCAGTCCAGAAGGTGACCATCCGCAACACGGGCCTGACGACGTTGACCAACTTCGCCGGAGGTGGACTCTACCCACCTTTCAGCGCCTCACAGAATTGCGGGGGCAGCGTACCGCCGGGAGGCTCCTGCCAGTATTTCTTCACGTTCACACCCACGGCGCAAGGCAGGTTTAGCGCGATATCCACTACCAGCACGAATGCCGGTTCATTTTCGATACAAGTATATGGCGGCGAGAGGCTTCACGCCTACCTGCCGCTGGTGATGCGGCAGACGGGTGCGAGGGAATGATTCCGTAAGTGAGACGGTTCGCGGCGGCAGAGCACAAAACGAGGTTTTTTTCTAGAGCGGCAATAGTGGCTAGGCTAACGAGCATGTAGGCGATGCAAGAACACAAAGAGGTAGCTTTTTTTGTGATTTTTGCGGGCGCAGCCCGC
>JAPKMR010000122.1 GCA_026645815.1 Anaerolineae bacterium | reverse complement strand
AAGTTGCTTCTACCAGTCGCTTCAAGCCGAGCGAGCCGCTCATCAGTCTGGGGTATCTCTACCAGCGTAACCGTTGGTTAGCGCCCGATGAGGTCGGTGATGCCAACGCGGTTCCTTTCCAGGTAAGGGTATCCGATCTGGAAAAACCCTCTTTATTGGTAGGATCGCCAGGCAGTGGGAAGAGCAATCTTGCACTCTACATCCTACAACAGCTTGGGCAGATGGACATCCCCTTTTTAGTGTTAGACCCGTCCACAGGACACGAGTACCGGTATCTTTACGCTGCTGACGCCCTGAAAGACCATTTAATCGTGTATACCACAGGGGATGAAGACGGTTGCCCTTTCCGTTTCAATCCTTTTGCCGTGCCTCCTGGGGTAACGGTGCGCGCGCATATTACCCGGCTGCTTTCATGTTTCAAGGCTGCATATGAGATGTGGGATCCGCTCCCGGCAATCTACGAGGCTGCACTGGCCCGCGTCTATACACAGGTCCCCTTTGCGTGGAACCTGGATGAGAAAGGCCCGCTTGCTGCCGGGAGAGCCTTTCCTTGTCTATCTGATTTCGCGCAGGCGATCATAGATGAAGTGGAAGAGAATGTCTTGCCGGATTACGGCAAAGGCACGGAGGCTGGCGGTATCTTGACCGGCGCCTCTAAAATCCGCGTGCGCGGCATTCTCAACAGCCTGGGGCGCGTGTTGAATGTGCGGCAGGATGATCCCTTATTCTTTCAACGCCTGTTGCAAAAGCCGGTGGTCATTGAGCTAGGCGCGCTGGGTGATCCGAGCAGCCTGGCGCTGGTGATGGCATTTCTGGTTACACAATTGGTCGGGCATATTGAGTATGCTTACCAACAGCGTAAAGACAGCGATAAACCCCATCTGTTACTGATTGATGAGGCGCACCGGCTGCTATCCGCTGAAACCGGCGCCACGGCCAGTCAAAATCAAGGCAATACGCGGGGCAAAAGCGCCGAGGAAATGAATACGATGTTGGCGGAAGTGCGCAAGTTCCGCCAGGGAATTATGATACTGGATCAGCGGCCCTCTTCATTGGTGGGCGGCGTCTTGGATAACGCCTTGATTAACATCATGTGCCGCCTGAATGACCGCAGCGGTTTTGAGCACTTGAGCCATGTCTTGAATCTCGATCCGGCGCAGCAGCGTTACGCGCGCACCCGCCTGCGGGCGGGGCAGACCTTGGTCTTGGACGCCAGTTCGGGACTACCTGTGTTGCTGCGCGCGCCGCTGGTGGTAGATGTGTTGCGCACCCATTCGCCAACGCCAGAGGAAGAATTATGGAAGATGTTAGAATACGCACATAATGCGGATTTGCGGTGCCCTGATGTAACTCCGTGGGATTATTCTCCCCAATCTAATACTTTGAATATAACGCAACCCCCAATTTGGTTCGACTTGATTGCAATAATAGGGGATAGAGTTATTGCAGATGTGGCACATGCAGTAGAGAATAGAGATTGGGCTATGGTTCGCAACAGAATTCGGGATTGGCTCTTGCAAAATCGGCGTGAATTGAACCCATTACTAGAAAAGATAGTTTTTGTCAACATTGTTAAGGATATTGGCGTTGTTGATGTGGATGAAGTATTGCAGGAGTTTTCACTGTAGTTGAGATCAAGGAGGTGTTGTGATGGTAAAGGTAAGCCGTCCGTCAGCTAAAGGTGGGGCAGCTGCAATAAGCAAAGGTACACGTAGTATCCAGCCCAAAACACAAGTACCTCGTGGCACTCCTGCTGGTTCGCGTGTTAAGGTGCCTAAAATTGGTCCTAAACAAAAAAATATTGCGCAAAAGACTAATATGGCGGTACTCAATAAACAAACGTCTAATAAACGTTTTTCAAATTACAAGGGCAATCTTTCAAAAGCGGATAAGGAAAGGAAAATCACAGGGCGTCAAACTGAGAAAAAAGTCGCTAAATATTATCGAAAACGGGGGTATGAGACTTATCCATTGCAGTATAATCGCAGTGGGCATGGTGTTGATTTAGGCATTATTAAACGCGCCAGTAAGGGGAGGGTACGTGAAGGTGGTATAGTAGAAGTAAAGGGCAGCAAGGTGCGTACGCCTAGCGTTAGTCATTTCAAAAATCAAGTTCGGCGTTCTTATTACTTGGATCGTCTAGGGAAAGCCAGAAAAAATGGTATCAAAGGTGCTGATGAATTGTACACTTTGGCAAAAGATAAGAGCCAAAAATTGCAGAGTATAGCTATCACATCTGGTCCTCAGGGGAATCGGCTTTATAAGATTCCTCCGACAGGGAAAATCTCTAAAAAATACCAATCAATTACATTATGAGGTAAAACAATGAACACGATAGCAAAATTCTTCGAAACCCGCGAGATGCTTTTTGAGGAGATTGATGAGCGGGCTATTAGTTCGGCTTTTCTAACAGATCTCCCAGATGGTCAAGAACAGGCTTTTAATCTATTCGCTTTGTTCATTGAAGATGAAGGGGATAGATATATGCGTCTTACTATTGTTCCTTTTGTTGATCAACCCTACGATGGCTACCCTTCCGAGTTATATGTAGCCATCAGCCGCCGTAATCACGATTTGCCACAGCTGAAGTTTGCATTTGATGATGATAACGATTTGGAACTGGCAGTGGATATTCCCGAAGTGCAGCTAAATCAGGTAGAGTTTGATCGGGCTTTGCAGTTATTGGTGGATTATGCTGGCTTGAATTACAGCGAAATCAAAGCACTGGCGGAAGCATAAAGTACAGATGTAGTAGATAGGGTGTGTGGCGTGATACTTGCCGATAAGCTGCGTCCAGTAGATCAAAGCAAGCTGTTTCCAGGAAGAGAGAAACTTACCGAAGCCCGGGCCAACATCGAAAAGCTCACTCGCCAGTTGGAACGTGGCGGGGTGGATGGCGACAAGGCTTCTGCCATCGCCGAGCGCATCGCGGTGCAGGCTGAAGGCCCTATTTCGAATGGCGACTGGATGACGCTGGATGCCACGCGCCTTTCCGACGTTACACAACAGCGGTTGGCGCGCTCCGGGCTGACCCACGAGGCCGTTCTATCGGACGCCAACAAAGCCGAAGACTACACAGCTCGTGTGCTCGAACTGGAAGGTATTCCCAATGGCGATGGCGGCGTGGATAAGTTCAAACGCGGCGTCGCATCCGGGCATTATGATAAGCGCGGTAATGGTGGCGTGGGCATTGACCTGGTTGGCGCCGATCAGAATGGGGTGCCAATATCCATTGAGGTCAAGAAATATCAGCAGACTTCGGCTGCGCATCTGGAGAACCGCTCTGTAGAACGCCTGGAGCCTGAAGTAGCGAATTGGAAAGCCCAACGCGAACAGGCAGTACGGGCCAGTCAAGAAAACCACCTGACCAATATTCGCTCCGATGCTCAAGATACCTGGAAGCCCGAAGTGGCTGACTGGCGGCGCGACATAGCGCGCGATCAGGTGCGGATGGCAGAGACCGCAACCGGCGAACTGCCTGTACAGCAAATGGACGATCTCTGGATCCAGGACCGCTGGCTGAAGCTCATCAAAACGCAAGACGGCCAACAGCGTATGCGCGATATTGGGGTAGACGCGAAGTACCTGGACTATGACCGGTTGCGCAGCTCGCCCAACCTGCCGGAATGGCGCGACATCCTGGATCGCCGCACCACGGTTGTGGTAAGTGACAGTCATGGCTCTGTAGGGAAAGCGATGTTTTTCCAGGCCATTCGCGATGGGCGGTCGAAGTCGGTGATGAAAATTGAGGTGTGAGATGCCTTGCAAGGAGAAATATGTCGAACACAATCATTCAACATCCTGACTCACTTCGCCAATTGCTAATGCTGCGATTGAGTGAGGGTGATTTGCGTACACTTTGTTCTAATCTGGGTTTGCACTACGACGGACTACCTGTGCAAGGGCAAGCATCTCGGATTGATGAATTGCTCAGGACGGTGGCCCAATCTGACCGTATCTATGAGCTAGTAGCTGCTGGGAAGTTGCCGCATCGGGATCTTGGTTGGGATGCCGCCGTTGCCTCAGGAGACTTCTAATGTCCACCCGTAGACCTGTTCCCGCTCGCTCCACCTCCCCGCGTACACCACCGTCACGTGGGTTGATGCCGCGCCGCAGTGGCCCACGAATCCCTTGGATGACACTGGCCGGAGGCGCGCTCATCGTCTTGGCCATACTCATCGTCGGGTTCATTTTCCTTCGTCCAAGCACGGGTAGCAGCCAGCCTACGCCTGCCACATCCGTGGCATTAGCTACACCAGTGGCTGCCACCCCGCCCGCCTCTAGCACCATATCATCCGTGGCGGTGACCGTTGCACCTGCACCCTCCCAACTCTTCGCCGACGATTTCTCCACTGGTCTCAACCCCGCCTGGGAGATCGGCTTTGGCGAATGGCGCATGGTTAATGAGCGGCTGAAGGTGCTCAGTTTCGTCAACGGCAGAGCGCAGATCTTTACCGGTGATCAGGCTTGGCAGGATTACGCGGTGGACCTGGATGCCGGTTCATTCATTCACGATTGGATCGCCGGCGACGACAACAGTGTCGCCATTTACGTGCGCTTGCAGGATCGCAGCAATAACATGTGGTTCCAGATTGCGGCTTACGGCGCTGCGTGCGGTATGAAACGCGAGGGTGAGGACATAGTTATTCACATGCAAGAAGGAGAGATCGGTCGGGGCGATCATCACTTGCGCGTGGAAGCCAAAGGGAACAAGTATGAATTTTTAGTGGATGGCCAACGCATCTGCTTATTTGAGGATGACACATTTTCTTCCGGCAGCATCGGCATTTGGGCCGCACAGGGTCAGGAGGGAAATGAAGTCTGGATTGACAATTTCAAGGTGACTCAATTACCATGAGAGGTTCAAGTATACCAACACGCCCAACTCCTCCACGGACATCGCGCCCCACACCCCCGCGGCGGCCTCCGGTACGTCAGCCGCCGGTACGCTGGTCAGCGCCTCAGCGGAACACGCGCACCGCATCTGTGCCGTGGCTCCCTGTCATTGGCGGTGTTTTCGCATTGCTGCTGCTCCAGGGCCGATCACACCTGCCGCGACGGCAGTACATCGTCCTACGGCGACTGTGCCACCGCCAACACTTGCAGCTACGGCAACTTCGATTGACACGCCAACACCGATGGCTACAATCGTTGCCCCTGCCGTCACGCAACGATTGGCAATCTTTGAAGCGTTTTTGCGGCCAGCGTGCCCGAATTGTCAGGCTGCAGCGCAAGAAATAGAAACGGTGCTCGCCGGGCACTATGCCGGTCAACCAGTGATATTCCTGGAATACAACGCCGATGCAGGCTTTCGCCGCGAAGAACGGTGGTGGGCAGCATCCAACAGCAGCAGCGTTACTCTGCCGATGGTGATGAGCGACAGCGGTCATCAGGTCAGCGCCGGTTTCGAAGATGTCCACACCCGTTACACTGCGATGGTCGATACTGCATTGGCGCGTCCAGCACAGGCAGCGCTGACCGTTACGGGACGGCGTGAGGGCGATACACTGTCCTATACGGTGCAAGTCACGAATCTTAGCGGCGTTGCATTGGGACCTGATAACGAGGCGACGATATGGGCTATCGTGTACGAAGTTTTCGATACCGCGGGAGAAGAACGACTCACAAATCGTCTCGTGCGCGCCGTTGCCGCTACTCCGGTAACGCCCTCATTAGCACCCGAAGCCACTACGACGATGGCGGTGGTTACGGAGCCATTGACCGGTGTAGTCTGGGAACATTTGCACACGATTGTGTTGGTTGATTATCGTCCGGGTGGCACAGTGATGGCTTTCGATATGTTACAGGCTGTTTCTGTGCCGCCGAAACCTTAAAATCAGGAGCTTTCCTATGCCAACTCGTAAACCTTTGCCTACCCGTCCCACACCCACCCGCCGGCCGTCGCCGCGCCGGAGCGCTCTGAGATTGCCCTGGGGTCTGATAATCGGCGGCGCGCTGGTGCTGTTTGCCGTGCTCATTGTCGGCGGCATTCTGCTTGTGTCACGGTTGGGTGGCGCGGCGCGCGTCATCCCAACTGCGCGCGTGACGCCGGATGCTGTAGCCACCGCGGTCGCGGCCACCATGCAGGCGATGGCAACAACGCCTGCCGGAGCCACGCCCGCGCCAGGCGCGACAGCCACGCTGTCCCCTGCCCCCGCCACACCGACGCCAGGCGCGACGCCAGTTCTACCCACACTCGAATCGGCAATTCAGGTCAACGTGCAGCGTGACCCCGAAGTGGATGCTGTCACCGGTATCGCTACGTGGACAGAGCCGGCGGCGCAATCCGAAATCCGCGTGCTGCTCAGGCGCGCGGATGGTGCATTGTTCAATAGATATGTAACCGTGCATCCTCAGGGGGCGGATGTTAGCGGCAACCCGGTGCAGGAGGGCCGCGCCGTGCTCGACAAATGGAGCGGTGATAGCGCTGGCATCATGAGCGCCGCTGTCGCGCCAGGAAGTTATATCGTGAATTTTGGCATCGACGGCTGGCCCTGGACGGCGCAGTTCGCCAATCACGTTGTTTCTGCTGGACAGCGCACCAATGTGTTGTTCGACGTCAGCCTGCTTACCGTTGGCTTGCGTTATGCGGATGGCAGTCCAGCGGATAAATATGTAAGCGTGCATTTGCAAGCAGCGGATGTCAGCGGACTCCCCGTAGAGGGCAATATGCTGAACGGCAGCTGGACTGGCGAGGACGGCCTGATCACGTTCGAGCTAACGCCCGGTGTGTATGCGATCCAGGTGCCTGATATCCGTGGCTACGATACCTGGGGACGCTTCGATCACAACTTACCTGGCGGCGGCATCTACACTGTTATCCTGACCCTGGGTCGGCTGGACGTCGAAACCTGGAACCCCAACGGCACACTGGCAACCGACATGTACGTGCAGGTCTTCAGACTCGTTCCCGACAGCCAGGGTGTATCTGCCTTCGGACGTTCCGTCACCAGTCGTTTTAGCGACAACACCGGCAAAGCCGCTTTCGACCTGACGCCGGGGTTCTACGGCGTCAGGGTTGGCAACGATCTGGAATTCGTTGATGTGCCGGTGCAACCTGGTCAGATAACCATTGTCAACCGCAGTGGTTATACCTTACCTTGAATTAGTGTACAGGAGATTGCTAACGATGAAAAATTCCCCCAAACTGACCCGCCCCCCCTCACGTCCGGGAAAAAGCAGTACCGTACCTCGGCGTCCCGGAATGCCTACTCGTGGCCGCAAATCGCAAACGGTTTCCTCCTGGCAATGGATTGCAATTGGATTTGGCGGCTTGTTGCTCACAGTCGCACTGCTCTTCGGTGCGCGCGCGCTGTTTGCGCCTAAACCCACGCCAACGCCATTCTTGCCCACGGCAACGCCGCCAGGCCCAGTCCCGACCGAGACTCCCTTGTCTGGTGATATAGCATCCACGCCTTCCCCAACCCCTACAGTGGATGCCGCTGAATTTGTCGCACCGGATATTCCCGCTTTGCAGCGAGTGATGCTTGAAATGATCAACGCTGACCGGCGTGCCGAGGGCCTGCGTGAAGTGGTCTGGGATGAGACTGCTGCGCTCGCTGGTACACAACATGCCAAAGAGATGGCACAATATGGTTTCATCAGTCACCGCAACCTGGACGGTTACGGACCAGAGTATCGTTACTCTATGGCTGGCGGGTTGCATTATTCTGTGGAGAATGTTTATGCGAAATGGCATTCTCCCGGCGGTGGGCCTCGGTCGGCGACAGAGTGGGAACAGTGGGTGCGCGAAGCGCAAGAGTCACTTATGGGAAGCGAGGGGCATCGCGCCAATATTTTGGCACCGGAGCATACTCACGTTGGGGTCGGACTCTCTTATAATTCTGGTACGGGATATTTCGCCATTGCTCAGGAATTTGTCAATCAGTATGTAACTGTGCAGCCTTTGTTGCGCACAGTTGCATTGGGTCAACAAGTTGACCTGACGGGGTGGCTGAATGTCAGCGCATCTGATCCACAACTGAACATTGCTTATGAACCCTTGCCCACGTCGTTAAGCCTTCAGGCGCTCAAACCGGAAACCTACCTCTCGTTGGCTCAAAATTACGATACCCCTTCGGTGCGGATCGCAGAGGATGGCAAGTTTACAGCGAGCTTTAGGTTGAATAATGCAGATCAACCAGGATTGTATCATATACGTCTATGGGTGAATACAGAATTCGGCCAGGTGCAGGCGCTAAACCTGGTAATTCGGGTTCAATAAAAGGTCTTGGAAGGGAACAGAAACAATGAGGCCGAAACAACGATCTTTGTTATGGTTAATGTTGTTATGTGCGGTAATGTTATTGGGTGCGCCGAGCCTTGTTCTGGCTTTGGGGCAGGCAACCTATCCTGGGCAGACCGGGACGGTTATAGAGGATGTAGTCATCCTTACTGGTTTGACTTCAGACGCGCTCATTGTTGCCGATGGAGGTGTTTTGGTGTTGTTAGGCGTTAGTCTCCAGGATATTGTTGTCGAACCTGGAGGTGAGGCTTACATTTATGGAATGGTCGTTGGCAATGTGCTGAATTACGGTGGCCTCCTTGAAATCTACGGTTTTGCTGGCGGCTATATCTACACTGATTCAGATGGTTCGACGATTGTGGATCCAGATTCCATTGTAATAGCTACCCCGCCGCCGGTTACACCCACACCATTTCCTACCCCAACGCCAGGCACACCGACGCCAACGTCTACTCCAGTGCTACCTACTCCAACGCCTGTGCCTACCGCGACGCCAGCACCAGCCACTGGTGCAATTGATCTCAGTATCTCTCTATACAAATCTGCTTCTACACCAGCAGAACGCGCCCCTTACGAAGACATCCTGGGCCACTTTGCTGATGCAATTTATGAGATGACTAACGGCGCACAGAGAGTGCGTGAGGTGACTATCTATGCTGATGGAGGGCACGCACGCGCTGCCGATGTCGTATGGACGACGCAAGAATGGCCCTGTGCTTACGTCAATGGCTATGGTGTACCTGGATACAGCGTGTACATGGGGGATCTGTTCAATACCATTGATTTCACCGTAGATCGTCGTTGCGGCGGCTACGCATTGGCTCACGAGTGGGGTCATTACTACTATGGTGTTTATGATGAATATCGCTCTAGCCCTGACAACCTGCGTGGGTCCAGCGATTCGGGGTGCCCACAATCGGATGATTCACCCGTGAACAACTCGGTAATGAACGATCCTTGGCGCGCCTGTATTGATGGCGATTTCAATTGGTTGAATTTCTCTATACCTAAGAATCAAACGCGCAACAATGCCCAATATCGTGTTTTTAACGCCAGTGCGTGGGAAACCCTGGCACGTTCTCCCTCACAAGACCCCCGCAATGCCGCGCGAATGGCGCTCCGAGAACGCAGTTTTTTCCCCGAGCTAGTCGGCTTTGCACCGCCAGGTAACAATAACGCTTCGCTAGAGTTGGTTGCAACAGATGCTAGCCAGCAGGCCCGGGCTCTGCTCAACATAACCTGGGCAGATGACACAACAACCGCGACTGCCAATTTGACCGTGACCTCACCAGACGCTAGCTCGAGCTTGGGCGGCATCAATTTCGTCTATCAGGGCATGATTGAATCAGTCTTGGGCGATATACTGGAGTACCCCAAACCGCTCTTGCTGGTTGCCAGAGTTATCAATGGCGTACCCATTGCAAAAGCAAATGTGAGTGCCGGTTTGTTGTTACCCGATAGAACGATGCTTGAAGTATTTCTAAAAGATGATGGCCTGCCTCCAGATGTATTAGCCGATGATGGGCTGTATTCCGGTTTTGTTCCCTACACTCAGGCAGGGACATACTACGCCTTCGTGCGGTTTGACAATCGCACAGGGTTGGCCGAATTCACCGAAGAAAGCCTGCACCACGCACCGGGACCAAACGGAGAAATGGATTACCCTGCGCCGCAGCTTGTTGGCGAAGAATTCTATGCTGTGGCTAACACTGTCATCACGGTAGCAAATGTACGCGCTGACGATCACGGCAACACTTCGATGGATGCCACTTCTCTCACTCCTGATAACGTAGCTCTCACAGGACGTATTGATTATGCCAATGACACAGATATGTTTGAAGTGGTTCCATCTGGAGACGGTAAATTGACGCTGCGGTTAAGCGATTTTGCCTTCGGTATGCAACCGCGCGTTCAAATCTTTCGCACCGATGGTGCGACCCTGGTCAAGTCATTTGAATTCACCCCAGAGAACAACCAGTATTTCTTCACCTCTTTGCG
>JAPKMR010000121.1 GCA_026645815.1 Anaerolineae bacterium | reverse complement strand
ATAAGAAACCACCAAAAACCGTGAATTTCCCTCTCCTCGTCCCGTAGGGACGTCTGAAAGTAGGCAGGCGTTTCAACGCCTGTACAGCCGTGGTGGCAACAAATCCCGTCCTGTAGGGACGGCTGAAAAAGCTTGTGCCACTCTATTACTCCAGCTCCCCCAGCGCCTCCGCGCTAATCCGCGTCAGCCCGCTCTCCGTCCCGAACCACAGCGCCCCATCCGGCGTCTGCGCCATGGCTTTGATTTCCGCCCCGGAGAAGCCGCGCTCGGGCGCCAGTGTGAGCCATTCCCCATCCGCATACCGCGCCACGCCGTTGTACTCCGACCCTAACCACAGCGCCCCCTCAGCATCCTCGAAGAGCGAGCGCACCTTGGGACCCGCCAGCCCATCCGCCTCCGTGAACGTCGTCCAAGACGCGTTCGGCACGCCCGGCGTGCCCGGCGCGCCCTCCCAGCGATTGGCGCCGCCCCGCGCCGCAAAACCCACGCCGAACCACAGTGCGCCCTCGCGGTCTTCCAGAATCGCGTTCACCATCGGGTGCGCCAGCCCATCCTCCACGGTGATTTGCCGCCACACCCCGCCTGGGGTGTCCGTCGCGCCATCCGACGCCGAAAGACCGCCCTCCGTGCCCAAGCCGTTCCCCGCCCACACCGTCCCGGCGCTATCCACAAACAGCACCGAAACCAGGTCGCTCGCCAGCCCATCCGCCCGCGTGAAGATGCGGCAGGCGCCTTCCGCGCAGCGCGCCAGCCCACGCTCCGCGCCAAACCACAGCGCGCCTGTGGAGTCCTCCGCCAGCGCCAGCAGGCGCCCTTCCGGCAGTCCCTCCTCAGCGGTGAGCGTGCGCCACGCCGTCCCGTCGAAGGCGCTCGCGCCCCCGGCATGGGCGACCCAGAGCTGCCCGTCGCGCGTCACCAGCAGGTCGCTCACGTAGCGCAAGCTGGCGCCCTCCACGGCGACCTCCTCCAGCACTACACCGGTCGCCGCATCCACCCGCACCAGCCCCTTCGCGCCGCCTGCCCAGAGCGCCTCGCGATACAGCGCGAGCGCCATCACATCCCCGCCGGTATCGCTGTGCGACCATCCGGGTGGCAGCTCCGCGCGCGGGCGCAGTAACCAGACCAATCCGCCAAGCGCCGCCACGACTGCGATGCCCCCCAGGAATTGCGCCACGCTCCGCCACGGCGCCGCTTTCATTCGCCCTCCCGCCCCGGCAGCGTGAACACCTGCCCGCCAATCGCCTCCGCCTCCGCCGGGTCGTGCGTCACGTAGACCAGCGTGGGCTGCTGCGCCGCCAGGTGCGCCTCCAATACCGCGTGAACCTCCACCTTGAGCGCCAGGTTCAGATTCGTGAGCGGCTCATCGAGCAGCAGCAATGCGGGACGCGGCGCCAGCGCCCGCGCCAGCGCCACCCGCCGCGCCTCGCCGCCGGAGAGTTCGTGCGGATAGCGCCCCGCTAAGCCCTCCAGACCCAGCACCGCCAGCAGCTCTTCCACCCGCTGCCGGGCAATACTACGCTCCAACCGTCCCAGCCCAAAACGGATGTTCTCCGCCGCGTTCATGTGGGGCCATAGCGCCGGCGTCTGAAAGACCATCCCCACGTTCCGTGTGGAAGGCGGCGCCGCCCAACCGGGCGCGCTCATCACTGCGCCGTCGAATAATATCTCGCCCGCATCCGGCAGGTTCAGTCCGGCAATCAGGCGCAGCAGCGTCGTCTTGCCGCTGCCCGAAGGTCCCAAAACCACGGCGCGCCCGCCGGAAGGGACCGCCAGCGCCAGCCCCTCCAGCACCTTCACCGTCCCATAGGCTTTCGCCAGTCCGCGAATCTCCAGCTCACTCATGATTCCACCTCGCGCGTCGCGCTTTACGCGCGCCCCAATTCAGAAACACGACGCTCAGCCCACCCGCGGCGAGTGTCGCCGCTGCCAGCGCCAGGCACAATCCGGCGACACTATCGCTAGCGCCGTAGTGCAGATAATTGTAAATCCGCAGCGTCAACGTGGATTGGCCCGGCGGCGCCACCAGCAGCGTCGCGCCGAGCTCGCCGAGCGTCAACGCAAAGACCAGGCACATTCCCGTGAGCAGGCCCGGCAACGCCAGCGGCAGCTGCACCCGTAGCAGCGTTCGCAGAGCGCCGCCCCTGGGAATGCGCGCCCCGGAGGATTGAAACACGTGGGCGGCATCCCATAGCAGCGGGTCCACCCGGCGCAGCTGCGCCAGGAGCGCCAGTGCTGCGAAGGGTGTGAAGCGCGCCAGCGCCGCCAGCACCGGCAGCGCCAGCGAGGGATACAGCGCCCCGAATTCAGGGCGATTCCAGAGCGCAATCAGGCCCACGCCCACCAGGGGCGCCGGGAGCGCCGCCGGCAAGAACAGCGCCCATCCGGCGCCGCGCCGCGGCACACCGCGCCGCGGCACACCGCGCTGCGGTGCGTTGAACCAGCTCAGCGCGAGCGCGCTCAGAGGTGCGCTGAGGAGCGCTGCCGCACCGGCTATCCCCAGTGAGAGGCCGAACTCCCGCCCCACCGGTCCCGAAACCGCATCTGCCAGCATGGCAAGCCCCTCACCGCCGCCGAATGCCAGCGTCACCAATACGAACAGCGGCAGCGCCATTTGCAGCCCCCAGAGCGTGACCGCCAGTTGCTGCGCCAGCGCGAAGGCGCCCGGGAAACGCGGCGGCGCGCCCCAGGGCGCCAGGCGCCAGGTGGGCTGTTGTGCGGCGCGCCGCAGCCAGCTTTGCCCGCCGGAAAGCAGTACCGCCGCCGTCACGAGCAACGGCGCTGCGAGCAGCAACGCGCGCGCCGGGGCATAGCTCGCGCTGAACTCTGCGAAAATCTCCAGTGCGTAGACGTTCACCCCGTACAGCGAGGGAATGCTGTAATCCATCAGGCTGAGCAGGAAGAGGATGCCGCCGCCCGCCGCCAGCAGCGGCGCCGCCAGCGGCAGGACCACGCGCGCCAGCACGCTCAGGTCGGTTTGGCAGGTGCGGGCCGAATCCACCAGCGGGCGCGCCACCGTCTCCAGGCTCACCAGCGCCAGGCCCACGCCCACCGGCAGCAGCGCCATCGCGCTCACCCAGAGGCTCACCCAGGGACCTGCCAGGCGCACCCCTAGAAAACTCAGCGCCGCGTTCCACGCCAGCGCGTGGATGGTGGGCGGCAATGCCAGCAGCGCCAGCGAGAGCCAGCGCAGCCACGGTCGGCGCCAGCGCCAGCTGGCGGAGACCAGCAGCACGCCCAGCGTCATATCCAGCAGCGCGACCCCCGCCGCCAACCCCAGGCTGCGGAGGAGCAGCGCCGCCCGGCGTCCCAGCGGCAGCGCCAGGAGCAGCCAATCCGCGTGCCCTTGCGCCAGCGCCTCGCCCGCTGCCCACAGCAGCGCCAGCAGCGGACCGAAGAGGAGCGCGCTCATTGTGAGCGCGCTCACCGCGCCCACGAGGAGCGCGCGTAGTGCGCGCCCCGCCAGCCTCGGCGCGCCCTCACTTCGCTGCCCTTGCCTCTGTCTTACTGTCACCTGCGCTCCCTCGGAAACCTTAAACCAGGGCGGGTAAGGCCCGCCCTGGTCAGGTAAACACCCTTATTGTACGAAAATCTCTTTTAGCGCTTCCTGGCTTGGCGCCAGCGCCGCAAAGATCTCCGCGAAGCCGACCGCCATCCCCTGCACCTGCGCCCCGGCATAACAATCCGGCGCCACACCTTCCGGCAGCGCGTGCGTCGGGAAGGCGATCCAATCCAGCTCCACCAGCTGCGCCTCGGTCTTCGCGCTCAGCAAGAAATCCGCCAGCGCCTGCCCTTCCTCGGGATGCGGGCCTCCGGCGATGAGCGCCACCGTGTTGGGGATGAGGAGCGAACCGAAGCCGTTTTGGTCGGGGAAGATAACCGCCACCGGCGCGCCGCGCAAAATGGCCCCGCAGGCGTCATCCGTATCCGTGAGGCCCCATGCCAGCTGCCCGCTCGCTACCCGGTCGCGCACCACCGAATTGCCGTCGAGCACCTGCACCCCGCGCCGCACCAACATGCTGTAGAAGTCCCCTGCTACATCCGGGCCTAATAGCGCGTAGAGCGCTGCCGCCTCGGTGGAGGTGGTGCCGAAGAGGGGGTTCGCCAGCCCCACCTGCGTGGGCGGGAAGGTCTCCGAGAGCAAGTTGAGGACCGAAGTGGGCGCCGTCTCCGGTGTCACCAAATCGGTGTTGATCAGGATCACGCGCCCCCGCCCGCCGAAGGCTGCCCAGTAACCCTCCGGATCCACATAGCCCTCGGGCAACCCGGCGCCGGCATAATCCCCTTGTGCAAGCACGCCCTCTTCCTTGAGGTAGATGGTCTGCAGGAACTCACCGCTCCAGAACACATCCGCCTGTGGGCGGTCGCGCTCCGCGAGCAGGCGTTGCGCCAGCCCCACCGTCTTCGTAGCTTCCACATCGTAGACCGCCTTGACGCGGATGCCGGTCTCCTCTTCAAAGGCGCGCAGCACCGGCTCTGCGTGCGTCTGATCCACCGAGGTGTAGACGACCACTTCCCGGGGCGCTGCCCCACGGTTACAGGCTACCAGCAGGCACAGCGCTAACAGAATGAGCAAGGACTTCCGCATCAGACAATTCTCCTTTATGGGTGTCTCTTAGCCAGGCGCAGGTCTGACCCGTACCTGGCGCACCCTTTCACCGGGTTCGTGGGTTCCAGGTCAATCCCGGTCGCTAAAAACGAGTTCCACATCCCCAATCAGGATGACATCGCCATCTTCCAACCGCGCCGGAGCGGCAACGCGCTCGCCATTTACAAACGTGCCGTTGCTGCTGCCCAAATCCGCCAGCACATAGCGCTCCCCATCGCGCCGAATGCGCGCGTGGTGGCGCGAGACCTTCGGGTCGGGCAACATGGCGTCGTTATCCGGTTCGCGCCCCAGCTCCAGCGCCTCGCCGATCAGGAACTCGCGCGAGGCCAGCTCGCCGCTGCGGACCGTGAGCCGCCCCACGCGGGCGCGCCCCGGCGGTTGCGGTGGTTGCGGCGTTAGCTGCGGCAGCGATCCCACCTGAGTTGGAGCTGAGGGTGGGCGCCGAGGCGCCGCCACAGGTTGTGGCGCCGCCACAGGTTGTGGCGGCGCCACTTGCTGTGGCGCCGCTACTGGCGGCAAAGCCTTTCCCGGCGCGCCCTGGTACACCATCGAGACCGGATTGCCGGCGGCATCGTAGGTCAGGGTGAGATTTTGCCCATCGGCGGTGACTGCCGTGACCAGACGGCCCAGGATGTCGTAGGTATAACGTGTGTTGATCATTTTAGCCCTCCCTGCCCGCCTTTACCACGGAACGCGGTAGCAGTTGATGACGGCATTTTCCAACTGCCCCATCTTGCGCCCGCCCCAGTCTTTGAAATCTTCCCACTTCTGCCCCGCCCAACTGGTGGTGTTGCGCCCGAATTTGGTGGGATCAACGAAATCCGCGGGAATATCCTTGGGGTCGTATTTATCGCCGTAGTCGCCCTCATACACACGTTTGACCGTGGCATAGACCCGTGAGGCGCCGAAAGCCAGCGCCAGATACGCCAACCAACCGCCGCCGGTAGAGATGGTCAAGCCGGCATTCACCGTCAGGTAGACGCCCAGCGTGGCATTCACCGCCGCCGTGCTGGGACCCCAACCGGGCAACCAGTTCAACAGGCTGCTGCCTGGCTTCTGGAGCGGCATGGGAGTCTGTCCCGGTGGCATATAGGCAAGCCCCAGGGGATCAATAAAGGTGAGCGGATTGTTATTTGCATAGGCGTAGAGGTTGAGGTTCTCAAAGGCGCCCAGCGGATCCTTCTGCAAGAAGCGTCCGGTGTTGGCGTCGTAATAGCGGTTCTGCATATAGAAAAGTCCCTCGCCGGCGAACGCCGCCTCGTCCATCACGCCATAAGCGCCGACAAAGGTGAAGGGATTTTCGAAGCCCTGCGGCGCTTGCGCGGTAACCAGACCGAAGGGTGTGTAGGCATAGGCCGCAACGCGCTCCCCGCCGCCATCCGTGATTGCCAGGGTATTCCCCAGGTGGTCGTAGTGGTAGAAGAGAGCGCCGCCATCAGGCGCCAGCGCGGCAACGAGCTGCATGCCCGCGTAGATGTAGCATTGGAGCACGCGCCCCTGCGCGTCGGTGGTATACCAAAGCCGCCCGTGCAGATCATAGTGATAGTTGCGCACGCTGCCGCCGGAGACCGCCTGCACGCGCTGCCCCAAGCCGTTGTAGCGGTAGGAGACGGCGCGTCCCCGGCGCTGCGCCTCGAGAAGACGGTTCTCCAGGTCGTAGCTGGCTTGCCACTGCCCGCCGTTGATGGTCACCAGATTGCCATCGGCATCGTAGGTGTAGTGTTCCGATCCCCGCGATACCAGCTGGTCCATCGCATTGTATACGGCGCTCAGCTGCCCATCCGGCGCCGCCGGGGTGACCGGCGCCGCCGGCCACCCCGGCGCTTCACCGTTCACCGAGATGACCTCGCCGTTGGCGTTGCGCGTGAGCGCGTGGCGCACGAGCACTTGCGCGCCACGCTGGTGTGCCAGCTCCTGCATTTCACCCTGGGGCGCATAGGTGTACGCGGAAGATACGCCGTTCGAGCGCGTTTCCCGCAGCACCGCGCCCGTTGGGCTGAGCTCGAAATCAATGGCGCCTCCCTGCCATGCCACCCGGATCAGGCGGTTGCGTTGGTCATAAGTCAGATTGACCTGAGCGCCGTCGGGGTAGCGCACACTGCTCAAATTGCGGGCGACGTCATAGGCGAAAGCCATCTGCGTTCCATCCGGGTAGCGGATGCCGCTGAGCTGTCCCCGGGGGTCGTAGCTGAAGTGCTGCATGCCCGTAGCATCCTGCACCCGGCTGAGATTGCCCGCCGCATCGTATTCGAAAGCCGCCACGGGCGTCCCATTGGCGGAACGCGTCTGGAGCGCGCCATCCGCGGTATAGCTCAAGCCGATTCTCCCGCCGCGCGCGGTGATGACCTCTGCCGGGCGGCTTGCCGCATCCCAGGTCACGGCTACGCTCTGCCCCAATGGATCGGTCGTGCGCACCAGGCGCCCCGCGGCATCGTAATCATACTTCGTCGTCCGTCCCAGCGCATTCACCAGTGCTACCAGGTTGCCGGCGGGATCGTAGCGCGCCTGCGCCGTCTGCCCTGCCGCATCCACCTTGCGCACACGGTTGCCCGCGGCATCGTAATCCAGCGCCGTCACGCGCCCCAAGGCGTCCACCTTTTTCACCAGCTGCCCGCCCGCGTTGTAGGCTAAGAGCGTGTGGCGCCCGAGCGCATCCTGGGCTTCTTGCAGCAGCATCAACGCATCGCGGCGCAGCGTTGTGCGGTTGCCCGCCTCATCTACCTCTGCCACGCCCGCGCAACAATCGTAGCTGTAGCTGCGCGCGGTTCCATCGGGATGGAGCACGCGGGTCAGCCGGTCGTTGGCGTCGTATTCAAAGCGCCTGGTGTTCCCGCGGGGGTCCGTCAGCGCGCTAAGGTGCAGCCCCGCGGCATCATAAGCCATGCGGGTCACGGCGCCCGTAGGCTCCGTGCGGCTCAGCACGTTGCCGAAAGCATCGTAGGTGAAGGTTACCTGCTGGTTCAAGCCGTTGGTGATGCTGCGGAGCTGCCCGCGCGCATCATAGGCTAGCATCATGCTCCGCCCCTCCGGGGAAAGCGTGCGGGTGAGATTGCCGCGCGCGTCATATTCGTAGCGCCAGACCGCCCCGGTGGGATCCGTCTCGCTCAACAGCCGGCTGTAGGGATCGTAGGTAGAAGCCCAGACTCCGCCCACCGCATCCACCATCCGGGTGGGGCGGCGCTGTGCGTCGTATTCGAGGCGGGCGGTCTGCTGCCGGGCATCGGTGAAAGCCACCGGCATACCGCGCTCGTAGCGGGTCGCCGTCGCATTTCCCAGCGGGTCCACGATGCGCTCGGTCTGGCCCTCGGGCGTGCTGGTATAGAGCGTGACGCGCCCCAGCGGGTCGGTCACGCGCACCTGTCGCGGCTCGAGCGCCACGAGCTCATAGCGGGTCACGTTGCCCGCAGCATCGGTCACGCTGGAGAGCAGCTTCCCGTAGGGGGTTGTGGTATACGTAAAAGTCGTGGTCTTCTGGTCGCGGTCTACCACCATGCGCACCAGGCAATGCTCCGTGTCGTAACCGTAGACCGTCGAAACGCCCAGCAGGTCCACCGCCTGGCTCAGATTGCCCTGCGCATCATAGGCATAGCGCGCCTGCCGTCCATCCGGCAGCGTGAAACCGGTGCAGCGTCCCTGGGCATCGGTGGCGAAGGTCGTGCTGCGCCCCGCGGCATCGGTTACCGCGCGTAGCCGTCCTTCCGGCGTATAAGCCAGCTGCACGGCATTCCCGTTCTCGTCGCTCACCGAGTTGAGGCGCGCCCAAGCCGTGGGGGATTTATCGTAGCGGTAGTTCAGGCGCGTCTCGGGATCCAGGAGCACCAGAAAAGCGCCATAATCGAAGAGCCGTTCGCGGGTGGCGCCATCCAGCGCGGGATATTCCACGGGCGCGTTGGGCGCCGGGGCGCTGCGCGGCGGCGCGTTGCGGAAGCGCAGTTGCTTGCCCGTGCCTAGCCACACCAGCAGCGCCTCGGGCGTCGCCTGCAGGCTGGATTCATACGAGAAGCGCCAGTTGGGCCCAAACATGCCCGCCTGGTTCGTCCCCAGATTGTAAGCCATTTCAAAGGCGATATCCGGTCCCAGGCTGCGGTAGCCGTAGACCCGGTCGTGAACGTACAGGTTGAGGTTCGCCGTGTTCACCCAATAGTTCGGCAGGCCATTGCGAACACAGCGCGTTTGGCCCTTGCCGCCGTTGAATTCCGTGAACGGATTCTCCCCCGGTCCCCCGCCGAGTTGCGGGAAATTCTGGATGATATTGGCAATCTGTGTGGGGCTGAGCTCCCCTCCGGGCGGAACTTCGGGTCGCGGCGGTCCTTCCAGGGGAATCTCTGGCGGCGGCGGACCTTCGATGGGGATTTGCGGCAGCTCCACGGGGATAGGCTCGCCCGCAAATCCGGGCGTAGCGCCCGCGGCGCTCCCACCGCCGGCGAGCACATTCACCAGCACGGTGGCAATCGTGCCACCCAGGCTGATGATCACCGTGATGGCGGGCCGAAAGCCCGGGGTGCGCATACAATCCGCGGCATTCAGGGGGTCGGTCAGGCAATCGTGCGCGGAGACCGGATCTGGGAGCAGCAGGCTGAACAGGACCGTCTGCAAGAAGACCCAGACCGCCAATAGTCGCCAGAGGTGCGAGTTTCGTCGTTGGTGCATGGCAACCTCCTTAGAAACGCAGCAACACAGCTGCGGCGAGCACGCTCACCAGGGAGGTGAAGCGTAACATTCCATAGCCGGAGTCCGAGAGCGCCCCCAGCGCCAGGCCTAGCACAATGGGAATAGCGATGCAGATACCTAAACGCAGCGCCTTAGGCACGCCCTGGATGACCGGCTTCAGCGGCATGAAGAGTTGGTCCAGCGGCTTATCGAGCAGCCAAAACAGCGCCGGCAGCCCCACAATGATGAGCGGGGTTATCCAATCCACGCCCGCAGTCCCCTCGTATTTGAAGACGCCGAGAAATGTGTAGAAAAACCACGACCCGCCGCAGAGCAACACCGGGATCAGCGGTAGGATGGGCAGGAGTGCGCGCGGCACAAAGCGCCGCGCCTTCGCGGCGGTGGGATTCGGCGCAGGTGCGCGAGCGGGCGCCGCCCCTTGGGGCGCCGCCGCCTGGGGCGCCGCCGCTTGCGGCGCCGCGCCCCGGCGTCCGCTGCGCGGCACCGCTGCTGCCGGCGGTGGTGGTGGACCGTAAGCCGGCGCCGGGGGTGGGGGAGGTCCTACTGACTGCCACTGCTGCCCATCGTAGCGCAGCGCCACACCGTTGGCATCCACCATCCACCAGGCGCCGCTCGCATCCTGCCAGCGCAACTTCTGCACCTCGGCTGCGAATTGCTGGGGGGGCATTCGCCCGGAATCTCGTAGCGTGCGTAGATGTTGGTAACGTTGCAAAAAGGATGTGAGTTGATCAGGCATTTGTTTCCTCTCTGTGGGTTTGTAAGATGGTTGCGCTCATGTGCTGATCAAAGTATAGCCCGGCAGCAGGGTGTGTCAACTGATGAGGGGACTCGTAGCCGCGATATCCATATCGCGCTCTGGCAAGACATCTCACGCCAAGACCGCAAAAAATCCCTTCCTTTGCACTCCTCCTCACCCCGCACGAGTCGTTGTCACTAGGAGCGCCGGGCTCCAGCCCGGCTTTTGTAGCCGCGGCATTCTGCCGCGCTGGGAGCGCCGGGCTCCAGCCCGGCTTTTGTAGCCGCGGCATCCTGCCGCGCTCTGCCTGCTGCCCCTCGTCCCGTAGGGATGTCTGAATGTAGGCAGGCACTTCTGAACTTTCAAAAATTAACTTCGGTATACCTTCGGGTTCCTCCTCATCCTTCAAGCCCGTCACCCTGAGCGGAGCGGAACGAAGCGAAGCGCAGTGGAGCGGAGTC
>JAPKMR010000120.1 GCA_026645815.1 Anaerolineae bacterium | reverse complement strand
CGAAGGTGGGAGATTCCTCACTCCGCTACGCTCCGTTCGGAATGACGGAGGGAGGGGAGCGCTCCGTTTGGGGTGATGGAAGAAGGGGAGCGCTCCGCTCGGAATGATGGTGCTCAGTCTACGATGAAGACGCCGCCGGCGCTACGACCGAAGACGTCGGGGAAGTACATCTGGTAAGCCACAGCGGGCATGACACGGAACTCTCCCGCGACGCCGGCGCGCATGAGGTAGGTGTACTCGTAGGTGCCGCGCGGCAGGTAGGTGGCAAAGAGCGTGACCTTCTCATCGCGCATCTCGGTGTGCGAGAACGCCCACCAGCCCCAGCCGTAGCGCCTGAACCACCCGGTCTCTTCCTCTATAGACTGATTGACCAGCGTGGGCGCCAAACCGGTGACGCTCGTGGTCTTGAGGCTCACATCCACGCCCTCAAAGCCCGCGGGCAGCGGCGACTCGACCACCACGTAGTACAAGTCCGTGGGCGCATTGAGGGTGAGCCTGACCTGAATCAAGTCGCCCACCTGCGCCTCCTCTACAAAAGTCTGCGGGGATTCCAGGGGTGCAAAGCTGCGCTCCAAGACGATGCCGTGGTCCGCCGCCTGCACCTGCTCCGCGGGCAGGAAGTAGCGCAGCTGTGCCGTGTAGTAGAGCCGCCCGGGTCCGGGTTGCCGCTCGATGACCAGGCGATTCGCCTGATCCACCAGCAGCTCCGCCAGCGCCACCCGCAGCTCCTGCACCTCCGCCAGCGTCTCCGAGGTGACCGCACCTTCCAGACGCGGCAAGCCGTTGAGATAGAGGTCGTAGGCGAAGTTGCCCTCCAGCTCACCAGTCGCGCGCATCGCCTCGGCAAAGGCGAGCAGCACCCAGGCGGTGGTCTGTGTGGATTCCCAGTGGCCCTCACGCTGCATGGCAATCAACCAGCGCAGCCCGCCGGGCAGCTGCGCGCTCTCGGGTTCCAGCTGCGCCAAAGCCCACAGCACAACCGCCGTCGCACTCGTGTCGGTGCTCATATTCCAGTAATCCGGTTGCGCCGATTCCCAGTGCGCGCCGGTGGCGCTGAGGATGGCATTCCCGGCAAGCGTGCTCAACAGCGTCTGCACGCGGGTTGTGGCTTCGGGCGCGAGCGCGTGCAGCGCCAGCGCCAGGAAAGCCTGCCCGTGAGGGTCCAGCTGCTGCCGGTAGGAGAAGAGCTGGTTGGCCCGCCCCAGCTCGCCCTCGCCCACCTCCTCACCGAAGACGCGGGTGACCTCCCCCAGAATATAGAGCACATAAGCCAAACGGTTGGCGATGGTGGAAGGCGTGTTCGCGGTGATCGAGGGCAGGTTCTCACGGAGGTAGGCCACGGCGCGCGCCATGACTTCCGTATCCACAGTGAAGCCGGAGCGATAGGCTTCCAACAGCCCGTGCAAGGCATAGGCGGTGAGATAGGGTTGGCTCTCATCCGAGACCCACCAGCCCCACCCGCCATCGTAGTGCTGGAGGTTATACAGCCGCTGCGCGCCCAGCGCAATGAGGCTTTCCAACTCAGCGCGGAGTTCGGGGTCGGCGGCGCCGAGTTCCTCCAGGGCGCGATACGTAGCCAGATTGGGCAGGAAACGGCTCACGGTCTGCTCGGTGCATTCATAGGGATAATGCTCGAGGTAGTCCAGCGCCGCCTGCGTCATGGCGGTGAGGGAACCGTAGAGCTGCACCACCAGTTCGCCCTGCGTGGGGTCGAAGGCACGGGGCAGCTGCACCAATTCCTGGCGCAAGCCCGGTTCTTCCATCACTCCCGTCGTGGCGACCACTTCGGGGGTCGCGTAACGGTAGACGGGCACGGTATCCTCCCGCGCATCGAAGAGGGTTCCGGCGTGCGCCTCGAGGCGCACGCTCACCGTCTCCTCGCCGGGCAGCACGGAACCGGGCCAAAGCGCGCTAGCCTTTGCGCCCGCCGTCAGCGTGAGCGTCTGGCGCGCCGCGCCATCGAGCACAAAGCCCACCGGCACCAGGCTCACCTCCACCGTCAGGGTCTTGCTCGTGTTGTTATGGACCACCGCGCCGATTTCCGCGCGGTCCCCCACCACGAAGAAGCGCGGCAGCACGGGGCGCACCAGCAGGTCCAGCGTGCTCAGGATGTCCACATTCGCCTGCCCCACCAGGGCCTCGGCAGTGACGCCGCGCGCCTGCATGCGCCAGGTGGTGAGATTATCGGGCAGCGCCACCTCGACCTCCGCGCGCCCATCGGGTCCCGTGCGCACCAGAGGGTCCCAGAAAGCCGTATCGGCAAAGTTCGCGCGGACCAGCCCTTCAGCGCCGCCCATGCCGCCCCCGCCCTTGGCGCCGCGCGCCATATCGCGGTTAAGGGCTTCCAGGGCGACCACGAGCGGCACACTGGTGCGCACCACCACCCCACGCGGGCGCCAGAAGGTATCCAACAACGTGGGACCCGATTCATCGGCGAGCGCCAGCACCGCCAGGTCTGCCAGACGCAGGGAAAGTTCCACATCTACCGGCGCACCCGCGGCATCGGTCGCCAGAATCTCATAATGCGCCTTTTCGCGCGGGCGGTAGGTCTCGCCCTGTTCCATGTCCCGGTCGGGGATGAGGCTGATTTGCAGCGCCTTATCCGCCACGGAGACCGGCAGTTCGACCACCCCCATCTTGAAGCTCGCGAGGCCCTGCGAGGCATTCTCCGCGCCCTGTACCAGAATCACGGAGACGAAGACATTCGGCGCATACTCGGCGCGGATGGGAATGCGCAGCACCTCAGCGGTGCTCGCCAGCGTGCGCACCTCGGTCTCCATGATGCGCCCGCGTTCGATGGTGATGAGCGCCTTCACCGTGCCGCTGTAGGGCGAGGCGATGAGGATTTCCGCCGTATCGCCCACCTTGTAGCTCTCCCGGTCGGCGATGAGATCGAAGCGGTTGTTGTTCTCCTGGCGCCAGAAAGCCCCGGCGCCGCCCCAAACCCAGACAAAGGCGCCGCTGCGGATAACACGCTCGCGCGCATCACGCCCCACCGCGCGCACCCGGTAGCTGCCGGGGCGCGGCGGCGTGAAGGCGAGCACGCCCTTGCCGTCTGCGCCGGTCGTCAGGGTGGTCGTGTAGACGGGGATTTCCTCGACCTCCCAGGTCCAGTAGAAGGCGCCGGTATCGGATTTCTCGCGCACGCTGTACCAGCGCTGTTCGAGGACGGTCACCTCCAGGGGCACGTCGCCCACCGGACGGCTTTCCCAATCCACGGTGAGCACGTCCACGGATTTGCTGCGCCCTGCCTGGGCGAGATAGCCGCGCGGCGCCAAGCCGATGTAGAAGTCACCCTTGTGCGCGATGACGGCGGTGCGGTTGCTCACCGCCTGCCCGTTGATATCGGTCACCGTGAGCTCCAGCGTGAGGCGGCGACTGCCGGTGTTGAGCGTGAGGTCGGCGGGCACGGCGAAGCTCGCCTCGCCCTGCGCACCGGTCACGCCCACGCCCGAAGCCACGAGGCTATCGTAGCCCCAGTCCTCCTCACCGGTCCAATCCGACTCCGCCCAGCTGTAGAAGGGGCAAACCGCGCCCGCCGGGCAGCGGTATTCAAAATCATACGCGCCGCTGAGCATGTTCCAGGTCACCTCGGCGTCCGCTACCGGACCGCCAAAGTAGTAAGTTGCCTGCCCCGATAGCTGGATGTCATCCCCATCCGTGTAGGCGGGGCGGTCCGTCGTCACCTCAATCTCGTATTCCGGTTTGCGGTACTCCGCCACCTGGAAGCTCGCGCCAAAGCCGAGTTCCGCTTCGACGTCGCTGGCATAGATAGAGTAGATGCCCAGAGTAGCCTCGGCGCTCAGGCGCAGCTCGCCGTTGAAGGTGCCCATATCGTTGAGCGGCATAGTGCCCGAGAAGACCTGACGCCCTTGCGGGTCGTCAATCTCCACCTGTAAACCGGCAATACCGGTAGGGAGGCTGTAGCGCGCGTCATCATCGGCGCGGAGGATGCCCTTGAAGTACACGATTTGCCCGGGGCGATAGATGGGACGCTCTGTGTAGAGAGCGCCGCGATAAGCGCTCAAATCGTAGCCATACTCCAGCCCGAACTGCCACGGCTCAATGCCCGAAGTCCAGCTGTTATAAGCCACGGCGAAATCGGACGCGCCGGGTGCGCCGGAGAAGACGAAGAGATCGTCCCAGAGATTCTCGCGCGGGGGATGCTGCGCCAACCACAGCCCTTCGGCAGCGGTGATACCGGCGCCGTGCCAGCCCTCCGCCGCAGAATTCAAGCGGATGTTCAAGCCGGAGACGGGCAAGCCGGTCGCCAAATCGGTCGCCCACACCAGCGTCTCCGTCTCGGATTGCTTGAGTGTGAGGTTGATGCCGGATTTGACCAGCAGCAAGCGCTCCGGGACCTGTTTGGGGTCTGCAGCGAGCACTTCAGGCGCGTTGAAGCGCAGATAGTAGATGCCCGGCGGCAGAGACGCCCCACCCTCGGCGAGCAAGGGAATCCCGACCGTGGCGTTGGCGTTGCGCGGCTGAGTGAGCGTCTGGCTCCATTGCCGCAGCAGCTGCGCCGTTGAGGGATCGAAGTTCTGCCAGGCTTCCCAACCGTCATAAGCCATCAGCCCCATGAATTGCGCCTCATCCAGCGCATAGAGCTCCAGGTCAAGCCGGGAAACATTGCGCACGGACGCATAGACCACGGTCTCTGTATACGCGCCGTAGACCTGCAAGCGCTCCGTCTGGAGCAGGTCGGCATAGGGCGCCCAATCCCCGGTGGTGAAGCGCCAATCCAACGCCTGACCGAGGGGCGTGCCGTAGCGGTCGGGCGCCTCGGGGTCCAACTGAATCCGGTAAGCCGTCTGCGGTTCCATCTCGAAGGAAAGCTGCAGGCGCACGTCCGACTCCGACCAATAGGTATAGACCTCGGTGACCACGGGCGTGATGCGCAGATAGCGCATGAAGCCCTCTTGCAACATCGGGCTGGCGAACCACAGGGCCACCCCCCTGGAAGGGTCCACGTTGCGCGAGCCACTGCCCGGCGCAAGGCTCTCGATGCCCGGCGCAGGCGCCACCCGGAAGCTGAAAGTGACCTCTTCCGCCAGGGCTGCCGGTCCTGCAGCGGCTTGAATGCCCGCACGCAGGCGCACGATGCTCGCGGCGCCGCGCGCTAACGGCTCGGTGGGCGTGAAGAGCAGCGTCTCGGTTAGCGCGGGGGTCGCGCCGCCAATCCAGGCGAAGTCTCCGGGAAGAATGCGACCGGCGGATTCGAGCGCGAAGCGCTGCTCAGCCGTGGCGTGCAGCACCGGTTGATTGAAGACCACGCGGATTGCCTGCTCCGGTCCGGCGTAGAGATCGCCATTCGCAGGCTCCGTGGTGAGAATGGCGGGCGCCAGGGTGCTGAAGCGCCACTCGAAGGCCTCCGCGAAGGAAGCGCCGAGGGTATCGGTCAGACCTGGGTCAATGCGGGCGCGGTATTCAGTCGCCGGCAGAAAGCCCGCTTCGGGATAGAAGATGTAGGTGGAGGTGTTCAACCACTCGCCCTGCCCCGCCACTGCCGGGTTAAAGGTGAGCGGGTCGGGCAGGTTCTCCTGATCGCCGAGCGCGCTCAGCGGCACGACCGGGCGGTTGAAGACGACGACGACGCGCGCGGGCGGCTCGAGACCGGCGCTATCCGGCGCAGGTTGCACCTCGAGCACTTCGAGGTAGCCCTCGACGCTGAAGTCGAAGGCGACGGGTTCCGGCAGGGGCAAGCCCTGAGCGCTGCGGGCGTTCTCGCCGAGGCGCACCTGGACCAGGGCGCCGCGCGGCAAGGGCGCCGCCGCCTCGAAGGTCAGCGTGCGTGCATCGCGCCAGCGGAAGGTTCCGGGGATGGTGGGAGAGATGACGAGCGCCGCCTCGACGCTGGCGGTATCCATGGGCTGGTCGAAGGTCAGCTCCAGGGGCGCGCTACTGGGCTGCGCCGCACCGGGTTCGGGGATGCGGTAGAGCAGACGCGGTGGGGGATTGGGCAGCGGCGTCGCCGTGGGTACGCCCGGCGTGGGCGTCGGGGGCTTAGGCGTCGCGGTTGGAGGCTCAGCCTGCGCCGTGGGCGTGGTGAAGTCGCGGCGCTCCAGCGCCGCGCTCAGGTTGCAAGCGCCGGAGAGCAGCGCCAACAGGGCGAGAATATAGACCCAACGTTTGAATGAGCGCTGTTTAGACATGGTACCCTCCTTTAGAACACCAACCGCAGGGTTTTGATCTCGAAGGGACGGAAGTCCAACGGGATGCTGCCGCCCGCGCAGGCGAGCGGGGCTTCCGTTTCCTCAAGCATGTTCGTCTGCATGACCGCCTTTAGCGGCAGGTCAGTCTCCAGCGTGCAGCGGGTGGCGGTGCGCTTGGCCTCGTAGAGCCGCAGGATGATATCCGCCGAGCCATCCTCAGCCGGCTTGACCGTCTCCAAAATGACGTTCGGCGCGCTGAGCGTGAAGAGCGAGCGCGTTGCCGCCGCGCCCTCCACCACAAGCGCGGGCACGTTGAGCTCATACGCCTCGCGAATCACGTCGCTCTCGAAGAAGCTGCCGTTCCAGAAGGTAAGCGCATACGTGAAGCGCTGCTCGCCCTGGTCGGCGTGGCTATCGGGCGCCAGCGCCGCCTTGAGCAGCGTGAGGTTGAAGGTGTTGCCGGTCACATCGAGGCCGTATTTGGAGTCGTTGAGCAGCGCGACGCCGCGCCCTTCCTCCAGCAGCGCGGACCACTTGTGCGCGGAGACCTCGAAGCGGTCGGCATCGAAAGGACGCGAGGCGTGGGTCGGGCGGCGCAGGTGCCCGAACTGAATTTCGTGTACCGCCTCCTCCGCGTGAATCGTCACCGGGAAGGCAACCTTGAGCAGCTTATGGCGCTCGCGCCAGTCCACCACGGTCTCGAATTCCAGGCAGCGACTGCCACGGCGCAGGCGAATGATCTGCGTGAGCGTTGAAGCGTGCAACCGGCGGGTGAGGCGCAGCGCACCGAAGAGCGAACCCTCGGCGACGACTTCCAGGACCGCCTCGCGGCTGAGCTCCACCGGGGCGTCTTTGACCATGCTGTCAATATCCCAGGCATCGAACCAGGTGGGTACGTCTCTATATAAATGGAAGACATTGCCGGGCGCAGCAGCGAGCTCGCGCCCGGAGCTCTTATCCAGGCAGCTGGTGATTTCCCCCACCTCGTTGAAGGTGACGCGCAGGAATTCATTCTCCAGCAAGCACGGCTCAACCCGGAGCGCGCCGCCCGAAGCAGGCGTACCCGCTTCGAACGTGTCCGGCGTCACCGTGCGCCAACCGCAGGCAGGGAGTTCCACCTCCGCCCAGGTTCGCCCCTCGAAGCGCTGCCCGGACGCCTGCGCTGCGCTTTCTGGCAGGGGCACGAGCGCCGTGCGGGACCACGAGAGGGAGTTGAAGACGGTCAGCACGCGGGCGGGTTGCGTGAGGCTGCTCGCTGCCGCGTGGGCGATGGCCTGCGCCTCCGCAATCACGGCGGCGTGCTGCTGCTCCGCCTCCGCGTAAACCCGCTCGATAGAAGAGCCGGGGAGAATATCGTGGAACTGATTGAGCAGCACCGTCTTCCACGCCGCATCGAGCTGCGCCAGCGGCAGGGGATGGGCGACGAGTGCGCGCGCCACGCTGCCCCAGTATTCCGCCTCGCGCAAGGTGAGCTCGCTGCGGCGGTTGTTGCGCTTGGTGCGCGCCTGCGAGGTATAGGTGCCCCGGTGCGCCTGGAAGTAAATCTCGCCGACGTAGCGCCGTTTGGGTCCGCCGCGGGCTTCCAGCATCTCGAAGAAGGCGCCGGGGCCGGTCATCCGCACGCGGGGCGCGCCTTCCAAATCGCGGGCGCGCAGGGCAAATTCCACATGCTCGCGGGTGGGACCGCCGCCGCCATCGCCCCAACCGAAGGGCAGCATCAGGGCAGCGGTGTCGCTCTGCTGCGCCCGGTTGCGCCAGGCATCCACCAGGTGCGCGGGCGAGGTCTCGTAGCCGTAGCCGTGGAAGATGTGCGCAATCACCTCGGAACCATCAATGCCCTCCCAGATGAACTCGTTGTAGGGGAAGGGGTCGCCGCCGTTATAAGCCCAGAAAATCTTCTGTGTGCCGAAATATTTGATGCCACACCCGCGTAGTATCTGCGGCAGCGCGCCGGAATAGCCGAAGACATCCGGTTCCCAGAAGAATTGCGAGTCCATGCCGAATTCCTCGCGGAAGAAGCGCTTGCCGTGGATGAATTGCCGGATGAGGCTCTCGCCGCTGGTCAAATTGGTATCAGGTTCGACCCAGGTGCCGCCCTCGACAATCATCTGCCCGGCGCGCACCTTTTCCTTGAAGCGCGTGGTGAGCTCGGGGTAGCGCTGCGCCAACATGCGGCAGAGCTGCGCCTGGCTTTGCAGGAAGATGTAATCGGGGTATTCGTCCATCAGCGCGAGCTGGTTGGCGACGGTGCGCCCCATCTTGCGCTCGGTCTCCTGCAGGGGCCAGAGCCAGGCGACATCCAGGTGCCCGTGACCGAAAGCAATCAGTTCCGGGGCGGTGCTGCCGTTGACGCACTCCAGCAGCGGCTTGAGCGCCGCCCGCCCGGCTTCTGCCAGGCGCAGGAGCTCCGCGCGCGGCGCTTCGAGGTCCACGAGCAGGGTGATCTCTTGCAGCGCCCGGTCAATTTCCACAACCCGCAGGGAAGCTGGCTCGAGCTTCTCGCGCAGTTCGAAGAGCGCCTGCACATCGAGCGCCAGCTGGAACAGGACCTCATCCCAGATGCCAAAGGTGGAATGGCCCACGGTGCGCTGCGTTGCGGGCGGTTCGGGGACGGTCTCGACGCCGTGTGGCGCGGGTCCGCCGCCTTCCACCATGGGACCGTGCCCGCCGTAGCTCTCCACCAGAAGGCGGTAGCGCGTTCCAGGGGCGCCCGCGCGCGTCAGGGTGAGGGCTTTGTGCGCCCAATCGCGCGCGCCCACGGGGCGCCCGTCAATCCAGATGAGGCTCTCGCCGCCGGACTCCAGGCAGAGCACGCAGCGCTGCCCGGCAGCTTCGGCGGGCAAGACGAGCTCGCCGCGGAACCAGGCATATTCCCATTTGGCGCCCCAGGGTGTGCCGGGGGGCATGGGTTGAAAGGGACCCGCACCCGCAGCTTCGGCGGGGAGATATTCGAAGGTGGTGAAGCCCTCGAGCGCCACCTCACCGAGGGGGCGGTACCAGAGTTCGCGCAAGATCTTGCACCAGCGTTCGACTCGCCGGCGCCATTCAGGGGTCAGTGTCATAACCAGCTCCTTGAAAAGATGATAAACCACAAAGGGCACAAAGAATTTTAACTTTCTTTAGACAGGATTAACAGGATTGACAGGATTTTTTCGTAGCCACTGGCCTGTCGCATTTTGCGATTTGCCGATCGTTCTTTCCTTTGCGCTCTTGGCGGCTTTGCGTGAGGTCTCTTTATCTCACGCCAAGGCGCAAAGGTGTTTTTCTTTAGACAGGATTAACAGGATTGACAGGATCTTTTTTCGTAGCCGTCAGTGTGTCGTATTTTGTGATGTGCCACTTGAGTCTTCTTTAGAGTCCTTAGTGTCCTTCGTGGTTAAAGAAATCGTTCACCCGCTATACCGGCAGCAGCAAGCCCAAGCCGAAGCTGAGAGCGTTCATCGCCAGGCTCAGCAGCAGCATCGCCGGGAAAGTGGTCTGGCGCCGCAGCGGCAGATACAGCAACACTGCCTCAACCAACCAGATGCCCGTTTCCACGATGGCGAGCGTGGTCCAGGGGAAATGGCTCAAGCCCCCGCCAATCGCCATGGACCAGAGCAGCGGTTGGGTGACCAAATTGACCGCCACACCCAGGGTAAGCCAGAGTCTGAGCGGTTTGTTGCGCCAACGCACATAGGCGATCAGAACCGGCAGCTCGATCAGCAGGGTGAGCGGCACGGTGAACGCAGCGATCAATCCTATGACGATACCCAGGCCCGAAAGGATCCAGGTAGCGCTAAAGAGCCAGCGGGGCGGCGCTTCAGGTCGCGGCGCTTCAGGTCGCGGCGCGCGGACGATCCAAATGCCCAGGAAGACCAGGTGCAGCAGCGCCAGCAGCGGCAGAATCAGAACCGCCGCTCCAAGGGTAAAGAGCGCTACGATATACAGCGGACCGTTGAACAAGCTGCCAAAAGTCGAATGTTCCTCGACGACGAGGCTCGAGTCCTCGATCCTGACGGTGTACTGCGCCTGATAGGCGCGTTTGCCGAAGACATTGCTCTCGCGGGTGATGCCATCGGAGAAGCGCACGCTCAGGCGGAAATGCTCGGCATAGCCATAAGCCATGGAATAGCAGCTGGTTGCCTGGCAAGTGATGCGCTGCGGTCCGAGCTCCTGCAGCGGTTCGGCGATGGTGCAGGTGGGGTCGGAACATTCGTATAGCGTAGCTTCGACAATCTCGGGCTGGACGTCCGTGAGCGCGGTGAAAACGAAGTCCATGGTGGGCTTGGGACCGATATCGGCGAGGGCAACAGAAGCGAGAATCAAGCTCAAGAGCAGGCCCAGCATCATGCCGGCGCCCCAAGAATGCCATCTACGATACATTGTATGCCTCCTTTGTGGTTTAAGTGCGCTCTCATCTATCACCTACTATCATACGCAGGGCGGGCAATCGTGCAAATCGAGGCAGTTGGGTATAGGACAAATTATTGGGAAGTTCAGAGGTCAGATTGGTGAGACCGTGCGTTTAGACACTTTGACGCGCCAAAGAGACGCAGAGGTAGGTTTTTTTTGTGATTTTCGTGAACGGGGCTGCGCCCCGTTCACGAAAATCACACCGGCAGAAAGAAGCGCCGAGTACGGCG
>JAPKMR010000011.1 GCA_026645815.1 Anaerolineae bacterium | reverse complement strand
CGCCAGCCATGGTGGCCAAGCTGACCGATCGTATTTGGACTGTTAAAGAACTATTGACAATGCTACCTGTACCAAACGTCAACAACGCTTAACAGGGAGACTATCCGTTATAACGACCTCGCGGAAAATTGAGAATCTTGTTGGCACCGGGGCGCGCTTTAGAGGGATACTCTATCCCGCCAAATCTGCTGCGATGGGCGCAAATCCGTGCCTGTGCTCTGGGCGCAACCGTAGTCGGCTCTGCTGCACCAGCGCTGCGATGTGTTGCATAATGGTATCGGTCACGGCGGCGACTTGTGCGCGATCATCAGCATCGCCACTGAAGTGGAGGGCGCATCCCATCGTCATTGCATAGGAGGTGCGTACGGGCCAACGGCTGGTGACTGTCTCTGTGCCGAAAGTCTCTTTGCGGAAACGCATGCCTTCCCAGGGTAGGGCGATGCCCACGGGGATGACGGGGGCGCCGGTGAGCAATGCCAGCCGGGCAGCGCCGGAATGCGCTTTGCAAAAGCCCTCGCGTGGGCTGAGGTCGCCTTCGGGGAAAATGATGACTTTGCGACCGGCTTTGATAGCCGCGACGGCTGCGGTGAAAGCGGCTCTGCCATTATCTATCGCTACAGGGATATGTCCCGCGCGCCGGAGGTAGGCGCCAAACAGCGGCACTTTGAAGGCGTGTTCAGTGATCAGAATGCACGAAGGGCCTTTGGCCAACCAGGCGACGAAGAAAGGGTCAACGGTGGTAGGGTGATTGGCGACTAAAATCTGCGGACTACGGGGAAGAGGTCCCCCGTGGCGGATGTTGAGTTTGAGCAGTAACCAGGAGTAGAGGTGCAAGAAGGGCCACATGAGCAAATACAGCAATGTCTTCATCATCGTTTACCTCAACTTTCAGGATTCTGAAATCATTCCTAGCATACCCGGTCTTGTTTTGGATAGCCTATCCGGAACCTATCAATTGGCTGAAGGAACACCTCCTGGTATAACCGCATCATGCACATGCTCTCTATAACCCCTATGAGCGTGGAAGGATACGTCGGAATCGAGAAAGGGTATACGACAGAATATTAGTGAAAACAAGACCGCCATCTTGTAAATGGCCTTCATCAGCGATCATTTCTCTGCATCTTCTTTCTGCAGGTGTGATTTTGGTGAACGGGGATGCGCCCCGTTCACCAAAATCACAAAAAACTTACCTCTGCGCCTCTTGGGCGCACCAAAGTATCTAAACGCATTGTCTCAACAAGCCAACCTTTGAACTCTCCAATAATTTGTCCTATACCCTCCGGGAAAGGTAATTGTTCAGACTTCCATCGCACGACATACACTGCGGACTAAAGTCCGTTAAAGAGGGTGATTTTCGATGCCGCGCTGCGCGCGGCATCGAAAATCACCCCTAAAACCGCGGCTTCAGCCGCTCTTATGGCGGCAAGCGGGGTAACGCTGAACAGTTACCGGGAAAGCTCTATTTGACAGGCGCCCAGTATGAGGGTAAAAAGAGCAGACTGTGAGAGTGTGGGGAATGATATCTGGGGAGGTGCTATGATGCGCGTACTCTTTATCGGTGGAACAGGGGTTATCAGCTCCGCGTGTTCGCGGTTGGCATTAGCGCAGGGCATGAAGCTCACCTTGCTGAATCGCGGGCAGTCACAACGTCCCATCCCGCCGGGCGCGGAGGTGATTCATGCGGATATCCGTGACCCGGGATCGGTGGTGGAGGCACTCGGCTCGACAACTTTCGATGTTGTGGTTGACTGGATTGCTTATACGCCAGAGCACGTGGAAACTGACCTATCACTCTTTAGCGGACGTGTGGGACAATATATCTTCATCAGTACGGCATCGGCGTATCTCAAACCTGCGGCCCTGCCGATTCTGGAATCTGCGCCGTTGGGGAATCCCCACTGGGCTTACTCCAGGGCAAAGATTGCCTGTGAGGAGCGGCTGATGCGTGCGTTTCGCGATGAGGGGTTCCCGGTGACGCTTGTGCGCCCTTCACACACCTATGATGCCACCAAATTGCCGATGTATGGCCGTTACACGGTCATTGACCGGATGCGGCGTGGGCAACCGGTCATTGTTCATGGGGATGGAACATCGTTATGGGTGCTGACACATCATGAGGATTTCGCCCGCGGCTTTGTGGGCTTGCTGGGAAATCACCGGACACTTGGTGAAACTTTTCACATCACCAGTGATGAGGTGCTGACCTGGAACGAGATTTTCCTCTGGTTGGGGCGCGCTGCGGGTGTGGAACCACAATTGGTGCATGTGGCTTCTGAAACGCTCGCGGCTTTCGATGCTGAGTGGGGGACCTCGCTGTTGGGGGATAAATCGCACAGCGTCATCTTCGATAACAGCAAATTACGGCGTTACGTGCCGGATTATGCGGCGACGATTCCCTTCGCTCAGGGAGCGCGTGAGGTTATTGCCTGGCATGATGCTGCTCCCGAACGACGGGTTGTGGACCCGGCGATGAATGCGCTCTTTGATCGTATCCTGGCGACTGTGGGGCAGATTCACCCCTGATTGCAGTGTCCAAAAGTTAGGGAGGGTACAGCAAAGCGTGCTGCACCCTCCCTACATCCTAACCTGAACTTCAGGCGCCAGGAGCAATCCCTGAAGGCTACCCGGCTTCTGCCGGCGCTTCTGAGACAATCGGCGCTACTGGGGCTTCCTTGCCTGCCTGCAACGCGCGGATAATGAAGAATCCGCCCAGGAGCACCAACAGTGCCGGACCGAATAATCCCAGCATCCACCAGCGATTTGCCAGAATCAGGCTCATTAGCAATACGCCGAGGACGGTTATGCCGCATAGAATTAAGCCCGCGATGAGCAAACCGCGCCTTCGAAGTTTGAAATACAGTACCAGGAGCGCTACGCCCACTGCCAGCGGTTCAATAACCCACAGCACTGCCCATGCTTCCCACCAACCGGTCAGAGCTGTGAATTGCAGTGCCAGGCCATTGAAGGCTAGAATCACCGCCGGGAAAGTCAGCCCGATTTCCCGTAAGAACAGCGCCATCAGCAGGAACGCCAGCGCCACGGCGAGAATTTCCAGCGGCCAGAAATGACCCCAGATAAAGCCCCAACGATTGGTCAGGCTCGCCAGCAGGAGCACCCCCCCTGTGACCAGAATCGGAATGCCGGGGATGAAAAGTCCGCTCAGGCCGGGCCTATCCCGCATGAATAGTGGCGGCAGCACAAAGAATGCGCCAACAATGAATACTAGCACGGGCCATAGCCGCAGTATTCCCAGACGCAAGGTTGTGAGGGCGCCGCCTGGAACATCCATTCTCCAAGCTATCCCAAAAATGCCAAGCATAATAAGCAACAATCCTATAAGTGTTGAAGATAACCGTCGCATTGTCAGCTCCTTGAAATGTATTTCGTTTTAGTGGTATTTTCGACTCGACTTAGTGATGATTTCATGCCTGAGTGATTCGAATTGGCATGGTTCACCATTTGATTAATGCCGCTGCGCTGATGACGAGCGCCGCCACCAGACTTAGCGCCCCGAGGTTGAATCCTAACAGTCCTGTGTTTTCGCGGCTTGCCCCGCGCAGTCGCGCCAGTATGAAGGTCGCGCTAATTGCGCCTCCGGTAATGAAAAGTTCCAGAGGCCACAAGAAGGACCATTGTTCCCAGTTTCCGGTTAGCGTGTAATAGCTGAAGAGTACGCCATTTCCCAACACGAGCAGCGTCGGAATCAAAAGCCAGATGGATTGGGTCACCCATGTGATGGCACTGAGAATTATGCCAGCAAGAAAGAGCTCTACGGGCCAACCATGGGTGAAAAGCGGCCTTTCCGTGATTCCTGCCGCCATGATCCCCAGCAAGTTCCATGCCGGTGCAAAAACGCTAGCAGCAATGATGCTCCCCGCTTCACCTTTCACCGGCAGATAGATTGTTTTGCCGTGCACGTTCAGCGCGAAAGTTCCGCGCGGGGTGAGGGCATTTGCCTGTGCCAGTTCCAGCGCCGTTGATGGAACGACTGTCACATTTGTGTCATCATCTGCAAAGCCAGTGTCGGTGACTTGGGCACGGGCGGCGCCGGAATAGACGACCACATCCTCTGCGGGCGCCTCTGCCGTGGTGAAGGTGAGCGGTGGCGGCAGCTGTTCTGGCAGAACCAGCTCTAATTCCTGTGCGACATGGCGCAAGGCTTCGGCTAGCTCGGCAGCGCTCTGATAACGTTCTTCGGGGTGCTTGGAGAGCGTTTTGAGCAGTACCCGTTCCAGCGGTTGTGGGATGGTCGCGTCTCCCGGAAGTGGCAGCGGGTCGTTGACATGACGTAGCAGCACTGCCAGCGGGGTATCGGCGTCGAAGGGGGGGCGTTGGTTCAGCATCTCGTAGAGCACCACACCGATGGAATAGAGATCGCTGCGCGGATCGCTGCGACCTTCAAGCGCCTGCTCTGGGGCCACATAGGCCACCGTGCCGAGCAGGGCATCCACTGCCGTGTGTCGCGTTCCCCCCACAATCTGTGCGATGCCGAAATCTCCTAGCACGGCCTGACCACGCCGGGTGAGCAGGATGTTGGCGGGTTTGATATCTCGATGGATGACACCTTCGGCGTGGGCGTAACCCAGTCCGCTGAGAACGTCCAATAACACCCGTAAGCTTTCCTCCAGGGGCATGCGCTCGTTCCGTGCTTGATAGGCTTGCAAGCGGCTTTTAAGTGTATCTCCCTCTAGTAATTCCATCACCATATAGGTGAGGGCATCGTCGCCGGTGATTTCCACATCGAAATCGTAAACCTGGACGATGTTCGGATGACGCAGGTTGGCAACTGCTCGCGCTTCCCTCTGGAATCGCTCCAGGAAGTCGCCCTCATCCACCAAATCGGAGCGCAACACCTTGATAGCAACGTAGCGATCCAGTTGGGCGTGGTAGGCGCGATAGACCCGCGCCATACCTCCGCGCCCCAAGGGGTTGAGGATTTGGTATTTGCCTAGCCTTTGTCCTTCTAACTGGCGTTGCATGGTTTTGCTCCAAAGAGAGAGTTCACCGTGTTCGTGTGATGCTGCTTAGCCTGGCTAATCCTGGAGTATGGATAGCACCTGGCATTCAGCTGCTACGGGTGCTGATTTTCCCCGATCCTGTGATGACGCTTTTCACGGCAGGTGTGCCGCTGTAGATAATTGAGCCGCTGCCGGTGAGTTGCGCCTCCAATTGCTCTGCGACCTGCACGTGAGCTGAGCCGCTGCCGGTGAGGCGCAAGGTGGCGTCGCTGCTTTGCAGGGCATCCGCCAGATAGTTGCCGGAACCGCTGAGCGTTAACTCTTGAGTACGCACTGTGCCGGTAACGCGCAGATTCCCTGAGCCAGTAAGGTGGTTTTCCAGCTCAGTGGCGATGAGGGTGCCAATCTGGATATCTCCAGAACCGGAGAGCTTTACGCGGCATGTATCGGCTTCAATACGCCCCAGGGCAATATCGCCGGAACCCGTTAATCGCAGGGTGAATTGCCCGGCGTGGAGCTGCTCAGCTGTAGCGGAGCCGCTGCCTGTGAGGGTGAGTGCTTCCAGGGATTTGACTTTGAGATAGAAACGCACGGCTTGGGTGGGGTGGAGCGGGGTGTGGATGCTCTGGCGGATGATGAGTTCCCCATCGTGGATTTCGGTCTCAAAATACGGGAGCAGGTTGTCCTCGGCCTCAATGCGCAACTCCTCCTCTTCACCTTGTTCAATAGTGAGCTCTCCAATGCTGGCGAAGTTGACACTGGTGAAGTCGTGTACTTCATGCACTTCTGTGCGAACGATACCAGAACCTTTGATCCCAAAAGTGCCCGCAGCAGTACATCCCATTGCGCTCAGTCCTAATATAATGAGCATGAACATCAAACCCGGCCTTTCCATAAGATTACCTCCTGTGTGAATGTTGTGGTAACAGTTCCCGTGTTACCGAGACTACCATAGCACAGCTGTGCAAGGGGAACCTATCCACCCACCAACAGCAAACTAACAGGAGGCTATCAATTTGTGAGGGGCTACTACCTCACTCCCGCATGAGTAATTTATAACCCAGCCCGCGCATGGTGAGGAGCAGCTGCGGATTTCCGGGGTCGGTTTCGATCTTGGCGCGCAGTCGCCGTATCAGGTTTTCGATCTGGTAATCATAGACGCTATCCTGATATTCGGGCCAGACTGCTCTGGCAATTTCATCTTTAGAGCAAATTTGCCCACGCTGTGCATGCAAATAGATCAACAGCTCGAATTCCTTGGGGGAGAGTGTGATTGCCTCGCGGTTCACACGCACAATGCCCGCAGCAACATCTACCTCCAGTTCTGGAAAACGCGATTCACACAGTGTGGTGTCAGGGTCGTGATAGAGGAGCAACACATCACCGACCAGAACCCGGTCGCCGTCATGGAGTTCCACCGGAGTCAGTACCCGCTCATCATTGCAGAAAGTGCCGTTGGCGCTGCCAAGGTCCTCCAGGATGCGCCGCCAGCCCTCGCGTCGTATCTGAGCATGCGCGCGGGAGATGCGCTTGCTGGTGATGACGATGCTGTTCTCGATGGCTCGCCCCAGGGTGACCAGATCCTGCTCCAGCAGGTGTTCGCGTCCCGTGGGATCGGTGAAATATGGGCATGCCCGGCTTGGCGACTCCATCATGAGCAAATCCTCCATGAACAACAGGGAACAGGAAGCCGGGCTATCCTTCAGCCAGCGACTTCCTGTTTTCCGCTTCTATTCCCTATGCGCTTGCTTCTGGCTCTCCCTTAGAGCTTTGGATGAACGCTGCCAGATTCGCTTTGAGCTGTGCCAGCGAAGGCTCATGGACGTACATCATGTGCCCGGCTTCATAGTAGCACATGCTGATATTGCCCTGCAGTTCGGCATCGAGCTCCAGATGGTTGAAGGTATATTCTGTCGCAAAGTATGGCGTGGCAAAATCGTAGTAGCCGTTGGCGATGAAGACCTTGAGATAGGGATTCTGGCACATGGCGGCGCGTAGCGTCTCGGCTACATTGACGTATTGGTTCTGGAAAGCGCTGTAGTCCCAGGTCTCGTGAAGGCTCGTGAGCACCTCATAAGGGAGATCGCTGGTGAACTGTAGCTCGCGGCGGACATAATCATTGAGGGTGGCGGCATAGGCGCCCTGGATGATCGCGTAGCTCGGGTCGTACTCGAAGTGTTCTCCTGCAGCGTCTCGATCTATGCCCTTGAAGCGGCTGTCGAGCCGTCCAACCGTGCGGCGTTGGCTTCGCAGTAACTCTTTGACGAAGCGATAGATGTTGATCCGCAGATTCGTCTGCGAAATATAGGTCTCGGATAGCCCGGTATACGCTGCCAACCGCTTTGCGATCGCGGCTTGTTCCTCGGCAGGAAGGCGCGCACCTTGCATCAGCGCCAGTGTATAATCCGTGCGGGCAAAGTGCTCCACTTCGTTTAGTAGTTCCCGCAGCGGTTGGCTTTGCAGGGTCTCGGGCAAGCACCCATGATACCAGGCAGTCGCGGTGTAGGTAGGCAGGAAGAGGATGTAGGGCAAATCATTGCCGGTATTGAACCGGACGCCCTGGAAATTGAGCACGGTGGAGATGAGCATGATACCGTTGAGGTAGAGGCTGTGATGATTCTGGAGTCTGCCAGACAGCGCTGCCGCGCGGGTGGTGCCATAGCTCTCCCCAATCAGGAATTTGGGCGAGCTCCAGCGTTGAAAGCGGGTGGTGAAGAGCCTGATGAATTCCCCCATCCATTCGGCGTCCTGCTCCAGTCCGTGGAATTGTTTGACTTCTTCGCCCGGCGCCGGACGGCTATAGCCGGTGCTCACGGGATCAATGAATACCAGGTCTGTCTCATCGAGCAGTGAGTAAGCATTGTCTACCAGCTGATAGGGTGGTGGAACGGGGCCTCCATCTTCTGCCAGGCGGACGCGCCGCGGGCCAAGTAAACCCAGGTGCATCCAGATGGACGAAGAGCCTGGTCCGCCGTTAAAAGAGAAGGTGATGGGGCGTTTGGAGGTGTCTTCTATCCCATCGCGTGTATAGGCAACGAAAAAGACGGAGGCTTTGGGAGTCGCGCCGTCTGTAGCTTTGAGGACCATTGTTCCGGTGATGGCTGTGTAGGCAATCTCCTCACCGTTCACACGCAGCACATGTTGCGTGCTGATTTGTTCCTCTTTCGGGGCTTCTGGTTGGGGTTTAGGGGTTTCCGTCGGGTCCACTTTGATATCTCCTTGTCAATTAGTGATGGGGAAAGCGTATAGGTAAGACATGTTGTTCTCTGATCGTTGGTGCTTCGGCTTCGGATCTACGTCACATCTGGATTGTAGACCAGCCCGCCGTTTTCAGCATAAGCTCGTAGGACTGCGCAGGCCTCCTCGCGGAGTACATTCTGGATTACGCGGATAGGTGGGAGAGGGGGGCGGTGCTCCAGGGTTTCGACCCAGTTTTCCGGCACCGGTCCTTCCTGGAAACCGGTCAGGTCTTCGACATCAGCTTTGCTTGCGCCGACGATCAGCCGTTGAAGCCCGCTCCACCAGATATTGCCGTAACATTGGATGCAAGGTTGTGCACTGGTGACCAATTCCAGCGGTGGTAGAAAGTCGGCGCTCAGGTCGAAGGTTCCGCAGATTTGTTGCGCTAACATGATGGCTACGGCTTCAGCATGTGCGAGCGAGCAATGTGAGGCAACCACGATGTTAACGCCTGGGGCAATCAACTCGCCGGTTTCCTGTGCAAAGACGGCGGCGCCGAAGGGTCCACCAGTGCCCTCTTGAATATTGCGCTCTGCAAGCCGGATAACGAAAGCCATGCGCTCCTTGAGTGTGGGAAAGCGCTGTGCTGGCGATTGAAACTCTCCGGCAATCCATTCAGGCAGGTGTAATATGATATCAGGGTACATGTTCCCTCCCCAGAGAGTGCTACCAGGCATTGTACTATAATCCTAGAGTCTACTTGAAAGCTGATTTTCGCTGTGTGTTTGTAAACTTAAAGCCAGGAGAACTGAGGTGTTTTGTGATGGGGCGAAGCTCCATCACAAAACACCTCTATAAGAATAGTTGCTTATCATAATTTTGCTCTCGTTGTGCAATGTATACCTATGAGTATAGAGGATTTTGGAGGAAGGGCAATTTGTTGAGGGTGGGCATTCGTAGCAGTTCAGCGGGCTTCTGCGTACCCTGTGAGGCTCGCAGTGCAAGTTGGCTACTTTATCAACGGGTTGCTGCGCAACCTTGGGACGAATGCCTTGCTCACGCTTCAGATGCATTATGCGCGGCGTAACGCAGTTTCGGTCAGCGACCTGCTACGAAATCCCGCACTCCAAGCACTGCGAACTTCTAGCGCAAGCACGCCCCCTCCCAAATGCGCTGCCCGGAGCTCAAAGCATAAGCCGCGCGAATTTCCCGGTGCAATGGCAGCGCTTCGAGGTAGCTGCGGCGGTAGGGTGAATCTTCAGGGATGAGATTGGCTTTGCGCAGCATCTCCTCGTGGGCGCGACGGAGGTATTCGGCGGCAGGGGTGGTCATGCCATTGGCTTTGAGCGCCAGATGGTGAATGTAAAGCAGCTCCTCATCCGTAGCCTCAACTGGACGCACAAAGCCAAAACGCTGGTAGGTATCCAGCGCTGCCTGCGAAGCTGCCAGGGCTGCCGCTGCATGCTGTTCACGCTCCGCAGCCTCGGTCGCCAACGCTGCCAACCGAAGCCGGGCAGCTGCGACCCGCAGGTCCGTGACCATCAGATACTGCTGCGAGAAGTGTGTGTCTTCCACCAAAACTTCCCGGACGCGTTGAGCCAGCTGCAGGGTCGCCTGCGCATGAGTCGCATCCGCCATCGCGTTACACCACTGCATCCATACCAGAGATAGCCCTAACTGCGCAAAGGTCAACAGGTCATGGCTTGGCTCTTTGGAGACGCTCTGCCGTGGCTCAGATTCCAGAAGACGCTCTAGCCCGTATTCCTGCGTCAGACGCGCCCGTGCCGCCTCTAGTTGCCCTTCCTCGATATCGAGCTGCGCCAGTCGCAAGGTGCGGAAAACCGCCGAATCGGGAGCATCGGCGCTCATATCAAACGAGAGTTCCAACGCCAGCCTGCCACCATCGAAATCGCCCAGGTAGATACCACGAAGCTGTCCCACAAACATCAGCGCGTAAGATTCACCGTTGCGGAAGCCAATCTCACGTGAGAGCTGCAATTGTGGCTCGTGACATTCCTTGAGGCGGCGATAATAATCGCCGCTGTTTTCCATTTGGTTGCCCACCAGCTGCAGCAGATCGAGCTGCGCCATCTTATCCCCCAGTTCCTGGCAGATGGGCAACGCCAGCTCCAGATACTCCAGGCTGCGCTGGGGATCGCTCAGGGCAAAGATCTCGCCCACGGCCGTGAGCAGGCTCACCTCAAAGCGCCGGTCGCCCAATTCGCGGGCCAGCTGGATGGAGGCCTCGCCCAGTTCAAGCCAGGCGGGATTCCCCAGGTTGTAATAATGCCCCGCCAGCGTGGCCAACGCCACCATCTCTCGCTTGCGTTCGCCCAAATCACGCGTCAGCTGCAAGGCTCGCTCGATCAGCGCCGTCCCCTCGCGCAGCTGCTCTTCGGTTTCCCAATTGCCCACGCTCGGCTGCAAGAGCAACGCATCCACCAGCAGCTCTGGATGATCAGGCAGCTGCTGCGCCAACGCCAACATCGTCTCTGCCTCCTCGAAGAAGCGTGCCGTCTGCCCCAGCAGGCGGAAGACACCCGCGCGCGCCGAATACACATCGAAGCGGCGTACGCGCAGGGCGTCCTTTTCCTCCGCCGTCGGAGCTGCCGCCTCCAGTTCTGCAAAAAGCGCAAGCGCACGCGCATAAGCAGTCAACGCTTCGGTATTGGCATAGACCTGCCGCGCCTGCCGCGCGGCCTTGAGGACATAATCTATTTCGCGGTCCGGTCGGCCTGCGCGCTGATAGTGATACGCCAGCAGGCTGTAATATTGTGAGCGCACCTCGGCGCTCAGGCGCGTTTCAAAGTACTCCGCGATTTGCAGATGATAGGCGGCGCGCTGTGAGGTGAGCAGCCCATCGTAGACCACCTCGTAGAGCAACGCCGAGCGGAAACCGTAGGCGGTGCCGAGTTCGGGGACGCGTCCCTGCTCGTTGATGAACTGCGCGCGCTGGAGCGCCGTCAGATGTTCGAGCAGCGGTCCCGGCGGCGGGCCCTCCCCCCAGGCCGTGCTCACCAAGGTCTGCAACAGTTCCGACCAGAAGACCCGCCCAACGGCGGAGGCCATCTGCAACACCCGCCGGGTCGCGGGGGCGAGCGCGTCAATTCGGGATTGCAGCAGCCCCTGCAGGCTATCGGGGAGCACCACGGAATCCGCGGGTCGGACGAGGCGCCAGGCGTCATCCTCCGAGTTGCGCGCGAGCACCCCTGTGCTGATGAGCGAGCGTGCCAGTTCCTCGATGAAATAGGGGTTCCCTTCCGCCCGGTCGAGCAGGGCCACGGCAAGCGGCTCGGGCAGCACATCCACGCCGATGAGCTTCTCAATGAAGGTAGCGCTTTCGCGGCGGCTCAGTGGTCCCAGCTGCAGCGTCGTCAGCCGGTGCGGGAACTCTGTCTCCACGAAGTGCCGGAAAGCCCACACCGGGGAGCTGCGGTCAGGACGGAAAATCAGAATCCAGAGGATGGGCGCGCTATCGCACAAGGGCAGACAATATTTGAGAAGCGCCAGCGAGCTGGCATCGGCCCAGTGAATGTGATTGAGCATGCAAACCAGCGGACCGCGCCGTGCCAAGGCCTCCATGCAGGCGTAGACGATGCGGAAGAGCTCCTGCTGCAGCCGCACAGCATCCATCTGCCGCACGCGCTCGGCGATGGCGGAATCCACGGGCAGATCGAAGAGCGTCGCCAGGTAGGCAAAAGCATCCGCTGCCTGAACATTGAGCAAAGCCTCGAGCTGGCGCTGCAACCGCGCGCTGATTATCTCAGGTGTGTCATCGGAGCCCAGCTCGAGCCAGCGGCGTAATAAGTCCGCCCAAAGGGAGTACGGGCGCTCGCAGTCGAAGGAACGCCCCTGCCCACGCAGCCACATCACCGGCTGCCGCGGACGGTCGGCCTCGCCTTGCGCCTCGGCAAACAGCGCCTCCTGGCGCGCCACATTCTGCCGCGCCCGCGCAAGGAGGAAGGACTTGCCCATACCCCGGTCGCCCATGAGCAGCACCACACCGCCCCGTTGGTCACGCACCGCTGCGAGACTCTCGGTCAGCGCACGGAATTCAGCCTCGCGCCCGATAAGGGTGGCACAAAGGTCGCAGCTCTGCAGCCGCGCCCGCGCCTCTTCCGTCTCGGCGCGATGGCGCAGGGGACGGTAGACAGCAATGGGGGTGCTGATGCCCTTCACCAGAATCTGCCCCAGCGCCTCCCACGCGAAGACATCCTGCGTCAGGGCATAAGTGTGCGCGCTAACGAGCACCGTCCCCGGCTCCGCCGAGGATTCCATGCGCGCCGCAACGGTGATGGCCTCGCCCATCGCGGTATCCTCGCTATGGTATTCGCGGTCGCCCACACTGGTGACAATCACCTCGCCGGTGTTGATGCCGACGCGAAGCTGCAGGTCGCCGCCCTCGCGCCCGGAGAGCGTGCCCGCGTAACGCCGCACTGCTTCTTGCATTGCCAGGCCCGCGAGTACGGCACGCTCCGGGTCATCCTCGTGTGCAGCAGTCGCCCCGAAGAAGGCAACCAACCCATCGCCCCGGAACTGATCCACCTGCCCGCCGAAGCGGTAGATCTCCGTTTCCAGGATCTGGAACATCTCGTTCATCAGAGCGACCCATTTCTCGGTGCCGGTGCGCTCAAGCAGATTTGTGGATCCGTGGACGTCGGCGAGGATGACGGTCGCGACGCGACGCTCGCCATTCAAGTGCGCCGTTGCAGGCAACGGCGGTGCCTGCAACGGCGGTGTAGACAGCGGCATTGCAGACAGCGGCAACGCCGCGGATGGCGCCGGCGGCGGGGCGACAACCGGTGCGGCGGGAGCTGGCGTGGCGCCCGCCGCGTGGAATGCCGGGATCAAGCGCGCTCCACACTGCCCGCAAAAGCGATGATCGGGTGGATTCACAAAACCGCAGGCAGGACAGGGTTGCGCCAGAGAAATCCCGCACATCCCGCAAAAGCGGTTACCCTCGGGGTTATCGTAATCACAGCTTGGACATCTCATCGTTCATATCACCTTAACTTAGAATCGCCAGGCTCCAACCTGGCTCGTAAAGGCGAATCGCCGTCAGGTTTTCCAAACAATAAGCCTTCCAGTGCACCATTTTGAAACCGCAAATGTCATACAGGAAATTCCACACCTCGCTCACGGGAAGATGCCACGCTCCTTGTACACCTTCTCCAGGCGGCGCAGCGCCACGATGTACGCCGCAGTGCGCCAATCCGTGTCATATTCTTTAACCGCGTCGCGCACTTTGCGGTAGGCGCTGAGCATCTTCTTGTACAGTTTGCCATCTACTTCATCGAGGTCCCAAAATTCGCTGCGTTTGTTCTGCAACCACTCAAAGTAGCTGACGGTGACGCCGCCCGCATTGCAGAGCACATCTGGCAGAACGGTGATGCCGCGCTCCTGAAGAATGCGGTCACCTTCGATATCTGTCGGTCCATTGGCGCCCTCGACCACCAGTCGCACCCGAAGCCAGGGGGCTGTCTCCGCAGTAATCTGGTTTTCCAGCGCCGCCGGCACAAAGAAATCCGCTTCGGTGCTCAGAAAGGTGTGGTGGTCAATTGCAGTCGCGCGAGGGTAACCGGCGACGCCGCCATGCGCACGCACGTATGCTGCCAGGTCATCAGGGTCAATGCCATCGGAGCACAAAATCGCCCCGGTGTGGTCCTCAACAGCTGCAAGCACGGCGCCGTAGGGCTTGAGCAAGCGAGCACTCCACGAACCAACGTTCCCAAAACCCTGTACAATGTAGCGCGCCCCTGCCAATGGAAAATCATGATCCGCCGCCCACGCAACCACAATGTATACCAATCCTTGTCCGGTGGCTTTATCGCGCCCCAGGCTACCGCCGGATTCAATGGGTTTGCCCGTGACAACATGCACACAGCGGTTGCGTTCCAGTGGCGGCATCATCGAAAGGTAGGTGTCAAGAATCCACGCCATCACCTGTGCGTTGGTATTCACATCTGGGGCAGGAATATCGTATTCGGGACCAATATTGCTGCCCAGCGCAAAGGTGAAGCGCCGCGTGATGCGCTCAAGTTCTTTCTGAGAGTATTGGATAGGGTTCATCTGGATGCCGCCCTTGGCGCCGCCGTAGGGCAATCCGGCGATGGCGCACTTCCAAGTCATCCAGGTTGCCAAAGCGCGGACCTCATCAATATCTACGGCGGGATGGAACCGTAGACCGCCCTTGTAAGGACCCAGCACACCGTTATGTTGTACGCGGTAACCCGTGAACATTTGCACATGCCCATCATCCATCACGACCGGGAAGTGCACAACAATCTCGTTGGCAGTGGTGGAAAGGATGCGACGGATTTCAGGATCGAGCTGCATCAGGTCGGCAGCACGCTCGAACTGAGTCTTGACATTTTCATAGACATTTGTTTTTGACATCTGAACCTCCTAAGATTAAATAAGCATGATAGGGGTTTCAATAGGTCTCCATCCCCCAACACAAACCGATCGAGGATTTCATAACAAACCACTGACCGAAATCGCACAATGCCTTGGGAGCGCCACGCTGGAGCGTGACGCTTTGTCCACTCATGCTACGAATGCCCTGGCGCCAGGCGTTCGCCGATGAGGAAACCAATCCAACAGTATCAAATCTCCTGCTGAATCATCCGATGGGTGGGAACGTGGGTGAGGTATGCCTGGCGTAGGGGGTTGGAGTTAATGCGCGCAGCTGCGGCGGATAGCAGTTCACGAGCAGTGCACAGGACAGATTCGCGGTCAGGATCATCCAGAGGCAGATTGCTAATGAGTGTGGCATAGGCTGCAAGCGGGCGGACTGTGCCTTGCTGCATCGGGAAGCACGCCAGATGCTCGCGCAATGTAGCCTTCTGTATGGCAATCTCGGCAGTATCCCCGCGTCGCAAAGCCAGCTGCAGTAATCCGGCGCAGGGTTCTGCCAGCAGGTGGGCTTCACCAAGTGTCGTGCGGATCTCCTTTGCCGCTTCAAAGGAAACACGTGCTTCCGAAAAACTCCCTAACCCAGATAGTGCAGCAGCCAATGCTACCCGCGCATCCCCCTCGACAGCCCGGTCACCTCGTTGCTGGGCGATTTGCAGAGCCAGACGGGCGTGCCTGTGTGCCTCACAGTAATCTCCCATTTCCTCCAAAAGCCAGGCAGAAACGAGCGCACTCCAGGCGGACACCTCCGGCTGAGGAATAGAGGCGCTCAGATGGACCGCTTCCAAAGCCGATTGCCGCGCCGCAGTAAAATCCCCCAGACGCCGCCAGGCGTTCGCCAGACAGGCAAGGCTCAAACTCACACCGCTCAGATCCTGCAACTGCTGTTCCAGTGCCAGTGCTTCCTGGAAGCAGGCTACTGCTGCCGCGAGATCCCCTTGGTCCAAAATCACGCCGCCCAGGTCGCGCAACGCCGCAGGTTCACCATGCCGGTCATGCACCAGGCGGGTGCTTTCCAGGGTGCGAAGCAGCTGCTTCTGGGCAGACTCAAAATCACCGCGCCTTTGGTTTAGCTGCCCCAAATGTGCCCACAGAGTCGCCTCGCGGCGCCGGTTGCTGAAGCGATGGTAGATTTCCAACGACCGTTCCAGATGGCGCGCCGCCTCGGGGTAATTACCCTGCATGCGGTTGACCAAAGCCAGACGCGACAGGACATCGGCTTCTGCCAACATCAGCCCTGCATCCTGCGCCAGCGCGAGCGCCTGGCGCAGGTAGGCTTCAGCTTCAGCATGTGCCGAGCGCGCTACCGCGCCGCCGCCCGCACGGACCAGATGAGGGATGGCGCGATTAGGCTCACCCGCCGCCTGCCAGTGATATGCCAGCAACCCCGCTTGTGCCCACAGACGATCGGGAAAGAGCGCTTTGATCGCCTGTGCCACCTCATGGTGCAGAGCGCGACGTTCAACGCTCAATAAGCTGCTGTACGCCGCTTCTTGGGTCAGTTGGTGCTTGAAGATCAGTTCGTGCTCCGGTTCCTGTGCTCGCCCACGCACCATGCCGGTCTCCTCTAGCACTGCCAGTTGCCGGTCGAGATTAAGATCTGTGGGCAGAATCGCAGCCAGCACGGAATATGGGAATAATCTGCCGATAACAGATGCCACCTGCAAAACACGCCGGGCCTCCGCAGGCAGGCGATCCATACGTGCCAGGAGCACACCTTGCAAGGTATCGGGGATCGTAATAGCAGCGGGTTCCTGTGTCAATTGCCAGAAACCAAGGACCGGATCGTAGCGAATGGCCTCTGTATCCATCAACGAGCGGATGATTTCCTCCACGTAGAATGGATTGCCCTCAGCACGATCCAAAATATGGGAGCGCAGTTCCGCAGGCAACATCGCCACCCGCAGCAGGTTGCCTACCAGCGCTTCGCTTTCCAGCGGGTTCAGGGGCTTGAGCCACAAACCGGTATGCCGGGCGGCATGATGTTCCGCGATCAATTCACGCAATCGCCAACCGGGTTGCCCGACATCCGGGCGCATCACGCACAAAAATAGCACCGGGTAGCGTTCACAAAGCGGCAAAACATGCTCCAATAGCGCCAGCGAGGCGGCATCCGCCCAATGCAAATCCTCGCAAACTATCACCAGTGGACGTCGCTGTGAGGCAGCGCGCAACACAGTCTCAATCACGGCGAAGATGCGCTGCCGGGAAAACTCCACCATGCCCTCGCCCTCTAGGTCGGATTCGCCGGGCATAATCAGCAAACCCGCCAGGCAAGCGTAGACCTCCTCTGCACCCTCAAGGCACAATTCGGCAACGCCAACACGCAACGCCTCCCGCGCAATAGCACAGGGAACTCCGGGTGGCAACGCGAACAAACCACGCAAGATATCGCGCCAGAGGTGAAACGCATCCGCCGCGCCATATGAGAGGCAGCGTCCCTCAATCCAGGTGAGCTCACCTGCGGCAATCTGTCCGAAGGTCTCGGTCACCAGGCGCGACTTACCCAAACCCGCCTCCCCCACCAGCGTGACGATGCCACCCAAACCCGCCTGAACGCGTGCGAGGGCGCTATGCAGCGCCCAGCGCTCCGCATCCCGCCCCACCAGCGGCGAATACAGACCAGGTATGCCCCGCGTGGAACCAGACCACGGCAGGCGCGCCAGAGGACGGTAGGCATTAACCGGTTGACTGAAACCCTTGACGCTCAACTCGCCCAACGACAGCCATTCGAAGCGCGGCGCCACCAGATGATAGGTAGAGGCGGTGACCAAAACCGTGCCTGGTTCGCAAGCAGATTCCATGCGTGCCGCCAGCGCCACAGTGCGCCCCATCGCCGTATCCTCGCTATGCTGGCGAGCATCGCCCACCTGCATGACGATGACTTCCCCGGTATGAATACCCACGCGCAATTGTAGCGTGATGCCCCGTCGCTCCAGAAGTTCAGCTGCATAGCGCGCGGCAGCCTGCTGCATCGCCAGCGCCGCAAGCACCGCCCGCTCGGGATCGTCCTCATGTGCCACCGTGGCCCCAAAAAACGCCAGTAAACCATCGCCACGGAACTGATTGACCTCTCCCCCTAGCCGGTAGATTTCGTTCTCTAACAAATGGAAGAGGCGATTCATCACCTCCACCCACTCCTCAACCGGCAATTGCTCCGCCAAATCGGTAGAGCCTTTCACATCAGCTAGAAGGACGGTAATAGCTTTGCGTTCGCGGCGCGGAGTTGCGCCCGGTGTTGAAGCAGATTCCAGCGCCGCCAACTGCTCGCGCAAGGGGCGCAGCGCGGTCTCCACCACCACATCACCGAGCGTCACACGCTGGGCTTCCAAGGCAGCGATAGTCTGCTCAAGAATTTCCCGTGAGGTCTGCGAGAGAGGATAAGCCGTCATAAGCGGTCTGAATCTCCCGGTGGAGGGCTATCGCCTCCAGATAAGTGCGGTGGAAAGCGGTACCGGCGGGGATCAACGCATGCTTACGCAACATCTCCGCGTGCGCCCGCTGCACCATATCCTGTGATTCCTCCACGCGCCCATTCGCTTGCAGCGCCAGCGCGTGACGGAACAAAATCTCCTCGCTAGTGCATTCCACAATCTGCACAAAGCCGAAACCCTGATACAAGTCGAAAGCAACGCCTGAGGCAATGAGCGCTTCAACGCGGTGGAATTCCCTCTCATTTTCATCTGCTACAATCTCCATCAATCGCAGGTGTGATTCCGCGATTTCGCACAGGGCTGCCATCTTGTACTGTCGCGAGACCAGGCTATCCGCCGCCATCCGGTGCACCCAACCGGCAGCATCGAGCGCCTGCCGCAAATGGGTCTCATCACCCATCGCATTGAAGAGAATCGCCGAAACCAATCCCAAACCAGCGCGTCCCATATCGCGAACCTCGCGCTCGCCTGCAGGTTGCGCCTCCGCAAGAGCTGCCAGCGCTGCCCCAAAGTTGCCCATCTCGGTGTGCAACTGCACGATGCGCAACAGCGGATAGAGCCGACCGATGATATTCTCCCAAATGCGCAAAGCCTCTTCCTCCAACTCCAGCCCTAAGGCATAATCCCCCAACCACAAACCCCGAATCTGCCCACAGTTCATCAGCGCACTACCCTCAGCAAAGCGATCGCCGATTTCACGACTGAGGTGCAGGCGCTTTTCCTCCATCTCCGTCAAGAGGCGATAGTAGTCTCCCTGGCGCTCAAGCGGTGTGCCCAAAGCGCTGAGCAGCCGAATTTCCGCGGATTTGTCGTGCAAACCCTTGGCAATTGGCAACGCTGCCTCCAAACATGCCATGCTGTGCTCAAGATCATCCGCACCATAAGCCTCTCCCATGCGCAACAGGATCTTCACTTCCGCCCGCCGATCTCCCAAACGGCGTGCCAGTTCTAGTGCCTGTTCACCGGTCCAACGCCACGCCGGATCGTTGCGGAGATTATACAAGTTTGACAACGCCATCAATGCCCGCATCTCGCGATGCGCATCCTCTAGCCGGCGCGCAAGATCCAATGCCTGATGCGCCAGGTTCACACCGGCTTCAAGTTCCTCGCGCCCCTGAATGCTGCCAACGCCCGGTTGCTCCAGCAGAGCATCCACCATTAGCACCGGATCCCGTTCCAGCTGCTGCGCTAAATCCAACATCGCGCGCGCATCATCGCGCCCAGATTCCATTTCGCCCAACAAGTAAGCGGTTTCACGGCGCAAATTGAGGATGGACAAACGTTGCCGATCAAGCGCATAGCGTGCTTCATCGCTTACGGCACTCTGACCGAGAGAATCCAGCAGCATCAACGCATGGCTGTAGTGTTCCAAAGCTTCCGCATTCGCATACACCCGGCGTGCCTGCTCCGCAGCCTTGAGCGTGAGATCCAGCGCCTTCTCTAAATCGCCCGCTTGCCGGTAATGGTAGGCGACCATGCCATAACGCTGAGGATGCTCCTTGCTGCTATCCAGAAGTGGCTCCAAAGCCTCCGCCACTTTTAGATGATAGGCAGCACGCTGCGTACTGAGCAGGCTATCGTATGCCACCTCGCGGAGCAACAGTGAGGTGAAGGCGTATTCCATCCCCAAATCGGGGACGAGCTGACGCTCCTCGATGAGTTGCTCCCGCTGTAGCTGGGTCAGATGCTGCTTCAAGGTAGACTCGTCCTGCGTCAGCGCGCGCAACGCTTTCTGCCAAAAAACGGCGCCAATGACCGATGCCGCCTGGAGCACGTGCCGCACCTCCGCCTCAAGCCGGTCGAGTCGTGCGAGCAACAGAGTCTGCAAGCTATCCGGCAAATCCAGAGAAGTGATTGGGCGTGTCAGCTGCCACTCGCCGGTATCAGCATCGCGCACGAGGACGCCCTGTGCAATCAAAGCGTTTGCCAGCTCATGCAAATAGTAAGGGTTGCCCTCGGCACGCTGCAACACCAGCTGACTGACCCTTTCCGGCAAAGTCCTGACGCCAATCAACCAATCCAGCAATTCCAGACTTTCTGCGGCGTTGAGCGGAGGAATGGAGATTTGGGTCAACCGGTGCGGATATTCGGTACCCACATAGTGCCGGAAATGCCAGACAGGCGAGTTGCGATCGGGGCGGAAGACGACGAGCCAGAGCAAGGGCAGAGTATCGCAAAGAGGCAAGCAGTGCTGTAGCAACTCCAGGGAAGTGCTATCCACCCAATGCACATCCGAAAATAACAGCACCAGCGGACCACGTTGCGCCAAAGCCATCACCCATGAACGAATGGCACGGAAGAATTGCCGCTTGAGGCTTTCGGCATCCAAATGGCTCACCCGCTCGATAACACCCTCTTCCAACGGCAGCGCGAGGAGCGCCGCCAGGAAGGGATAGGTTTCGATAAAATCCTCACCCCAGAGCTGCTGTGTTTGCTCACGGAGACGGTCACGTAATGCCTCACGGGGTTCATCACGACGCATGTTAAGCCAGTTCTGGAGCATATCGCGCCACATGGAATAGGGCCAGGATTGGTCGTAGGAACGGCAGCGACCACGCAACCAGAGGGCGTCTGGGGGCAAGGGCGCTTCCACCCCCACGGTGGCAAGTTGCGCGTCACGGTGCCGTGCTTCCGCCCGCAGCATCGCCTCACGGGTGAGGTGTTCCCGCACCTGTGCAACCAGGAAAGATTTTCCCATGCCCTTTTCGCCGGTAATGAGGGCGATGCCCCCGCGCCCACCCTGGAGCGCTTCAATACAGCGCACCAATTGTGCGAATTCACGCTCGCGCCCAATGAGAGGCGGAGTGAGACGATAGAGTTCCTCTCGTAGAACTAGATCCGTATCCGTCGCCAGCGCAAGCGGGCGATAGACGGTCACCGGCTCCCGCAGCCCTTTGACACTAATCTCACCCAGAGGCTCCCAGGCAAAATAGGGTTGAGCGAGGCGATATGTGCTCTCACTGACCAAAACGGTGCCGGGTTCCGCAGAAGATTCCATACGCGCCGCCACGGTAATGGCTTCACCCATGGCGGTATCCTCACGATAACGCTGTCCGCCCACACTGGCGACAATGACGTCACCCGTATTGACGCCGATGCGCAGACTCAATTCCAGCCCCTGCCCTGCCAGTTCCGCGGCATAGGATTTTGCAGCGCGCTGCATCCGCAACGCCGCCATCACTGCCCGCTCGGGGTCATCCTCATGCACCGCCGAAGTCCCAAAGAAAGCCACCAGCCCATCGCCACGGAACTGACTGATCTCGCCACCCAGACGGTAAACTTCTGCTTCAAGCAGCTGCAAAACATGATTCATGAGCCCGACCCACCGTTCAGTACCCACCTGTTCCAGGAGCTGGGTAGAACCACGCACATCGGCGATGACAATAGTGGCGACGCGGCGCTCACCCTCCAGCTGTGCAGCGCCTGGTTCAGCTACGAGCAATGACGGCGCGGGCATCTCAACAGAAGGAGCACCTTGCGCCAGGGATGCCGGAAGGAGCCCCTCAGCTGCAGGCGCAGGCTCTAGCGCCGCGCCACACATGCCGCAGAAGCGAAAATCGGGCGGGTTATGAAAACCACAGGCAGGACAAGCGCGCGCCAGGCGTGCACCACACATGCCACAGAACAGCATGCCGGGAGGGCTTTCGAAACCACAACTCGGACAGGTTATCGGTGTTGGCATCATCGGACTCCAGGACAGGGAGACCACCGTTATAAAGGCGGATTCACCTCATTTAAGCACAGAGCTCGGAGAAAGCAATTCACATCCGCCAGGTATACGACAGATCATTTGGCGCCGGATCTGGTTCTGCGAGCGGTCTACGAGGGTTGTCATTTTTGTGCAAGATGAACAAATACACGCGCCCAAAATGAAGTGGGGCGCCTTCACTTTCGCGGAAGCGCCCCACACATACCCAGGTTGTCGGGAATCTACAGCGTGTTCAACACCCGCACAAAGCGCTCCGCGAGTTCCTGCAAAATCACCACCGCCATCTCGGCGTCCTCACGCAGCACGCCCAGAAAATCCCAGCGAGCCAACACGAGGCAGGTGGTAGGCTCCGCAGCAACAACCGATGCCGTGCGAATGCCTTCTGAAAGGAGCGCCATCTCGCCGAAGAAATCGCCTGGCTCCAGCGGGTTTAGCACCGTCTTCTCGCCATCGGCGTGCTCGCGGATGGCCTCGGCGCGCCCGGAGACAACGACAAAGAAGCCCTCACCGCCGCGCCCCTGCGTGACGATGGTCTCCCCAGCATCGAATTTGCGCTCGACAAAGCGCCTCGCCAGGCTTTCCAGCTGCCGCTTATCCAAGCCGTTGAACAACGGCGTGCGTTGCAACAACCCGACCGTCGATTTCACATCCACAACCATGTTACACCCCCTTCAGTTTGAGCTCTTCAGCACGATGGCAAGCTACAAAGTGATCCGGTTTGAGCTCCCGGTACTCTGGTGTCTCAATTTTGCACTTGTCCACGGCGTAACGGCAGCGTGGATGGAAGTAGCAGCCCGGCGGCGGGTTAGAAGGATCTGCCACGTCGCCCTGCATGATGATGCGTTCGGATTGGTACTTTGGATCGGGCTTGGGCACCGAAGACATCAGCGCCTCGGTGTAGGGATGGAGCGGATCATTGTAGAGTGCATCCGAATGCGCAAGCTCCGAGATTTTGCCCACGTACATCACGGCAACACGGTCGGAGATATGCTGCACCACGCTCAAGTCGTGCGCCACAAAGACATAGGAGAGGTTGAAGTCCGCCTGCAAGTCCTGCAACAGATTCAACGTCTGGGCTTGAATGGAGACATCCAGCGCAGAGACAGGCTCATCGCAGAAGATGATCTTGGGGTTCATCGAAAGTGAACGCGCAATGCCGATGCGCTGACGTTGCCCGCCAGAGAATTCGTGTGGGTAACGGCGGATGTGCTCCTTGCGCAACCCAACCCGCTCCAGCAGAGTGGTGACCGTATCCTCCATCTCAGGACCAATCGGCACACCATGGATGACCATCGGCTCCGAAACAATATCGAAGACCGACATGCGCGGGTTGAGCGAGTTGATGGGATCCTGGAAGATCATCGCAACCTCACGGCGGATGCGCTTCATCTGCTCCTTATCCAGGTCGAAGATGTTGACCATTTCCGGCTTGCCGTCAGCCGAAAACAGGCTGGTCTGGAAGTACGCCGTGCCAGCGGTGGGTTCGTAAAGGCGGATGATGGTACGGCTCACGGTCGTCTTGCCGCAGCCGCTTTCACCTACCAGGCCCAGAGTTTCACCCTCACGGAGGTAGAAGCTCACGTCGTCAACGGCTTTTACATGCCCCACAACCTTCTTGAGCATGCCCTTCTGGATGGGGAACCATTTCTTCATCCCCTTCACATCCAGAATAATGTCCCTCTTGGTTGTTATGCGTTCAGCCATTTTGCCCTACCTCCTCATACATCCTCGTACAACAGACAGCGAACCCAGTGCCCCGGTTCCGCCTCTTTCCAAGTCGGCACAATGCGATCGCACTTGCCAGGCATGAAAGAAGGGCACCGTGGGTGGAAGACACAGCCGGTCGGCAGATGGAAGGGATCGGGCACCATACCCTTGATCGAAGCCAGGCGCTCGCCCGTGCGCTTGCCCACCTTCGGAATGGACTGTAACAGCGCGCGGGTATACGGGTGCTTGGGTTCGTAGAAAACACGCACCGTCTCCGAACTCTCCACCTGCTTGCCCATGTACATGACCACGATTTCCTTGGCCATTTCCGCGACCACACCCAGGTTGTGAGTGATGAACATGATAGACATTTCCACCGATTCCTGCAGTTCGCGCATCAGGTCGAGAATCTGCGCCTCGATGGAGACGTCGAGCGCCGTTGTCGGCTCATCCGCTATCAGCATGAAGGGTTCGCAAGAGAGTGCGATGGCGATCATCACGCGCTGCCGCTGCCCGCCGGAGAGCTGGTGCGGGTACACATCCACCCGCTCATGCGGCTTGGGGATGCCCACCTTGCGCAGCATTTCAATGGCGATCTCGCGCGCCTCTTCCTTCGTGACGGGGCGATACTGCATGATCTTCTGCGCCATGCCCTCGCCCACAGTCACCGGCATCTTACGATGGATGAAGAGCGCCTCGTTGATCAAAGTGCCAGTCGTATACACCGGCGTCAGCGAGCTCATCGGTTCCTGGAAGATCATGGCGAACTCACCGCCACGAATCTGGCGGATCAGGTCACCATCAGGATCCAGTTTCGTGATGTTGAGCACTTCCGTGGGTTTTGAAGGATCAAACTTACTGCGGCGATGATAGAGAATCTCGCCCTGGGTCACCTTGCCAGGCTTGGGCAACATCTGCATCGCGGCTTTGGCGGTGATGGATTTGCCACAACCGCTCTCACCGATCACGCCGATGGTCTCACCCCGGTTGACGGTGTAGGAGATGCCATCTACGGCATGCACGATGCCGTCGCGCACCTCAAATTCTACATGGATATTCTTGATTTCTAGTAAAGGCTCAGCCATTGCATCCTCCTCCTACCGCCCACCGTAAGGATCCATGGCATCGCGCAGCCCGTCGCCCAACATGTTGAAGGCCAACACGGCCACAATAATGAAGGGGATCGGAATCAACATCCACGGCGCGAAGCGGATCACGCGCACGGAACTGACCTCCTGAAGCAGGACGCCCCAGCTGGTGAGCGGCGGGCGCAGGCCCAGGCCCAACCAGGATAGCGCGGTCTCCGAGAGGATCATGCCGGGGATCATCAGTGTCGCGATGACGATAACATGGCTCAAGGTGCCGGGTACCAGGTGGCGGAACATAATCCGCCGGTCGCTGGCGCCAGCGCTTTGCGCCGCCAGGACATACTCACGTTCGCGCAGAGTGAGGATAAGCCCGCGCACCTGCCGAGCCAACCCACCCCAGCGAATGAAAACGAGAATCAGGGTCAACATGAAATACACGGCAATCGGCGACCACGTAACCGGGATCGCTGCCGCGAGCGCCATGAAGAGTGGAATATCAGGGAAGGCGCCCACAAATTCCACCAAGCGCTGCACCAGAATATCCACCGTACCGCCGTAATAGCCGGAAATCGCCCCCATCACCAGGCCCAGGACAAGGGTCAAAGCCTGACCCACCAAGCCCAACAGCAATGATAGGCGCCCACCGTACAGAATGCGCGAGAGCATGTCACGGCCCACCCGGTCAGTGCCAAAGAGGAACATCGTTGCTTCCGGATATTTCTCCGTATTTACACCGAACAAGTGGATACTCCCCGGAATCAGGCCCAACAGCTTATAGGGCTGCCCCTTAACAAAGAGCGAGAGCGGATAAATCTGGGATTCATCCACCACCCAGGTGCGCTGCCGCGCCACCAAGTCCAATTCTTGAGTCGTGCCGTAAACAGCGGGGCGCAGGCTGAAGTCTCCTTCGATATTTTTGAAGACGATCGGCTGCGGGCGTGACTCCAGGTGGTCCGATTGATAATCTACCAGATAAGGAGCGAAGAACTCCGGAAACAAGCCACAGACGGTATAGAAGAGAAGGATGAGAATGCCGCCGACGATAGCGAGCTTGTTCTTCTTGAACTTCCACCACACCAGGCTCCAGTATGCCTGGCTGAGCTCTTGACCCTTGGCTTTCTCGACGGGTTCAGGCACATTTTGGGTAACTTGAGATTCTTCCATTGCCGTAACCTCCTAATCCAGCCGGATGCGCGGGTCAAGCGCCGCCAGGGTGAGATCGCCAATCAACGTGCCAATCATCGTCATCAGCACGATGAAGATCAGAACCGTGCCCGCCAGGAACATGTCCTGTGACTTCAGCGCGGTGACAAACAAGGGGCCCACCGTAGGCAAGTTCAACACCGTCGCCACGAGGGCATCGCCTGCCACAATGCTGGGCAGCGCCTCAGAGGTGAGGATAACGACAAGGGGGTTGATGGCGACGCGCACAGCGTGCTTCCAGGTCACCGCGCCGCTCTTGAGACCACGGGCACGGGCCGCTTCCACGAAGGGCTGCCCCAGAGTCTCGAGCAGGTTGCCGCGCATGATGCGGACCAGGCCCGCGGTGCCGGTGACGCTGCTGATCAACGCCGGAATCCAGAGGTGCTTGAGCAAGTCCCAGACCTTGGCCAGGCTCCAGGGAGCATCTGCGAATTCGCGCGAGAAAAGCCCGCCAACCTCGACCTTGAGCACCATCATGGCGAAAAAGAGCACCAGCAACGCCAGCAAGAAACCCGGCATACCCAACCCGAGAAAACTGATCGTGGTGACCACTTGATCTCCCAGGGAATATTGGTGGGTTGCCGAGTAGACTCCTATAGGTATCGCCAGGCACCATACGATGATGATACTGGATAACGCCAGCAGCATAGACATCAGTGCGCGCTGCCCAATAATCTCCTTCACGGGACGCTCAAACTCGAACGACTCCCCAAAATCTCCCTTCACGAAATTTGTGATCCAGTTCCAATAGCGCGTGAGCACGGGCTGATCAAGTTTGTACCGCGCGCGATACTCATCAATTCGCAACAAAGCGCTCATATCGCCACGGGATTGGAGCTGCTGGATCTTAATCGTCAGGAAATCACCTGGGGGCAATTCAATAATGAGGAAGCTGACGAAGGAGACGAGGATAATCATAATCACCATATAGACTAACCGTCTCGCGATATACGACAGCATCGCTACCTCCTTAAGAGAGAAACTTCCGCTAAGCCAATGGACACATTCGGCTGACCGATGACGGGAGACCGGAGACCGGGATTGTGGTCCAGACCGTCTGCTGTCCCCGGTCGCCGGTCAGCTGACCATAACCTGAATTACGCTATAAAAGACCACGCTTTTGCAGCGACTTTTCCGCCACAAAAACGCTTTGATCAAAACTGCCCTGTGGCGGGCAGATATGTCACCCGCCACAGGGAAAACATCAGCAGCAACGACTACTTATCCATCCAGAACTGCTCAGGATGGGTGTTGCCGGGGGTACCAGGCGCCCAGGGACCGAGCACGCCGAATTCGTAGATGTTACGCATGTAGTTCTTCGCTATCACAGGCATGGGCTGGTCGCCGCCTGCGCCGATAACGAAGGGACCTTCTTCGACGTAGATCTTCACGGCTTCCCAGATGATCTTGTGCCGTTCCAGCTCATCCTCTGTAGCCAGACCCTGGCGGTAGAGATCCTGCAACTTCGCCGCAGGGCTACCAGGTTCAGGTTCCCACCCGCGCTCACCACCAGAGGCATAGTACAGACCCTGTTTCGGGAAGGCACGCGTGCCCTCGCCTGCACCACGGACCGGGAAGATCCAGTCGGGGTAAGTCCAGAGGTCAAGCTCTGAAATGTGGGTCGTGGCGACCATGAAGAGACCGTGATCCCGGTTGGTGCCGCCATCAGCAGTGCCAATCGCGTTATCAATCAGGACCTTGACGCCGACCGCCTCGAGGTTAAGTTTGTAGACATTCAGGAAGTCGGTGTTGATCTTCTCGGCGCTCCAGTCGTTCAGCTGCAGGATGAGGGTGAAGGGCTTGCCACTGGGCAGGTCGCGAATGCCATCGCCATCGGCGTCCACAAAGCCGGCGGCATCGAAGGCAGCCATGGCTTTCTCAGGGCTGTACTCGGCATAAGCGTTCGCCCACTCTTCGAAGACCTTCTTGCCCTCGTCAGAGCTGGTGAAGTGCGGGGATTGCGGGCTGATGGTCGCCTGCTTGCCCTCGCCGATGCCTTCCCACACCACATCCACAACGCGCTTCCGGTCCATCGCGTAGGACAGACCCACCATGAAATCGTGGTTGCGCAGGAGAGCGCGAATTTCCTTGTCCTCTTCGGACTCGGTCGCCGGATCGTAATCCATGGCGGTGTTATAGTCCTGGTTGACGATGAGTCCAGGCCAGGCGCCTGCACCGTTCATCCAACCGGGAACCAGGCGGAAGTCTCCTGCTTCAGCGTTTTCCATGAGGAAGGGGATGTCCGTCGGGCTGCCGTTGTAGCGATAGACCAAGTCATAGCGACCCTGCGCCACCTGCAGCAGACGAACCTCGGAGTCCTCAACGGCCTCAACACGGAGATAGTCAATGTAAGGCAGTTGATTGCCCTCGGTATCAACCTTCCAGTAGTAGGGGTTGCGCTCAAGGAGCCAGTACTCGCCGGGCTTGTATTCCTTGACACACCAAGCCATCAAACAGGGATAGCCAGGAGTCAGGAACCAGCGATCCATCTGATCGAGTTCCGTGTAGCCCTCCTCGCCGGGTTTGCCATCGTAGTTGGGGTGATATTGCTTGAGGTAGTGGGCCGGCTTCATGAGTGGTTCCCACTCCCAGAAACCCTGGGCCAGGATGTAGGGCATAATGTACTGGGGCTTGTCAAAGTGCAGGACCCAAGTCACATCATCAGGGAATTCCATGGTGATGGGAGTGCCATCCGCGTTGCGCGCGTACCACGGCACGTTGCTCGACTTATAGTCCTCGTTCTTCGCCATATCTTCCCACCAGAACTTCAGGTCGGCGGTAGTGAATGGCGCGCCATCGGACCACTTGACGCCACGACGGAAGGTGAAGGTGATGGTCTTGCCACCATCGGACCACTCGGGCATCTTGGCGGCCAAGCCCGGCTCATAACCCGTAAGATCGGGCTTCCAGCGGATGGGCGGGTCGTAGAGCTTCATCTTGATGTTGCCAGCGCCGCCCACATCCCACGTCACTGCGTTCCAGGTGCCGCCGTACTTGCCGACGGATTCCACGGGGGTGATGACCACGAGGTCCTCAGCCACGGGCAAGCGCTCCTCAACAGGAGGCAGGCCCATGGCATCGAGCATGGGAGCCTGCTTATAGGCCGAAGGCGCCGGGGCTTCATCGGTCACCACAGGAGCCTGCGTCGCTTCCTGGGTCGGGACTGCCGTCGGTTCAGGGGTCTTGGCGCCGCCGCAAGCCGACAGGAGCATCGAGAGCACGATCAGTGCACCGAGCACGGTAAACAGTTGCTTCTTCATACGATCTCCTCCTAAGAGAATACTAGAATGGGTATAACCGTTAACACACTTTCAAGGCAATCCTATTTTCTGTAGCTGCTAACCACCCCCTTTCACATTATCCGGCGGAGAACCACCGTGAGCGGTAAGGGAAACCGCCTTGCGGTTTCTGCGCCTCACACCAGTCGTGTTTCAGTCACGTTTTAATTTTGTGAGCTGCAACCCACTACTAACTCTGCCGCCACGGGGCAGCAGACAACCACACTCAATGGACTTGTCCCACCAACACCCGCAACAGACGCGCGGTATGGGACAAGGTTTCTTCAAGTTCGACGCCCTGCCATAACGCTCGATACACCATATCCTGCAATACCCGTGAGAGCTGTGCATAGTTGACCAGTTGCGGACGCAAACGCGCACATTGCATCAATGGAACAATCAATGTCAACCAGGGATGCTGTGAGGAGGTAATCCGCTGGTTGACCGCGCGAAACGGCGAAATCTGCAAGTTCTCCGCGCAGAATTCCGCCGAAAGCTCCTGGCTAGCCGCCAGTTTAAGAATCTCCAGACTCAAATCATGATTGGGAGACTGTGCCATGATAGCCCAGCTGGTGCCGCCCAACGAACAAACCGCGGGCGCCTCCAGACTCGGGCGTGGAACAGGAACAAAGCCCAGATGCCGGTTCACCTCGCGCTCATCTTCCCAATCACTGTCCTCCTGGATACGGGGCCATTCATAGGTCCCGCCCAAAATCATCGGCACCACCCCCTGTGAGAGCATGGGAGGAAAATCCCACCAGGGCGTATCCGCCATATCAGGAGGCAGATATTGCCGGCGGTCAATGGTAATCTCGCGCAAAAACCGCAGCGCCTCCTGCAGGCCTGGCAACAACGCCTCCAGGGTGCCGCCTGCCCCACCAACAGATGCGCCCACCGACTCCGCCCCCCAAACAAAGGGAATCAGTAAATTGATAGTGGCTTCGCCACCGAGCTCGCTGACCGGAAAAGCGGTGACATAACGATGCCCAAAACGCTGCTTGATCTCGGGTCGGGCGAAGTAATCAAGCAGCGTCAACCATTCTTGCCAGGTGCGCGGAGGGGTTAGCCCCGCCTGCTCAAACCAATCCCGGCGATACCACAGCCCGGTCACATCCGCCTGCACCGGAATGCCATACAGGCGTCCGTCCATCTCGTTACCCTGGCGCACCAATGGCTCCAGCCCTTCACCAAGTTGTCGCGCCCAACGACCATCGAGCGCCTCAGGCGAAGCCAGATAGCCGCCCGCGGCATAATCATGAATCCAAACATAATCCATGGGCGCAATATCAGGTGCTTTACCCTGCGCCACCAAGCGGCGTAGCACATGATGGAAATCATTACGTGAAGAGATGGTCGGATTCAACCGTACCCGTTGCTCCGGATGCAGTTGATTCCACAGATAGACCGCTTGCTCTAAGGTCGCCAACCAACGGATATCATGGTGCGTGACCATGCGGAGATCAAGTTGTTCATCAAGGGAAGTGTTGATGTGGGCAACGAAGGTGCCCTGCCCCGCGCGCCGGTAAATATAACCCTCGCGCGCCAGATCGGTAAGGGCGCGTCGCACAGGAGCCCGACTGACACGGTGCTGCTCACACAGCTCCATTTCCGTAGGCAAACGGTCCCCCGGACGCAGGTCGCCGACCTCAATCAGCTCTTTGAAATAACACATCAGCTGATAGTAAATCGGAATAGGTGAATTGCGATCTATCATCGCTCTCTTTGGTATCTCATGAGGCACATTGGTATAACTTTGTAACATTGTACACCAGAAATGTTATCTTGTCAAGAGCTGAAAAACAGAAAAACGAACCGGGGACCGCGCATTGCAAAGATAGATGGGATATGTTGTGACAACGCGCCGCACGGTAGGGGCGACCCTCGTGGTCGCCCTGTTTGTGGTCGCCCCCATTCTGTCATGTGGGGTTCAGAGGGCGGGGACAAGCCCCGCGGTCACAATCGTGGTCGCCCATGTTCACACCACCCCGTTACGGTCGCCCCCCATTCTGTCATGGGGCTTACCCGGCAGAGGGCGGGGACAAGCCCCGCGGTCACAATCGTGGTCGCCCATGTTCACACCACCCCGTTGTGGTCGCCCCCCATTCTGTCATGTGGGGTTACCCGGCAGAGGGCGGGGACAAGCCCCGCCCCTACGGTCGCAAATCGAAATCCACCGGTTGATCGTGATAATGCAACCGGAAACGCAGGCGCGTCCAGCCCTGTGGTAGACGTGGAGCGGCGGTGAGTCCCTCTTCGGTGATGCGGATGCCACCAAAGCCGAAGATGACGGCTTGCCATACTCCACCGGCGGTGGCAGCGTGGATGCCTTCATGCGAGTTACCGCGCACATCCTGCAAATCCGTGCGCGCAGAATGAATAAAGTGCGCGTAAGCTGCTTCCACATCCCCCTGGCGCGCCGCGAGCGCCGCCTGAATACCGGGTCCCAGAGAGGAACCGTAGGTCAAGTCGGTGCGCGGAGTGTAATAGTCCCAGTTACGCTTGATGGTTTCCGTGTCGTACTCGGATTCAAGCAAGTAGAGAAGCATCAGGACATCGGGCTGCTTAAGAATCTGGTAACCCTGTGTCTCTTCGATCCCCAACAAGAATTGCAGTGATTTGGTGCGTGGTTCGTAATCCGCCAGATTGACCGATTTGAGGCCCCAAAAGCCATCGAATTGCTCAATAAGCCCCGTTTCCGGATCGTGAGGCACAAACATCCGCGCGATGACATCGCGCCAGTGTTCCAACCGCGAAGGGGTCAGGTCAAGCGCGCATTCCAGCTCCGCGGCCCTGGTTGGCGCGTGCACTTTCAGCCAATCAAAGGCCTCCAATGCGGTTTGCAAATTCCACACCGCCATACGGTTGGTATAAGCGCTATTGTTGACGTGGTCATGGTATTCATCAGGACCAATCACATCGTTGATTTCATAACGCTCCGATTCCGCATGCCACTCCGCGCGCGCACCCCAAAAGCGCGCGGTATCCAGGAGAATCTCCGCGCCATAATCACGCATGAAGGCATCATCGCCAGTAGCACGCCAATACTGGATCACGGCATACGCCACATCCGAGGTGATATGCAGCTCAATGTCGCCGCACCAGATACGGATGAGGCCACCTTCCGGACCGGGGACCCAACGCGGGGTGGTCTCATCGCCAGTCTCAGCACTCTCCCAGGCGTACATCGCACCCTCGTAGCCACTTGCCTGTGCTTTGCGCCGCGCACCGGGCAGGGTATGGTAGCGATAGGTAAGCATGTTGCGGGCCAACTCTGGGCGCGCCAGGGTGAATAGAGGCAGCATGAAGATTTCAGTGTCCCAGAACACGTGACCGCGATAGCCCCACCCGCTCAAGCCTTTCGCCGGGATGCTTGCGCGCTCATCATTGCGCGGCGCAGCAATAAGCAGCTGGAAGAGACTATAGCGCAGCGCCAGGTCCGCCTCATCATCCCCCTCGATGGTGACATCCGCAGATTCCCACTCTGTGGCCCAGGCAGCATCGTTCGCAGCGCGCAACACTTCGTAGCCTGCGACAACCGCGGTCTCCAGTTTATAGCTCGCCGCTGCACGCACATCCGGAACATCGCGCCCAGTATAGATTGCCACGAGCTTATCCGCGATGAGCGTTTGCCCTGGTTTAATCTCCAGCGCCGCCACTACGGTCGGTTGCCAATCACAATCTTGCACTGTGAGCGTTGCGCCCTCGACCTGCAGGGCTGTCGCCATCCCCAGCGCCTGCCGGGAACCGCGCGTCTGCAATTCCATGTACACACCACCAGCCCCCAGACGGTTCTGATCCCGCCATTCCCAGTGCAGCAGTCCAGTGTTTTCCACAAAGCCAGGCGACCCGGCGCGCAATTCTACCGGTCCGGCATAATCCACCGAGGTAAGACGGCAGCGCACGCCGAGGACGTGGGCATCGGCAAGGCTGGCAAAGCGTTCAAAAGCGAGCTCCACAGTGTGCCCGGCGGGGCTGCGCCAGCGCACAGTGCGCCGCAAGACACCGGTTGCCAGGTCTAGTTCGCGGCGGTACCCAAGAATCTCGCCGCGTTCCATACGAAAGCGCTCTCCACCGATGACAACGACGAGATGGATCCAGTTAGGCGCGTTCACCAGCTCCGTATGAAAGATAGGAGCGTCATCGAAAAGCCCATGGATGAGCGTCATCGCCTGCTCTCCGGGGTAACCTTCCTCAAAGGCGCCGCGCGTCCCCAAATAGCCATTTCCAAGGGTGAACAACGTCTCCTTAGCGCGCAGAGTCAGTGGATCGAAGATTTCTTCTATGACATGATGGTTGTGCATTAATCATTGACCTCCCGATAATCTCTAGCATGCTGACGTCAGCACGTCGTTACGCCCACAAAGCAGCGAGATAGCGGATTTGCTCCAGGGTGTGGTGTGCTCCGCCGCCATCGTGCTGGTTGAAGGCGTAGTTGCGGATGTCCTTAGGCCCAGCGTAGACATTGTAGGCCGCGTACACCGTCGAGGGCGGGCAGATATCATCCATCAGGCCCACCGAGAAAAGCGCAGGCGCCGCAGCACGTGCGGCAAAGTTGACCCCATCGAAATACGAGAGTGTATGGAACACCGTATCCACCTTGTCCCGGTGAATCTGACAATATGCAGTGAGCTCGTGATAAGGATCGCGGTCGGTGAGCGCCACCGCGCGGCGATAGTGGCACAGGAAGGGCACATCGGGCAACGCTGCCGCCACATCGGGCACGAGACCGCTCACTGCGAGTGTGATTCCCCCACCCTGACTGCCCCCCGCAATCGCCACGCGTCCCGCATCCACCGCTGAATGCGCGCGCGCCGCTTCCACCGCGCGCACCGCATCCGCAAAGACGCGGCGGTAATAATAGCTATACGGGTCGAGCACACCCTGCGTCATGAAGCCAGGATAGTGTGGCGACATGCCCTCCGGAGCCACATCGGCCGTATCGCCGGAGCGCCACGCACTGCCCTGTCCGCGGGTATCCATCACCAGCTGCGCGTAACCCACGCTCGGCCAGACCAGCCATTCAACGGGAAAGCCGCGCCCGCCGCCGTAGCCCACATATTGCACCACACAGGGCAGCGGCCCGGAGCGCTCGCGAGGGAGCAGCAACCAGCCCTTCACAGCCTGTCCGCCGTAGCCGGCAAAGGTCACGTCGAAGGTTTCAAGCTGGCGTAAGCCATAGTCCACCGGTTCAAAGCGCGGAGCAAGCGGGTAGGCGCGCGCCTCGGCGAGCGTCTTGGCCCAGAAGGCATCAAAATCCGCCGGCTCCTCGCGGGGCGGAGAATAGGTTTTTAAGGCGTCCAACGGCAGATCGAAAAAAGCCATAGGTGCACTCCTTAAGTGAGGTAGCAGACAAACGAAGTGTAACACAGTTCAGAAAAAGACCAACCCCAAAGAATCGGGACAAATTTCCGGAGACCAAGATATCCGATCCATAAAATTTACGTGTGCCCCTTGCTCGCTTTCCCAATAAGGTATGGTCCGCTATCATTGACGAAAGCCTGCCGCGCGCAATACAAGGGTATACGATAGAATATTGGAGAAAATAAGGTCGCCATCTTGTAAACGACCCTCATCAGCGCTCAAACAATCTGCGCCTTCTCTCTGCAAGAGTGATTTTCGTGAACGGGGGCGCAGCCCCGTTCACGAAAATCACAAAAAGAACTACCCTCTGCATCTCTTCAGCGTGCTCAAGTGTCTAGACGTATGGCCTCACCCAGCCGATCGCGGTTATACTCAACCGCTTGAACTTCCCAATAATTTGTCCTATACCCGCAATACAAATGTCAATTGACTTATCCTCAGAGCGGGTATAATATAACGTATCGTGTTTTTGTCACAAATTGGACTTTATTGGGACTCACACAAACCTGGTTTTCGAACTGGCCCTACGATGATGGCTTTATCGCTGAGCGCTGCACGTCTACAGCAAGCCGTGTTTTCCCCAGCTTGTATAGGTGCATCATGCATGTGCTCCCCGTACCCATATTCCCCACCCTAACCGGTGCCGCCTTTCAGCACTGACCATTTACTGACCCGGTAATTGAACAAATTCCCACTCGTGGCAGTATTTATGCTGAAAAGATAAGGCATTCTGTGGAGCTTGAAAAAGGAAGCGATAATCACGAAATCCAGATAGGTGCTATCCGGTGTTTCCGGAAAGCCCAAGCCTTCTTCAAAAGGCAGTCATTCTTTCAGGAGCGAAGAAACGCATGACGGAACAGCAAACACAATCAGCCTGGCAACATCTATTGGACGTAAGAAATCTGGAAACACAGTTCCAAACCGAGGATGGCATCGTCCACGCAGTCAATCGTATCTCGTACACCATGAACGAGGGCGACACGTTGGGCGTGGTGGGCGAGAGTGGTTGCGGAAAAAGTGTCCACGCGCTCTCCATCATGCGGTTGATCCCCACCCCGCCCGGGAAAATCACCGGCGGGGAAGTCTTCTTCCGCGGCAAGGATCTGCTCCAGCTGACTGGTGATGAAATGCGGCGCGTGCGTGGCGCCGAAATCGCGATGATCTTTCAAGACCCCATGACGTCGCTCAATCCAGTGTTAACGGTGGGCTTCCAGATTATGGAGGCGCTTAAACTCCACCAGGGCATGGATGATAAAGCAGCCCGTGCCCGCGCGGAGGAACTGTTAGTGCTGGTAGGCATCCCCGAGGCGCGACAACGCCTCGATGACTACCCCCACCAATTTTCTGGCGGGATGCGACAGCGCGCGATGATTGCGATGGGATTATCCTGCAATCCGGGCCTGCTGATTGCTGACGAACCCACAACCGCGCTGGATGTCACAATCCAGGCGCAGATTGTAGATCTGGTGAAGCGCCTGCAGGAGAGAATCGGTATGGCGGTAATCTGGATTACCCATGACCTGGGTGTGGTTGCCGGGATGGCGCGCCGCGTGAATGTGATGTACGCCGGCAGCATTATCGAGTCAGGTCCCGTGAAGGAGATTTACGCCAACCCCCACCACCCCTACACCGTGGGATTGCTCGGTTCATTACCCGGATTGCGACGCGAGCGCGCGAAACGCTTGTATTCAATCAAAGGTGAGCCGCCAGATTTGGTGGGCGAGCTCAAAGGTTGCCCCTTTGCCCCACGCTGCGCCTTCCGCGTAGAGCGTTGCGCCTTCGAGACGCCGTCACTGGAAGAAGTTGGATCGCAGCATATCGCTGCCTGCTGGGAAAAAGCCAATGTGAGGAGAGTACAATGACGATTGCCGCCCCTGCTACGCCCACAACCGAGTCGCGCGAGATCGTCTTGCGCGTTGAGAATCTGAAGAAATATTTCCCCATCCACCGCGGAGTCTTCCAGAGCCACGTAGGAGATGTTAAAGCTGTGGATGGCATCAGTTTCACCGTGCATCGCGGCGAGACCTTGGGCCTGGTGGGCGAAAGTGGCTGCGGCAAGACCACAGCCGGGCGCACCATCATCCGCCTCTACGAACCGACCGCCGGGCGAGTGGATTTTCTAGGCACGGATATGGCATCGCTAAAAGGCGAATCCCTACGGCAAATACGGCAGAAGATGCAGATGATCTTTCAGGACCCCTACGCCTCACTCAATCCACGTATGAGCGTCTTCAAGATCGTCGGCGAGCCGCTGGAGGTCTTCCACATCGCCGCGGGTGAGGAACGCAAGGAGCGTGTAGCGCAACTGCTAGAGTTGGTCGGGCTCAACCCAGATTTCATGCGTCGCTATCCCCACGAATTCTCCGGTGGGCAGCGCCAACGCATCGGCCTGGCGCGCTCACTGGCGCTCAACCCCGATCTCATTATTTGTGACGAACCTATCTCAGCGCTGGATGTCTCGATCCAGGCACAAGTGGTCAATCTACTCGAAGACCTCCAGGAGAAACTGGGGTTGACCTACGTCTTTATCGCCCACGACCTGAGCATGGTGCGCCATATCAGCAACCGCATCGCGGTAATGTACCTGGGCAAGATTATGGAGCTCACGGACCGGGATACGTTGTACAGCAATCCGCAGCACCCGTACACACAGGCGCTGCTCTCTGCTGTGCCCGTTCCAGATCCCGTGATCGAGGAGAAACGACAACGCATCATTCTGGAAGGGGACTTGCCTAGCCCTGCCCACCCACCCAAGGGTTGCAACTTCAACACGCGCTGCCCGAAAGCCTTCGATACGTGTTTTGAAGTGGATCCAGATATCGCCGAAATTGCACCGGGTCACTTCTGTGCCTGCCATCTCGTGAAGGGACGGGCTTAAGAACGTGAACCTGAAAACAACGGAAGGAGGTGATGTGTATCGAGAAGTTCAGTCAGTCCTGTGTTGGTTGCTTTACAATATATCCCAAAACCTTGAAGGAGGAGTACTAAATGTCTAAGAAAATCTGGTGGGCCATCGCCAGCGTGATGCTGGTTGCCAGCATGCTGCTAGCTGCCTGCGGGCCCACCCCAACCCCTGAGAAAGTTGTCGAAACCGTGATCGTCACGGTGGAGAAAGAGGGTGAGATAGTGGAGGTTGTTGTGACCGCCACCCCCGAACCCGTGAAAGATGTTGAGTTCAAATCCGCTGATCCCAGCGCCTTGGTCTCTGTCTCCATCGGCGAGAACATTGACTCGCTTGATCCAGCGTGGAACTACGAGAGCGATGGCGACGCCGTCATTCTCAACGTCTATGACCAGCTGGTCACCTACAAGGGACCTTCGGCGCTCGAGTTCGTGCCCGCCCTGGCAACCGGTTGGAAGGTTTCAGACGACGGCATGACCTACACTTTTGACATCCGCAAGGGTGTGAAGTTCCACGATGGCGCCGACCTGACCCCTGAGGACGTCGCTTACAGCCTCCAACGTGGTGTTTTGCAGGGTGGTACCAGCTCGCCCCAGTGGCTGTTCACCGAGCCGCTCTTCGGCATCGGCATCTACGACATCGCCGAGCTGGTGGATCCCAGCGGCGCGCTCGATGACGACACCGAGAGCCTCAAGGCTGCGGACGCCGGTCTGCTCGCCACCGCTTGCGAGCGCGTGACGAACATCATCACCTATGATGACGCCGCCGGCACCGTGACCATTCAACTAGCGACCCCCTGGGGTCCCTTCCTCGCCACCCTGGCACAAAGCTGGGGCTCCGTCCTGGATAAGGATTGGGCGGTTGAGAATGGCGCCTGGGATGGCGATTGCGCCACCTGGCAGAATTTCTACGGTGTAACCTCTGAGACCAGCCCACTCGGGAAAATCGTGAACGGCACCGGCGCTTACAAGCTGGATAGCTGGACCCCCGGTGAGGAGAAAGTCCTCGTCCGCAACGCCGACTGGTGGCGCTCCGAGGCGACCTTCGAGGGTGGCCCTGTGCAGCCCAGCATTGATCGCATCGTGCTCAAGGGCGTGAGCGAGTGGGGTACCCGCTTTGCAATGATGCAGGCCGGCGATGCAGACAATGTGAGCGTCCCGCGCGACAGCATCACGCAGATTGACCCGATGGTGGGTGAGTGGTGCGAGTACAATCTGGAGACTGCCGACTTCGACTGCGAAGTTCTGAGCGAACAACCGCTGCGCCTGTTCAAGGGTGCTCCGGATGTTTCCCGCACCGACGTTTTCTTCACCTTCGACCTCAACGTCGAGGGCGGCAACCCCTACGTGGGCAGCGGCCAGTTGGATGGCAATGGTATTCCCCCGGACTTCTTCAACGACATCCACATCCGCAAAGCCTTCAACTACTGCTTTGACTTCGATGCTTACATCAATGACGCGCTCGCCGGCGAGGCTGTCCAGGTCTCTGGACCCCTAATCCCCGGCATGATCGGCTACGATGTGAACGGTCCCATGTACAACTTCGACATGGACAAGTGCGCGGAAGAACTGCAACTGGCCTGGGACGGCCAGGTTTGGGAGAAGGGTTTCCGGCTCCAGGTTGCTTACAACACCGGTAATGTGACCCGCCAGACCATCGCCCAGATTCTCCAGAACAACTTTGCCAGCATTGATGGCAAGTTCCGGCTGGAGATCATCGCCCTGCCGTGGCCCACGTACCTGGCTGAGTTCCGCAACAGCCGCCTGCCCGTCGCGGTCAGCGGTTGGATCGAGGACCTGCACGACCCGCACAACTGGGCGCAGCCCTTCTTAATCGGCACGTACGCCGGTCGCCAGAACCTGCCCCAGGAAATGTGGGACATGTTCAACGAACTGGTAATGGCGGGTGTGGCTGAGACCGACAACGCCAAGCGCGCCGAGCTCTACAAGAACATCACCCAGGTCGACTATGACAACGCTATCGCCATCCGCGGCGCCGTGGTTACCACGCGCAGCTACTGGCAGCGTTGGATGGGTGGCTACTACTACAACCCCATCTACGGGTGGGATTCTCGCTACTACACCCTGACCAAGCAGTAAATCGTTGCTCAATGCTGTGTGGGAGAGAGCCTTCGGCTCTCTCCCACACCCCAGGAGGAAAGGCATGATCAATTACATTATCCGCCGCCTCATCGCGGTGCCCTTGCTACTTATCGGCGTGACCATCCTGATCTTCTTGATGTTGATGGCGCTGACCCCCGTGGAACGCACTGCGCTCTATGTGCGCGATGTGCCGCGGAATGATCGCGTGTTGGAAGGCATCATCAAGAAATACGGGCTAGATGATCCCTGGTACAAACAGTACTGGCGCTGGCTCTTTGGCACGACCATAACCACGACCGAAGACGGGGTAACGACGGTGGAGAATATTGGCGGCATTTTGCGCGGCGATTTCGGTTATTCGCGCACCGCCTCGCAACCTGTGGGCGAATTGCTAGCCCGGCGATTCCCCGCCAGTCTGGAACTGGCGCTGTACGCGGTAATCCCCGTGATCGCTGGTGGTATCTTCCTGGGAGTGGTCGGTGCAGTCAAACACAATAAACCGCTCGACCATATCGTGCGCATCTTCGGTATCGTCGGGTGGTCCTTCCCGGACTTTGTCTTTGGCTTGCTCTTGCTGATGGCTTTTTACGCCGGGACGGGATGGTTCCCGCCGGGGCGCATCTCCGACTGGGCTAACCAGATCGTCACGTCACCAGCGTTCCACAACTACACAAAACTGATTAGCATTGACGCGCTGCTCAACCTGCGCTTCGACATCTTCTTCGATTCGTTGCGCCATATGGTGCTGCCCGTCATCTCACTCGCTTATCTGTGGTGGGCGCTGACGCTACGGGTGACGCGCTCCTCTATGCTGGAGACGCTGCGCCAGGACTATATCACGACCGCGCGCGCCAAAGGTCTTGCCGAGCGCACCGTCATCAACAAACACGCTCTGCCCAATGCGCTGATGCCCGTGGTCACGCTGGGCGGCAACACGGTGGTCGGCCTGTTGAGCGGTGTCGTCATCATCGAAACCGTCTTCAATTACCCCGGCATGGGCGCGGCTGCCGCCAGAGCGGCTTCGCAGCTAGATGTCATCACGGTACTCTCCTTTGTGTTATTCAACGGGCTGATTCTGGTGCTTGCCAACGTGGTGGTAGATGTGCTATACGCCTATATTGATCCGCGGGTCCGGCTGGATTAAGGTCTACGAGGAGAAGAAAAACGATGACAGCACAAGAAAAACCTGTTGAGAATGCCGTACTCGCCATCCGTCGTCCCGTCAACTGGCTAGAGCACCTGGTAGGGCACGATGCTTACCGCACGCTAAAAGGATTGGCGACTAACCCTGTCTCCGTCATCGGGTTGATACTATTGGCGTTATTCATTTTCATCGCCGCCGCGGCTCCGATTTTGGCGCCGCCAGTCTCCCCCGATGATCCCTATAATATCCCCCGCGATGGCTACGGCGCTGTACCTAAGGTGCCCGGCACTGAGTGGAAAACACGCCAACCGCCGCTGCCGTTCTGGTGGAAAGCCGTAACCGGCAAGGACCAATGGGTGCATCTGATGGGCACTGCCAGCGGACAGTGGGACATTTATTATGGCGTCATCTGGGGGACGCGCACGGCGCTGTTTGCCGGCCTAACCATTACCCTGGCGGGGATACTCATTGGGGTGACCGTTGGAGCAGTCTCGGCATATTACGGTGGCGCGATAGATATGGTCCTGATGCGCATCACAGATTTGTTCCAGGCATTCCCCTTCCTGCTCACAGCCATGACGCTATCGGCGGTACTGACGCCGCGTCTGGGCAAGGGCCTGCTTGCCCCCATGATTGCATTGATTGTGTTCAGCTGGATGGGTTTTGCGCGCCTGTTGCGCAGCGATATCCTATCGCTGCGCGAGCGAGAATATGTCCTGGCGGCGCGCGTTGTCGGCGTCCGCGATAGCCGGATTCTGTTCCGCCATATTTTACCCAACGCCATTTTCCCCACTCTGGTGCTCGCTTCAATGCGTATCGGCAGCTATGCCATCACCTTCGCCGGCTTGAGTTTCCTAGGCATCGGCGCGGAAGTGGGTTTCGCCGATTGGGGACAGTTGCTGTCCTTTGCCCGCGACTGGATGACACAGCTGGCTGAATACTGGTACATCATCATATTCCCCGGCGTGACGCTTGTGCTATTTGTCCTCTCGTGGAATCTAGTGGGCGACGCCTTGCGCGACGTTCTCGACCCGCGCTTGCAGGGTTCACGGTAAAGTCTTTCTTAGCAAAGCTTTTCCCCATATCAGAAAAGCCTCCTCGCCGCTTTCGGCGAGGAGGCTTCGTTTGGTGCAGTAAAACTGTGCCCCAAGACCTGCATAAGGAGGATTTTGCACCCCCACCCCACGTTTCAGGGCTGGGTCACCTCACAGGCTTCGACTATGACAGGATATAGCCCCCTGAACCGGCAAGTCAGAGCCGCACCAGAAGTGAAGCGCGCCTCCAACCATAACAACCCGCCATGCTGCGCAACGCGATGCACGGAAAAATCGCCCGCCAGCGCATCTTTGCCTTGCCTTAACACCGCCTCCGCAGGCTCTTCTACCCGCAATTCCTGCGGCAAGTCCTTCCAGGGTTGCGTCCCGGCTCTTCCGCCTGCAACCAGGCTCTCCATCCACACCGGATAGAGTTGGGAAATATCATCGCAGGAAGATAGCGTGCCGCTAACCACACAGCAACGCATCACAAAGCCGTTATCAAAAGCCGTATCCACATAGATCGTATGCACTGTATCGGTGGCGCGGTAGGGGTGATTGAGGTGCTGCACATAAACCGGCGTAAAGCGCGCTCCATAGCGATGCGCCACATATTGATTCAAGCCCTCAGCCTGCACTTGAGCCTCGCCGCCAGTCAGGGTCGTCCGGATCAGATGATGTACCTGCCGCGGTGGTGCAATACGGTAGCTGCCGAACATCAAGATGGCGACTGCTGCGGAAATCAAAGCCAGCGGCGCCCCCCAGAGCACTAAAGGCAGCACTTTGAGATTCAGAAACAGGCGCAAAACATGGGGTTTGGCGCGGGCTTCCGGCCCCAAGCGATCCCAGAACGCTTCTATCGCATAAGGCTGCGCCAGTCCCAGAGCAAGCCCAATCAGCGCCGACCCACTTATCACCACCCACAAAGCGGTCTCATGGTAAGGGGTGAAGGGAATGAGCTCCAAACCGGAAACGCGGGAATCCAGAAACCCGACGGCAAGACTGATGCCCTCACAAGGAAGATGCCCCGTGAGCCAGCCCAGCGCGGCATTAGCGAGAACCCAGACTACAACACTCCATGCCGCCGAAGAAATAAGCGTGGCCAGCCACCCAGCAATACCTCCGATGAGCAATGCAGCCGGCAATCCAAGAGTCAGGGATAACCACGGCCACTCTGCGGCACTTTGGGCCAGCAAAAAACCCTCGCGCCCCCACAAGAACAGCGCAAAACTCAGGCCATATACGATACCAAAAAGCGCACCGCCGCCCCGCAGAATACGCCGGGTACTGCCCGACTCGCCAGAAGCGTGCGCCACAGACGTTAGTTGGTGATTCAAAGGTTGGTTTGTTGTCATACTAAGAATACCGGGCAAAGAGAGCACAGGTTCAATCCTCACTTTTTTAGAATAGTGGTGAAAAAAGCTTGCACTTGGCACAAAATCATGATAAGATTTTAATGTATTCTACAGACCACGCATCTTTCTACACACCAGCCAAGATTCCAAAAGGAGGCTACAGATGAAATCACGTTGGCTCTTCATTGGTCTGGCGCTTGTTGCGGTGTTAGCATTGGCAACGAGCCTGGTCGCTGCGAAAACTCCTACAAAAATCCCGGAGCCCGCGCCAGTGGCAGCATATGCAAATGTGGAAGGAGATGTAGCGCCCGCGGTCGTCTATCCGGCGAATGCCGCGCCGGTCGCTCCTGCCGCGGGAGGTAAGGATGGCGGGGCAATGGCAGACCCGCCGGTCGTGGGGCAGGGCGGAACCTGCATCTCCGGCTATGTGATTGATACCTACCATCAACCCCAGGGCGCCGGTTGGACCATTCGCGTCACCCTCGAGGGGGGTACGGCGCAGACAAAGACGATAGACGCCAAAGGCGCCTTCAAATTCGAAAAACTAGGAGCCGGGACTTATCTGGTGGAGCTAGATGTACCAGCTGGCTGGCAACCCTTTACCCCGGCAGCCTTTAAAGTCACCTTAAGCGGAGCCGGAACCGGCTGCGCTGAGGTGCGGATGAAATTGGAGGCCCAACCCTGTCTGGAGATAGTGAAGCTGGACGCCGATGGCAAGATGGGTTTTGCACAACCGGTAGGCATTCCAGGATGGGGCATTACCGCCGCATCCAAACTGGCCACCGTCAACGGAGTGACCGATGGGCAAGGACGTCTGCGCTTCACCAACCTTGCCACCGGCATCTGGACCGTGACCGAGGAATCACGCGTGGGGTGGATTCCTGCCCCGGGTTCTGCCATTCAGCAACGCATAACCCTGATTGCACCGCGCGTTCCAGGCGGCTGTCAAACAGTGCAGTTTGTCAACAAGCAGGTTCACACAGGCTGCATCCAGGTCATCAAAGTGGATACCGCCGGTAAACCCCTTGCCGGTTGGAAGATTTCACTCTCTCGCCCCGATGGGACGCAAGCCAGCATCAGCAAAGTAACCAACAGTGCTGGCATAGCGACCTTCGACGGACTAGCACTTGGAGAATGGCGCGTCAAAGAAGAGGTGCAACCAAACTGGCGCACGGTTGGTGCAGCGGAAACGGTCATCAACCTGAACACACCGGGACGCTGCGTCAACATCACCTTCAAGAATGAAGCGCTCGGTTGTGTGGCCGGCTACAAGATCAACCACCTGGATCAGGGCCTTGCTGGATGGACCATCAAAGCACGAAACGCCGCTGGCGAGGAATATACCACGGTTACCGACAAAAATGGCTTCTTCCAATTCCATCAGCTCAGCATAGGCACCTGGACGCTTTCAGAGGAACCGCAGCAAGGGTGGGAAGCAGTGACACCCGCTGAATTCGATGTCGTCGTCACCAAGCCCTTCGTGTGCGAGCACGTGCGCTTCAAAAACCGGACGACCTTTGCCTGCGTGGACATCTATAAAAAGGATGCCTGGGACAACGTGGGGCTTCCCGGATGGCAGATTCATATCAAGCCCGCGTATGGTGGCACGCTGCAGACCGGTATCACTGATGGCACCGGGCACGTGCGCTTCAACGGCTTGACGCCGGGCACCTATGTGATCTCCGAGACGCTGCAGCCGGGTTGGACACCGGTCACACCCCAACGGCAGGTCGTCACTCTAGCCGCGACGGGAAGCTGCAGTGTGCTCACGCTGAAGAATCGCCAGGCGGGAACACCCGTCCTGCCGCCGACTGGCGCCGGTTGCCGCTACACCCACATTGTTCACTACGGAGACACCCTCTTCTCGCTCGCGCGGCGTTACGGGACCACGGTAGATGCCATCAAGCGCGCGAACGGCATGTGGAACGACACCATCTATATCGGAAGCAAGCTCTGTATTCCATAAAGCAGGCTGCGCGCTCCATCCCCGCGAGTCGCAAGATTCGCGGGGGTTCTGATGCCGCAGAGCAGGTCGTCCGCCGCGGGGTGCGGTTCGCCCCAACGGGATAGAGGCCTGACCGTACAAGGCACAAATCACAAAGCAGGGTTATTTCAAGAGATTTGGCGCGAGAACAAATCTCGCGCCAAATCCCCACTCTAGAACTGAGGTACGCTAGCCTATCCTATCAGGGATACTGGCGCATAACCAGGGGCAAGTAGACTTTGTAGTCAGGTTGAGTGACCTGCGTGCTAACCTGAGCACTGTTATTTGAAGGATTGCTATCCAGGCTGGAAGTAGCTATGGCGGCGACATTGATAAGCATACCAGTAAAGACGCCATCTACCGTCGCCGTGATGGTGATGATGCCACTGGCGCCAGGCGCAAGATCCACCACATCCCACACAAATGGCGTCCCCGCACGTTGACTAACTCCTGCACCAAAAGAGGTAAAACTTACCCCCGTCAGTTGCACGGGCAGCAGATCCGTGATAACCACCCCATAGGCAGTCGTGGTACCAGTGTTAGTGAAGGTCAACCGGTAAGTCACTGGCGCACCAGACTCGACCGTGGCGGGAGCGCCCTTGTGAAGCGCCACATCAGCCAGGAGAATCTGGGTAGTCACAGGAGTGCTGTTGTTATTCCCGGTATTGAGTTCCCCAACAGCTGCAATGGATGCTGTATTGACGATGGCGCCAGTAGCATCCGATCGCACAAAAGCCGTGATAGTAACCACACCACCTGCGCCGGGCGCCAGGTCCACCACGGTCCAGGCGAAAGGCGCTCCCGTGCGCGGCGTGAGCATCGGGCCAGAGTATACCACCGTGGCGCTAACCAGGGCCGACGGCAGCACGTCAGTGAGCACCACGCCTGTTGCAACGCCGTTATCCTCATTACGATACGCAAGCGTATAGGTCACGATGCCGCCAACCTCCACTGTGGCAGGGCCGGTCTTCTCAAGCGTCACATCTGACATAGAGATAAAGGTCTCAACAAGCGTGGAGGTGTTATTGACGGTCGAAGCTTCAGGGGAAGCGGTTGCTACCACCGCCTGGTTGCCCAACATTCCGCGATACGTTAGTGCTACGCGTCCCGCCACAGTGAGCGTGACACTCGCGCCAGGCGCCAGATCAGGGATATCCCAGACATAGGTAGACCCAGGCCGCGCCATGACCCCTGGCACAGACGCAGTCACTGTCACATCCAGCAAGTTCGCGGGCAACGTATCGGTGAGCACCACACCGCTCGCCGGAGCGTTATCGGCATTGGCCACCGCCAGGGTATAGGTGATGCGCTCTCCCGCCAGGGCTGCAGCGGGGCCGGTTTTGATTACGATGAGATCAGCAATAGAGACGAAGGTCGTTAGAGTGTCCACATTGTTTGTGGGGTTATTGTCAGGGAGCCCCGTGACAATGGAAGCCGTGTTCACCAAATCACCGCGGAATGTCGGTGAAACTGTGCCCGTAATCGTGATCACCCCACCTGAGTCGGGAGCGATATCCGCCACATCCCAGACATAGGCGCTGCCCACGCGCGGCGTGATCACCGTACCCGCTGAGAGCACCGTCACAGACTCCACCGCCGCCGGCAACACATCCGTGATGACCACACCGGTAGCAGTAGCATTTCCCCGGTTGGTGTAGCTCACCACATATGTAATATCCATACCCGGCAATACCGCCGCCAGTCCAGTTTTCGCAAGAACCAAATCCGGGATCAGGACCGCGGTTGAAATCAACGCGGAGATATTATCAAATTTCTCCACCTCCGGCGCAGTCGTGGAGATCTCCGCCTGATTCTCCAATGTTCCCCGGTAATCGAGGTCCACATTTGCAGTAATCGTAATGCGTCCCTGCGCACCGGGTGGCAGCGGCTCCACATCCCAAACAAAGTTCTGACCCGAACGTGGCATGATTGTGGGTCCAGCGAAGGTTACCGCAGGGGTGAGCAAGTGCGAGTGCAGCAGATCGGTGATCACCACACCGGTAGCGATGGTAGTGCCCGTATTGCCGTAGATCAACACATATTGGATAGTTTCTCCAGGCAGCGCACGGGACGGCCCTATCTTCAAGATTTCCACATCCGCAGCGACCACTTCAACAACAATAGGAGCTGTGCTGTTGTTCCCAGTGGAGGATGCCAATTCGCGTGCAGTCGTGGTAATGATTGCAGTATTGGTGAAAGTTCCCGCGTAATCCAGGGGAACCCGTGCTGTGACCGTAATCCTACCACTTGCGCCGGGCGTCAGGTCAGCCACATCCCACACGAATCGAGTGTTCGGGTGACCAAAAATCGCCGCGCCGGAATAGCTTACCGTAGGAGTCAATAACATCGAAGGAAACACATCCTCGATCACAACATTGTTCGCACGCGCGGGACCAGTGTTAGTAAACGCGAGCGTATAGGTTAGCCAATCACCGGGATACAAAGGCGTGGTGGGTGTCACCATCTTGGTAATTGCTACATCCGCAGGCAAGGTGTTAAGCTTCAGAGCGGGATCGCCAAAGAGGATGTAGGTATCAATAAGCTCATCATGTCCCATACCGATGAGCGCCAACTTACTGAGCGTGGTTGCAGGTCCAAAAGTGATGAGATCCTCATAGAACACCGCTTGAAAGAAGGCTTTGTTAATGATATCGTGCCCATTGGCCACGCCTAATCCCGTGGGCGACCAGCTGGCAATCGCGCCGCCGCCGGATTTGCGGACAATCGTCTCGCCAACGGAACTAGCGTCTTTGGTGCCAGTAGGACGGACGTAATAACCCTCAAAACACGTCATAGGCATTATGAAGGGCAAAGTCTGTGTATTGGTCAAACTGGCAATCGCATCCAGATTTATGAGCTGCTCACTGGCCCAATATTGATACGAAGAGTGTCCAACATAATTGACCACCAGCTTGCCAGACTCGATAGCATTGATGACTGCAGCACGCGCAATGCTACCGTTCGTATAGGGAGCTATCCCATAGTAGATTTTCTGATTGATATAGGGCGCGGGTACATAGTAATTCGCTACGGCGTCTGAGAAATCGCGGAAATTTCCACCGGTATCAGGGTTGTCTGCAACAAAGAGCATCTCACCCTTCCAGGCGCCCGCCGAAGTATCCGCAGCATAAGCCAGAGTTTTACTTACCATCGTCGTGACTTCTGCTGGAGTTTTGGCGGGCAATCGTCCCAGGTGCAAGTCAGGCTGGATGTCTAAACCATCCACAGCCACGTAACGATTATCCGCTACAGTTTCACCCATCCACGGGTCCACATCCGCCAAATAGGGCGGCACATAATTGCGCTCACCACTCCCAAGGTTGTCCTTGTAATCGTAGCTACCATCCCCCACCAGCAGCACATAAGCAGGCGCGGGCGCTTCCCAATAGGCATAAGCATAAGCAACAAAGTCACGAATAGCGACCGGATCGAGCCAACCACCACCGAATTCATCGTAGATATCCTGAACATCCACCACCTCAACGCGCAAGCCCTTCGAGATATGGTAATCCACCAGAGGCTGCGTAGAAGTCACAAAATCGGAGGGGGCGATGATGATATAGTCGGCAGCATTGTCCGACCTGCGCCAGGTTGAGGGCTGGTCTTTTTCCACGCGCTTGGGCGTTAGGACCTCCGAAATTGCCAACGCCAAATAATGACTCTCGGAAGCAATCGCGCGCTCAAAAGTCAATGCATAACCGCCATCACCCAGCGTGGTTTGCGCGCCAGTGATGCGCACTGGCATAACCGGGTTGGTAATATCGTAGACTTCCAACAGATCACTGGTGAAACCACCAACACGATACTTCCAGATTCCAGCGTCATCCCCATCGAAGAACAGGCTATCAACCGTAGTCGTATAGTTCCGGGTATAGTCGAGCTCCAACCAGTTCAGAAAATATAAATCTGTATTGGGTGCCGGAGTTCTCCAGCGGTTCAGAACGATCGTATTGGTTCCCTCCAGCACATATGCGGAGGGAACATCCACGCTAAAGACGTGCTCCGTGCCTGAAGCCCAGGTAGCCGAATAAACTTCATGGCTGTTGAGGAGCACTCGCACCTGGTGCGCCGGATTCGCAGAGTATCCTTGTAGCACACCACGCAACGTGGAGCTCACCGGTGCAGTAACCACATTCTCCAACTGCGCAGTATAGGTTCGAGTGATAAATCCAGACCATAGAACGATATCCCAATACCAATGGTCGTTATCCCCACTAGGCCGGGCGCTCTGATAAAAGCTATCCATTTCCAGATGGTTGGTTATCTCAAAATACTCCGGTGTGCTGCCGCTGCCCGGCGTACCATCCTCGAGGTTCATGCGCAACCCATTGAAATCATCCCAGGTGAGGAAGTAGACATTGTCCAGGGCATACTTCGAATTCAGTTTCTCGCCGTAAAAGATAATCCAGTCTCCGGGATCAAAAGAGCCATCCCCCTCACCCTCGACTCGAAGCGCAACCTCGACGCCCCGGTTACGCAGGTGGATTTTGCGCGGGTCAACGGTCTCCCAGGGATAATCGGGATCCAACGCCGTCAGGTCAGCATAGTTAATGCGGTAGATTCCGGCATCACGGATGGTCACCTTAAATTGCGGATTAGTGACCCCGCGGGCTTCTGCGGCAGGCTGAACCGCTACCGCTCGCTCAGCGCGCCATGCCCGTGCTGCTTCGTAATTCACCAGGAGCTCCTGCAGCACGGCATCAAAAGCGTCGTCACGAGGCACGGAAGTAGATTCCGGTGTCTCCGGAGTAGCGGCAACCTGAGCCAGATACCGTGACCCGCCAAATTGCAGGCGCACACGGACGCGCTGCGCATAGCGCACCTGCCCCATCGAAGGATCATATTGAAGCGGCATATAGCGAATTTCCGCCACCCGCTGCCCACGAATGATACTGGTCCCGAGCAGCTCAACCGCAGCCTCAGGCGCAAAACCCGACAGCGCATAGACATCGGCATCCGGCACCCGCTGTTCCCCGAGATATTCGGGAATGCCCCCCAGGACAAACTCGAGTTGCGGCGTTGCGGCAGGGCAGATGCGATGCGTTTCGGGCAAGAGTTCTTGCTTTACGTCGAGAACCTGTAGTTCCAGATCAGCCTCGCCAGGCGTACCCACAAGAGCCACTTTTGCCGGCAGCGCCGGCGCGCCTGCCTGCCCCAACTCACCAAAGCCTTTGATGATGGGCAGTTCGCACGGGCCTTCGGTATCTTGCGCCTGCACCCATTCGAGCTCTGGCGCCACAAATTCAAGTTCGATGCCTAGATCATCCTGCGCCAGAACGCGCGCTGCAGAGGATGATACCTCATCAGCAGGTGGCTCTTCTGCGGATTTAGGCGCGCTCAGCGCGGGCAGGGATGCGCCAAATGTGAGCGGCGCCTTCACCGGCGATGCAGATTCCGCCGTCATAGTTGGCAGCGCGCTAAAAGCGCCCACAGGAACACTCCCAACCACCAGCAACGCCGCCAGGACCACTCCCAAAGTTACTCGTCCGATTCCGCCCTGTACTTTCATTATCTCATCTCCCCACACCAAACAGGTTACGCACTCTAATTCCTACAGGTAAAGCTACACAAAGCACACAAAAGCCACAATCTCCTCCGCAGGTTGGAATTCCAGGTCGAAGCCAGGCAACCAGATAGCCAAAAACGGCTTCGCAGCCACCCTGAAGTTACCCCCAAAAATTGGACCACATGCTAAATGGAACTGGTGTACAATTCTTACCAAGCATGTGGAGGAAAACAATGGCCAAGCGTCGCACATTTACTGCTGAGTATAAATTCAAAGTCGCTCTGGAAGCGGCCAAAGGCACCAAAACCTTGAGCGCGCTCGCACAAGAATACCAATTGCATCCGCATCAAATCAGTGAGTGGAAGTCACACCTCCTGAAAAGTGGCGGCGAGGTTTTCGGCTCAGATAAGGGTCAACAGCAGCGCGAGCAAGCCGCGCTGGAAACCGATCTGTACGAGCAAATTGGCCGCCTCAAGATGGAATTGGAGTGGCTGAAAAAAAAAGTTGCCACTAGCCATTGAGGCCAAGCGCCAGATGATCGAGTCAGCACATACCGACTTAAGCATTCGTCGCCAATGCCAATTACTGGGACTGAACCGGGCAACCTACTATTACACGCCAGCCCAGGAAAGCGCGGAGAATCTAGCCCTGATGCGGTTAATTGATGTGCAGTATTTAAAGACGCCGTTCTACGGTTATCCGCGGATGACGGCGTATCTGCGCCAGCAAGGCTTTCCCGTTAATCCGAAACGGATTGCGCGACTGATGCAGTTGATGGGGCTGCAAGCCTTACTACCTAAGCCCCGCACCACGCTCGCCGCGCCAGGACACAAGGTCTATCCGTATTTGCTGCGCGGGCTGACCATTGAGCGCCCTAACCAGGTTTGGAGTACCGATATCACATATATCCCGCTGCGCCACGGCTTTATGTACCTGGTGGCCGTGATAGATTGGTATAGCCGCTATGTGTTGAGCTGGGAACTCTCCAACACCCTGGATGGTCAGTTTTGTTTGGCCGCCCTAGAACAAGCGTTGACCTATGGCACACCGGAGATTTTCAACACCGATCAAGGCGTACAATTCACGGCGCAGGCCTTCACGGGGCGACTGGAGCAAGCCCAGATCCGTGTGAGCATGGATGGACGTGGTCGAGCCTTAGATAACGTCTTCATCGAACGCTTATGGCGCACGGTCAAATACGAGGAGGTGTATCTGCATGATTATGCTACGGTCCTAGACCTGGAACGCAGCCTGGAGCGCTACTTCCAATTCTACAACCATGAGCGACTGCATCAGAGTTTGAACTATGCAACGCCTGTTAAGGTACATTACGGGGCGTAGCGAGCGAGATGATAGCGTCCCGGCGTCAACTTATTCTAACCCATTTGTGGTCTAACAAATGGGGGTAAGCTCAACCTATGCGTTACGTACCTGATCAAGAAGGCAAAATTTGGGATGTGGGCGCCGCCGGAGCGGTGGTGCATGAGGGACGTGTCTTACTCGTCCGCAAGACTTATGGTGTAGCAAAAGGGATGTGGGGACTGCCTGGTGGTTTCGCGCAGCACGATGAGCTGCTGGATGAAGCAGCGTTGCGCGAAGTATGGGAGGAGACCGGCGTGCATGCTGAGGTGCTGGCGCTCATTGCCGTGCGCTCCCGTTACGAGGCAGAAGGCGGCGCGGTTTTTGTCATCTTCCGTATGCGCCCTTTGGATGGGGACTTGCACCCTGATGGCACGGAGGTTGATGACGTGCGTTATTTCTCCGTTGAAGAGATTCAGTCCATGGGTGAACGTGAAATCTTCCCGTTGACGCGCAGCACTGCGCTGACGGCGCTTTCCCCTGCTCCCGGACTGGAAGTGGCGGACCTACCCCCCTCTTCCAGCGGCTTTGTCTATCGTGCCTTTTTAGCGCGCGAGAGCTAATTGTCCTGCTCGAGATCGTTGTTGGAGCGGTTTGACGCCGCACCAACAACGATTATGAGACTCCTGACTGCGTTGCGTGGCTCTGCTTCGCCGGTAACGTGAACGTGAATGTGCTTCCTATACCCTCAGCGCTTACCACGCTGATACGCCCACCGTGCGCCTCGATCAGGCTCTTGGCAATCGAAAGCCCCAACCCCGTCCCTCTGGGGTTGCGAGCGACTGCCGGGCGGTAGAAACGCTCGAAAATGTGGGGGAGATGTTCGGCAGGAATACCCTCACCAGTATCTTGCACGGTGACCTGCGCCACAGTTTGTCCAGTTTCAGTCGCAGGTTGCGTGAGTATCACGGAGATGCTCCCCCCAGCGGGCGTGTGCTGAATTGCGTTGGAGAGCAGGTTGAGCAGCACTTGCGAAAGCCGCCGTGCATCGCCCTCGATGAACACTGGTGTTTCGGGCATTTTTGCACTTAGCGTCACCCCTTTTTCGCGGGCGCTGCTACGCACACGATCCAACATGCTGTAAATTAGCCCGCCAAGATCGAGTGTTGCCCACTCCAGGTGTAGTTCGCCCGCGTCGGTCAATGCAAGCACCCGAAGGTCCTCCACTAGATGATTGAGCCGGACGAGCTCTGCCTGCAGACCCGAGATGGCTTCCGGGGTTGGCTCAGTAATTCCATCTTCCAGGCTCTCCATCTCGATCTGGAGCACGCTCAGTGGGGTGCGGAGTTCGTGGGCAATATCATTCATGGCGCGCCGCCGCAGTTCTTGCTGGCGCTCCAAATCCTCCGCCATGGTATTGAATGCCACTGCTAACTCGCCCAGCTCGTCGTCGCCGCTGACGGGGATGCGATGGGCGAGGTCGCCTTGCGCAATTTCCTGTGTCGCGCGCGAAAGCGCCTTGATGGGCGCGAGGATGCGTTGTGCTTGCCATCTGCCGAGCGCCATGCCCACGAGGGCCACAATGAAACCAGCAACCATCAGAAACAGCATCACCTGGCGCAGGAATGCGGTCTGATAGGCATTGAGCTGCCCCAATCCCGACACCACGATCAGCGTACCCACGTGTTCGTCATCTATGGTGATTTTCACGCCACCCTGGGCAATAGCGCGCGGGACCAGGGTGAGATTGCCTGATTCCGGGTTGCTATCGGCAAGTACCTTGCCCTCGATGTCGAGTAGCAACAGCCGTTCATCAGCGGGCGCCATCGCGCCCCGTTCGCTCATGGTGCGATCCCGTAGCGCCGGTCGCTCCATCATCGCCGCCACGTTCTCTACCTCATATCTGTAGAGCAGCGCCAACTGCTCCACGCCCTCCCAACTACCGTTGAGCCGGTAGTAACGGCTAAAGACCGGCGCCAGGCGTTGTGCTGTGCGTTGCCCACTGTAGGTCACCATCACGGTGAAGCGATTGTGGATGATGAGGGCAGAGAGCCCCATGACCAACGTTGCCGTCACCACAATGGCGAGCAGCAAGGTGAGTGTAAGCCGGGTTGAGAGGCTCGATTTCATACTCACTCAGCCTCCGGATTCTCGGTGAAGCGATAACCGGCGCCGAAAACCGTCCGGATATGGCGTGGGTTGGAAGGGTCAACTTCCAGTTTGCGCCGGAGATTGTGAATGTGGACATCAATCGTGCGTTCGAAGCCGTCATAATAGCCCAGGCTGGTGGATTCCAACAGCTGCGCTCGGCTCAGTACCCGTCCGCGTCCTCGGACCAGTGTGAGCAGAATCTCGAACTCGGTGGGCGTGAGGGCGATGGATTGCCCCTGAACCAGGCATTCGCGCGTGCCAACATTGAAGATAACGTTGCCAAATGTGTAGCTCTCCATGGCTTCCTGGGGCTGCGCCAACTGATTGCGCCGTAACACGGCGCGGGCGTGCGCCACCAGCATCCGCGGGCTAAAGGGCTTGGTGATGTAATCATCCGCGCCGAGCTCCAGCCCCAGCAGCTCGTCGGTTTCCTCAACCCGGGCGGTGAGCATGATAATGGGCACATTGGATTCCTGGCGGAGCGTGCGGCAGACTTCCAGCCCATCCATACCCGGCAACATGATATCGAGAATGACCAGGTCGGGCTTCTCGCTGCGCGCGCGCGTCAGGGCGGTGACGCCGTCGAAGGCGGGCACCGTCTCGAAGCCAGCTTGCTCGAAGTATTTCTGCACACCCCGCGTGATGCGGGCTTCATCGTCCACAATCAATACCTTCATCATCGCTATCCCATACCGCAGCAGCCATTCTTGTGTCTATTGTAGCGCAGATTTCCTTCCTTACATTCTACACGCCGTTTATTTGGAACTTGTTAAGACTGTGCTGCTGCTTTCATCTCAGCCGCCTCAGCGCCCCCCGATCCCCAATCCGCAATTTGCCCGTCCCCGGTCTTCGGCCGTCTTCAGCCCTCACTCCCCTGCGGGCCACTCCGGGCACGTCTTCTCGTAGGGCATGTCCAGCATATAGCGCGCCCATTCGGCCTGCGTGAGATTGCGCCTGGCGATCGCGCAGACCTCGTCGCGCCATGCATCCGGGGCCACGCTCCACGCACGGATGGTGCCATCTGGGCTGGCGGTGTACACGGTGCGACCATCGTCGCTGAAGATCGCTTTCATGATCGTCCCCATCATGTACTGCGGATTTATCGTCAGCGCAGGGCCGATCGGTTCTCCCGTCGCCACATCCCACAGCCGCAACGCGGAATCCAATCCGGCGGAAGCCAGCGTTTTACCGTCCGGGCTAAAGACAGGCCGCCACGGCGTGTATTTGTGGCCCAAAAGGGGGGCGCCAATGCGTTGTCTGGTTTCGATGTCCCATAACATCAGGCTATAGTGTGGAGTGCCGGAGCTCGTCGCCAGGCGCGTGTCATCAGGGCTGAAGGCCACGCCGGTTATCGCCAGGTCTGAGCGCCACTCAGCGATCACTTGCGTGGCAGCGGGCGCTCCCGTGAAGTCTACCACCCGCACCACCGACTCTGGCCCGGCGCTGCCAAAAGCCAGGCGCCTGCCATCATGGCTGAAGACCGCGCCATAAATGATCCCGTCTAATTGACCCAGAATGCCCTGATGTGGACCTACCGGTTTTCCAGTGGCTACATCCCAGAGACGTACCGTTCCATCGCCGCTGGCAGAAACCAGAATTTTGCCATCTGGACTAAACTGGACATCGTACACGAAACCGGTGTGCCCGGATATCGGTTGCCCGACCGCTTGCCCGGTCTTCGCATCCCAAAACCGAATGAGGGTATCGTAGCCGCCGGAGGCCAGCAGCGTGTCATCGGGGCTGAATGCCAGGGCCTGGATAGCACCGGTATGGGCGGCAATCGGCGAGCCGATTGCCGCTCCCGTCTCCAAATCCCAGCGCAGGATCTCGCCCGTAAACCACGACCCTGTAGCGGCAACGGTCTGATCGGAATTGAACGCCATTCCTCCGAGTGGCATGGTTCGCGCCAGGATCGTGTCGCTGTGCCGGGGCATGGTCTCCTGCAGTTTGGCGACGTCCCACAGACGAATGGTCGCGCCCTCACCAGCGGTGATCAGCGTGTTCCCATCCGGGCTGAAGAGAACTCGTGTGATCTGGTTGTGATCCAGCAGCGGTTCTGCTGCCGGTTCGCCGGTTGCCACGTCCCACAGCCGCAACAGATTATCGGATGCGCCGGTTGCCAGCAGGCGGCCATCGGGACTGAAGGCCACGCTCCCCACATCATGCGCGTGCCCGCCCAGCGTCGGCCCGTGGCGCTCGCCGGTCTCTACATTCCAAATGACGGTTTCGCCCTTGATGCAATATTCGTAATAGGCTGCGCAGCCGCCGGCAGCGAGGAGTGTGCCGTCGGGACTGAAGGCCACATCAAGGATATTTCCGGTATGGCTGGGCCATTGCGCGCGTAATTCGCCGCTGGCCGTATCCCACAACAGTACGTCGCCCCGGGCGCAGCGTTCTGTTTCGTCCAAAGCCATACATGCCCCGGCTGCCAGGGTCGCGCCATCAGGACTGTAGCTCAGGGATACTATCCGGATCGCTTGGGTATCTAGCTGCTGGATAGCACGACCGGTGGCGGCGTCCCATAGCCATACCACGCCCTCATTGGCAGAGGTGGCTAGAATTGCCCCATCTGGGCTGAACGTGATGCAGTTTGGCCACGCCGAGTGCCCCGTTGCGCGCCAGCGCACGGCGCTTTGCGCCACATCCCACAGAATGATCTCCGCTTGAGCGCAACTACTGTCTTCATTGAGCGCGCCGCAACCGATCAGGGCCACTGACTTTCCGTCAGGGCTGAATTCTACGTAATCTATGGCTTCGTCCAGGAGCTGTACCGGCGGCAGAATCGCTTCCATGGTTGCCATGTTCCAGATACCGAAAGTACCTACCGTTAGTGCCACAGAGGCTCCACCTGCCGCCATCAGCGTCCCATCCGGACTCAAATCTAGCCCCCATGCCACACTCGCGTAGGGTAGTATTCGTCGCAGCGCCGGTTGCTGTTCCAGAACCGTGAGCAGGCTGCCCCGCGTTTGGGGAATGTCCAAAGTGCTATACGCCTGGGCGCTGAGGAGCAGGGCGAGCCTGTAATCGTCGTCCACGCTTGCCGTTGCTAGAGCCGCCAGTTTGGTCGCCAGCGCCCGGCGCGCCTGCTGCTGCGCCTCGTCGCGCGCCTGTTCCGCATCGGTACGCGCGGCCTCAGCCTCGATGCGGGCAGCTTCTTCCGCAGTGCGGGCTGTGTCCGCCGCGGCGCGTTGCCCGGCTTCCAACTCGCTCACCGCCACCGCTGTCGCTGCGATGTTGGCGTTCGCGTCCGCCAGCGTTGCGTTCTCCTGCGCCGTCTCGCGCGCCTGCCGCCATTGCGTCATGGCGAGCACCGCTGCCAGCAGAACCCCCACCGCCGCAAGGGCCAGAATCCGCGCCCGCGAGCGCAACTTGCGCGTTGCGATCTGGCTCTCCGCCGCTCGTCGTTGCTCCGTCTCCGCCAATTGCCGCGCGGCTTCCAGTTCGCGTTGCCGCTGCGCCTCGCGCTCGGCCCGCTGCGCCTCGCGCTCAGCCTGGCGGCGCTCCGCCTCCGCCTGTGAGGCGCCCAGGAATTCCTGTTCCAGCGCGTTGAGGGCTGTGGCATGGGCCGAAGTCTACTCCATGGCTTGCGCCAGTCGCGCTCCGCGATAGAGCTCGCCGGGATCGCGTTCCAGCCGCTCCCAGGCCTGCGCCGCATCGGTGAGGTGCCGGTGCAGCCGCAGGCCCTCGCGGTCCGCTTCCAGCCAGCAGCGCAGGGTGGGCCACTCGCGGATGAGCGCCTCATGCGCCACCTGCGCCGTCTCCTGCTCGGTCGTGATCAGGCGTGCGTCCGCCAGCCGCGCCAGTACCCCATTGACAAGTTCTGCCTCCGGGTGCTGCGCGCGCAGCTCCGCCAGTGTCACCCGTCGGCGCGTATCCTGGGTGCCCTCGCCGAGCTCTGTCAGACGCAGGAAGATGCTGCGCGCCAGCGCCTGTTCCTTTGCATCCAGCTGTCGGTACACCGCTTCCGCGGTCTTGGCGATGGCGCCATGTACCCCACCGGCTTCTGCGTACCCGCCGAGCGTCATCGTGCGCCCGCGGCGGCGTTGCCACGTCTCCAGCAGCGCGTGCGAAAGTAGCGGCAGCGCCCCCGGCTCCGGCTGCTGTCCATCAGTGACGCCCACGTCGCGCAGCAGCAGCTCCACCAGTCCCGGTTCGAACGTCCACCCCGCGCGCTGCGCCGGTTCCTCGATCGCGTGGCGCAAACCGTCTGCCGTCATCGGGCCGATGTAGACCTGGCGCTGGCTCACCATCTCGCGCAGCTCGGGATAGGCCGCGCAATGCTCGTAGAAGTCGGCGCGAAGGGTGATCACCACGAACACCTCCGCGCTGTCGCTCTGCGCCGCGTTGAGCAGGTTGGCGATGAACGCCTCGCGCTCGGCAGGGGCGCGGCAGAGCGTGAAAATCTCCTCGAATTGATCAATGACGAGGAGTTGCAGGTGGTTGCTTGGAGTTGGCCTTTTCCCTGACGCTTCGTCGCTTCGCCGGTGCTGTTGTTGGAAGTGAAGCCGCAGGCTGCGGGGGTCGCGAGCCAGGTCGTCCATCAGCGTGGTTGCCGCGGTGAGGCTATCGCTATCGCGGCTGAGGGCGAGCGCCAGCGCCTCCAGGGGATGCGCGGTGGGGGTGAGGATGGTGGCTGTATGCGGCGCCGTGGTTGGTGGCCCGTCGGAGCTGACCGTGCCGCGTTGCAGTGTGGCAACCAGTCCTGCGCGTACCAGCGAGGATTTGCCGCTGCCCGACGCCCCGATGATGGCCAGAAAGCGCGCCCGTCCCACGTGGCGATCGTGCGGCGCAACCGGCATGACCTGGCGCACCAGGCGCGTCGTCAATGCCTCGCGTCCAAAGAAGCGGTCCGCGTCTGCCACATCGAAGTGTTGCAGGCCCTTGAAGGGCGCATCGCCGGGCGCGGGGGCAGGCTCTCCCACCAAATGCGGCCACCAGGCCGTGCCACTTGGCGGCGCCTCCGGAGCGGCCGAAGCCAACGCCTGTACAAAGCTGCTGGCCTGGGCGTAGCGTTCCCGCGGATTCCGCGCCAGCGCCTTGAGCAGCACCTGCTCCACTGCGATGGGCAGGTCGGCCACATACCGGCGCGGCGGTGTGGGGTCGGCCTGCGCAAGCCGCGCCATTCCAGTGAGGGTGCTCTCGGCCTCAAAGGGACGGCGACCGGTGAGCATCTCGTAAGCAACGGCGCCCAGCGCGTACACATCCGTCTCCGGGCCGATCGGACCGAGGCTGTGATCCACCTCCTCTGGAGCCAAATAGCCCGGTGTTTCGCTGGCAGTGCTGGTGTGCGTGGCATCCTCATCGGCGCGCCGCAGCATGGAGATGCCGAAATCGCCCAACAGTGCGCGGCCGTCGGGCGTGAGCATCACGTTGCCGGCTTTGATGTCGCGGTGGATGACGCCAAGCGCGTGAGCGTAATCGAGGGCGGCGCTCACCTGCTGGAGAATCGGCCAGACCTGCTCCAGCGGCAGCGACTTCCCTTTGGGCAGCCAATCCGCGAGGCTTCGCCCGACGATATACTCCAGCACCAGGTAGGGTTGGCGGGTGGCGTCCTCAAGTTCGCCGAAGTCATAAACCTGGATCACGTTGGGGTGGTTGAGGCTGGCGAGCGTCTTGGCTTCCTTCTCGAAGGCGCGCAAGGCCGCTGGTTCGAGCAATTCAGGGCGGATGAACTTGAGCACCACGTAACGCGCCAGGCGGGTGTGGTACGCTTTGTAGACGTGGGCCATACCGCTGTCTCCCAGGGTTTCGACGATGCGGTAATTGCCCACAGCCCGCCCGACCAGATCCACCTTGCCCGCGCCAGCGTCGGCGGAGATCCGTGACCTCTCGGGCAGCGTGTTGGACCTGAGGATCTGCGCTAGTTCCATCGTCGCGGCTTCAGGTTCCACGCCCAAGCCGGTGGCGAGGGCGCGACGGCACTCCTCGTAATGGGCGATGGCGGCGGTGCGCTGCCCGCTCAGGACCAGGGCGCGCATCACCTGGCGGTGGGCCGGTTCGCGCCAGGCATCCAGTTCGAGTTGGCGGCGAGCATACTTCAGGGCAGTTGCCGCGTCGCCGTGTTGGAGGTTGCTCTCGGTCAACTGCTCGAGCGCGTCTAGCATGTGACGGCGCAGGGACTCGCGTTTGAGCAGCGCCCATTCCTCGAAGGGCGCGCTGTCATCCACGAGCAGGTCCGCCAGGAAGTCGCCGTGATAGAGGCTGGCGGCGGCTTCGAGGTGCGCGATGCAGGGTGCGCACTCGCTCAACGCCGCGTGCGCGTGCGTCTGCACAGCGTTGAGGTGCGCGGTCATAGCCTCCACATCGAGCCACAGATCGCACGCGGGGTTGAACTGCAGCTCGCGGTGATCTGCCAGCAGGAAAGGCGGCCGATCGTTGTCGCGGTCGCCCAACGCGCCGCGCAGCGTGGAGAGCGCCTGGCTGAGGTTCTGGCGGGCGCTCCGTTCGGGGTAGCCCGGCCAGAGCAAGTCGGCAACGTGCCCCCGGCTGTGCGGTGTTGCGGCCTCCACGACCAGGTAGGCCAGCAAGGCGCGCACTTTCTCGTAGGCGAACGTCTCGACCGGGGTGTCATCCAGGGAGGCGGTGAAGTGGCCTAGCAGCGTGACTTTCAGGTTCGGCATGGGAGAACCTCCTTTCGCGGGTACCCTATCGGAAGGCTGGACTATGGGGGAGGGAGGCGGCCCGCCCCATGCCATTTTCCCCTTTTTGTTGAAACAAGACCTTGAATATCAGTATAACGTGAAAATGGCTGCACTTCAAGCGATTTCAGCGTTATTTTAGACTCTTTTCAGAGTTTGCTGAGAGGGGCGTGCTATCGTAGGGGTGAAGGTCAACGTGAGGCGACCGACAGGGTGCGCGATTTGGGATCATCCTAACGCTACGGTACACGAATTCTGGCATTCAATCAGGGAGGTGCAACGATGTACGCGAGAGTCACTTTTGTTCAGACCCCGCTCGATAAGGTGGATGAGGCTATCAGTATCATGCGGGACCATGTGGTGCCGGCTTCAGAGCAGGAGAAAGGATTCCACGGTTTCTACGCGCTGGCGGACCGCGAGACCGGTAAGGGGATCTCGATTTTCCTCTGGGAAACAGAAGCGGATATGATCGCAGCCGAATCCAGCGGTTTTTATCTGCAGCAGCTCGCCCGGTTCAAGGGCGTCTTCTCCGCGCCGCCAGTACGGGAGCTCTACGAGGTCAGTGTCAAGCCGTAAGGCCTTTCCGCCACGGCACGTCAGTCGCCTCAACTTGACCAAACGGGAGGGCGCCGATGTCCGAGAATCCCAAATCCTACCAGGCCTATCTGCTGCGCTTATGGCACGTGCGCGAAACGCGCGATGCATGGCGCGTCTCGCTGGAAGACGCGCACACGCACGAGTTGCTGGGCTTCGCTAGTCTGGAGGATCTGTTCAAATACCTCGAGACGCAGTCACTCCCGCCAGATAGCGAGGCCGAAGCCGCGCCCGTGGAAGGGGGTGATGGTGCACCGACGCTTTGACGTTTGGGAGGTGAGCGTTGAACAAAATCATGGCTCGAATAATACTTCAGTCAGTTTAGCGGGAAAGGAGAGGTGCGATAAACCGCAAAGTATGGACAGTTGTCGGTTTGACGGTGTTGCTGGTGACGTTGCTAGTTATCCCTGCCAGCGCCAGCGACACGATGACCTACTATGGCTATTCGCAGGTTGGGGCGTATACGATGAGCGGGTTTAGTGGGGATTGGCTCAATAACCCGACCCCCGGCAGCCAAAACGGCGAGCAGGACATCCTCTATTTGTCCGTCTGCCCGGCGATGGTGACGGCGACGATTGATGGGAATGCGATCACGGTGACTGTGGTCTCTCCCGGAAGCGGCCCCGGGCTGATCCCCGGTGTGCCGTGTTACGATTCCGTCTTCAACGCGGTGACGCCCCTGACCTTCACCGGACATCTCGCGGCGGGCACAGGCGACCGGATTCGCGGGCAGACGTTCCCGCTGGTGCTCCAACCGGATGGTTCGACGGGCACGATGCTCGAGCGCTTTGAGGCGCTCACCGGCTGTACTGCAACCGGGGCCGGCTTCCAGACGATACGCGGATACTGGACCACGGGGACTGAAGGCGGGTTGGTCGTGTACTGGCGCGCGCAATGCGATGAGGTCTACGGTATCCAGGCGCCTGAAACCACCCTTCAGTGGGGCTGGGGCTTCATGGGGTACCCGCCGGAGTAGCTCATGTCACGATGTCACGATCGAGGTCCGCGCGGGCTGCCACGGGGGTCCCACGGCAGGAACGGGGGTGACTTTGGAGCATTGTTATCAGACACGGCTTGCTAGCTAGAAATGGTTCATCCAAAACTTGTCTGGTCCACTGAAAGGAGGGACTTGAGATGAAGAAACACATTTTGGCGCTGGCTGCAGCTTTGCTGCTTCTCACCGTAATTACCGGCGCTGTCCTGGCCAAGGGGGGCGCCCTGAACGGGATCTTCGTCCGCTTCGACCAATTGGGGTGGGAGCCGGGCTATTATGCCTACTGTGAGGGCTACTTCATGGAGACAGCGAACGGCATCGTGCACGAGTGGCGCAATAACCCTGAGTGCAAGTACCACCCGGACATGACCGCGACCGCACTGCACATCGTCTTCAAGCCTGTGGCAAAGTTCCCGGTGGCTGACTGTGATAACGCTAACTTCTTTGGTCAGGTGCCGTGGCCATGGACCTTGGACACCACCTACGTTGATCTTGATGGAGACGACGCTGATCTGCGGGACTTCTTCGGTCAGGATGGTGAGCGCTATTACTGGGTGTGCATGTATCACATGGATCCCTAGTCGCCGCCAGCGCGTGCCCAATGCGCCACTTAATCACCACGCCCTGGGGGATTCCCAGGGCGTGGTGGCCCATTAAGCTTTTCGCGCACCCCGCCCGCGCTCACTCACGTCCTCCGCAATCTTCCGGTCCGCGGTCAGCCGTCTGCGGTTGGCTTGCGCGCCTACTTCATCACCAGCGGCAGGTACACCCGATAGTTGCCTCCGGGCAGCGCGATGCCGTTCGCCGCCCAATAACCGGCGCTCAACCGCAACGTGCTACCATTAAGTACCCCTGCCACCGAGGGCTGGCCCAGTGTGGCATCGAGCATCAGATTGCCGCCCGCTACCCTTCCGCCCGCGTTACCAAACGTGTGCCGCCGCAGCACCAGCGTGGGTGTCTGTGCTGCCGCCTCCTGCAACAGTGCGCCAGGAAACAGCTGTGCCAGCGCCAATAGCCCCAGCACCGCGCCCAACATCATCATGCGTTTTCGAGCCATTAGTCCTCCACGCAGGCTAATCCTGCAACTTCAGACCCGCAGCCGGTAACGGCTCTGCCGTGAGCGTGTCCCGGCCCATTTCCACGGGTTGACCGTAACCCTGTGGGTAGAGATAGGTGCCCTGTTCCTCCGCCGGCTTGAGTGTCTCTGTGAGGAAACCGTTATCCCGTACCCAGGGATCATTCCGCTGCGCCGTTACCTGCCACGAGACGGACATATTCGGCGCGCCTCCGCTGATTTGGAAGCGATTGCCGCTCACCGTCTTCGAAATGTGCAGATTCGGCATTGCCGCTCCCACAGCCGTCAGTTGATAGCTGAAATCGGTGTTGATAGCCTCGAAGTACTCCGGCAACTCCACCCAGGCTGAGCCGTCTGCATCGAGCTTTGCCGTGCCGCGATAGAGATTGTACGGCTCCGGGCTTTCCACATTGTAATGGTAGAGATATTGGTTTGCGGGGTCGAGTGGGTGATCAATCAAGAACGACTTGGTTCCGCTTGCGCTCAAGTCGCCAGCAACGTGCGTGCGCCCGATAAAAAAGCCCGCATACCCGCTACTGGAGTTTGTGCTGGCGCGGATGCCGTAATTCGTACCGCTAGTCGCCGCTGCTTGCGCATAGACGGCATAACCGCTCGAGCTCGCGTTGTTGGCGAACAACCCGTAGGTAGTGCCGCTGGTAGCGTTGGAAGCGCCATAAACGCCGGTCCTCCCTGAGCCGTAGACGCCCACACCCTGGGTGCTTTCGCTGCTCCCATAGACGCCGTAGGTTGCGCCGGAGCCCGCGGTTGCCGCGCCCTTGACGCCTATGGCGCCGTTGGAGCTGCTGATGCTCTGGCCATAGACGCCCGTGGTTGTTCCGCTGAGCGACCCTGTCCAGCCATAGACACCCGTGCCGGTGTTGCTGAAGCTGACACCGTAGACGCCGTAAGTGTTTCCCGTGCTTGACATGGCTCTTCCGCTTACACCAAAGCCAGAAACGCTCTCGCTAACTCCCAATACGCCGAAGGTGATGCCGGTGGGGGAGCTGGCAACTCCGCTCACGCCGCGCCCCGAAGTGCTGGTGCTGGTGCCGTAGACGCCGGAAGTTTCGCCGCTGGTAGCCACGGATTGGCCGTAGACGCCGCGTCCACTACTGCTGGCGCTACGTCCATGGAGCCCCTGGTTGATGCCAGAAATTCCGCTTGCCAGACCGTAGATTGCCGTACCGCTGTTCGTCTCGCCTGTGATCGTTCCACCGCCGCCCGGGTTGTAAAGGCTGAGCAGTGCGCCTGGGTGATCCTTTTCCATATAGGCAGGCAGGGCTAGGGTCTGGGCGTACGCGTTGCTGGAGATACGCAAGCGTCCCAGATTCTCATACGTCGTGCAACCAGTGCCTGCCGTTGTGCATACCCAGATTTGGAGATGCCTGTCCCCGCCGCCCGTGAAGGCGTTGAAGGTAATTGGGTCTCCAACGCTACCTAGCTGGATGCTGAAAAGGCCCTCGGTCACAGGAACGGCTACGTGCTGCTCATAGGCTGTGCCAGGCCACCTCTTGAGGCCGCCGCTGGGGGCGTCATAGATGGCGAAGCGCATATTGTAGCTGCCGTTCAGCCACGTGCCGCTGCTGTTTGCCAGCTGTCCCTGGAAGTTCATTGTCCATTCAGACGTGAACGCCAGCGTAGTGTTCGCGTCCAGCCCTTCTTGTGCGGCAGCAATTTCAAAGTTGGCGCCTACGAGTGGCGCCAGCAACAACAACACGAGTAGCCCACTGGTCACGGCTTTTCCTCGTTTGAACCAGGATGATTGTGGGGTCATATCTCTTCTCCTTTTGGATGGGTTATAGTGGAATAAAATATACATATATCTATTTAATTGTAGTTGGCATTTTACCATAATACAATAGGCCAAATAGCTTATATCAGCCCTGTGATTTGGCGGGGCAGGTCCTCGTTGCACTCTAATGCTCTCGGTCCCAACCAATCGCACCTTGCCCCGCGTTCCATCTACGGCTATAATCCCTTCACATCCATGCAGAGGTGGAGCATGCACCGAATCTCGATCCGTCAGAAAGCGCCGTTATTGGGAGCTCTTTTGCTTGCAGTTGCGGCAGTATTTATCCTCAGTGTTAGCCGCCCTGGTGCGCCTGTTTCTATCGGTGCTGTCAGAGCTAATCCCCTTAACGTTACATTGACCATTGCTACGCTCAACCTCTGGCACGATTACCCTCACTACTCTCTGCAGCAGGAACGGCTTGAAACAGCACAGCTGCTTCTTCAAGAACTCTCGCCCGACCTGCTTTGCTTGCAGGAAGCCTCGCGCACGCCTGTGGTGGATAGTGCCGCTGAGGCCCTCGCAACCGGCTTGAACATGCAAGGCGTGGTTGCGCGCGCCAACGGCAATCGCAATCTCATTCGCTTCGAGGAGGGTGAGGCGGTGCTGACACGGGGTGCATTGCGTGATACTGCCGCCGGCGAGCTGCGCCCTCGCGCTGGATTTTTCGAGCATCGGTTGGCGCTCTGGGCCACTGTGGAAACTGTGGCGGGACCGGTCGTTGTTTTTAGCACACATCTCACCAACCAGGGCGGTGCGGTCAACGCGGCGCAGATGGGGAGCCTCGTGGACCTGGTGGAGCGCCAGAGACGTGGCTTGCCGGCGGTTGTTGCGGGGGATTTCAATGCTCAAGAGGATACATCGCAGATGAGGGCGTTACCTGAACACTGGCGCGACGCTTTTCGGGAGGCGCAACCCGAAGCGTCTGGCGCTACCAGCCCAGATTCCGGCAGGCGTATTGACTACATCTTCCTTGTTGACGGTGATAGCGTGCGCTGGAAGATTTTGGAGGCGGGCGTCTTTGGCGCCAACGGGGTGATCCTCTCCGATCACCTCGGAGTCTGGACACAGGCGAGTTTGGTGCCTGAAAGATGATTTTTTGCCGCGCGAAGCGCGGCAAAAAATACATTGACCAACATCCTCTACTTTCTGCAGGTGTGATTTTCGTGGATGGGGCACAGCCCCGTCCACGAAAATCACGAAAAAAACCTGCCTCATTTCGAGTTTGATTTTAGGCTGAGATTCGCTATACTGAGGCTATGGGTAAAGAGCCAAGCGCAATCTGTCTCTTGACGCATGACTCCTGACTTATGGAGGTATCCTATGTCATTTCCGCCTGCTGGTTATGTCCAAACGGAATCGGCCGTTTCTGGCATTGAAGTCTTCATGCCCGTTCCGGAGAGTGATGGCGCTTCGAAACCCATCGTAGATTTCAAATGCCCCAACTGCGGCGCCCCCACGGCCTATAGTGTCGAAGATGGCGGTCTGCGTTGTCAGCACTGTGGCTATTACGAACCGCCCCAGCGTGCGGTGGTCGGCAAAGGCGCGGAAGCCTTCGAATTCAAAGTCGAGACCCTGGAGCAGCTTGCTGCCCAGGCGACGGTGCAGAGTGCGCATGGTTGGGGTGAGGCGCGCAAGGAGCTCCATTGCCAGAACTGCCAGGCGCGCACGGTTTTGCCTCAAGAAGCGCTGAGTTACACCTGCCCTTTTTGTGGCTCCAACAAAGTCATCCAACAGGACGCGGCGCAGGATGCGCTGCGACCCCGCTTCCTCCTGCCCTTTCAGGTGCCACCGGAGCGCTGCGCGCCACTCACGCAGACCTGGCTTGGCAGCAGTTGGATGATCCCCGGCGATCTCAAGCGTCTGGCGCGGGTCGCTGATTTCGTCCCCATTTACCTGCCCTTCTGGACTTTTGATGCGACGACCCGCGCGGGATGGAAGGCGCAGGTCGGGCATACGGTTACCGAACGTTACCGTTCGGGGGGGGAGTGGAAGACACGCACGCGCACTGTTTGGCGCTGGGAATCCGGCAAGGTGGTGCAAAACTTCGACGATTTGCCGCTGCTGGGAACCACCAAATTGAGCCGGGTGTTGATGTCGCGCATCGAACGCTTCGATATGGCGCATTTGACCCCCTACGACCCGAAATTCCTTGCGGGGATGCGAGCGCTTGCCTACGACGTGGCGTTGGAGCCTGCATGGAAAACCGCGCGCGAACAGATGCGTGAAACTACGCGGCACGCGTGTCGCGACCAGGCGAGCAGCTCGCAGATTCGCAGTTTCAACATGAGCCTGGATTTTGCAGATGAGAGCTGGCGCTACATCCTTGCACCGGTCTATGTGGCCGTGTATCAGTATCAGGGGCAGCCCTATCAGGTGATGATCAATGGGCAATCTGGCGAGATTTCCGGTCAGCGCCCTGTGGATTGGACTAAGGTTTGGCTTGCGATTGCCGCGCTGCTGGCGCCAGGCATCATCGCCAGTCTCATTGGCGTGCTGACTCTCGTGTTGGGTATTGGCGTGGTAGTGGGCATCATCGGGCTAATTCTGCTGCTCATTGGCGGGGGTATCAGCCTCTACATCTACAAACAGGCGGAGGAGATGGGCCATGTCTGAGACTGAACTGACAACCTGGGGACGGGATGTGCGGGCGGCGCTCTGCCCGGTGTGTGATTGGACCTACCTCCTACCGGCGACGGCGCGCTTGCCACGCTGCCCGCATTGCTTTGGGGCAGAACTGGAGCCTGTGGCTGAGGAGGTTATGCAATTACCCTATGTCAGCCCACCGGAGCTGGTGTTGCCCTTTGAGGTGCGCCCTGAAGCGCTCTCGCAGCAGGTTCTGCGTTTTGCCGAAGGAATTCCCTACCCACCGGAGGATTTGAACCCGCAAGCCCTGCAGTCACGGTTGCAGCCTATCTATCTGCCGGCGTGGCTGGTGGATGTGGACGCGGTTGCTCACTGGCAGGCCGAGGTGGGCTTTGATTACGAGGTGCTCAGCCATCAGGAGCAGTACAGCGATGCTGGCAGCTGGCGCAGCCGCGAGGTCAAGGAGACGCGCATCCGTTGGGAACCGCGGGCGGGGCGCTTACAACGGCACTACGATAATCTTCCCGCGCCAGCGTTGGAGCGCGCAGCGGAGTTGACGCGTGACCTGGGTCCTTATCGGATGGAAACAGCCCGCCCCTATGCGCCGGAGGTGTTGGGGCATGGTCTGGTGCGTCTGCCTGATCGCCTGGCTGAGGATGCCTGGCGTGACGCTGAGCCATTGTTGCACGGCGCCGCAGCCGAGGAGTGCCGGCAGGCGGCGCGTGCAGATCACATGCGTGATTTCCGTTGGGCGCCGCAGCTGCAAGGACAGCATTGGACGCTGCTGTTGGAACCACTTTACACCACTTTTTACCACGATGATGCAGGGCAACCACAACCTGTGCTCATCCACGGGCAGACCGGCAAACTGAGCGGTATGCGGCGCGCTTCGCTCAAACGTGCGCAGCGTATTGCACTGATTTGGGGTGGCATTGCCCTGGGTGTGTTGTTGCTCAGTTTGCTTGCTTTGGTGTTGAGCTTTGTGTTCCCCCCACTGGCGCTTTTGGGTGCGGGAGGAGTGGTGTTGGTGTTCATTTTTGGCGCTGTGGCACTGATTCCGTTACTGCGTGTGTGGATGTTCAACCGTCATACGGTATTGTGAGGCGTACTACACGCAGCATGGTGTCGCTCGCCTTACGCATTATCACCCAGGAGACCTATTGATGACCGAACTTGTGAGCCAAACCGTTTACTTTGCTCAGCCGGGTACGACAGCTACCGAGCGTACCCTGGATCTGGCGCGGGCGCGCGCCGAGGCTTTGGGAATCCGTACTGTGATTGTCGCTACCACCAGCGGCGCGACTGCGGTACGCGTTGCAGAGGCGTTCTCCGGTCTCGATGTGGTCGCTGTGACGCACTCGGCGGGTTTTCGCGGGCCGGATATGCAGGACCTTGATCCGGCGAATGCCATGCGCCTGGCAGAATTGGGCGTGAAAGTGCTCACCTGCCAGCATGCCCTTGGTGGGGTGGGGCGCGCCGTACGCAAATTGTGGGGCACCTATCAGCTGGATGAAATCATTGCCCAGACTCTGCGCCTCTTCGGTCAGGGTATGAAAGTCGCTTTCGAAATATCGTTAATGGCGGCGGATGCCGGGCTGGTCTCTACTCGGACACCCGCGCTCGTTATCGCCGGGTCTAGCCGTGGTGCGGATACTGCCATCATTCTCATTCCGACCAACGCTCAGACTTTCTTCGATCTCAAGCCGCTGGAAATCATCTGTATGCCTTCGCCGCAACATCCGGTGTTCCAGTGAAGGCTTGGTGAAGATTAGGCTTTCGCTTTGATCGGGTACTGGTGGTGGATGACCGCAACTTGCAGGTTGACCGATTTCCGGTTGTGCGACCTTCGATCTGATTTTCGAACATCATCAACGAGGTAGACATGACTTTTGCAGAGGCCGAACAACGTTTTCGTTTTTTGGAAGATCAGCGCCAGCGCGGCGTTTTGACCATTGAACACTATCGCGCGGAGCTGGCGCAGCTGCGCGTGACCGATCCCTGGGGACGGCTTTGGATGCTGCAGGAGCAGACCGGACAGTGGTTCGTGTTCCACGAGGGGCAATGGCGAGCTTCACAACCACCGCAGCAGGCGTCTTCATCGCCGCCCGCACCTGCACCGCAAGCATCCTATTCACCCTCGGCGGGCTATCAATCACAGGCACCGCACCCGGCGCCCGTCCAGCAGAATTACCAGCCACAGCCGCGCCCCGTACAGCAACCGGCCCAATACCCGGCGCCGGGAGCGCAACCTCCAGCCGAAAAAGGCGGCGGTTGTGGCAAGTGGTTGCTCTATTTTCTGGCGTGGATCGTGATATGGACGATTGTTGCCGTGGTGATTTACTTCGTCGCCGATCAAGACCTTATGGCGGTTGCTGGTGTGGGTTTAGCTGCGGTGATTAGCTTCATACTAATGATTGCGATGCTTTCATCCCATTGGGAGGGTACGATTGTGGATATCCGCATGGAGAAGCATCGCGTGAGCGACAACGATGATGATGGTAGTTGGCATTGGGAGACGATCACTTACGCCTACGTTCGCCGTTCGAATGGCAAAGTTAAGAAGGAACGCGCCATGCCGAATTGGGATGTGGGTGACCGCCTGGAAAAGCGCCGCGGCGAGGGGCAGATTCGCCACTATCCACACGGATGAGGCTATGACCGCTCAAGACGCTAAACTGCTTCACGCCGGACGCTACCTGCACTTCTACCGCCATCCTGGCGGGTGGGAATATGTGCGCCGGCCGGCTGCTGTCGAGGGAGTGACTATCATTGCGGCAACGCCTGAGCGCAAGCTCCTGCTGGTGGAGCAATACCGCGTGCCGCTTGGCGCGCCCTGCATCGAATTGCCCGCGGGCCTCGTCGGCGATACGGCGGCGGGCGATTCGCCACTCGCTGCTGCCCGGCGCGAGCTCGAGGAGGAGACTGGCTACACCTGTGACGAGGTCGTGAGCATTGGCACGGGTACCTGGCTTCCCGGTGTGACCGATGAGCTCAATACCCTGTGCTGGACCAAGGGGCTGCATGGACCGGTTGATCCTACTGGGGCGGACGAGGTCTATTCGCTTAGCGGTGTGCGGGGCATCGCGGAGGAGGGTGAAGCGCTCCGCGTTTACGCCGTGCCCCTCACCACCGCCGAAGTGTGGCTCGCGAACCAGATTGCCGTGGGCAAAGTCGTGGACCTCAAAGTCTACCTGGGGATTCTCTATCTCCAACGTGAGTTGGGGTGCGTTTCAGAATCGGGACGATAATTTCAAACGCCCCTACGGAGTGTGGAATGAGATTGATTTTTGGCGGTGGGGTTTTGCCCCACCGCCAAAAATCAATCAAATGTCAGACGTTATTCACCGCGCCCCCGAACGAGAATCGGGGGCGCGGTGGCGCTTAACTCACGCGGCAGTGCTCATGGTCTTGTGATAAAACACATCCTCGCCCTGTTCCCCGGTTTTGACGTAACCCATCTTCGGGTAGAAGCGATTTGTGCGCGTGTTCCATACGGGGGTGTCCAGCGTCCAGCGTTTTGCCAGTGGGTAGGCCGCTTCCATCAGCCTCACTGCCTGCATGCCGATGCCCTGCTGTTGCACCTCTGGGTCAATGAAGATGCGCCCTAATTCGTATTCACGCGGCGCTTTGCGAAACACAATCAGCCCGCCGACAATCCGCGCGCCCAGCAGAATCTTGTAGTAATCACCGTGTCTCATGATGTCACGCTGCCACTGCGGCGAGTCATAGCCCGGCGGTCCGCCCAAACCCGGCGCCCCGCATGCTACATCGCTATCGAAGGCGCGTTTCGAGATTTCCGCCAGCGTCGCGGCATCGCGCGCGGCAGCTTTTTTCAGCACAGTTTCACTTTTCATCCTTCCGCCTTCATCCTTCTGCCTTTGTATCTACTTCGCGATGGGCAGATACAGATCGAGCATAAACTCCACACCCGCCTTTTCTACGTGCACGTGCTGCTCCAGCCACTGGTGATGCGCCGCCTTGTACGGGCTGTTCTCGCGCCATGCGACCAGCTGCTGCCACGTGCCGGGAATGTCCTCCCACGGCGCGCGAACCTCGCAGCGCGCTACGGCATACAGCCCACCGGGGAACGCGATGATCTCCACATCCTCCCCAGCCGTCTCCTCTGGCGTCACCGTCATCCAGAACTCATAGCCGTAGTTCGGGCTGCCGGGTGCGGGGTTAGGATTGTTGAAGCCGAAGATGCGGTGCGCCTCGGTGAAATCCAGCAATCCTTTCGGCTTTGCCCACGTCTCCAACTTGTGCCAGGCGATGTCCTCGGGACCTTCTCCATAGCCGTGAAAGCGCGCCACGCGCAGCGGTTCCAGATTGACGATGCGAACTTCAATCGCGTCCATTTCCTTCTCCTCCTTGAGCAATCGAGTTTTTCTTGATCGAGGACTGAGAACCTGAGGCCGCTCTCATTCCTGATCTATAAGTAGTATACGATTTTAAATATGACATCTTGTGTCAGTATTTTTGTGATACAATGATGGTATTTGGGAGGTGGTTTATGTTCCGTACTGGTCATTGGTCTCCGGGTTTCTCTCGCGATGCGCGCTGATCGCTTACTCTTATTGCTCATGTTGCTGCAAAGTCGCGGCAAACTGTCTGCTCGCGAACTTGCTGCCGAACTGGAAGTCTCAGAGCGGACGATTTATCGCGACATCGAGGCGCTTGGCATGGCAGGGGTCCCCATCTACTCCGAACAAGGTCGCGAAGGGGGCTTCGCATTAATGGACCGCTACCGCACCAGCCTCACCGGACTTTCTGAGGGCGAGGTGCGCGCGCTCTTCATGCTCAGCATCCCCGCACCGCTCGCGGAACTGGGTGTAAGCCAGGAACTCAAAGCCGCGCTGCTGAAGCTCGCTGCGGCTTTGCCGGATGCCCGGCGCGGCGACGAGGAGCGCATGCGGCAACGTTTTTACCTCGACGCCGTAGGATGGGAGCGGGTCGAAACTCCGACCCCGCACCTCAAAATCTTGCATCAGGCAGTTCTGGAGGATCGTCGCGTGCGTCTCAAATACCGCCCGGTCTTTTCCGGCGAGATTGAGCAGCTGGCGGAGGCTTACGGCTTGGTGGCAAAGGCAGGTGATTGGTATCTGGTCTTTGCGCATGGGGCGGAGGGTGGGGGGCGCATTCGCGCGCGGCGGGTGGTGGAGCTCATGGACGTGCAGCTGACGGGAGAACGTTTCACCCGTCTGACCGATTTTGACCTGGAGGCGTTCTGGAAGGCGTGGTGTGCCGAGCGTGTTGAGGAGCGAGCGCAATTCCATGTGCGGTTGCGCGCTGCGCCGCGTGCATTTGAATGGTTGCCTGCCTACCTGGGCAGTGGCGCGCGTGAGGCGCTTACCCTTGCTGGTCCGCCGGATTCTGAAGGGTGGTATACCCTCGATGTAACTTTCGATTATCTTGAAACAGCCCGCGCGCGCCTTCTGGGTTTGGGCGGCGCTGTCGAGGTCCTCGAGCCTGATGTTCTGCGCCTGAGCCTGCGGGACTTTGCAGAACAGATATTGCGCATCTATGCTTGATGGTAGAGTCATTTTTGTGGGCGGATGGGTCCTATTTTGAAATGATTATTCGCATCCTATCGAAATTCCCTCTTGACATTCACGTTACGTCATAGTTTATAATGGAGTGTATGAGAAAACGTGGGAAGACCTACACCCTCAAACAGCTCGCCGATATGGTCGGTGTGAGCGTGCGCACGCTTCACCATTACGACGCTATTGGCTTGCTCAAGCCGTCGGCGCGCACTGCGGCGGAGTACCGCTTATACAGCGAGGTGGAATTGCTGCGACTGCAGCAAATCCTCTTCTTCAGGGAGCTGGCCCTGCCGTTGGAAGAAATCCGCGCCATCCTCGACAATCCCGGGTTTGACGAGGTTGCGGCGCTTTACGCGCACCGGCAGCATGTGCAACAAGAGATGGAGCGGCTCAAGCGTTTGCTCGGCACGATTGACAAGACTATCCATAGATTGACGGAGGATGATATGACCATGACGGATGAGGAGCTCTACGAGGGCTTCACCCCGGAACAGCGCGAACGTTATCAGCGTGAAGCGCGTGAAATGTACGACCCGGCGATGGTCGCCGAATCCGAGCGCCGGTTGCACAAGCTCTCCAAGGCGCAGTGGCAGGCGGTCAAGGATGAGGGCGATGCACTCACGCGGACGCTTGCTGCCCTGATGACCCGCGACCCCGATGATCCCGAGGTGCAGGCAGTGATTGCGCGGCATTACGCCTGGGTGGAACAGTTCTATCCTGTTTCCGCGGAGATGTACCGTGGGCTGGGGCAGCTCTACACCGATCACCCCGAGTTCCGCGCCACCTACGAGCGCTACGCTCCGAATCTTGCGGACTTCATGCGTGCCGCCATGGAGGTCTACGCGGACCGCAATTTGCAGGCGTGATCAGGTGCCGGCAAAGCGCCTTGTAAACCTAGCGGAGAATGGTGCTTCTAAAGCCTGTGGCGGCGCGATTGTTCTGCGCCGCCACAGGCTCCACAGCCAGCAATTTGCGGTTTACGCTCCAGTTATCGCCATCCGCACATCCACAGCCCAGGCGCCTTCGCCCTCGGCGCCTACAATCAGCGGGTTGATATCCATCTCGCTGATTTGCGGGAAATCGGCAACGAGCTGCCCCACGCGGCGCAGCGTATCCACAACCGCAGCGATATCGCCCGGCGCCTGCCCACGCACGCCTGCCATAATCTTGCCCGCAGCGGTTTCGGCGATCATCGCGTGTGCATCTTCCGCGCACAGTGGTGCGAGCCGGAAAGCCACATCTTTCAACACCTCAACATAGATACCACCCATGCCGAACATCAGCAACGGTCCAAACTGCGGGTCACGTTGGGCGCCGAGAATCACTTCCTGCCCTTTAGGCGCCATCTGCTGTACCATCAGTGCGCGGTCAGCATGTGTGCCTACCATGCGCGTAAAAGCCGCACGCACCTCATCGGCGCCTCGCAAACCCAGCGCAATTCCTCCGACATCCGCCTTGTGAATCAGACCGGGTGCGATTAATTTGGCGACGACTGGCCCGCCCGCGCGCTCTGCCAGCGCTACGGCCTCATCAACGCTATGCGCGATCCCCGAGAAGGGAACGCGGATGCCGTAGGCGGCGGCTACCTCGCCCGCCGTTTCTGCATCGAGGAAGACCGGCGAATTTCCCGGCTCTTTTGCTCGTTCCCACGCCTGTTTCAAGATTTGCTCAGCCAATTCGCGACTCACATCTTCCAGCGGTACTGGTGTCAGGTCTGGGCGTGCTTTGAGTTGTGCATATTGCCATAGACCTCCCAGCGCTTTCGCCGCGCGCGTGGGGTCGGGGTAGAAGGGGACATTCCCCTCGTGTAAGATGTGAATGGCTTTGGTGATGCTTATGCCTCCTACCAGGCAGCAGGCGACCGGCTTGGTAGCGCGCGCCGCGGCTTCGACGACGTGGCGCGCCACATCGTTCACCGGCGTGATGGCCTGCGGTACGAACATCGCCAGTGCCATATCTACACCGGGATCCGCGAGGATGATATCGAGCGCTGCGCTGAACATCTCGGCGCGTGGTCCGCCGAGCATGTCTACCGGGTTGCCCAGCTGTGTGCCATGCGGAGTCACTGCCTTCAATTGCGCCTGCGTCTCCGGCGTCAAATCCGCCATCTTCAGGTCTACGTCATCCAGCCCATCGGCAGCGAGTGCGGCAGGACCGCCCGCGTTGGTCAACAGCGCTACTCTGGGACCTGCAGGCAACGGTTGGTGTGCCAGCGCCATGGCGATATCATTCTGCTCCTGGAGCGAGTCTGCCATCAGCACACCCGCACGATGGCAGGCGGCGGCATACGCGCGTCCCGTTCCCGCCAACGCGCCCGTGTGCGAAGCCACTGCGCGCGTTCCGGCGGAAGTGCGCCCGGCTTTCACAATCACAATGGGTTTCTCGCGGTAGATTGCGGCGGCAGCTTTCACAAAGCCCGGACCATCGGGGATGCCTTCCGCATACAGGTTGATGACTTTGGTGTGCGGACTGGCAGCCATCATACCGATGCCGTCGGCAATGCTCACGTCCACTTGATTGCCCAGGCTGGCGATGCGGCTGAAGCCCACACCCATTTGAATTGCCCAATCAATCGTGCCGCCCACGATAGCTCCGGAGTGTGAGGCAAAGCCAATCGCGCCCCGCCGCGGCATTTGGCTGATGAAGGTTGTATCCAGTGGAATGTGCGTATCCATCGTACCCACACAATTGGGGCCGATGAGGCGCATTCCGTATTCGTCGGCGATGGTTTTGAGCGAGCGCTCCAGTGCGGCGCCCTCTTCTCCAACCTCGCGAAAGCCGCCCGTGATGACAATCACAACTTTCAGCCCGCGTTCGCCGCAAGCCCGTAGCTCGCCAGGGACCATCTCAGCCCGTACCATAATCACCGCCAGTTCCAGGGGATCTGGCACCTCGGCGATATTGCGGTAAATCTTCAGATCCAGCATCTCCCCACCTTTGGGATTGATCGGGTAGATCGCTCCTTGATAGCCGTGCTCCTTGAGATTGCGTACTACGCCGTAGCTCAATTTGGCTGGATCATTGCTGGCACCGATCACGGCGACGCCTTGAGGATCGAAAAACAATTCCAACGGATTCGTCATGGGTTGCTCCTTCGTGCTGGTTAGTGCTTGGGTTCTGACTTCTTATCATACCCATTCCCGGTTTTTTGTCCACTGCCAAACGTGACTTTTGGTTTGTGACGCCTGACTTTTATCTTCAAAACCTATTCGCTTTTTTGCTCATCTCGGTTACAATATGGAAGTCCGCTGGGTTATAGTGGAGTTAGAATGCCGCCCGGCGGCCTTTTTCTGTGAGGAAGGGTTATGCGTAGGTTGAGCGATCTTGCACGGTTTGTCATACCACGATTGGGACGTCCCATTGTGCCGGGAACCTTTCGGGCGAATTTCCTGCACCTGTATCTGGATATCGCCTGGTTTGCAATGACGGCAGCGACGGCGATGTCTTTTGTCGGCGTCTTCATCACCCGGCAGGGCGCCTCAGCTTTTCAACTCGGCTTGCTGAGCGCCGGCCCTGGGGTGGTGAACCTGCTAATTTCGACCTCTGCCGGCAGGTGGTTGGAGCGGCGCCCACTGGAAAAATCGGTGCGGCAGACTGCGATTCTCAACCGTTTGACTTATATCCCCTGGGTATTGCTGCCCTTTTTCCTCACGTCGGGAGCGCAGGTCTGGTCTATCTTGGGCTTGACCGTACTGGCGAGCATCCCCGGTGCAGCACTCAACATGGGCTTTAATGCGCTCTTTGCGGAAGCCGTGCCGATGGAATGGCGTGGCCATGTTGCCGGGCGGCGCAATGCGCTCTACGCCATTATCTTCATTCTGGTGACTCTGCTGGCAGGCTGGATTCTCAAGACATTGCCCTTTCCCCTGGGTTACCAGGCGATTTTCGCCCTGGCAGTGCTGGGCGCAGCCATGAGCACCGTCCACTTGGGCCTGATCAGGCTGCGGCAAGTGCCTGTGCCGAAATCCGAAGCTGTTATGGCTTCCACGGATGCGGAGGCTGTCACATTGGTCCAACCGGCGTTGAAGCATCGCCCTGGTCTGCGCCTGGAGGTCCTTCGCGGCGCCTTTGGAAAAGTGCTGCTTGCACTGATGGTCTTCCACCTGGCATTGTACCTGCCCTCACCGTTGTTCTCACTTTACATGGTCAATGATCTGGAACTCACCGACCCTCAGATTAGTTTTGGCACGGCGCTTTTCTACGTCGCGATGTTGGGCGGTTCACTGGTGCTAGACCGGTTGGTGCGCCGCTGGGGTAACCAGAAGGTCACTGCAATAGGCGCACTCTTTATCAGCTGCTATCCCCTGGTGATGGCCTTGGGTCGAAACGTGTGGGGCTTTATGGCAGCCTCGCCATTTGGGGGCTTGGGATGGGCGATGGCAGGCGGCGCGATGATCAACTGGCTACTGGAGCGCGTATCTCCGGCGGAACGGGCGGCCTCGCTCGTGTGGTACAATCTCGGGATCAATGCCGCGATGTTGCTCGGTTCTCTACTGGGTTCTGCTGGCGGCGATTGGATGGGCGTTCGCATGGCGTTGTTGGTCTTCGGTGGGGTGCGCATGCTCGCGGCGCTATATATCCTTAAACGCGGCTGATGAACACGCACATGAGCGCAGGCGTAGTCAATTCCAGAGAGCCTGAGCACGGGAATGACAGCACTCGTGTAGCTTCCGGTTCCCGCCTTCTCACTCCCTCCTCCTCTCCTTCCCATGCCCCAGTGCTTCTCGGCAGTGTCTTTGTGGCTCTCGGGGCGCTGGGTTTTGCCAGCGGCATTATCTTCAACCGCGCGATTGGCGGTTTGAATGGTCCTCAGATTGCATTTTTCCGCGCGCTCTCTGGCTTTGCGCTCTTCTCGTTCTTCGCCTCGCGCGACCGCCAGACTTTCCGCGTGGGCAGTTACCGTTCGGCGTTGCCTCTGTTGCTTGGATTGGGTGTTTCGGTGGGCGCGACGGCGACGCTGTACATGACCTCTTTGCGTTACACTACCGCGGCGACCGCTGTGTTGCTCAATAACACAGCCGTGGTCTACGTAGCCTTGCTCTCACCCTGGATGCTCAAGGAGGCGCGCCCGCGCCTGACCTGGGTTAGCCTGGCGCTGGCGCTGATCGGGATGGTACTCATCACCGATCCGGCTAATATAGACTTTCGCTCCGATTCGTGGTTGGGAATCCTGGCAGCATTGGCTACGGGGATAACCTATGCTTTCGCCATGCTATTTAGCCGTTTGCTGGGCGGGCGTGTGAGCGGTGTGACGCAGTCGTGGTGGAGCATCGGGATTGCGGCGCTTATTGCTGCACCCTTCGCCCTCGGCGCGCCTCTTGCCGCTGTGCGTGCCAACTGGTATTGGTTATTGGCGCTTGGGACCCTGGCGCTGAGCATTCCCTATTTTCTTTACTTTCAAGGATTGAAACGTGTCAATGCCCAAATCGTGAGCATGATAGGCTTGCTTGAACCTGTTTGCGGCGTTCTCATTGGCATGTTTCTGTTCCAAGAGATTCCCAATACTCTGGGTGTTCTGGGCATTGGCATGATCTTTGCCGGCATTATCCTGATTTCCCGCTGAGCGCGTTCAAACGCGCCTCACAGCCTTCTCCAAAAGGGCATTCGTAGCAGGTGAAAGGGTTTCTGCATCTCCTGTGAGGCTCGCAATGCGAATGGGTTGCTGCGTAACCTTGTTGCTTTGCCCAACGGGTTGACGCGCCGACCCCGGGCGAATGCCTTGCTGGCGCTTCAGGTGCAATGTAAGAGGCATAGCGCGATTTTGATCAGCGACCTGCTACGAGAAATCCTAAAAGAACACGAAATACCGTGGGACGCGTTGCATATAGGTTTGATACGGCTCTCCATATTGTTTCAGGCAGGCTTCTTCCTCTGCCACAATCCCGAAATGACTGAGCGCTCTGGCGACGAAAAACACGATGAGCGCCGTCCAGGACCCTATCGCGATGCAGGCCCCTAATAGCACTGCCGAAGCCATCACAATCTGGGGATGTCGCGAAATTCGGTAAAGCCCTTGCGAGACCGGTTGGTCGAAGGGTGTGTTCCTGAACTGGATGAGTGCCAGCGTTACCCCGATCAACCCCAGTGCTGCCATCGCCGCGCCCACGGCGAAGACGGTCGTTCCGATTTTCAGTGGCGTCAAAACGATCAGGGACAGACACACAAGCGCGGCACCTTTGCCTATCACGGTGAAGATGACCTGCTTGCGCTCCCAACCTGAACGGTCCCAGAGCCGCTTGACTACGGCTTTGGGGAAGACCAGGAAACAGATGCTATCCACTAGAACCAGAGCTCCCAAGAAAAGCCACCCGTTGAGAACCCCCAACTTCAGTTCAGGACAAAGCTCCATATTTCCCTCCTCAGCGAAATGGTTTCAGGCGCGGCAGCAAGCGTCCGGTGCGCTGCATATACGTTCGGTATTCTTCCCCAAACTGTGCCACCATCATGGCTTCTTCTTTGGGGATGCGCACACCAACTACGGTCACTGTCAGCGCTGCCAGTCCTAACATCACAACATGCGCCGAGAGCAGTCCTAGCCCGATGAAAAAACCGAACAAGACAGTGTACATGCTCTAGTTTCGCGTAAAATACGACCCAAAAACGCGAATTTCTGGTATGCTAGCCCGTATGGGCAACTTAACATTAACACATGAACGCATAGATGATATTCCGTTATTGATAAGCCTGGGCCAGACACTGGGACTGGACCAAGCGGTCAACACGCAACTAGGGACGCACGGCCTGCAACAAGGGCTGACGAATGGCGAACTGGTGATCACGTGGTTGGCGTACATTCTGTCGGAAGGCGATCACCGCAAGTCGGGGGTTGAGGACTGGGCGTGGCGGCATCGCCGGGTGCTGGAACAGTTGTTGGGGCATCCGCTGCGGCGGGTAGACTTTAGCGATGATCGCTTGGGGAACTTGCTGCGCCGCTTCAGCGATCCGGAGAAATGGGAGGCGTTGGAGAGCAGCGTGTGGCGCGCGCAGACGCAGGTGTATACGCTGGAGGTAGAATGCGTCCATCTGGATAGTACGACAAGCTACGGGTATCACGAAATCACCGAGACGGGCGTGATGCAATATGGATACAGCAAAGATCACCGACCAGACTTGCCGCAACTGAAGTTGATGGCGGCGTTGGCGGAACCGGCAAGTCAGTGTCTGGCGGTAGATCTGTATGCGGGGCAGCGGGCAGACGAGGGGCTGTATGTGCCGTTGTACCAGCGGGTGCGGGAAATGCTGGGCAAACCCGGGCTGTTGTATGTTGGCGACTGTAAGATGGCGGTCTTGACCACTCGTGCCCACATTGCACTGGCGGGAGACTACTATCTGACGCGCATCCCACGCAACCTGTATAGCGAAGAGCAATGGCAGGTATGGGTCGCACAACGGGAGGCGTGTGACAACTTGACATTGTTCTGGGAAGATGGGGAGAGCCGCGGGGCAGGCTGTGAATGGGAACATACCCTGACCGCGGAAATCGCCGGACAAACGGTGAGTTGGGAAGAGCGTTTGCAATGGATCTATTCGCCGGAGGTGGCAGCGACGCAGACTCAAGCCTTGGAAACGCGCTTGCAACAGGCCGAAGCCGAATTGAAGACGTTGACCCCAGAACCTGGACGTGGGAAAAGTGCGATTCGTGAGGAGGAAGTCTTGCAGACGCGGATTGCGGCGCTCTTGAAGCGCCATAAGGTGGAAGGTTTGTTGCAGCCACATTGGGAACGGGTGGAACAACGCGAGACTTGCTATGTAGGGCGGGGACGCGGCAGTGCCACTCGCCCGACCCGCGAGATAGTCAAGGTGCATTACCGCATGACCAGCGTGGAACGACAAGCGGCGGCGATCACAGAAACGCAACAAAACTTCGGTTGGCAACTGCAAGTCACCAATATGCCAGCAGCGGCTTTGCTGCTGCAACAAGCAACTACCACGTACCAGGAAAGTTGGCATCTGGAACACGACTTTCACAAGCTCAAAGATTGCCCCATCGGCCTGAGCCCGCTGTTTGTCTGGCGCGATGAGCAAATCCTGGGCCTGACGCGATTGTTGCTGTTGGCCTTGCGCTTGCTGACCTTGATCGAAACCCAAGTCGCGCGGGGCTTGCTGGCGGATGACCAGAGTTTGACCGGATTGTATGAAGGGCAGCCGCGTCGCGCCACCCAGCGACCGACCGCCGCGCGGTTGTTGAAAGCCATCAGCCGGGCCGAGATTACGTTGACGGAGGTGCAAAGTCCTGAACATTGTGAATGGTATCTAACAGAGTTGCCTTCTTGGCTGCCACAAATCCTGAGTTATCTGAAACTCTCCCTGGATTTGTATGGAAAGTTGATCGCAAATTCCCGTTTGTCATTTTAGATTAACGCGAAACTAGAGTGTACATGGGGTGCCGCACCCAGCGATAGGGACCTGTCTGGATGAGGCGGTGCTCAGTTTTGAACTGCAGGCTGGTGGACCAATGCCGCCCCAGTGCGATGTGCACCCACACGAGCATCGGCACACTCAGCAGCGCCAATCCTGCTCCCACCCACCGTAACCACAGTGGCAGCGGCACGGTCAAAACGCGAAACCATGGGGGATAGAAGGCATAAAGGACCACCGTTGCTACCATCCACAGAAACAGGAGCAATCGCAGTACGATGCTCCACAGCCCCTCCCGTTCCACCGCCTCTTGCTCCACAAACCAACTGCTTTCATCTCGCTGCCGGATTGTTAATCCGGAAATGAACCGGACCGCCAGTACGGCGAAGAACGTCGTGAAGAAAATTACCCGCAATACTTGTTCATGATTTACCGGCATATGGGGTCTCCTGTGAATGATGCTTGTTTTTGTGAGGATTCTATGGTCTTGAGTAGCTCTTTTGCTACTTTGCGTACGACGGCTTTCCCGGCAAGCGAATAATCCGCAGCGATGACACGGAGCTCATCAACAAGAGCGGGCGCCATTGTGGCGACGTTGCACAAGCCTCGCAGTGCGTGTCCGGCATGTTTGCCTTCCCAGGCGGTCAGGGCTTCCTTGAGCAAGGGATAGGCTCTCTCTGCCGCGGGCTTGCCGGTCGCGGCGTAGTTTGCAATAGCATCTGTCGCGTAATCGCGAACGATGACGCTTGAATCGGTGCGGATTTTTTCCGCTAGCTCGGGAAGCAAGTCCGCTATGACTGCGGGGGCGGGTAGTGCAACCAGGGCTAGCGCATGTGTGGCTTCCCAGCGCACGCGGGTGGCTTTGTGGTTCAGCAATGGCGCTAATGCTGCGGCGTGAGGGGCGACCCAATCCGGGTGTTGCTCCGCAACTTGCGTCAATACTTCAGCGCAGTCGCCGACTAGTGCTGCCTCTTGGCTGCGGAGGCCTGCGACGATTGCATCCAGCAGGTTGGGGTCTTCAAGGCATTGAACCACGACCTGGCGATTGGCGCCTTCGGAGCGGTCACCAACTTGTGATGATAGTTTGACAAGGATGGACATCGCTACACTCTCCCGAACCGCTGGACGTGCTCTGCTGCCAAAGGTAGGCTGGTACCAGCTGGGGATCATTATTGGTACCGCTCCCAGCCTTGATTTATTATAGGTAAGCTCTCAGATTCTGTCAAAAGCACTTTTATGGGCATTCGTAGCAGTTCAGGGAGCTCTGCTGTCTTTCTTTGATTGATTTTTGGCGACGGGGCTTTGCCCAGTCGCCAAAAATCAATTTCCTTCTGCGCCCTGTAGGGGTGCCTGAGAATTTCACCCCCGTTTTGAAACGCGCCCTAACTGGGTGTGTGTTTCAACTTTGGGGAAAAAGTGAAACGACTATCATGCAAATGCTTTTTCTTTGATTGATTTTTTGCGGCGTGGCGCAGCCACGCCGCAAAAAATCACTTCTCTAACACGCCCTGTAGGGGCGTTTGAGGTTGCCGCCCCTGTTTTGAAACGCGCCCTACCTGGGGGAGGGAATCGGGGCTTTTTCAGGGCTTGTGGTACAATAAGTGTTGGTATATAATCCATTTGAGGGACCAATAGCACATGATCGTTTACTTCAACGGGCAATTCATGCTCAAGGAAGCGGTTTGTATTTCCCCGGACGATCGGGGCTTTCTCTTTGCCGATGGCGTCTATGAGGTCATCCGTGCCTATCATGGGGCGCTGTTCCACGCGGATATGCACTTCGCCCGCCTGCGCCGCAGTATGAGCGAACTGCGGATTCCCGTGCCTGATCTGGCAGCACTGGAAACCGTGTGTGTGGAATTGCTGGCGCGCAATGGGTTGTTGGACACTGATGCCCGGCTTTATCTGCAACTTACCCGTGGGGTTGCGCCGCGCACGCATATTTTCCCCGACCCGCCGCCAACGCCCACCATTTACATCACTGCGGGCGCCATCCACCCACCGGTGCGAGAGTGGGAGACCGGTATCAAAGTCATCCTCGTGCCGGATATTCGCTGGGCGCGTTGCGATATCAAAGCGCTGATGTTGCTGCCTAACATTCTCGCCAGCCAACAGGCACACGAACAAGGCGCCTGGGAAGCCATTCTCGTGCGCGATGGGGTGGTGATGGAAGGCTCGCACACCACGGTCTGCGGCATCTTCGACGGCGCACTCGTGACTGCGCCGGTCACGAACAATATTCTCGGCGGTGTGACCCGTCAGGTTATCCTGGAAGCTTGCCGCGACTTGGGCATCCCGGTCAAAGAATTCCCCATCTTTGAGAGTGAGCTGCCGAATGCTCAGGAATTGATGATTTTGGGGACGACGACCGAGGTGATGCCCGTGGTGCAGGTAGATGATTGGTCTGTGGGCGATGGCGTTCCAGGACCGCTGACACGGCAATTGCAGCGTGCTTTCCGCGCCATTGTCGAGCGCGAGAGCGCCGGTCGCAAGTCTGGAGTCACAACTCCCGACGCTTGATGGATTTCGTAGCAACCAACTCACACAGCGTATCTTGCAGCAGTTGCAGAAGCCCGCTGAACTGCTATGAATGCCCTTGATTGGCACGGCTAATGGAGGTACATCTTGACTGATCTGAAGTGGTGGCAGAAAATCGTCTTCTATCAGATTTATCCCCGCAGCTTCGCTGATGGCAATGGGGACGGCATTGGCGACCTGTACGGCGCCATCGAAAAGCTGGATTACCTTCAATCCCTGGGCATTGAGGGTATCTGGCTCTCGCCACATTACCCTTCCCCCAACTTTGACGTGGGCTATGATATTGCCGATTATACGGACGTGGATCCCGATTACGGTGATCTGGCGACGTTCCGGCGCTTCCTGGAGGAGGCGCACACCCGTGGCATGCGCGTCATCCTGGACCTTGTGCTCAATCACACCTCGCACGAGCATCCCTGGTTCAGAGAATCTGCTTCTAGCCTTGATAACCCCAAGCGCGACTGGTATATCTGGCGTGCTCCTTCGTCTGAGGGCGGACCACCCAACAACTGGGAATCCACCTTTGGCGGTTCGGCGTGGGAATTTGACCCCATCACGGGGCAGTATTACTATCATTACTTTCTCAAGGAGCAGCCTGACCTCAACTGGCGCAACCCTGAGGTCAAGGCGGCGATGTGGGACGCTGTCCGTTTCTGGCTTGACATGGGGGTAGATGGCTTCCGTCTGGATGCCATTGACACCATCTTTGAGGATCCTGACTTGCCCAACCATACCGCGGATTACTCGCAGGATGAGCTGTATCGTATGTCCGGACGTCCGCGCGGAGAGCAGCGGGACCCCGTGATGCAGGAGCAATGGCGCCGGCTCTTTGAATACCAACGCGCCTATCCGGGCATTCACGAGCTGTTTCAGGAGTTACGCCAGATTATTGAGCAGTACGACGATCGCATGTTGGTCGGCGAGACAGACAATGTGGCCTATTACGGCAATGGCTCGAATGAACTGCACCTTGCTTTCAACTTCCCACTGATGCGTACCAAAGCATTGACGCCTGCCTGGATTCGCGACAACCAGCGCGCCCGCCTGGGCGCATTGCCCGCGGGCGCCTGGCCCTGCAACTGCCTGGGCAACCACGACCGTACCCGTGTTTATTCCGCATACAGTGGTGATGAACCGGGACAGCGCAGCCCGCGCGCCGATGCGATTGCGCGACTGTCGCTGGCCTTGATGCTGACCCTGCGCGGCACGCCCTTCCTCTATAACGGTGAAGAAATCGGCATGAACGACTATATCCTCACCGATATGCAACAATGCCGCGACACGATGGCATTCTGGTACTTCCGTTTATACCGGGATCTTTTCGGCAAGCCCTTGGAGGAGGCAACCTGGCATGCCATGGTCAGCAGTCGCGATAAATGCCGCACGCCCATGCAATGGTCCGCTGCGCCTAACGGAGGCTTCTGTCCCGCCGATGTGAAACCCTGGTTGCCGGTGAACCCGAATTATGCCGCGGGCATCAACGTCGCTGCACAGGAGGCGGAGCCTGATTCGATGCTGGCTTTCTACCGGCGGATGATTGCGCTGCGGCAGAACACACCTGCGCTCGTTGCCGGGGATTACACTCCCTTGCTGGAAAACGATGCGGATGTGTTGGTATTTCTGCGCGATGTTGAAGGTCAGACTTGCCTGGTGGTGTTGAACTACTCCGACATGGAGCAGACGCGAGTGTTGAATCTGGCGGCGACCGGGCACGTGCTCTTTGCGTATCCTGCCCTGTCTGCCGGTTCGCTCGATTTCAGTGCGCTGACAATACCACCCTACGGTATCCTCATTATTGAGCTGGTGCCGGCTTAGCAGAAATACTCCCCGGGTCTTTGTTTCATATTCCCTAATGCTTCGACGAAGGCTCTGCCTTCGTCGAAGCGTTTCAAAAACACGCCTTCTAGCGGGCTTCAACCCGCAATTTGCATCTGGCGATGCGAGCCTGGGCAAGTTACCCCACTCCTTGAAACTCTTTTTTGTTTCCTGCGTATATTCTCATAGAACACACAAGGAGGATGATAATCATGTCTGCTGAACATCAATTACGACGACAGAATGGTATTGTCGCTGGGGTTTGTGGAGGGTTGGCGGAATTTACGGGCATTTCCGTTTTCTGGTTTCGCCTGATCTTTCTGATCCTGGCGCTGCCAGGGGGCTTCCCTGCGCTTATTCCGTATCTCGTGCTCTGGATCGTTATCCCGCGGAAACGCGCGGCATTGCGCCCACAGCGGGCCAGTTGATACGCTTGACCACACTCTAGCAGGCTGTTTTTGGAGCGCTTCGCGCGCTCCAAAAACAGCCATAATGACCCCTTGAATTGGCCCTATACCCCGCTTGCAAGTCTCCGTTTTAGGTAGATACTGTTGTGGTTGTAACTCGGTTTGATTCCTGGACTTATCCTCGAATCAGCCGTAAAATAGCGTTTGTAGACCCATCTGATTGAGACAGTGTTCTTCGAGAACGGCTGATTGCTCAAATCTCATTTCTAATTGACAGGAGTGCGCAAGGATGGCGTTAGTGCTTCGGCAAGCGACACAGGCAGATGTACAGCGGATTGTTTCCATCTCCACGCAAATTTGGGATGGCGAGGACTACATTGCGGGGGTGATTGACGAATGGCTGGCTGACCCGCGCGGCGCGGTGATTGTCGCTGTTTCGAAGGGTGAGGTTATCGGTTACGGACGTTGGGTGCAGTTGTGGCCCGGGTATTTGTGGATGGAGGGTTTGCGGGTAGATCCAGCCTTCCGTGGGCAGGGTATCGCTAAGGCGTTGACGCGTTATCTCTTTGAGACAGCACGGCTACAAGGTGCTGGGAGCGTGGCGCTCTCCACTTATCTGGATAATGTCGCTACAATGCGCATCACTGAAGCGTGCGGCTTTCGGCGTGTGGCTTCCTTCATCTATACGGAGGCCAAGACTACCGCGCCCGTGTGCGCGCACGGGCAGCTTTCCCCGCAGGTGCAGGTACTCGATACCGGTACGGCGCTCGATTTTATCTCCCACTCCACTTTTATGCGTGCCTCGGGGGGCTATTTTCCGCATGGCTGGTGCTTTCTTCCCTTTGCAGCTGCACCGGAAGCCGTTTTTGCGCGGATGCGCTGGATTCTGGGCCTGCGGCGTGGCTCGCAGGTGATTGCGATGCTTTGTTCAGGGCATCCCCGGCGCCATGAGCAGGAATTTACCATTGATTTTGTGGATGGCGAACCGGAAGCGGTCGGAATTCTCCTGCACCACGCCTTGGCTCTGGCACGCAAGTCGCGGACGGTGGAGGTCATGCTACCTTATGCGGCGTCGCAGCCTTTGGCTGCGCTGCCCATCTTGACCTGTTTGGGTTTTGATTTGGAGCACGGTGGTGAGGCAGATACCTTTGTGTATGAGAAAACTGAGTTTTAGTTTTGACAGTATCCCATAGTGGAGTACACTAAAAGATGAAGCACAAGCACTATGGTGAATGCTTATTGTTTCGAATTTTGTGAGGCGGAGAGCGTATTTGCTCTCGCCCATATTGTTCAGGGAGGATGATTATGGCTTTCTCTCACATGCCCCGTTATGAAATTCGCAATGATGGCGCAGGCCCGTATGCGGTCTTTTACTGCGATATGTGCAACCGCGAATTTCGCAGTCAGCCGGATTTTGGCGGCGCGGTGGTGCAGGATTTGGGACGGCAGGCGCTTGGCGGGCTGCTGCGCAAGGTGCCTCTGGTGGGCAGAGCTGCTGCTGAAAGTGTTGTGGGGGATGACCCGCGCTACAGCTACACGATGACGCCGCAACAGCTCGAATCGGCCTGGCAGCAGGCGCAGGAGCACTTCCGTGAGTGCCCCACCTGCCAGCGCGTTGTGTGCCTCTCGGATTTCGACACGCAGAGCGGCTATTGCCAGGAACACAGCCCGCGCCAGGAGGAGATTGCTGAATCGCGCGGCGCGCAGACCGGTGCGGCGCTAAAGGGCTTGGCGAGTGCCTTTGGCCTCGGCGATGCGTTCAAACAGGCGGGTGAAGCGGTGCGCCAGGCGCAGACGCAGGCTCAGGCACAGATGGCGCGTTGTCCGGAGGGACACGTGGCGCCAGCTGGTACCAAGTTCTGCCCGGAATGTGGCGCGCCGATGACGCAGCCCGCCGTGGACAAATGCCCGGCGTGCGGCGCAGAGGCGAAAGGAGCTAAATTCTGCCCCGAGTGTGGGACGCGGATTGAGCGGGCGCCTGTAGCGACGACTTGTCCCAAGTGTGGTACGGAAACCAAAGGCGCGAAGTTCTGCCCTGAGTGCGGAACTAAGGTTGGCTAAGCTGGATCATAAGAGAGCAAAAAAGCGACGGGGCCTTGCCCCGTCGCTTTTTTGATTCTTAGAAAATCTGCGCTACTTGCGCCGTTTGTGTGCCAGACCCAAGGCCCCCCAGGGAGAGCAGCGCCGGCAGCAACCCAAAGGCGGCGCCGGTCGCGCCAAAGCTGACGAGACTCACGGCGCTCGGCCCGGTTAGCGTAATGGAGATAGGACCGTGGAAGGTGCTCACACCGTGAATGTCCACGTCCTCGAGGCGGTAGTGGATGGGCGCACCGGGTGTGACCCCGGTATCGAGCAGCTCGTAGACGGCGCCGAAAACCGCGCCGGGAGCTTGCGCCGGGATGAAAGCGGCGTTGACCTGCGTCCACGGCCCGGTGGGCACCGCGCTGCGGTAGAGGTTGAAGCCGAGGTTATCCAGCTCTGTCGCCGTTTCCCAGGTGATGAGGATAGCCTCGCCCTGTGCAGCGGCTTCGAAACGAGCAAGGGTCACTGCCGTGGGTGTCCAGGAGTGACGGTAGTCCTCCACTTCACCGTTGGTTGCCAGCCCCGTGGGGGAGAGTGCGGGTAAGTTTTTGCTATCATAGAGGCGGAAGCGCATGTAGATCCAGGAAGTCCCATTGGAGGCGTCCATGGGCACTTTGAGGCTCAGTGAGTTGGACCCTTCGTTCATACTGCCAAAATCTGCTATCTCGCCAACATCAAACTTGCCGTCGCCGTTCCAGTCAAACCAGCCCACGAGGTAACCGTTGTCTCCCTTGACGAATGCGGTTAGGAATGCTGTGTTGCCTGCTTCCCACGAGTCGGAACTGAAGGTGATGCCATCATCTCCGGTATCGCTGTCGGCTTCCGCACTTGGTTGTACATCTGTTTCTGCGGTGTTGCTGGAGCCCAGCTGCAGGCTCACTATCGTGTGCCTCGCGCCATTGTTGCTCAACGTGGTGCCGTAGGTATCGGGCAGGTCACCGTAGTCGGTGTCATCATCAAGTGAATTGTGGTAGGGCGAAATATCCGGATGTCTGGGCGCAATCACGTTGGGGGTGGTTGTCTTTCCCGCTGCTGCCACAGGCTGGGTCAGGAGCAGTACACTCATACTGCTTAAGGCAAGGGTGAGTACCAGAAAACCCTTGAGCAGTTTTGGTAGCCAATATTTCCGAGCCATTTTGTTCCTCCTGCAATCTTGATCTTATTAATCGAACTATTATCAAGGTCTTGGGATGGTGTCGCGAGTGGTATTTTAATTACATTATAACCTAAATTGGAAAAAGCGCCACTTTGCTCAAAGGTAGGGCTATCGCATTAGGAAATAGCGGAAGGCGGTACAATTAGGGAAAAACAGGAGAGTGCCGTCATGCCAACAGCTATTCAGAGTATCGCCACAGATCTGCGGAGCCATTTTGCGGAGTTGGAGGATCCGCGTAAGGGGAATGCCTTATTGCATCGTCTGGACGAGATATTGATCATTGCGATCTGTGCCATCATCTGTGGGGCGAACTGTTGGAGTGAAGTGGAAGCCTTCGGGCGGGCCAAGGAAGCCTGGTTGCGCACGTTCTTGGTACTGGAACATGGCATCCCCTCACATGACACCTTTGGGCGGGTGTTTCGGCATCTCAATCCTGCAGTTTTCGAGAGTTGCTTTTGCCATTGGACGCATGCCATCTGGGAACGGCTAGCGGGGGAAGTCATCCCCGTGGATGGCAAGTGCCTACGGGGTTCGCATGATACCGGTTCGGGAAAACAAGCCATCTACATCGTGAGTGCGTGGGCCAATGCTAATCGCTTAGTGCTGGGGCAGCGCAAAGTGGCTGAGAAGTCCAATGAGATCACGGCGATTCCTGAGTTGTTGCGCACCCTGGATGTAGCGGGATGCATCGTGAGCATCGATGCGATGGGGACGCAGAAAACTATCGCTCAACAGATCGTGACCCAAGGTGGCGAGTATATGCTAGCGCTCAAGGAGAACCAACCGCATCTGCTCGAGGATGTGCAAAGTCTCTTCCTCTGGGCGGACAAGATTGCCTATGAAGACTTGCGCCATGCGTATACCCAGACTGTGAACAAAGGTCATGGGCGCATCGAAACCCGCGAATGCTGGACCATCTCCGACCCGGCAGGTTTGGCGTTGCTGGCAGATCGCGCAGCTTGGGCCAACCTACGTACGGTGGTGCGCATCCGCGCCCGCCGCCAAGTAGGTGAACAGTGTACAGTGGAGGAACGCTTTTACATCAGTAGTATGGAGGATGTCGGTGCGCGGACTGCCACACGCGCGCTCTACGCTACCCGCAGTCATTGGGGGATCGAAAACCGCTTGCATTGGATCTTGGATGTTGCCTTCCGCGAAGATGAATGTCGCGTCCGCAAAGATCATGGGGATGAAAATCTAGCCGTTCTACGGCATATCTCCCTGAATATCCTACAGCGCGATACCACGACGCGCATCGGAGTACACGGTAAACGCCTGAAGGCAGCTTGGGATACCGATTATTTGGAGAAACTGCTCCGTCTTTCAAATGCGTAAGCCCTAGCTCAAAGGTGGGCACTCGTAGCAGTTCAGCGGGCTTCTGCGTACCCTGTGAGGTTCGGTGAAAATCTCAGGCGCCCCTACAGGACGTAGAAGAGAATTGATTTTTGGCGGCGGGGCAAAGCCCCGCCGCCAAAAATCAATCGAAGATAGGTATTTGTATGATAGTCGCCTTGCTTTCACCCAAAAGTTGAAACGCCCCCCAACGGTGGGCATTCGTAGCAACTCAGAGGGCTTCTGCCGCGGAACTACTCTCCGGAGCCCAAGCCCTGGCGGCGCGCATAGGCGATGGCTGCGCGCTTATTTTCGAGCTGCAACCGCTGCAAAATCTGCCCCATGTGATAACGAATGGTACGCTCGGTCAGGTGTAGCTGCGTACCCGCCTCTTTGTAGGTAAGTCCTTGCGCTACCAGATCAAGGATGATGATTTGCTGTTGGGTGAGTTCGGGAATGGGCGAGGGGGCTTCTTCTGCTGGTGCGGCGCTCGGCTGTGTGAAGGCATTCAGCACGCGTTGTGCTAACCCCGGTGAGAGCACCGCCTCACCTCGCGCCAGGTCTTGCAGTAGACGGTGGAACTCATCCCCTTGCAGGCTCTTGAGCAGGTATCCGGAGGCGCCCGCCTGGAGCGCGCTAAACAAAGTATCATCATCTGCCGCCATCGTCAGCATCACGATTTTTACATCCGGAAACTCGGCCTTGATGTGGCGTGTAGCTTCGATGCCATCGCAGATGGGCATATTCACATCCATCAGAATCACTTCTGGCGCCAGAGCGCGCGCCTGCGCCTGCGCTTCTAAACCGTTGTGCGCGATGCCGACCACTTGCACCCCACGCGCTGCCAACAGTGTGCGTAGTCCTGCCACGAACAGGTGATGGTCATCTGCGAGTAACACCCGTAGCCCTGGTTTTACCGTCGCGCTGGTCGCCTGTGGCCTGAGCGCTCGCGGCATCAGGATGACCACCCGTGTGCCCTGACCCAGTCGGCTGTGGACGCGGACGCTGCCGCCAACCTGGGCCGCGCGCTCAGCCATTATGCCCAGGCCGAAGTGCGGGTTATCTGGGGAGGCTGGTTGCCTCGCAACGCCATTCGCTGTAACTGGCTCAAAGCCTTTTCCATGGTCTTCGACAAGCGCTTGCACTTGTTCGGGATTGAGGCTGAAACTGAGCCGCGCCTCCATGATACCGGAGTGTTTCCGCGCATTCGCCAGCGCTTCCTGAATAATGCGCAGCAATTGCCCTTCCACTTCCGGCGTCAGTGCATACGTCAGGTCCTCTTCCGGCAGGTTGAACTCGACCGAGAAAGCGTAGTTATGCCGCAGCTCATCGAGATAATGTTGGAGCGCTTCCAGAAAGGTAATGGGCGCTGTTGGCGTGCCTGGTGTTGGCTCACCGCGAATGCCGAGGATGTAGCGTCGCAGGTCGCTGTGGGCAGCCTGTGCGGCTTGCGTTAGCTGCTTGAGGGCTTCTTTTGCGGGTGCGGTTTTGTCTTGCGCTAGTAGTGTTTGGACTGCCTGTGTCTGCACATTGATGTAACTCAGCATCTGCCCCAGGTCATCGTGGAGCTCCCGTCCAATGCGCTCACGCTCCTCCAACGTGACCAGCTGCCGTTGCTGCGCTAGCAAGCGCTGCTCAGCTCGCTTCAGGTCGGTGATGTCGGTGGTGACGTTCAGCTGTACCCACCGCCCGTCAATCCAGTGGATGGCTTCATTGTGGATCTGGTACCACTTCCCGTTTTGGGGATCTTGATATTCCCGGATGAGGGGCGGGGCGGCTTCACCTGTGGGCGTGAGCAGCTGCGGGTTGATACAGGATTCGCAGGGCCTTGCCTGCCCGGCATGCAGCACCTGCCAGCAGTGTTGCCCCTCGATAGCCCCAAAATCCCGGCACAGTTGGTGATTGACGAAAAGGAGCTCGTGGGATTCCATATCCGCTACATAGATGGCGGCTTGCAGGCTGTTGAGCACGGCGGCAAAGCGTTCCTCGCTTTCGCGTAGCGCTGTCTCGGATTGCTTCTCATTTGTGATATCCTGCACATGCACCACATAGTAGAGCGGTGCATCCTGCGCATCGCGCACGAGAGTACTTGAAGTAAGTCCCCAGATCAAATGTCCGTCCTGGTGATAATACTGCTGTTCGTAAGTCGTCCGGTGTAGTTTTTCAGCCCGCAGATGTTGCACGAACAGGGGACTGGCTTCCCGGTAGGCGGGATGAATGAGTGTGTTAAAGGGGATTGCGAGTATTTCCTCGTCGGAATAGCCAAATAGTGCGCACATCCGCGGGTTGACGCGTGTGAAATGGCCTTCAAGATTCAGGAGCCCTATGCCGATGTTGGCATTTTCGAAAATCAGCTGTAGCAATCTTTCGCTTTCACGTAGGGCGATCTCGGCTTCTTTCTGTGCCGTGATGTCTTCTTTGATCGCCAGGTAGTAGGTGATGGCGCCGGCTTCATTCTTCACTGGCGAGATTGTGGCGCGTTCGTAGAAGAGGCTGCCATCTTTGCGCTTGTTGGTGAACTCTCCAGACCAATCCTCTCCGCGTTTGAGCGCCTTCCACAACGCTGCGTAGGTCTCTGGTGGTGTCAACCCGGATTGGAGCAGGCGGGGATTCTGTCTCAATACCTCTGTGACGGTATAACCGGTGATGGCGCTGAAAGCAGGATTGACGAACTGAATGTCACCCTGGAGGTCGGTGATGACAATGCTGGCGGCGCTTTGCTCGACTGCGTGGGAAAAGAGGCGCAACTCTGCCGTGCGCGCCGCGATGATGGCTTCCATCTCGCGGTTGCGCTGTTGCATCGAGCGGATATGCAAGCGCCACAAACCCAGCACTGCTAATAAAGCGATGCCGCCCAGCAACCACCAGAGGCTTGTGCTGGCGACGAGGACTTGCACTTCGGCTTGGCTAGACATCGAGGCTGTTCTCCTACTTGCTTTAATTCTAACCCTATTGTGGTAATGAGCAAGGGCACGGAGGTACATTTCAAAACGGGGGTGAAAACCTCAGTGTTTTTGGGCGCGCAAAGCGCCCAAAAACACAAAAACCAGGCAACCCATTCACACCGCAAGCCTCACAGGAGAAGCAGAAGCCCTCTGAACTGCTACGAATGCACACCATGCCCCAGACTCAACTCTGGGGCATGGTGTGTGATCAGGCATAAAGGCTTATTTACGTTCTCGAGCCTCACCTCGACCGCAGTTGTTCCGCTGGCGCTATCGCTTGCTGGCACACCAGCGGCAGGTAAATCACATGGCGCTCAGGCTCCTCTTCCTCTACCACCGTGATGACCACGGTGTCCGGCGCGCTTGCCAGCCCCGTCGCATCGGTAACTATCAGTGTGAAGGTGAGTACCGTGCGGGCTACCGGCGCCGTGAAGACCGGGCGGATTGCGTGTGGGTCGCTCAACATGACCGCCGGTCCTCCGACCTGCTGCCAGCCAAAACTCAATGGCGTGTGCTCATCGGGATCTGTACTTGCGCGCCCATCGAGGAGTACGCTCTCCTCTATCAGCGTCGTTTGATCAGGTCCGGCGTTGGCAAGCGGCGCGGCATTGGTAACCGTGACCCGTGTCGTAGCCACTATCGTCGTGAGGCTGTTGGTTGCGGTGACCCGCGCTGTGTAGCTACCGACCTGCGTGTAGGTATGCCCGATACGCGCTCCGGTCGCTGCGTTTCCGTCGCCAAAATCCCAGGTGTAGGCGATATTCGACCCACCCGCAGTGGCGGTGAAGAGCGTGGTATCGCGCAGGCGGGTGGGGCTGCTGTTTACGGCATTCAAGCCGCTGATGGGAAGATCCTGTACGGTAACCATGACGGTGTCCGGTGCACTCGCCAGCCCGTGTGCGTCGGTCACCACGAGTGTAAAGCTGAGTGTGGCAGGCTGAGCGGGCGCAGTAAAGGTGGGTTGCGCTGTGTGCGGGCTGCTGAGATTGACTGCCGGACCTGCTGTCTGCATCCAACCGTAGCTGAGCGGTGTGTGCCCGTCAGGATCGCTGCTGCCGCTGCCATCGAGCGTAACTTGCGTGAGCACCTGCGCTTGCTGTGGCGTTCCGGCATCCGCGAGCGGCGCCTGGTTGAAAGTTGCAGTAATGGCCTTATCCGCATCCAGCGTGACCGTGGTGGCGGCTTGCGCTGGATTCGCAACCGGACCCAACCAGCCCAGGAAGCGCCAACCTGGCTGCGTCGTAGCGTTGACTTCGACCACTGCACCGGCAAGGTACGTATGCGCGCCGGGTGCGGGTGTCGTTGTCCCACCCTGCGCCGGGAGCGCCTGAATCTGTAGTGTCGCCGTTGCAGGCGGCGTGCTGCTGAAGGTAGCGGTGACCTGCGTGTTGCCTGCGATGACAAGGGGGCGCGGGTTGTCGAGGTTGCCGTTTTCCCAGGAGGAAAAATACCAACCGTCGGCAGGTATCGCCGTCAGGGTGATGAGTGTGCCGGGAAGGTAGGTGGTCTGCGAAGGCGCTACGGTTACCGTCCCTTGTCCGATGGTTCCGACTTCAAGCGTGTAGTGGGCGTCGGGTGCGGGTGAGAGCTGATCCTCGACCTCGCCGCCGCCCGCGCCGCCGGTGTGATCCTCTGCCGGCGCCGTGGCGCTATCCGTGAGCCGGAAGCGGTAGGCGACCGCCTGGCTAAGCCCAGCGGGAACCGGCAGCGCCAGCACATTCTCTCCGGCAAGCACTGTCTGATCAAAGACGCGTTCGCCGGCGCTGAAGACGCCGTCATCGTTCCAATCGAACCACGCGCGCAACCAGCGCCCCGCGAGCGCCGCGCCCTCGACCGTCACCGTCACCGGGTGGGTCTCTCCGGCGACAAAAGCGCCAAAGTGGACGCCGTCATCGCTGGGATCATCGCTGCCCGCCGTGAAAGTTGGATCGAAGATGTCATCATCTGTCCAGGTGGGTCCCAGTCGTAGCGAGCTGCCCGGCAGTTGCAAGTGCCAGGCCTGACCGTAGCTCTCGGGCAGGTCGCCGGCATCGGAGGGCAACCACAGCCGTAGGCGCAGCGGGTCGTGATCCGAGGCGCGCTCGTTGCTGGGAAAATCGGCGTGGATGTGGAGCGGATTGAAGGCGTGCTGCCAGCCGGAGGTCGCGGCGAGCAGGTTGCGGGTGGTGTACAGATGGTCGAGCACCTCGCTCTCGCCGTTGAAGACGTAGCTCCACCGTTCGCGCTCGGGCAGGTCGTAATAGAGGTTGGTGATGCCCGCTGCAGCATCCAGGATGGCGATGGGGGTGGAGCCGAAGGTGTCGTTATAATCGCCCAACGCGATGGCCAACTCGCCCGCGTTCTGGTGGTGGCTGAGGATATCGCGCATATCCGCTGCCTCTTTCTCACGTTTGTCGGTGCAATCGGGGGTGGTGCAGCTGGCGCTAGCGCGCTTGGATTTGAAGTGGACGGCATAGAGGCGCAGGTCTAGCTGCTGCGGCTCACCGGCATGGAAGCGGAACTGCGCTGCTGCCGGCACGCGCACGAAATCCAGTACCCCATCGCTCACCCAGCTCGCAAAGGCTGCGCCGCTCACCGGTGTCGGTCCGCTCACCAGCGTCACGTCGTCGCGATAGAGAAAACCCTGGCTGATGTCGCGGCTATCGCCGGATTCCACGTAGATGCCGCTCCAGGTGTGGTCGCCATCGAACGTCCCGAGGCGTGCTGCGAGCGCGTTGTAGACGGCTTGCTTGCCCTCCATCTCGCTCACCCCAATCACCTGGCAGCTGCGCATGGAGTTTGCCATGACGCTCGCTACTGCATCCAGTTTGGCGTTATACTCCGCCAGCCCTTCCGCGCTGCCTGGCGTGGGATAGCCGGGCGCCCAATCGCCCCAGTCGCCCGCACCATCGTTGAGATGGTCGAAGAGATTCTCCACATTGAGAACGCAGGCGTCAACTTCGGCTTTGGTGGGATTGAGTGCGGGCGCGTCGAAGGGCACGTCAGGGTTGTCCACAACCGTCAGGGTGGGGGTGTGATCTACCAGGAGCGTATATTTATCGAAATGATAACCAAGCACCCCGGTGACCGCAGTCCCCGCGATCGCATCGCCGAAATCTACATCGGGCAGGTCGAAGTTCATCCCGCCGCTCAGGTATTGAATGCCCTGGTAGCCGGGGTAGTCGCGTTCGAAGATACGCCCATAATCTGGAACGCTGCTGCTGAAATCCACAAAGGCGATTTCAGGGTCGCCATAGGCGTTGCGGCTGATGAAGCGCTTCGTTGCCCCTACAACCCAACCATCGAAGCTGAAGCTGACCCGCATGCCCTCGAAGCGCTCGTAAAGCGCCATCGGATCGGCGAGGGGGTTGGTGATTGGCGGGATTGCGACCGGCGCCGGAATTGCGCACGTCCCGATTTTTGTGACTGCGAGCGGATCCGTGCCCCGGTGCGCGAATTCGGTGGTGTCATAATACTCGGTGACGTAACCATTCACGCGCACCAGGTCGCCGGGCTGCAGGTTCGCGGGATTGGCCCAGGTGGAATAGTAGTAGGCGTAGATGCCATCAGACGAGGCAGGGTTGCCATCACCATTCACATCCTGAAAGTAGAAGCCCGTGGCGGTGACGCCCGTGATACAGCCCTGAACGTTATTACGGTGCCCCAGGCAGGGTGAGCTGTTCCCCGTCCCCTGAATCTGCGGTATCGTGGAGCAGGGCGCCGGGCTGACCGCGCCCACGCCAAAGCTCCAGGTGAAGTTGGCGCCCATGCTATCGGGCGGATCCTCGGCGTCCTGGTCGGTAACCTGCGTCGCGATAACCGTGGCATTACATACCTCAGGCGCGGTGAAATCCACATCCGGATTGAGCGTGAAACTTTGCGGTCCGCCGGTGATTTGCATGGTATGCGCACCGCTCGTCGCACAGGCGAGTGTTACCCAGGCGCCGGTTACGGTGACCGGTTCGCTGAAGGTGATGACGAGATTGGCATCGGTAGCCACTCCGGTAGCGCCGCTGGCAGGGCTGACGCTGGCAATCCGGGGCGCGGCATCGCCGCCGCAAAAGGCGACGTGCTCGCCCAAGCCATCGAAGGTATCTTGCGCGAAGCCTTCCCACTCGAGCGCGGGATCGAAGGCATCGTCGCCATTGGTATCCCCTTGCGAGACTGTGCTCAGACGGCGCAGTGTCCGGTCGAGCGTGGCTGTCATCCCACTGCCCCATTGGCTGCCCGGGTCGTAGCCAATTTGCCCGATCACATCAATGATGTCACCATTGTGTTTGAGCGCGATGGTATCATTGCCGTTGAAGTTGGTGATGGCGCTGTTGAGGAAATCGGCGGCGGTGAGAATATCCTCCGCGGCGCCCGGGTTGGCGATGACGTAGACATCCCCTGCAGCCAGGGTGCCTTCCAAGCTGGCGCTGGCGCTGGGGGCGCTCGCGCCATTGCTGTACAATTCCACCGTGTAGGCGCTCATTGTCACGGGTACGGCGGCGCCGTTGACGATTTCCAGGGCTTTGTTGACGCTGGAGCCTTCGACATACTCCGAAAAGAAGAGCTCCTCACAGGCGCCCGCGGCACCGGCAAGCGTAAAGCTCCAGCTGACGTCCGCCGCCATGGTATCCGGCGGATCGTCGCTATCCAGGTCACTGATGCCTGAGGCAAAAAGCGTCACTGTGCAGCTTTCCCCCGCGACAAAGTCACTTGCCGGATCGAGCGTGAAGGTAGTGGGTCCCCCCGAAACGGCGAAGGCGTGCGCGCCGCTGCTGTTGCAGCTGAGCAGCGCCCACGTCCCCGTTACGATGACCGCTTCGGTGAAGGTGAGCGTGATATTGGTCGTTGTCGCCACGCCGGTAGCTCCGCTGGCAGGCGTGCTGGATTGGAGCGCTGGCGCGGCATCTGCGCTGCCTCCCACCGTGAACGATCCTGTGGGCAGCGTCTGGCGGTCGGCATCGCTACCGTTCCACTGGCTATTATCGTTGATGGCGGCAAGCAGCTCGGCAGCGCTGCCGGCGGTGATACCCGTGTAAATTGCATTATCTACCTCATCGAGCGCGACTGCGGTGGCGCCGTTGACCAACCCCTGCGGCAGCGCGGAGGTGTTGGAGCTGGTCGCATCCGCCTGCCAGACCCCTGCGCCCTCGCTGTTGAGCGCGTAGAGAAAGGTCGGCGCGCTGGCTTCGCCCTGATAGGCCAGAATCTGGTCGCCGCTGCTGGAAAGGGCAAAGGCTCCGGCGCTGCTGAATTCGCCGCTGGCAGGTGCCGTAAAGCTGAGCACCGTGCCCGCGGGATAAGCCGCGCTCGCGGTCCAGGTGATGGTGCCTTCGTTGGGATAGAAGCTATTATCGCTCTTCCAACCGTTATCGGTGAATTTGATCTGCGTGCCTGTTGCTATATCGGTGAGCAGCACGAAGGCGAATTCGTCAGGGTCATCGAAGTTGAAGCCCACGAGGGCGATATCCCCGGCGGAGAGGGTGGTGAGCGCCAGCGCGGGTCGCGAGTGTTCCAGGGTAAGCCCGGAAAGAAGGAGAGTGATCAGCGTCAGTGCGCTGAAAAGCCTGCTGTTGAGATTTGATTCCATCTTGCTCCTATAGTATGGATAGAAAGTTGTCTGACAACCTCCATTCTACCATACGCAGCGCAGAGCGGAAACCGTTTGTTGCAGAAAAGCGATTTTGTGCGGTGGGGCGCGCCCCACTGCACAAAATCACTCAAAAAACCTACAGTAGCAAAATCGGCTAGATCACTCAAAAACCCTCTACGCGTCTCTACGCAAGCGTGATTTTTGCGGGCGCAGCCCGCAAAAATCACAAAAAAGCTACCTCTTTGTGTTCTTGCATCGCCC
>JAPKMR010000119.1 GCA_026645815.1 Anaerolineae bacterium | reverse complement strand
CAGCTTCCTCTCCATCTGGCAAGGCGACCCCACCCTGCAAGCCGACCTCGGTTGCCCCACCTCCAACCACCCACGCATCATCCCCGAAGCCTGGGAAGTCGCTGCCGCCGTCCAGCCCTTTGAGCAGGGCGTCATGCTGTGGTCCGACCACATTGGCTGGTACGAGCAGCCCGTCATCTACGTCATCTTTGCCGATGGGACCTACCAGCGCTTCGATGACACCTACGACCCGGCAGTTGACCCCGCCAGCGGTGGCGAGACGCCCCCCGCAAGCCTCCTCGAGCCGGTCAACGGCTTTGGGAAGCTCTGGCGCACCGAGGCAAGCGTGCGCGCGGCCCTGGGCTGGGCCACCGCCGCGGAGAGCGGCGGAACCGGGCGCTTCCAGCTCTTCGAACACGGCGACATGCTCTGGATCAGCCCCACGGAGGAAACCACGGTCTTCACCGGCGGGCGCGCCACCGTCTTCAACGTCCCCTTCGTGGAATAGAACGACACGTAGCCACGTAGCCACGCAGCCACGTAGCCACGTAAACACGTGATAACGTGAACACGTAAACACGTTCTTACGTTCTTACGTTCTTACGTTCTTACGTTATCACGTGATCACGTTCTTCCGTCAGCGCGAGGGCTGCTGCCCACAAACGCGCCGCCGTCGCGGCATCATACGAGGCGGGCGCCGAGGGTACGGCTTTGCACTTGACGAAATACTTGCCGCTCACCCCCGCCACCTCCGGCGAGCTCGCCAGATAGAGGCTGGTCTTGGCGCCCGCTTCAGGGCTGAGGAAGGCGAAGCGGAACAGCTTGATGAGCATCCCCGTCCTGCCGCCCTGCTGCGTCCCAAAATTCGTCGCCACCACACCTGGGTGCAGCGCGTTCGCCGTCACGCCGGTCCCTTCCAAACGCCGTGCCAGCTCGTAGGTGAAGAGCACAATTGCGAGCTTGGAGTGCGCGTAGACCGGCAAGCCATCATAGCCCGCCCGGAACTGCAAATCCTCAAAGTTGATCTGCGCCCGCGCGTGCGAACGCGAGGACACATTCACAACCCGCGCGGGCGCGCTCGCCTTGAGCGTCTCCAGCAGCAAATGGGTGAGCAGAAAATAGCCCAGAAAGTTGAGCGCCAGCGTCATCTCGATACCGTCCACGCTCTCCCGTCGTTCGGGGAACATCGCGCCCGCGTTATTCACCAGCACATCCAGGCGCGTGTAGCGGCGCTTGAAATCCTCTACCAACGCGCGGATCTCCGCCTGCGCCGAAAGGTCCGCCCGCAGAAACTCCACCGCCGCAGCGTCGCCCGCCTGCCGCAATTCCTCCGCGAGCAGCGCGCCCTTCTCCGCGTCGCGGTCCACCAGCACTACCGTGGCGCCCCGTTGCGCCAACCCACGCGCCGTCGCCGCCCCAAGCCCCGATGCCGCCCCCGTCACCAAACAGACCTTGCCCTGCATCACGCACTCACCTCCCCACGGAAGAACGTAGCCACGTAACCACGTAAACACGTAGCCACGTGAACACGTAAACACGTTCTTACGTTCGCACGTTATCACGTTATTACGTTATTACGCTCAAACGTAGCGTGAATCGTCCAGATGCTTCTTGCGCTGCTGCTCCGGATCGGTTGCCGGCGCCGCTGCTGCTGCCGCTTCTGCCGACGCCGCTTTTTCTGCTGCCGCTGCCTCCAGCACTGCCGGCGAAGCCCGCCGCACAAAGCTCCACTTGCCGCAATGCGGGCAGCGATCGTACTTGCCCGCAAAGCTCACGTTCAGCGCCCAGATGTGCAGCCCAAAGGGACGCCCGCACTTAGGGCACACCGTCCCGCCCAAAATGCCGTTGACCGGCGTCGCGGCAGCGCCGCCTTTGCCCTTCCGCAATAGCGGAATCACGACCATCACCAGCATCCCGCCGAAGACCACAACCAGTATCGGAGCCAAAATACTCAGCGCCCCCTGCGCCGCGCTCGAAGCGGGGACGAATTCGAAGCGCAATTCCTTCCCCTCTAGAGTCTGCCCGTCCGCCGTGAGCCCCGTCGCCCCAAGCGTGTGCCAGCCCAGCGCATAAGCCCCCGTCTGGAACGAGAGCTCGAAGGGCGCCGCCGTTACCTCGCCCAGCGTCGCGCCGTCAATCGTGAACGTCACCGCCGCCAGATCCGCCGGTCCCGTCGCGGAAATCAGAAACTGCCCCTGAATCTGACTGCCCAAATTGTAACCGAACTGCTTCCGCACCCGCAGCGTCAGCGCATTCTCTTGCGCTAAAGCGGGTAACGCCAGCGCTGCCAGCAAACCCGCCAGCAGGCATACCGCCAGCGCCGCCTTAGCCCATCGCGAAATCCCATCTCGTCGTTGCAGCATCGTCGCCATAACTCACTTCCACTTCGTCAGAATTGTCTCGCGCTGGAAAGCCCGCGCGCCGAACCAAACCAACCCCACATCCACCAGCACCAGCACGCCTGCCAGCGCCCACAACAGCCCCGCATTGACCATCACCACGCCCGCAATCTGCGCGAAGAACAGCCCCAGCAGCGGGATGATCAGCACCATCGTAATCTGCTCTGCCGTGCGCGGGTCGTTCACCCGCGACGACACCATAATCGCCACACTGATGCCCGCCAGCGCCACCAGCGGACCCACCACGCCAATCGCGATGAACCACATCCCATCGAGCAGGCGCGCGAGCAGCGCCGGGCTATCCACCAGAATCCAGGCGCCCAGCGCGAAGAGCGCAAAACTGCCCCAACCCGCCGCCACCCCCGGAATCAGCGCCGCCAGGCCCTTGCCCAGCAGCAGCTCCACCGTGCTGATAGGCGTTGCCAGCAGCGGTTCCAGGCAGCGCGTCGTCTTCTCGCCCACGATGCTATACGCCGCAATCGTCGCCGGAATTACCAGCGGCAGCATCATAAACAACAGCAGGAACTGATTCGACATAAAGAGCTGATAACACTCCGTCCCCTGCAGCGCCCCGCACAGTTCCAGGAATTGCGGGGGCATATCCGTCACATCGCCCGCGCTCTGCCCGCCCATCGCGCCCAACATGCCCAGCGGCAGCGCCGTGAACACCAGCGGCATCAAAAACATCGTATACAAAATCAGCCGGTTCTTGAAAATCTCGGCCCATTCTTTATCCATAATCGTGAGTATCTTGTTCATTGGCTCCTACCCCGCCGTGCCGCGCTGAATCAGCGAGAGATACACATCCTCCAGCGAATGCCGCAGCTCTCCGACGAACTGCACATCCGCACCCGCCGTCACCAGCGCCCGCACCAGCACCGGATTCTGCACCTCGGGATCATCCAGCCCCACCAGGAGCTTGTTCTCCACCTGCTCCACCTCTTTGACGAAAGGGAAGCCCTGCAGCAGCGCCCGCCATCCGGCGCCCACCTCCCGCAAGTGGAAGACCACCTTGCGCCCGTAGAGCTGGCGCCGCAGCGCCGTGGGCGTATCCACCGTGAGCAAGCGCTGTTGCATCACCCCCACCCGGTCGCAGAGCCGGTCCGCCTCATCGAGATTGTGCGTGCAGAGGAAAATCGTGCGCCCCTGCGCCTTGATTTCGGCGACAAATTCGCGCACCAACCGCGCCGCCTCCGGGTCCAGCCCCGAGGTTGGCTCATCGAGGAAAACCACCGCCGGTTCGTGCAGCAGCGCCCGGCAGATAGCGAGCTTCTGCTTCATCCCCTTGGAGAAGCTGCCCACCGCATCATTGCGGCGCTCCCACAGCCCCAGCAGGCGCAGATACTTCTCCACCTGCCCCGGCACATCGCGCACCTCATACAGCCGCGCGAAGAGCGTCAGATTCTTCTGCGCGCTCAGCTGGTCGTACATTCCCGGCGTCTCCGTGAGAATGCCCACGCTCCGCCGGATAGCGGTATCATCACGCCCCACCTCAAAGCCGTTGATGCGCGCCGTGCCCGCCGTCGGCGCAATCAGGCTCGTCAACATCCGCACCGTCGTCGTCTTCCCCGCCCCATTCGGACCGAGAAAGCCGAAGACCTCGCCCTCGCGCACCGTCAGCGTCAGCCCATCCACCGCCGTCCGCGCGCCAAACACCTTGGTTAAGTTATCTGTCTGGATCAAAGCCTCACACCCTCATACAATGAATTAACCTTCCACAATCCGCCAGTATAGCACCTCCACGGGATAGTCAACCACACGCCACACGATTTTTCGTTGACAGTCCCAGCAAGCTCGCCTATAATGAATTGAGACCCAAAACCGCACATCCAATCAGTTAAAATTAGCGACGATTTTCGTATCCATGAAAAAGCACAGAGATAGGCTTTTCTTCCGACACCCCGTTCTGGCCGTCATCTACCTCATAATGGCTGCTAATAGCATAGGCGGCCTGGCGATGACGCTTTTCATGCTCTATATTGCCCCGGTCCCCCAGGGAGACGCAGCAGTATCACCGGCGAGCGCGCAAGATGTGATATGGATATTTTTGGGACAGGTAATCCTGGTTGGGGTCGGCATACTCCTGGTGCGGTTGAGCAATCGTTATATCTCAAAGTGGTATACCAAACTCCGAGCGGGAGCGCCAGCCCACAATGTCCCGGAAGCAGCGCGCCGTGAAGCCCTCAACTTTCCATTATATGCTGCCCTGATTTCACTGGTGGTCTGGGTGCTGGCAGCGCTATTTTTTGGCATCGGCATCTCGCGCTCCATGCCCATGGCGTTGGGGGCGCTGCTGGTAGGGGGCGGATTCTCAACTGTGGCAACTTATTTCGGGGTGGAATTGTTCTGGCGGCGGATTCTGGTGGTCTTTTTTCCTACAGGTCGCCTGCGCGATACGCGCGCGTTTCGGCTCTCCGTATTTGCGCGCTTGCTGGTCGTTTTCCTGATCATCAGCATTTACCCCATTGCCCTGCTCATTGTGCTCTCCCTCAACCGCGCGCAAGCCATCATCGGAGCGCCTAACCCCCACGCCATTTTGAGCAACCTGCTTGTGATTGAGCTATTCCTGCTGGCGGTCAGCCTGGTCGCTGGCGTGGGCATGGCCTATTTCGTTTACCGTACCATCAGCGCCCCGGTCAACCGCCTGGAACAGGCAATGGCGCGGGTGGGCAACAACGACCTGAATGTGCAAGTCCCAGTCAACAGCAATGATGAAATTGGAAATTTGTCTGACCGTTTTAACGACATGACGCGGGGGCTGCGTCAGGCCGAGCAATTGCGCACCTTGCTTAACCTATACGTTTCTCCCCAGGTAGCGCGGGAAGCGCTGGAACACGGCGCGGCATTGGGCGGGCAAATTGCCACCTGCTCGGTGTTGTTTTCAGATATTCGCGGCTTCACCGCCCTTGCCGAGCAATTGCCGCCAGAACGCCTGATTGAAATGCTCAATCGCTACATGTCGGTCATGGTCGAGCACATTGTGGCGCATGATGGCATGGTCAACAAATTCGGTGGCGATTCGCTCCTGGCGGTCTTCGGCTCACCGCTCAATCCCCAACCCGATTATGCCCTAGCCGCCGTCCGCGCCGGGCTGGCCATGCTCCAGGCTTTGGTTGACTTCAACGTCCAGCAACAAGCCGAAAACGTACCCCAACTCAAAATCGGCATCGGGATCGCCAGCGGTCCGGTGGTGGCGGGAAACATCGGCGGTGAAGCGCGAATTGAATATACCGTCATCGGTGATACGGTGAACCTGGCTTCGCGGCTACAATCCATGACCAAAGAAATGGGGGTAGATTTCCTGGTGGATCACAACACCGTCAGACAAGTTGGCACAGCCGCAGGCCTGGACTTCGAGGCGCTGCCGCCGCTCACCATCCGCGGCAAGCAAGAACCCGTCGAAGTGTTTACCATCCGCAGCAAAAGAGGATGAAGGGGAAAGCCAGGCTGGAGCCTGGGGCTCCCTCACCCCTTCTCCCCCTCGCCCCCAGCGCGCAACAATCGCCCGAACTCGGCGTGGAGTTGGGGCGCAGCTGCGAAATATGAGCATTACGCCAAAAGGAGCGACACCATGAAGGAGAGCATGGCACGACAATCTGGCGAGATTCAGGACACCATCCGGCGCGTACTTGAGCGAAACCGTTTGGCGGTACTGGCAACTCAGCGCAACGGTCAGCCTCATGCCAGTCTGATAGCCTTTACGCCGCTGGCAGGCTTGCGCTTCCTCGCGTTTGCGACATATCGTGACACACTCAAGTACGAGAGCATCCGGGAAGATCGACGGGTGGCGATTTTTATCGAGGACCGAGAGGGCGGCGCCGGGAGTTCCAATCCGCGGCTAGTTCTCACAGCAGTGGGTGAAGCGCTCAAGATGCCGGAGGAAGAACGACAGGCTTACAGCGTGCTACATCTGGCACGCCACCCTGACCATGAGCGATTCCTGAACTCGCCGGACTGCGAGTTCATCCGTGTGGCTATCGCCTCCTATCAGGTGGTGAGCAGCATTAGCGACGCGCGGTGGTATGCAGTCCGAGAGTTCACTGACCCGTGACCTGCGCCTGCCCTGATGCGGCTATTTTGGCGGGTTGCGGGGTTGGCGGGTCCTGCGCCCCACCCGTCGCGCAGGTGAACCGCCCACCGTTAGCCCGCTTGAGAATAACTTTCGCAAAGGAAGATCCAATATGAAAAAAAGGTTCCGGCGTTTAATCTTGGGAGGCGCCATCCTTCTGGTGATAGCTGTCATCTGTTTTGTCATTTGGGCAGAGACGCCCTCGCAGCCTGGCTCAGCTGCACTTGCCGCACTCCAATCTGATAGCCTTGTCCAGGTCATAAATCATGGCAACTACATTTCCTTTGAGCCAACTGGACCAACATCAACCACGGCTTTTATCTTTTACCCCGGCGGGCATGTGGACTTTCGAGCTTACTCCCCCATTTTGCGCCGTATTGCGGAACAGGGCTATCTGGTTATCCTGCTCCGCGTGAACCTCAACCTGGCTTTTTTCGATATTGAAGCAGGAGCGCCTGCGCTAGCCGCTTTTCCTCAGGTAACCCATTGGGTTGTTGGAGGGCACTCCCTGGGAGGTGTAGCAGCGGCCTATTTTGCCCATAACCATGCCGAAATAGATGGAATTGTCTTTTGGGCTTCTTACCCAGCGGATGGACGGCTGAGAGAATCTGGGATTAGAATGTTATCCATCTATGGTACTGAGGATGGTAGCCTCGACGATGGCTCGAAAATTGAACAATACAAAGCTTTCCAACCTGCCGATACGGAATTTATCGTGATACAGGGCGGAAATCATGGGCAATTTGGGGATTACGGTCCTCAGCCCGGTGATAATCCGGCAACCATTTCGGCTGAGAGTCAATGGCAGCAAGTGACAGATGGTGTGGTCCGGTTCCTGGATGTGATTGATGAAAATGACCGATGAAACCTCCGCAACGCTGCTAGCTCCCTGCGGAATGAACTGCACGGTGTGCTACGCGCGCCTAAAGAAGAAAAAGCCTTGCCAGGGCTGCCGGGGGCAAGATGACTCCAAGCCTGAACATTGCCGGCAGTGCAAAATCAAGGCTTGCGCGCTGGGGCAAGGCTTCGACTTCTGCTACAGCTGCCCCACCTTCCCCTGCGCCACACTCAAGCGCCTGGATAAGAGCTACCGGCAACGTTATCAAGTCAGTCTCATTGAGAATGCCCTGAGGCTCAGGACAGTGGGAGCCGAGCGATATCTGAGTGAAGAAAGAGAAAAATGGACCTGCCCTGAGTGTGGCGGCATCATATCTCTGCATGACCGGATTTGCTCAGAGTGCGGGAAGACAGGGTGAGATTTCGGCGGAACAGCAGGAGTCGGAAGCATGGCAACGCTACATCTGATGGTCGGACTGCCCTGTTCGGGGAAAACCACCCTCCGCCCGCGGCATTCGTGTCATTCGTGAAATTCGTGGCAAAAACTCTCCCCCGCCGTACCCGGCGCCGCTGTACTCAGCGCCTGTACTCAGCGCCGCTGCATCCAAAATCCCTCTGCGTTCGTGAAATTCTTTAATGGTCAGTTTGATCTTGAACACCTGTTGGGAATCATTCTGTCAATCCTGATAATCCTGTCTAAAAATGCCTTTTGAAGCTACCCGGTCCCCTTGACCAAAACATAATTCGTGAAATTCGTGGCAAAAATCTCCCTCTCCCTTCCCCTATCTGCGTTCATCTGCGTCCCTTTTTCCTCTCTCCATTCGTGGCATTCGTGAAATTCGTGGCAAAAACTCTGCCGCGCCCACTTTCGCGTTTCCTCGAATGATGCTAAACTAGACAGAAAGCATTCAGCGTATGGCTAGCCACCTTGTTACAGGGAGGGTAAACACCTCATGGAAAATGAGCCAGCGCCGGTTCGGTTCAATATCGTCAAGGCAGTGTTGGGGCTGTTAGCCGCGGTTGGCATGACCGTGGCGATTTTTCATTTCCGGACCAGTATCGAACAATACAAAGCCGTGAGTTATCCGGCGATATTCCTCATTAGCGTCTTGGGAAATGCCACCGTCATCTTCCCCGCGCCGAGTTATGCCGTCGCTTTTTCGGGAGGCGCTGTCCTAAATCCACTCGGGGTTGGGGTTGCCGCCGGTTTGGGAGCCACATTAGGCGAGCTTACGGGGTATCTGCTGGGTTCCAGTGGACGAGTCATCGCCAAGAGCAATCTGCATGCCAGGTTCGAAACCCTCATCACCAAATGGGGCTGGCTGACCATCTTTGGACTGTCGCTGATTCCCAATCCCTTTTTCGATATCGGGGGGATTGTCGCCGGAATGATGAAAATGCCGGCGTGGAAATTCCTCCTTGCCACCGCCGCCGGGAAAGTCATCCGCTTCACCCTCTTCGGTGTTATAGGCGAAGCTCTCCTCGGAACGTGAGAGACCATCGCCCTCTGCCCAATCCTGAAAATCCTGTTAATCCTGTCCAAACTCTGAAAAAGCATTTTTAGACAGGATTTACTATTAGCCGGTGGGTCGCACCTATCGAGGCGCCTGCCACCCAGCCCGCGCCGGCACAGGGAATCGGTCGCCAATCGGGATCGTGCGCACAGGTGCAACCCACCGTGAGTCCGCTGCGTCAAATCTCACCCCCTCTCCTCCCTTTGCACATTTGCCGCTTTGTGTGAGAATACCCCTGCACACATCAATTCCCGAAGGAGGCCCATCCATGAACTTCTACAGCAGCTTTGCCGCCTATTACGAATCCGTCTTCCCCTTCAGCCAGCCCGTCTACGATTTCCTGCGGCGCACCCTGCCAACCCCACCGGCAACCGTCCTCGATATCGGTTGCGGGACCGGGCACTACGCCGGCGCGCTCGCCAAAGACGGCTTCGATGCAACCGGCATTGACCTCGACCCGGCAATGATCGCCTACGCCCGCAAGCACTATCCCGCCGCGAGCTTCCACACCCTGGATATGCGCGCTATCACCACCTTAGGTGGCGCCTTCGCCGCGGCTTTCTGCATCGGCAACACCGCCGCGCACCTGCCGCACGCCGCCTTCGCCCGCTTCCTGGATGACGTGCGCAAGGCGGTCACGCCGGACGGCGCGTGGATCCTCCAGGTGATGAACTGGGATTACGTGCTCACACAGACCGCCGTAGCGCTGCCCCTCATCACCGCCAACGGCGACGTCATCTTCGAGCGCCATTACCGCGACATCTCCGCCGAGCGCGTGACCTTCGAGACGCGCCTGCTCGTCGGGGGTGTCGAAATCTTCGCGGATGCCACCCCGCTCTATCCGCTGCCTTCTGCCGAGATCATCGCCCTACACACGGCGCGCGGGTTCCGCCTGGCGGCGCACCAGGGCAGCTACGACGGCAACCCCTTCGACCCGGCGCAATTCTCCGCCAACATCTTCGCCTTCACCAAGAGTTGATTGGAACAAAAGCCCGCCCGGGCGCGTTCATACCATGACCGCATAAACAATAATGAAGGAGATGGATTAGAATGCGTTTGCGAAACATGGTAATGAACAGTGTTATATTGTTGGTCGTGATGAGCCTGGGTGTGAGCTGTGCTACCTTGGGCCAGGCGGGGGATCCGGCACCCGAGACCTCACAGCCGCCCGCACTGGCGTTGGATGGCACAAAATGGGATTTGATCACCCTCGAAGGCGCCGAAGTCACCGGACCCGGACCGGCGACCCTCGATTTCTCCGAGGGGCAGGCGGGCGGCATCTCGTTCTGCAACCACTTCTCCGCAGCTTACGAGCTGGATGGCTCGGCGCTCACCTTTGGCGAGATGATTTCCACCCTCATGCTCTGCCCCGATGCGGGTCCCGAAACCGAATACACCGCCGCCTTGCGCGCGGTCGCGAGCGCCGCCCTTGAGGACGGCAAGCTGGTACTTTCGAACAGCGACGGCGACGTGCTCCTGGTCTACGCGCCCGCTGCGGAAGCCCCGCTCGAGGGCACGACCTGGAATCTCACCGGGATCCTGGAGAACGGCGGCATCAGCAGCCTCATCCTGGATACCGAAATCACCGCCGAATTCGCCGCGGATACCCTCAGCGGCAGCGCCGGATGCAACCGCTACACCGCGCAGCTGACGGTCGAAGGCGCCACCGTGAAAATCGGACCTGCCGCAACCACCAGAATGTTCTGCGCCGAACCTGCCGGCGTCATGGAGCAGGAGCAAGCCTACCTGGCAGCGCTCGAACAGGCAGTCGGCATCGAAATCAGCCGCAACACGCTGAAACTTAACAACGCCGAGGGCCTGCCCCTCCTCACCTTCACCGCCGCCGGCGAATAAGCCCGCAACCATACCACAGGCCCGCGAGCATCCTCGCGGGCCTGTTTTAGATACACTGGTTATCAGGATACGCGATTCAAAGAGGGCACAAACACCCCCCTACCCGCCTCCCCCGCGCAGACGCGAGGGAGGCGGATTGGTTT
>JAPKMR010000118.1 GCA_026645815.1 Anaerolineae bacterium | reverse complement strand
TCCCGTAGCCGCGGCATTCTGCCGCGCTCTACCTGCCCCTCTCCACACAACCCGTCACCCTGAGCGGAGCGAAACAGAGCGCAGCGAAGTGGAGCGAAGTCGAAGGGTCTCCCAACTTCGGACCGCAACCCGTCTCGAACGGCAGGGGCGCCGTGCCCCTCGTCCCGTAGGGACGCCTGAAAGTAGGCAGGCACTTATGAGTTTTCAGAATTAAAACCGGTAATAAGGTAGCACAAGCTTTTGAAGAGGCGCGGCGCGCCGGGCGCGGGCGCGTCGCGACGTGCCCCTACAGCTCAGGACAGGTCGTGGGACGGGTTTTAGAGACCCTTCGACTCCGCTCCACTGCGCTTCGCTTCGTTCCGCTCCGCTCAGGGTGACGGGCTTGAAGGATGAGGAGGAACTCGAAGGTATACCGAAGTCAATTTTGAAAGTTCATCAGTGCCTGTACAACCACGTGGGTTACAAATCCCGTCCTGTAGGGACGGCTGAAAAAGGCGGCGTGGCGTCTTTGCGTGAGATTCCCCCCTTTTGAAACGCACCCCCGGAGCGGATATCATTGCATTTCCCCCATTTTGGGTTTACAATAGAATTAGTTCCGTCACTGCATTTCCTCTCAGTCGTTCAACGCACGGAATGTGCTTTGGCTGAACGCTCACTGGCAATCTCGATTCATCTTCTCACCAGGTCCTGAGGTTGTGATTTTCCTCTTCGTTTTGGAAAAGCGACTCTGCTTCTGCGGCTTTGATGACATTTTCTTCTCCTTGACTTCAACGGACTGTGAGCGCTTAGCCACGGACTGAACCCGCCCTCAGCCTGCAACGTCTCTTCAGTGTTCTGTAAGAGCGGTGGATGTTTCATACCCCAAAGGAGGGAAACCATGGAAGGCAAACGTCTCGTTGTTGCCGTGTCTGTTGTTGCTGCCGCGGTAGTCGTTGCCTTTTTGCTCATCACGGCTTTTGCAACGGCGCAGATGTCATCCGGCGGCGTTTCTGCGTATGCCCGGGCGCCGGATGATGGTGAACCCGCGGACCTGCCGGGCACGCAGGAAGCTCTTGTGATCTTCCCGCCGGGTGATTGGCCCCCCTATGCACAGGAGGAAATCACCGTCCACCCGGCGCCGCCGGTCGCGGGCCAGCCGACCGAAGTGTGCGCCAGCGTGCTCAACCTCGATGCCGCGAATCCGCACGAGGTCCTTCTCGTGTTTAGCGTCGCCAACTTCGGGATTGGGGTACCTTTTCACCCCATCGGCGAGACCCCGGTCGTGGTGCCCCCGGATGGCATCGCCCTGGCGTGCGTGATGTGGGTGCCGCCGGATCCCGGTCACTGGTGCATCCAGGCTGTCATTCACCAGGATCAAGCAGAGCCAATCTTCAGCCAGCGCAACGTTGATATCTGGGAGCGCTTGATCCCTGGCCAACAGGATGAGTTGGTGTTCCAGGTGGGACCTTTCCCGGAGACCACCACGATTGACCTTGAATTGAAAAACATCCATGAAGGCTGGCAAGCCTACGTTGATCCGGTTTCGATGACCTTGCCGGCGAATATGACGGGCGAGGCGAGTCTGTTCGTGTCCCCGCCCCCCGGTATCCCGATGGGCAGCCGGGAAGTCATCGCTGATGTAGAGGGTTACGTGGATGGGGTGCTCATCGGCGGCTTTCGCAAGCTCGATTGGCCCCCGGTGGTGCTGCATCGCCCCCGTGAGCCTTTCTTCGCTGAGTCGGAGATTTCCATCTGGCCCTATCCGCCGCGTGCGGGCGAACCGACCCAGATCTGCGTCGAGCTGAAAAATGTCAGTGAGTTCCCGCAGTCCGTCGTCGTGGGCTTCAGCCGGGCGAATTTCGGCATCGGTCTGCCCTTTGCGCCGATCAGCGAACCGATTGAGGTGACCATCCCGCCCGGCGCGACGGAGACCGCCTGCATCACCTGGGTGCCGCCCGAAGCGGGACATTTCTGCATCCAGGTGCAGATGGACATTCTCGGCAACATCCCCTACCGCAGACAGTTTAGCCAGCGCAACCTCGACGTTGCCGAGCCGTTGGCGCCCGGTGTGCCGCACGTCAGTGAGTTCCCGGTGGGGAACTTCCCGAATGAGTTCACGAATCCCAATCCCGTTCCCACGGATATCTGGCTGGAGAAGGAAGTCTTTCTGCCCGGTTGGGAAGTGGTCCTTGACCCGCCGGTGCTGCCGGCGATGATGCCGGAGGAGGTGCGCTGGGTGACGATGATCGTCACGCCGCCGCCCGACACGCCCTTGCCTGCCGATGGCACGCCAATCGTTGACGTGCGCGGCATGGTGGACGATCCGACGGGCGGGCACGCCATCGGCGGCTTCCGCAAGGTCTATCGCCCGCCGGTGCCACTCCACCGCTATCCGGATCCATCGTATGCCGAGCGTGAAATCACCGTGCATCCCTATCCGCCGCGCGCTGGCGAACCCACCGAAATCTGCGTCGAGCTGGTCAATCCGACGCCGGTTCCTCAAACGGTGCAGGTGCAATTTTCCTGGGCCGCTTTCGGTATCGGCATTCCTTTCACGCCGATTGACGGCTTGCGGGAGGTGGTACTCCCGCCATTCAGCACAGTCAAAACGTGCATTCACTGGATTCCTCCGGTCAGCGGACATGTGTGTGTGCAGGTGGCGTTGTTCATGGAGGGTTACGCGCCGCAGCGCAGCCAGCGCAACATTGATGTGGATGAGCCGTTGGTTCCCGGGCAGCCCCACACCCTGGCTTTTCCCGTGGGCAATCCCTTCCCGAACCCGGTGACGATCACGATGGGTTTGATTCCTCACCTGCCTGGCTGGGAGGTCGCTTTGTCGGAGATGATTCTGCCGGACATGCAGCCCGGAGAACAGCGGGTGATCAGCCTGACCGTGGTCCCGCCGCCGGGCGTGGCATTGCCCGCAGACAATACACCGATCGTGGACGTGGAGGCGTACGCCGAAGGGGTGGGGTGGGAGGTGCGCCTCATCGGCGGCTTCCGCAAGATTCACCGCCCGCCGGTGCCGCTGCATCCCTTCCCTGATCCACCGTATGCCGAGCGGGAGATCACCGTGGAACCTTACCCGCCGCGCGCCGGAGAGCCGACCGAAATCTGCGTCGAACTGCGCAATCCCACGCCGTTCCCGCAGAACGTGGCCGTGCAGTTCTCGTGGGCCGCGTTCGGCATCGGGATTCCCTTCACGCCGGTTGATGGGCTGCGACCGGTGCATCTGCCGCCTTACAGCATCGTCAAAGAGTGCATTCACTGGGTGCCGCCCGTCAGCGGGCACGTCTGCTTGCAGGTAGAGCTGTTTATCCCGGGCTACCAACCGCAGCGCAGCCAGCGCAATGTGGATGTGGATGAGCCGCTGGAACCCTTGATGCCGCACACCCGCGTCTTCCCGGTCGGAAACCCGCTCGATCATGCGGTTGATATCACCCTGGGTTTGATCCCGCACCTGGATGGCTGGGGCTTCGAACTATCACCGGACGTGCTGCCGAATATGCAGCGCGGCGAGATTCGCGAGGTGTCACTGACCGTCACCCCGCCACAAGAACTACCGCCCGACAACACGCCTATTGTGGACATCGAAGCCTACGCCGAGGGCCGCCTGATTGGCGGATTCCGCAAGGTCTTCCGCCCGCCGGTGCCAATTCACCGCCCGCGCGATCCTATCTACGCCGAGTCTGAGATCTTCATCCACCCGTACCCGCCGCGGGCTTTCGAGCCAACCGAAGTCGGTGTGGAAATCCGTAATCCCACGGAGGAGCCACAGATCGTCACCGTGATCTTCAGCGCTGCCGACTTTGGTATCGGCTTGCCCTTCACGCCGATTCACGAACCGGTCACCGTGGAAGTGCCGCCGCTGGGTGTGGCGCGCCCGGTGATCATGTGGGTACCGCCACACGGCGGGCTGTGGTGCATCCAGGTCGCGCTCGTGTTGCCGAATCACGGGGAGCCTTTCATCAGCCGCCGCAACATTGACGTGGGTGAACCGCTGGAGCCGAATACCCCGCACGCGCGGCCCTTCCTGGTGGGCAATCCTTTCCAGCGTCCGGTGACGATCACGCTGGGGCTGGTTCCCCACTTCCCCGATTGGGGACTTGAGCTTTCGCAGGATGTGTTGCGGAATGTGCCGCCGGGGCAGACGCGGGTGGTCACGCTAACCGTGACGCCGCCCGCCGACCTGCCGGCGGATGGCGATCCTATCGTGGATGTGGAGGCTTTTGTCGAGGGCGAGTTGATCGGCGGCTTCCGCAAGCTCTTCCGCCCGCCGGTGCCGATTCACCGTCCCAAGGATCCGGTCTATGCGGAGTCGGAGATCGGCGTTGATCCGTATCCGGCAATCCCGGGCCAACCGACGCAGCTCAGCGTCGAGCTGTTCAACCCCACGGATCAGGATCGCGTCGTGACAGTGACGTTCAGCATCGCCAACTTCGGCATTGGATTGCCGTTCAGCCCGGCGAACATCACTCCCAATCCGATTCGCATCTTCGTGCCGGCGCGTGGTGCGGCGCGCGGGCACGTCATCTGGACGCCGCCGAACTTTGGCGGCCACCTCTGCGTGCGGGTGACGCTGGAGGTGCCGGGCTACGAGCCTATCTGGAGCCAGCGCAACCTCGACGTGGGCGAGCCGCTGCGACCGGGCGTCCCTCACGCCAAGACCTTCCTGGTGGGCGCATGGCCGCACACGGAACCGGTGACGGTGACCCTGGGTCTGCGCGTGCACCGGGAAGGGTGGGTAGTGGAACTTTCGCGGAATGTGCTGCGGAATGTGGTCCCCGGTCAGCCGGTGGCGGTCACGCTCACCGTGACGCCGCCTCTGGGCGCGGAACTTGGCACCGGAGAACCCATCGTGGATGTGGAGGCTTTCGTGGAGGGCGAGCTCATCGGCGGTTTCCGCAAGCTCGACCGCCCGCCGGTGCCCATCCACAAGCCGCACGAAAAAGGCTACGCCGAATCGGAGATTACGGTTGAGCCCTATCCGCCGCGCGTGGGTGTAGACTCAGTCGTCAGCGCCGTCATCCAAAACACCAGCGACATGACGATGACCGTGGCTCTGGAATTCGGTTGGGCTGATTTCGGCATGGGCATCCCCTTCACGCACACCGGCATGACGCCCCACACGCATTCGTTGACCCTCGGCCCGGAGATGACGCAAACGGCCACGGTGACCTGGACGCCGGTGCAGACCGGACACCAGTGCATCCAGGTCTGGCTCAGCGATCCGGCGGGCGTGTATGAGCCGCAACGCAGCCAGCGCAACGTGGATGTGACCGAGCGCCCACCGTGTAATGAGACTCGAGTCTACACGTTTACCGTTTTCAACGATACGCCGTTCCCTGCTACCGTGGATATCGGCTTGATCACCTTCAACGTGCCGGCGGATTGGCAGATTACCGTTACACCTACGCCGACACTTGAACTTGACCCGTGGAGCTCCGGCGTGGTTACTGTGACGGTGTTGCTTCCGTGCCCGCCCCTATCTTCGGCGACGCATGATACCATCTACGCGATCCAGCAGGCATCCGGCAGCATCCCCACCATTGATGTGGAGGGCTACGTCAACGGTCAGTTGGTGGGGGGGATTGAGATTCAGTTTGGGGAACCGGCGCAAGCCCCGCTCTCGATCTATCTGCCCCTGGTTCTGCGGAACCACTAAGCAGCATAAGGATAACGCCGCCTTCCCGGAAGTTACACGCTTCCGGGAAGGCGTGCGGCTACGCGTGGTAGGAAGGATGCTTTGCGGTGACGGGCTACCGCCCGTCACCGCAAAGCATCAGAAAGAACCTACAGTGGCAAAATCGGCTAGATCACTCAAAAACCCGCTACTCCTCTCTCCGCAAGCGTGATTTTCGCGGGCGCAGCCCGCAAAAATCACAAAAAAGATACCTCTCTGTGTTCTTGCATCGTCCACATGCTCGTTAGTCTAGCCACTATTGCCGCTCTAGGAAAGAACAGCGGCTTATGAACTTTCAAATTTCACTTCGGTATGTCTTCGCGTTCCTCCTCATCCTTCAAGCCCGTCACCCTGAGCAGCCTGTCCTGAGCGCAGTCCCGTAGCCGCGGCATTCTGCCGCGCTCTACCTGCCCCTCTCCACACAACCCGTCACCCTGACCGAAGTCTAAGGGTCTCCCAACTTCGGACCGCAACCCGTCTCGAACGGTAGGGATGCCGCGCCTCTTCGTCCCGTAGGGACGTCTGAAAGTAGGCAGGCACTTTAGTGCCTGTACAACCACGTAGACCACAAGTCACGTCCCGTAGGGACGTCTGAAAAAGCTTGAGCACTCTATCACCGGTTTAAATTCTGAAAACTCATCATGCCGCCGGCATACATCCCGCCCTATAAACCTTTGCGGCTTGGCGTCTTTGCGTGAGCTTCCCCCCTTTCGAAACGCACCCCCTACCTGTTTCTCCTTGACCCCGCGCCTAATGGGGTTTAGAATAGACTTATCACCCAACACCAGACCCCTCCGCCTCAGGAGTCCGTGCAGCTCTGGGAGGTTGCATTGTGTATTTTTCTGATGGCGCGCCGGATGATGGTGAGGAACCCCGCCCTCTGTGGAATTCGCTGCTCGAAGCCTGCTGGCTTCTGGCGGCGCTCTTGCCTTCCCTGGCGGTCAACCTCTGGGCGCGGCAACCCTTCGAACCTTTCAAAGCCGCCCTGTTGCGCACCCTCGTCTGGAGCATGGCGGGCATTGCCCTCCTGCGCGGGATTGCGCTCCGGCGCAATCTTTGGCGCGAGCTTTCCCAACCGCTATTGTGGCCTGCTCTGGCGCTGCTGGCAGTGCAAACCCTGGCGACCCTCACCGCCGTGGATCGTGGCTTGAGCTTCTGGGGCAGCACCGAACGCGCGCAGGGCTGGTTGACCCTTTCGAGCACCACGCTGCTCTTTCTGCTCACGGCGGCATACCTGCAAAGCCGCGATCAGCTTGACCGCCTGGCGCTCGCCCTCGTTGCCGCAGCCCCGCCCCTCGTGCTCCTCGGCTTGGCGCAGGCGCTGGGCTGGTCGCCGCTGCCTCTGTTCACCGATGCGCGCTCCCCGGTCTACGCCACCCTGGGGCGCTCCAATTTCCTCGGCGCTATCCTGGCGCTGCTCGCGCCGCTCACCCTGGCGCTGCTGGTGAACGCACCGCGCCGGCGCCGGATCTGGGGTGCGCTGCTCTTGGCGGGCGAGCTGGCGGTGCTCGCGCTCACGCAGGCGCGCGGCGCCTGGCTTGCCCTGGCGGTGGCGGCAGGGCTGTGGGCGCTGGGCATGCTGGGTCCGCGGATAGGTCCTCGCTGGCGGCGTTGGCTCGCGCTCGCCGGTGGGCTTGCCGGGGTGGGGACGGCAGCAGCCCTGGTCGCGGTCCTGGCGACCGGTGCGGCGAACGCTCAAGGCTCCACCGCCGCCCGGTTGACCATCTGGCGGGCAACGCTGCACCTTATCGCGGAGCGCCCGCTCCTGGGGCACGGACCCGAGGCGCTGGGCTTGCTCTTTCCGCGCGTCTACCCCCCCGAGCTCGTCTATTATGAAGGGCGCGGCGTGCTGGTAGACCGCGCGCACAACTTCCTGCTCGATACGGCGGTGACGACCGGGCTGGCGGGCGTCCTGGCTTTGGGCGTGCTTCTGGCGCTCTTCTTTGCCCTGGGCTGGCGCGCGGCGGCGCGCGCCACGGAACCGCGCACCCGCGCCTTGCTCGCCGCGTGCCTGGCAGCGGTGGGCGGCAACCTTGCGGGTACCCTGGTCAGCTTCGATGTAACGGCGACGGCGACGACCACAGCTCTGCTGATGGCGCTGGCGGTAGCCCTGGCGCGTCTGGAGGTCCCGACAGCGCGCCCTGCTGGCGCGCCGGTTGCAAGCCCACGCCCCATGCGGCGGGGTGCGCTGGCGACGCTCGCCGTTGTTGCCGGGGTGGGCGTGGCGGTGCTGCTTGCCAATATTCGCCCTACCTTAGCCGATGCCGCGGCGCTTACCGCCGACCGGTTCGCGGCGGCGGGAGAGTGGGAGGGGGCTATTGCTGCGGCGGAGCGCGCGGTGGCCCTGGCGCCCCAAGAACCTGCCTACCGCCGGACGCTGAGCTGGGCACACTTGCAAGCGGTCGTACAGGGCGACGGTACGGCTGCGGTGAACTTGCCGCGGGCCGAGGCGGCGCTGCTGGCGGCGCGCGACCTGCGCCCGCTCGACGTGCAAACCTGGGCGGCGCTCGGCGAGCTTTACGGGCAGTGGGCTAATGGTTGGGACCCTGCCCGGCTAGCTCAAGCCAACGCCGCTTACGCGCAAGCCGTCACACTCGCGCCCAATTCCGCCATGTTGCGGACTGCCTGGGGCATGCTGGAGCTGCAAGGCGGGCGCTTTTCGAATGCGGCGGCGCACTTCCGGCGGGCGGTGGCGCTCGACGCGACCGATGGGCGCGCTTGGGCGCACCTGGGCGAGGCGGAACTGGCGCAAGGGCGGGTGGAGGAGGCCCTCGCGGCTTTCCAGGAGGCGCTCCATTGGGAACCCGAGCTCAGCGCCGCGCACGCCGGGTTGGCGCAGTGCCTCTTGCTGCAAGCGCCGCCATAACTCCCTCGGAGCGCCAGGCTCCAACCTGGCTTTTTCAATCACCTTTCCCATCTGCGTTGATCAGCGTCTTAAATTGAAAGGAGTATCACATGAACACAAAAACCCTTTGGCTTGTCGTCACTGTCATTGGTCTGCTGGCTCTGCTGGGCGGTTCTGCCGGCGCACTGACCGCCGGCACGGAACCGCAGGATGTGGGACCGCTCCCAGATGACGCCGAAATTGCCGCCGATGTGCCTGCGCGGATCAATTACCAGGGACGGCTGACCGATGCGAGCGGCTTGCCGCTGGATGGCGCCTATCCCATGCGCTTTCAACTCTACAGCGGTGCGAGCGGCGGCACGCAGTGGTGGGATAGCGGCACACTCAGCGTCGCCGTGGATGATGGGCTGTTCAACGCGGCGCTCGATGTCATCGCCCCCGTCTTCGATGGGCGCGAGCTGTGGCTGCGCATCTACGTCAACGGCGAATGGCTCTCGCCGCGCCAGGCGCTGCTCCCGGCGCCCTACGCCCTCAGCCTGCGCCCCGGCGCCGAGATTGCCGGGCAACCCGACCCATCCGGCTACGTGCTGCGTGTGGAGATGGCGGGCGCGCACGCCACGCGGGCAGCGGTCTGGGGCTACACCAGCACCGGCGACGCTGTGCGCGGCACCTCCGCGGGCGGCTATGGGCTGGCGGGCTACACCGACGATGGTTATGCCGTGCGCGGGCTGGACTCCGGCACGACGCAAGCCCGCGGTTATGGCGGCTACTTCAGCAGCGCCAATGGCATCGGTGTCTACGGCTACAGCAGCGGACTCACGACCGCCAGCAACGCCTATGCGCCGGGCGTCTATGGGCGCAGTCAGAATGGCGTTGGCGTTTACGGCTTGAGTGATACTAGCAGAGCGGGCGTGTATGGCGAGAGCACCTCAAGCTTTGGCGTCTACGGTCGCAGCAGCACCGACGCCGGCGTCTACGGCTACAGCAGCAGTGATGTCGGCGTCTATGGCTACACCGGAGGCAACGATAGCAACGACTACGGGGTCTTGGGGCGTGGTGGCGATGGGACCTATGCCGTCCGCGGCTATAAGTCAGGCTCAGGTTCCGGGTTGGGAGTCTATGGCCAGAATGATGGCACTGGCTCAGGCGTTTCTGGTAATAGTGTCAGCTATGTCGGTGTCTATGCTTACACCGCCCGGGGTGACAATAACTGGGGGCTGTACACGAGCGACAATATCCACTACGCCAGCGTCACCGCTCTGGGCGCCGAGATGCAGGTGGTGCAGAACGGCGATACAGCGCCGCTTGAGGTGGGCGACGTGGTGGAGATTGCCGGCATGGACGCTCCGCTCGACGAGGGCTTGCCGCCCGTCATCCTGGTGCGCCGCGTGCGCGAGGCGGGCAGCAGCGCCGTCCTCGGCGTTGTCGCCTCCGGCTACGCCCGCGAATGGCTCAACGCCCCGCCCGAGGGTCCCACCGACCCCGACAGCGCGCTGCTGCAATCTCAGACCGGTCCCATCGCTCCCGGCGAGACGCTGCAAGTGGTAGTTCGTGGTCCCGCGCAGGTCAAAGTGGCGGGCGGAGCCTTCAACCTGGGCGACCTGCTCTCCGGCGGCGCGGTCGTAGGCTGCGCGCAGAGGGCGGCGCTGGTCAGCATCGAGGGCGTCGAGCTGGCGCCTCCCGGCAGCGTCTTGGGCAAGGCGCTGGAAGCCTGGGATGGCGGGGAGGGACTGATCTATGTCTACATCACTCTGCAATAAGGGCGAGCGCGAGCGCTCGCTGGCGTTCACACGCGCACGCCGGATAGCGCTCCTGTGCCTGTTAGCCCTGCTCGTGCTGAGCCTGCGGGCGGGCGATTCTGCCCTGGCGCAGACCTCGGCTACCTACAACCTGGAGTGGCACGTCATCGCCGGCGGCGGGCAACCCGTCAGCTCCGCGAGCTACCGCGTCAACGCCACCGTGGGGCAGGGCGCCGCCAGCCCTCCGCTCGCCACGAGCGCCACCTATCGCCTCAGCGCGGGCTACTGGTTCCGCGGCATCGTGCCCTGGCGCCTCTATCTGCCGTTGGTCATGCGGTCGTAGGGGCGGACCTACGTGTCCGCCCTCACACAGGTGCGCAGAGGGCGCACACACAGGTGCGCCCCTACGTCGTTGGTCATGCGGTTGTAGGGGCGGACCTACGTGTCCGCCCTCACACAGGGGAGGACCTACGTGCCCGCCCTCACCCCTCACACAGGTGCGCAGAGGGCGCACACACAGGTGCGCCCCTACGTCGTTGGTCATGCGGTTGTAGGGGCGGACCTACGTGTCCGCCCTCACACAGGGGAGGACCTACGTGCCCGCCCTCACCCCTCACACAGGTGCGCAGAGGGCGCACACACAGGTGCGCCCCTACGTCGTTGGTCATGCGGTTGTAGGGGCGGACC
>JAPKMR010000117.1 GCA_026645815.1 Anaerolineae bacterium | reverse complement strand
TGACGCGCCAAAGAGACGCAGAGGGTGGTTTTTTGTGATTTTCGTGAACGGGGCTGCGCCCCGTTCACGAAAATCACACCGGCAGAAAGAAGCATCCCTGCAGAGCACCGACAAAACAAACACCGCCGGGCTAACCCGGCGGTGTCGAATACAGCCAATGCACCATTACTTCTTCAGGATGATCCGCGCATCAACAACCTTGACACCCTGCCCCTCTTCATAAACCAGGACCGGGTTGGCGTCCGACTCGGAAATCTCATCACCCAAGTCGGTAATCATCTGAGAATAGCGGCTGAGCACTTCAGAGAGCGCCTTGCGGTCCCGAGGCGCTTCACCCCGCGCGCCTGCCAGAATCGCACCCGCTTTGATCTCCTCCAGCATCTTGTAGGATTGCTCTGCAGAAACGGGCGCCACACGGAAGGTGACATCCTTGAGAATCTCGACAAAGATACCGCCAAGACCGAACATCACCGAGGGACCAAAAGTGGGATCGTTGACCGAGCCAACGATTACTTCCGTGCCCCAGGGAGCCATTTCCTGCACAGCCACGCCCTCAATGACAGCATCCGCCTTGTACGCCTTGGCATTGGCAATGATAGTGCGGAAAGCCTCGCGCGCACCCTCGGCGTTCTTGATGTTCACCTTGACGCCGCCGGCATCGGATTTGTGAAGAATATCGTGAGACATGATCTTCATCACGATGGGGTAACCAATCTGCTCCGCAATCCGCACTGCTTCGTCTTCAGTGGTCGCCAGTTCCGTCATCGCCACTGGCATGCCATAAGCACGGAAGATCTTCTTCGATTCAATTTCGGTGAGGCTGCTATTCTTGTGTGTACGCGCATTGGCGATGATTTGGCGAGCCGCTGCCTCATCCACGTCGGCATAGGGCTGGAAGGACACCGCAGCCATCTGCCGGCTGCGCGCATACTCACGCAGCGCCGCCAAAGCATTGATCGCGACATCTGGGGCATCGTAAGCAGGAATGCCGTTCTCCACGAGCCACTTGCGCGCCGCAGCCGATTGTTCACCGCCGACGAAGGAGACCGCCACCGGTTTACCCTCGACACCGGCGTCCTCCAAGGCTTGCTTGATGCCCTGAGCAATTTCCAGCGGGTCTGTCATTGCCGTCTCGCAGTACAAGACCGCCAGTCCATCCACCCAGGAATGAGCAAAAGCGAAGCGCACCGAAGCATAATACCAATCCTTGCCGGCCATACCGGTCAAGTCTACGGGGTTCTTCGCTGAGCCGAATTCGGGCATGTGCTTCTTGAGCTCTGCCTGTACATCCGCCGGAGCAAAACGCAGCGGCAAGCCATAACGCTCGGCAGCATCAGTCGCCAGCACGCCCACACCACCGCCATTGGTGATGATGAGCATGTTATCGCCCTGCATCGGCGGTTGCAGCGAAAGCACCAACGTGCGGTCGAAGAGATTGTTCAGGTCGGAAGCGCGCACCACACCACCCTGCTGGAAAGCCGTATCGTAAATCTTCCCGGAACCTGCCAGCGAGCCGGTGTGCGAGGCAGCTGCCGCTGCACCGTGCGCCGAAACGCCAGCTTTCAGGGCAATAATGGGCTTAGCTGCCTTGAGTGCGGCATTGATAAAGGCACGCCCGTTGCGCAAGCCCTCGATATAGAGGCAAATACAGGCGGTGCTTTCGTCTTGATCTAACCACTCGATCGTATCAGCAAAGTTAACATCGGACATGTTGCCGATAGAGACCATCTTGTCAAAGCCCACACGTCGAGTATAAGTGGAGGCATCCATTGCGATGAGTAAGGCGCCACTCTGTGAAACAAGCGCCGCCTTACCAGGCAACGGCAGGAAGGGGGCGAAGGAGGCATTACACAGGTCCGAGTTCGAGAGAATACCGACAATATTGGGTCCCAGGACACGCATTCCATAAGAATGAGCGATATCTACAACCTGCTTCTCCAGGTCCTGACGACCCACCTCACTGAAACCAGACGCAATAATGATCAGGCCCTTGACGCCTTTTTTACCACATTCCTCAGTGACCATCGGTACCAGTTTGGCCGGCACGATAATCGCTGCTGCATCAATCGGTCCCGGAACATCCAGCACCGAAGGGTAAGCCTGCAATCCCAGGATCTCGCTATCGGTAGGATTGATGGGGTAAATCGCCCCTTCATAATGGCTATCGAGAAGGTTCTTGACTACGGTATAGCCAATCTTGCCCTCCTTGTTGGAGGCGCCAACAACTGCGATAGATTGTGGCCGCAACAGTCCGTTCAATGCTTCTAGATCCACGCTTAATCCTCCTGAAACAGGTTTTGATATTTGTCTAAATTATAGCTAGTCATACAAAAAACAACCAGGGGGAAAAGTAATTCCCCCCTGGCACAAATGTCACTTACCGTTTCCCGCCGGTTCCAGGACCTTATCAACAATCCCCAGGTCTGCTGCCTGCGCCGCCGTCATGTAGAAATCGCGGTCCGTATAGCGATCAATCTGCTCCTGCGATAATGCCGTGTGCTGCAACAACAGTTTGTTAATCAACTCTCGCATCCGCAGAATCTCGCGCGCCGCAATCTCAATATCCGCCGCCTGCCCCTGAACCCCACCCAATGGTTGGTGCAGGTGGATGGTGGCATGGGGCAGCGCATAGCGACGCCCCTTCATACCAGACGTCAGCAAAACTGTCGCCATACTTGCCGTCATCCCCACCGCAATGGTGGAGACGGGCGCGTGAATCAGCTGCAACGTATCGTAGATGGCCAGTCCAGCAGCAATCTCACCGCCGGGCGAGTGAATATACAGAGAGATTTCGCGTTCTGGATCCTCGCGATCCAGGAACAACAGCTGCGCGACGATCAGATTAGCAACCTGGGCATTGATGGGGGTTCCCAGAAAGATGATCCGCTCTTTGAGCAGCAGCGAGAAGATATCATACGCCCGCTCCCCACGCCCAGTGCTTTCGATAACCATGGGAACCAAACCCATTTCGCCCTCCTCCATGCACTTTTTGGCAGATCAGGCTGATGCCGCCGCCGCATCTGGCTCAACAGGCATGACAGCTTCTGCCGTTTCAGCAGGCAATCCCTGAGCCAAACGCTCGAGTTTAGCCATAGAGCGGTCGTGCAACAGCTGCTTGCGAAATTCTTCAACCACCAGCAGGTCGCGGCTAAAGGGCCGTTGCGCAGATCGAGGGATTTCTAACTGCTGCAACAAGCCGGCGTAGTAATCGCGCAACTCCTCTTCCGAAACCGTGAGTTCCTCACGGCGAGCAAACTCCTCAAGCACCAGGGTCTCAGTCAAGCGCTTGCTGGCGCGGGGACGCAGACTCTCACGGAACTGCTCCTCGGTCATTCCCTGCAGGCGCAGGAAATCTTCCCACGGCATTCGCAGCTGCTCAGGAATACGCGTCTTGAACGACAATGCCAGTTCGTCCATCTCTTCGCCTAACAGCACATCGGGGAACTGAACCTTAGCGCGGCTCAATAGCTCAGCCAACAGCGCGTCATGATAGGCCTCATGCGCTTGCTCGTGCTTGTAAGCCTCCATCCGCTTGCGCAAGTCGGCTTTGAGATCGTCCAGGGTTTCGAAATTACCCACGACACTGGCGAAAGCATCGTCCAGGTCTGGCTTAACCATCTCCCCCACACTCTGCACATGCACCACAAATTCAGTATCGGCATTGCGCAGCGTTGGTTCGGAGAAGTCTTCCGGCAAAGTCAGATGGAATAGCTTCTCTTCACCAGCGGAAAGTCCCACCAAGGCCTCAACCAGGCCCGGGACAATATTGCGGTCCTCAGGGTCCAGCACCAGCGTCACATCATGTTCATGGATGAACACTTCGCCATTAGCCTTGGCCTCTACATGTTCCAGGGTTACGGAGTCGCCTAAAGCTGCCGGACGGGAGACTGGTTGCGGGGTGACATGTTCATCGCGCAGATGCTCCAACGATGTCTGCAATTCTTCATCGGTCACCTCATGCGCGTCCATGTCCAGGCGCAAGTCAGCGTACTCACCCAGCTCCACAACCGGCGGCATTGGCACACGCAGTTTCAGAACTAATGGCTCAAGCTTGATATCCTCCAAACTACCCGGTCCCACAGGGGTGATTTCAGCCTGCTTAAGGACATCAGAGTAAATCTCCTCTAGCAGCAATTCGGCTGCCTCACGCCGCAGCGTGGGGAGACCCACGCGACTGACAACCATGTTATAGGGCACCTTACCCTTACGGAAGCCGGGGAAGGGATTCTCGCGGGCAATGTTCCGCGCAGCTTTCTGCATCGCAGTTTGAACGGCAGATTCTTCAATCTCGACAGTGATGAGCGCTTCGCAATTATCCAGTACTTCTTTTGCAATTGTGAACACAGGTGTTGACCTCCACTACATAATCAGAGGGATTATAACACGTTTTCATGGAGTTACCAGGATTTGAGACATCGTAAGTGTTCAGATTCTCATCACAAGGCGGAGATTTCGGGCTGAAGCCCGCTCTTGTTGTGGCAAATAGAGGAAACGCTGAACAGTTACGAATGATATCTAGCAAATTAGGGGAGAAATCAAAGAAGTTTTGCTGACAGGCGAAGAGGGTTGTTTTTAGCATTTGTTGGACGCGGCGCTGCGTACGGCATTGCCGCGTCCAACAAACACTTCTTTCTTTACAAAAGCGTCAAGGCGCTACGCTCCAGCAAGGCGCAATAGCGCCGCTGGAATCCATAATCGCCCAATCTCGAAGAACGACAAGACGGTTGAGACGGCGAAAACCAGCACACTGAAAGCGATCAACAGATAATCCGCCCGGCGGTAATGCAGTTCATAGACCCAGGTTCGCGGACCAATGCCAAAAGCACGGAGGTCCATGGCATCAATGATATCTTCTGCTCCCAGGATAGCATTGATGGTGACCGGCACCACCAGCGGCGCCAATCTCCGGATCTGGGCCACAATACCGCCGGAAAGCTTCTCCACTTCGTAACCTCGCGCGCGCTGCGAATCAAGCGTGATGCTGAAATCGCGACCCAGCGTTGGCACAAAACGGAAAGCCAGGTCCATCGCGTATGCAAACTTATCCGGCAAGCCCAACCCGCGAAAGGTAACGCCGTAAAGACTTGGATCAATCGTGTAGGGTAACGTAACCGCCATGAACGTGATAGTATACATCCGCAGCAGCTGGCTCAAGGCAAAGATTGTCTTCTCGGCAGTGATATCGAGCTTGAGTTGCCAACCCGTTAGCGGCAAGGTAACCGGACCCAAACGCCAAAGCAGATGCTCTTCAAAATACGCCGTCTGCGCGCCTCCACGCCCCGTGATGAACGTCAGCAGCGTCATGAAGAAGATGATGAAAGAGACAAGAATCCACACCCGACGCGTCTCGCGCCAGGTGAGTCCCGACAGCGCATATTGAAGCACCGCGAACGCCAGGAACACCAGAATCACCCGCAGATCCCAGAATTGGATGATGGAAAACAGCAATGCCAGCATCATGATGATGCGAGCCCGCGGATCCAACTTCTGAATCAGTGTATTCCGTTCACGGTAGCGCCAGGCGATCAACATGGCGGCACCCTCCGTCCCAGAAAGTGCATCAACGCCCCGTCCGCGACTGTACCGCGCGATATGCGGCCAGGAGAATGGGAGTAAGCACCATCGAGTTGAGAATATTGGGGCCTGCGGCGGGTGCGAATTCACCAATCATCGCTGTGGCCAGACTGTAGCCGTTCACCCAAATATCAGCGATGGCAGCAAAACCAATACCCGCAATGATACCCAATGTCCCCCAGATGTTGACGGCTGCCAGGTCTATGTTGACACGCTCAAGCATGAAGCGCAGCGCAATCACACCAATGCCGCCAATGATGAAAGCCCACGCCCAGAAGGAGAAATTCTCGATCTCACCACTCCAGGGACCGACCACATTCGGGCTGATCAAAATCGTCGCCGCCACGATAATGACCAAAACGCCTACCAGGATAGTGAGGAAGTTGAGACTGCGGCGCTTGTCGGCAAAGAGCATCACCAGACCGGCAACAAAACCGATCAAGCCATTGCCCATATCCCACGCCGGATAGACACCCCAACCAGAGAGGAAATCACCCAGGATATTGCCCACGGCGCCGGTAAAGAAACCCACCACCGGACCAAAGACATAACCGAAGAATACCGGAATACAAATCGAGGGACGCAACGACACCTGGCTAATCGAAGGCATTGGAATGCTGTTAAAAATATAGTTGAGCACGCCGTAAAGCGCCGCGCCAATACCCATGTATACGACCTCGCGCGTGCCAATCGTCCAGGCATCGTTCTTTTGTGTCGCCAGGTAGACGCCGAAGATGATGAGAATACCGATGACGACAAAAACAATGGGATAGAGACCGCGAATCCGATCGCCGGAAGTAAATACGCTCGCAAGAGCCATCAACAACACGAAAACACCGAGCACAGCCAGCCACATCGTGGCTTTTTTTCCTAAAGTACCCATGACAGCCTCCTGAATTTGAAATATCTAATAAGACAATATCACAGCAGTTATGTCAAGTCATCCTCATGCTCTTACGGCAGCTCACCTCCTCCCCAACCATCAAGTAACCAGCACATGTTTTCTCGAGCACTCCGCACGCACACAAAAAAGACGTCTCTAATCACAAGAGCTGGCGCTGCGTACCGCTCAGGTCTGCTGCGAAACCGGCAGATCCCGGGGTAGACTATGCGCCAATGCCTCAGCGGACATAAAACGTCCCGTCAGCGGCAGGTATTCAAGATTGAGGCTCAGCAACGAGGTCGGCACCAACCGGCAGCGCCGCAACAAATCCACATCATGCAGCACCTCCGCCGGCGCGCCTTCTGCGGCAACAGTTCCATCGCGCAACAGAATCACACGATTGGCATAGCTGATGGCCAAATCCAGATCATGGGTGATAAAGAGCACCGCCTCGAAACCCGGCATTTGCAGAATGGCATCCATGAAAGCACGATAGTTCCAATAATCTTGCCCCGCCGTCGGCTCATCCATCACCAGAATTTTGGAATACATCGCGAGAATCGCGGCAATGCTCACACGCTTCTGCTGCCCAAACGAAAGCGCCAACGGCGGATAATCCTCCAATCCCTGCAGGTTGACGATCTCCAGTGCGCGATGTGTTCCTTGTTCAATCTCCTCCGCGGTATAACGCAAATTCTTCGGACCAAATGCCAGCTCTTCCCGCACCGTGGCGGCAAAGAGCATGTGACTAGGGCTTTGGAAAACGTAACCCAGCGTATGCGCAATCTGCGCGACGCTCAGTTCGCGTGTATCGCGCCCCTCTACCAACACCCGCCCGCGCCGCGGCTTGAGCAAGCCAATTGCATGTTTGACCAGCGTCGTCTTCCCCGCGCCATTGGGTCCCAGCACCGCCACGATATCCCCGCGCCGGATGGTGAAGTTCACCCCGTGAATGACCTCCGGTCCGCCTTCCTCATAAGAGAACCCCACATCCTCAAATGCCACCAACGGTTCCTGCCCATCGGGCTTGAGCGCCGGCTCAAATGTGGGTGGCGGATCTGCCTTTGCACGTTGCATGATGATGGATGCGGGGAGCTTTACCTGATGATAATCCACAGCCTCTGTCATGCCTGCTGGCAGACCTTCATAGGCAATACGGCTGTCCTTCATAAAAATGACACGATCGGGACGAATGGCCAAGGCATCCTCAACCCGGTGCTCTACCAGGAGAATGCTCACGCCCTCATCTGCCAGGCGACGAAACAATGCAAGGGATTCTTGTGCGCTGGCGGGGTCAAGGCTCGCCAGCGGCTCATCCAACAGCAACACGGAGGGGCGCATCGCCAGTACTCCTGCTAGAGCAATTTTCTGCTTCTCACCGCCGGAAAGATGGAAGGTCTCCCGGTCGCGCAAATGGGAAATTCCCAAATAGCGGAGTGTCTCATCCACCCGTTGACGGATCTCGGCTCGAGGCAAGCCCAAATTCTCCAACCCAAAAGCCACTTCCGTGAAAACATGTGCTCCCAAAATCTGGCGGTCGGGATCTTGAAGCACCGTTCCCACACGCTGTGAAATGTACGCCAGGCTCATTCCAGATGTATCTTGCCCTTGCAGCAACACTCGCCCCTGCAGTTCACCCTTATAGCTGCGGGGAATCAGTCCATTGATACAACGGATCAGGGTAGTTTTGCCGCAACCGCTGCTTCCGGCTACCAACAACAACTCCCCGGTATGCAACGATAAAGACACCTCCTGCAAAGCCCGCTCCGGTCGTGAGCGATAAGAAAAAGAGAGGTTTTCAACAGTCAAAGGTGGAGGGGTTGCCCCACGAGCTAAAGCTTGGGGTGCAGATTCTGAGAGCGACGAGAGTTGAGTCTCCAAGATAGTCTTCCTTTCTGGGCCATTACCGTGCATCAAAAACCGCTACGACCCAGGAGCAATCAACGCTTCAGCCAGCTCCATTTTAGTCAAAAGCCACAAAGTTGTCAAACGCGCCACGAAAAAGAAAATGCATATTTGACAAACATGAATTTCAATGTTACAATGCTTATAATCGAATAAATAACGTAAATTCACGTGCGGAACTGCGATTCTTTCGCCGGCAGTTCAATCAAGATCTTGTTAGCATTGGGGAAGTAAGTAAAATGCAAGATACGCGCCAGCAAATTTTGGAGATTCTCAAGCGTAAAGGCGAGGTCACCGTTCAAGAACTGAGCAAAGAACTTGCTCTGACCAGCGTAACGGTGCGCCACCATCTGGAAATTCTCCGCTCAGAGGGCTATATCACCGATCCCGAAGTGCGCCGTTCAAGCCGTCCTGGGCGCCCACGCTATGTATACCGCCTCACCTCCACAGCTGCCGATCTCTTCCCGACCAATTACAGCGGTCTGGCAAATGCATTGCTAGATGCACTTAATAAAGAACTAACGCCTGAAAAACGCGAGGAATTGCTCGAAGTCGTTGGGCAACAAATGGCTGCCGGCGCAGGCGAATTACCCAAAAATCACGAGAAGCGCCTGGACCAGATCATTGCCTACATCAAGCAATTGGGCTTTGTAGCCCGCTGGGAACGCGATGCCGAGGGCCAATACCATATTCTGGTCTGCAATTGCCCTTATCACTACGTAGCGCAATTCCATCCAGAGACCTGCAAGATTGATGAAGTGATGTTGTCGGAGCTCACCGGCGCCAATCTCATTCGCACTGAAGGCCGCGCCAGCGAGGAAGCCTTCTGCAAATACCAGGTCGTGTGGTAAGATAAGCCGGCAGCATTAGAAGTAAAAGCACGCGCGACGCTTTGCTACAAGCGTCGCGCGTTTTTTGTTGCCAGAGAAAGGATCAGCGACCCTAGAGTTCCTGCCCGGTGAGCTGGGCATAGAGCGTCTGGAATTCTTCATCGGAGTAATAGTAGATGATGACCCGCCCTCCCTTGCGCCCGGCACGCAGCTTCACACGGGTGCCCAATGCCTCCTGAAAGCGCTCTTCCAAGGCACGCACCTCCGGCGGAGTCGCCGGCTTAGGGCGAGCGGGAACCTGCACGCCTTCACGAATTTTCTGCACGAGCGCCTCGGTCTGGCGCACGTTGAAGTCCTGCTCCAGCACCACCCGTAACGCGGCATCTTGTTGCGCCTGTGCCTCCAACCCCAACAAGGCGCGCGCGTGCCCCTCGGAGATATGCTGCTCTGCCAACGCCGCTTGCACTTTGGGAGAAGCCTGCAACAAGCGCAGCGTATTGGTCACCGCCACGCGGCTTTTACCCACACGACGCGCCACCTCGGTCTGGGAAAGGCCAAAATCCTCGACAAGGTGCTGATACGCCAAAGCCTCTTCCAATGGGTTGAGGTCGGCGCGCTGGACGTTTTCCACCAAAGCCAGCTCCAGCATTTGTTGCGGCGCCGCTTCCTTGATGATGACCGGCACCTCACGGAGTCCCGCGAGGCGCGCGGCACGCCAGCGACGCTCACCCGCAATGAGCTGATAGCCGCCTTCAGAACGCCGCGTCACCACCAGCGGTTGAATGATGCCGTGTTCCTGGATAGAAGATGCCAGTTCCAAGAGATCCTGATCGCGGAATGGAGAGCGGGGCTGGTGGGGATTAGGAACAATGGAATCATGGCGCACTTGCTGAAAGCCTGTTTTAGCCTCTTCAGCAGGAATCAATGATGCCAGTCCACGCCCCAACCCTCGTTTTTGATTCATCGCTCGCCACCTCGCCCGGGAATCAAGTCAGCTCTCAGTATAGCACCAAGATGAAATTGTCACAATCGGAGGGTGCGTTTCAAAACGGGGGCGAAAATCTCAGGCGCCCCTACAGGGCGCAGGAAAAAATTGATTTTTGGCGGCGGGGCTTTGCCCGCCGCCAAAAATCAATTAAAGAAAGGCATCTATCTTATTGGACTTTTGACAAATGCGGTCATAAATGATCCGGAGTTGACAAAAAAGGGGAACTGCGGCACAAGTAGTGTATGGACATCACTCTACACACTACCAATTTGCAGCAGTTCCGATACACATTATACCAGAACTTTAACAATCGAGCCGATTCGTTGTTGGACCTCTTGGATGCGATTTGCAGTAAGCCAGATGCGCAGTCTGTGGTGGAATATAGTCTAGCGAACAGTTATCGGCGTAGTTACTCCACCATTTTCAAGGCGCTTACTGAACTGCAACTCACCGCGTTGTGGTTGCCGCAACGCCTGGCACCGTATCTCCCACGCCCAACCCAACGTCCTTTCTGGCTGTTAATCACAGATGTGACGCCCTGTCCGCGGCCTTACGCCTACACGTTAGAAAATCGCGGTATGGTTTATCAGCCGGAAGTGGTAAAAGGGAAACTGCCAGTCACCATTGGGCATCAGTATTCGACGGTTGTATTGGGCCCGGAACCTGAAACTGGGATCAGTCCCAGTTGGGTCCTGCCGTTGTTGACCACGCGGGTAGCGACGACAGACGACAAAGAGTTGATCGGGGCTAAGCAGATCGCGCAGCTTTTGCAGGCACCGGAGCTACCCTTTGGGCGAGAGTTGACCGTGGCAGTGGCGGATAGCAGTTACAGTAAACCACGCTATTTCTATGCCTTGCAGCAATTTCCAAATCTAGTTACGATCGCCCGTGTGCGGGGAACGCGCACCTTTTATCAGCAACCCCAGACGCTTGCGCCGGAGCTGGCGTCCCGCGGCAGAGGGCATCCACGGTGGTATGGGGAGC
>JAPKMR010000116.1 GCA_026645815.1 Anaerolineae bacterium | reverse complement strand
CACACCGGCTATCGCGTCACCACCCCCCTGCGCACCTTGCTGGATGTGGCCGCCAGCGCACTGTCCCTACCAACCCTATCAGCAAGACCAAACCTCCTATCAACAGCATCACTCTTGATTTACGCATTGTCTATACCTCCTCGAAAAGTTTAAAGTTGTGACATTCACAGGCCTCTTGGCCTACCTGATCCATTAGTCAATCACTCGCTTTAGTCACCTCCTTCCTTACTTGCTGGGGAGCGATATTGCAATAGATACCAATTCCTCAAGCGGAAAATCTTGTCCGGCCAGATGGTAGACACAGCCTCCTTGCTCCCAAACCAAACTGTTCCAAGTGTTATCTGTAACCCATTCTCCGGCCGCATTCCACGTGCCACGGTACCACCAAGCCGGCAACGTGTTCACAATCACTTCTTGTAGATCGCCTGAGCCAACTAAGAAGACAACTCCCTCCGATTCCTTTTTCTCTGCCGGTTGAATGACTAGACCGAAATGTGTCTCGGCAGCGTGGAATGCCTGAAATACCAATCCCTGTTGGCCCTCTGTTTGCAATTGGGTCAGGATGAGCAACCTATCCATACGATCTCCACCAACCAGATAGTCTACTCTAAGGTCGTATGGAGGCATTGGAGAACCGCCACCTGTCCAACTCTGATGAGCCAGTGAAGGGAACCCCAATTCCATTAAATTGCCTTCCATAGCCACGATGCCTTGCCAGCAATAACCTGCGGGCAAATAACTTGGTATAGGAAAATCACCGCCGTTGGGAAGCATGACCCTGCTTCCGGGATTGGGAGTGGAGAAACCAGATTCCTCAATCAGCGTCCAGCGTTCCTCTGGAAAGTCGACCGAGTATACCTCAAAACTTTGATCCCCTGTTTCTACTAGCGGTGAGCGCCAGTCATGATCTAGAACAGCAGCAGCCAAAGGTTGTAACTCCACCTGTTGCTCGAAGGAAAAACCTAACCAAGCGGCCAACACAGCCCGTGTCTGGGGGATAGCGAACATAATTCCGAGGAGAAGTAACAATAACATGCTGCCTGTCAGCGCCCATCGGAGAGGACGCCAAGACCATAGGGATTTGCGAGTCTGTGTTGGCATATATCGTGACTGTGTTTTGCGCAGCTTCCTTTGTTGAACTATGCCAACCAGACGGGTTTCCAATTGTTGTCTAAAAGACTGATCGGCCTGAGGCACAGTACCGGCCAGATGGGCGCAGAAACCATAGAGTGAATCCCTCTCACGTTCTGCGTCATTGCCATTGCTCAGAATTTGTTCTACCTTTTCCAGTAATTTCTGATCCTGTTCAGTCAATTCATGCCTATCGTTCATAAGGATTCCTCTCTTCTGTACCAGCGAACTCGTTAATATACTTCCGATGTGCAGACTGTAGACCCCGACAAAGGTGAGCCGATACTGCTCGCTCATCTATGCCCAAAACCCCGGCTATTTCTTGGTTGCGGAGACCGCCGAAAAACTTGAGAGTGATTATCTCCTGTTGACGGGGAGTAAGCGTGTTAATCAACCTACGAAAACTTCGGAATTTTTCCTTTTCCAGGGCAACGTCTTCCGGCAATAAACTACTGCTCTGTAGATCGGGTAATTCATCCAAGGGAACAGTCTCCCAACGCTGTTTCTGGCGATAAAAGTTGCTTATCAAGTTCCTAGCAATGGAGAAAAGCCAAGCAGCAAAGGAGTTCTCATGCTGCCATCTGAAGCTTTCAATTCCTTCAATCGCTTTCAGGAAAGTTTCAGCAACCAAGTCTTCAGCATCCTGAACCCGCCCTACACGATAGCTTACATAAGCATAAAGCCTGGGAAAGTAATAATCATACAGGCGTTTGAATGCTTGTGGATCTTCTTGAGCTATCAATATCAACTCTTTTTCCTGGTTGGTATTCATAAAGATGTCTTTGCCTTCAATTGTGCGAAGTGTTTTCTTTGTATATAATAACACCACATCGTCCGAAATACTGCGATACGTGTTTGGTGTTTGCGAAAGTGCAAGGTTATTGTTCATGGAGAGTGCGCCTACCGATGAGTTGCAGTGTCAAGTCCCAATTCCACTTTCTGAGAAAAAGTACATTAACAGCACCCCACCGCCCGCCGCGAGCCCTGCTCCGCGTGGGTGACATTTTTTTCTGAGCTATCCGTCTACCGGCGGCTTAGGTTCAGGTTTGGAGTTCTGGGAATAGTGCCAGGATTTCCGCCGGGGGCGCAATGGCGCGGGGCTGGCCGCCGTAAGTGAAGCCGCGCAATTCTTCTCCCAATTGCAGGTGCAGCAACCCATAGCGGATAACCCATAGCGGATAAACTGGCGGGAGGTCAAGCCGCCGCGTTGCTGCGGGGTGAGTTGCCACGACCAGCGCATGAGTTTGCTGGCCACCATCACTGGCTCGGCGTGGTTGTCGGCAGCGCGCTCGGTGAGGACGTGCCACACCGCGACGAGGAGCTTGCGTGCGATCGCGACAATGGCGACGCCCTGCGGCTTGTGGCGGCAGAGCCGGGCGAACTCGCCTTTCCAGTAAGGATGGGTGTTGACTGCGCTCCAAGCTGCCTCGACGAGCACGCGGCGCAGGTCACGCCGCCCTTGCTTGGTGATGTGCCCGTCGTGCTGGGACTCGCCGGAAGCGCGGATGCCAGCTCCCAGCCCGGCGTAGCCCACCAACTGCTTGGCGGAGGGAAAGCGAGTGATGTCACCGATGGCGGCCAGGACAGTCATGGCCGCAAGCAGCGCGATGCCGGGGAGTTGAATGAGGTAGGGGACGTGCTCCCGCCAGGGGGTGGTCATACTGAGGCGGCCCAACTCGGTCTCCACCTCGGTGAGTTGTTGCTGCAGATGGTCCAAAGTAGCGACATCGTGTTGGGCACGCAGTCGCTCGGTGGGCGAGACATCCAGCGCGGCCCACCAGTCGCGATTGTGCGCGGCAAAGAGATCGCCTTCGGGCGGGGTGAGGTGGTGACGGTGGAGGACGCTGTGCAGGCGATTCTTGGCGGCGGTTTGCTGCTTGATCAGGGCGTGACGATGCGACAGCAAGGCGCGCAGTTCGCGTACAGGCTGTGGCGGAACCCAGACCTCAGGGATCAGGTTGGCCGCCAGCAGCTTGGCCAGTTTGACCGCGTCGTGCTTGTCGGTCTTGACGGCCGCGTTGGCAATCCACTTGACCTGAAGCGGATTGGCGACGACCGCCTGGCCAGCCAGCGACGCGACCTGGTCGTAACACCACCAGGCATTACCGGTGGCTTCGAGGACGACGGCATCCTGGGGCCCCAAGTGTTGGGCGGCCCAGGTGGGGAAGTCGTCCAGGGTGATCCGGCGGGTGGGTCTGAGGAGTACGTTCTGTTGGGCGTCCACCGCCGCGACGACGACAAAGTGCTTGTGGAGATCGATCCCCACGAAGCGGGTAACCGGTACGGCTGTCATAGTTTACCTCCTGGCTCAGTGATTAGGCTGTGGGCGCGGATTATGGGCAGAACGTGTCAACTACCGATGCGGGTTAGGATGCGCGTAGCACCCTCCCAGATGAGAGTATCCGACGGGGAGCCACATAACACAAACGGGTTCGTCTGATGACCATCCCATAGGCCGCGACGGCTCGCCCGCACGCTCCGGCCCGGCGCGTGCCCGTCACTCATCACCGTGAGGATAGCACGTTCCGCGCCCTTCGACAATATCATTCTAATAACAAGGGCTTCCACCCGACGCCGCTTGCGCGGCTGGTCAGTGGCGACTATACGCGCTTTGTAGTTCCTGGGTTAGCAATGGTGTTTTTCACGCAGTCGCGGCGCGGGTGAAGCCCAGGCCGTTGGGCCGCTTGTACCTAAAATCTTGCGGCTCACTGTAAAGCAATTCGCAAAAACGAAAGGAACTCAGATGAAACAAAAACTCAAATTCACTGGCGGGATTCTGGCCTTGGTGGCAACAAGCGTCCTGGTGATAAGGTTGCTTGCGATGGCAAACACTTCATCCGCAATGGCAATGATAAACCAATCCCCGTTGTCTACTCCAACTTCACAATCTCTTACTTGTAATGCGACTTGGCCCACCCCACCTGCCTTAGCCTGTCCTTGGTTATCTACACCTACTCCGCAGCCAACGCCAATGCTTCCGGTATTTGTTCCATGGACACCACCGCCTCCGGCACAAACCCCAACACCATTACCTCAAGTATCGGCTAGCAGGAGTCCATCTGGCATTCTGGCATATCGCGGGAACTCTTTTGAGGGACGCAATATTGACATACGCGGAAGTATAGCACTCACCGCTCAAAGATTGGATTTTAAACCGCCGAGGGATATAGAAAGTAGCGACTACTTTACCCGTTTTGCTCGGCTCATTCCCACCGTTGCTGGTAGATATGCTGTTGCTGTCGCTGAAACTGAAGCGGGGGAAGTTGTGAACATCATTAACCTGCAAACAAAGCAGTCTATCCTGCTTTCCTGGCTCAACACTGAAGGTCGGCCTGTTACCGCGGTAGGCTTTTTCTATGGATGGCATCCCAATGGCTACGAATTTCTGTTCCGTGAGGAAAATGCTCTTGACCGTGGGCTGTGGTTGGTAAATGCGCGAAGTGGAGAACACCGGCTTGTCGCTCGGCAACCAACACTGGACATTTCTGGTGCTGCAATTTCTCCTGATGGACAACGTTTGGTCTATGCAACCAATACTTTTGATATTCACCAGATATGGACAGCCAATACTGATGGCAGCGAACCACGCGTACTTTTGGAAAGTGACATGATTGTGTACGTGTATTCGTGGTCGCCTGATGGACGTTATTTGCTCTACACTGGCGAACCCAGTGCTGTTACATCCGAGCCTGGGGTGTTGTGGGTGATGGATCGTGATGGACAAAACCGACAATCGTTGCACTTGCCTTTTATCTTTGGCTTTGGCTTCCAACCGATTTGGTCGCCAGTGGGACATCGTGTTGCTGCTGTGGGCAGCGCCGGCGAGTTGCCTGCATGTTGGCAAAATGGTGATACTTTTCGCGCCGATCCACTTTGCCGGTACAGAGGAACTGGAGTGTACATTCAAGATATAGGGACCGAAAGCGTACAGCTAGTGACGCATAATGCCATTGATCCCACATGGTCGCCAGATGGCTCGTTGTTAGCCGTGTCAAGGTTGGACGAGCAAGGACAAGTGGATATCTGGGTGGTGAACCGAGACGGCGCAGGACTGCGCCGTGTGACGAATACGCTAATTGTAGACCGTTATCCAGTTTGGTTGGTAGAGGAGCAGACACAATGAACGACAAACCAAATCTTACACGATGTTTATTGAGCCTGACAACCCTAGTAGTGTTAGCAATGGGAGTGTTTATTGTATCTTGCGTTCCAGTTTCTAAACCCGAAGAGGGTTTTTCTTCGCCGCTGAATATGACGGTAACTATGACATCGCAGTCGATATTAGAATCACCAACATCCTCACCTACGCCTATATGCGATCCGCCCTGGCCTACACCGCCATCAGAAGCTTGCCCTTGGATTGCTTCGCCCACGCCTACTTCCACATCCGCAGTACCTACACCGACGCCTTTTGAACTCCCAGACCCACCAGGACAGACACCTACTCCCTTGCCGCTTTCCCAAGTCGCTGATTCTCCTGCGGGTACGCTATTTTTTGTGGCATTGTCCACTCCTGGAGCCATACCCTCAGAACCCCAACTACTCTATGCTCAAATTGATGCGCAAGGGAAATTCGCTAATTCGCCGCAGCCCTTCATATGGACTTCTCTTGCTGACAATCGAATGGTAGTTGGACGAACAAGTATTTCACCTGACGGAACGTACTTGGCCAGTATTTACGAGACTGAGGTGGGTGAATCGGTGATTGTTGTGGACATAACGGCTAGACAGGAAATGGCTTACATCTGGGGCGGTAAATTCTTGAATTGGCATCCCAATGGCCGTGAATTTCTATTTATCCAACAGACTGAAACAGATTTAGGATTATGGCTAGTTGCAGCCGATACGGGACAATATCGCTTGCTGTCTCAGACGGCTGACAGTGCGGCCATATCACCAGACGGTCAGATATTAGCCTATGCTGATGATACTAGTGGAATCTGGCTATCCAATACAGATGGCAGTCAACCGCGTCAGGTATCCGATTTTGGAGCAACCGTCTTTGCCTGGTCTCCCGATAGTCGTTACCTTTTGTACGGCGAATATCCGTCTGGCGGCGATAGAACAGATACGCCACCACCTTTGCCCCATTTGTGGTTGATGGACAGAGCCGGAGCGGAGAAGCGATTGCTCAATTCGTCTTGGGAATCTGGTATTACTTTTGCTGCCCATCAGCACCCCGTCTGGTCACCAACAGGGCGATATATTGCTTATAGTAGTCCTCTTGACCCTGGTTTTTCCTATTGGCAAGAAAAAAAAGACTATCGTAACGATCCACTTTATGCCTTCAGAAACACAGGGGTTTATGTGGAAGATGTGCAAACAGGAGAGCTATGGTCGGCTGCGCAAAATGCTTTGGATGCCACTTGGTCACCAGATGGTTCGCTGTTGGCAGTGTCCAAGATGGATGAGAACGAGCAAGTGGATATCTGGCTGATAAGCATGGTTAGTCGAGACCTGTTGCGTGCTACAAACACACCCGAGCTGGATCGATACCCGTTTTGGTTACCATCACCTCAAAATAACGGGAGGTAGTACCGATGCAGAATAATTTGTTTTTTAAGCAGATTCAATTTGTGACTGTAACCTTGGCCTTGGTCGGAGTAGCCCTGCTAGTGGCGTTATTTCTGTCAGACAATACTACTGTTGCACAACCAATGACGTTTGTTTCACCTCTTAGCCCGCAACAGACGGCTTTTCTCAATGTGCCATACTATGGCGCGAAGCGCGTCACAGCCTACTTTGACCACGAATTTCCCAACTATCAGATCAACAACCGCATTGTACTTTATGATGGGCGAGTCATACCATCTACCAATGGAGCGTGCGGCTGGAATAACGCTGGACAAGCCATTGCTTATTGTGCTGTAGCGGGACAAACCCCTTGTACTTCGTGTATTTGGTACGAAGGACATAGCGGAAACGATTTCAGCCTGGATTATGAACCAGTACTCGCGTCAGCCAATGGAACAGTATTTCGCGCTGGATGGCAAGACTGGGGCAATCGTGGTGCAGGTTATGGATTGCATTTGCGTCTCTCACATGCTAGCGGGTACGAAACCATCTATGGACACTTGAGTGCCTTGACTGTGATCACCAATGCAATGGTTTCACAAGGGCAGATTATTGGGACCAGTGGGGACACGGGAAACTCGGCAGGAGCACATCTACACTTTGAAGTACGTTTGAATGGTGCTGCGACCGATCCTTTTGGCAGTTTGGGTTCTCAAAGCCTCTGGCGTGATGGATCGTGGAACGCACAAGGGCGATGGGTTGGTCAGCCGGAACCACGTTATGGAACGCCACTGGTCGTGGATGATGATAATCCGACAAATGTAGGTGATCCCAACGACAACCCTTATTTCACCAAGGGACGTGGCGGTATGGGAGGAACATCCTGCCCACCGCAAATCTGTGATTATTGGTATCGAGATACCAGCACGGGATGGGATGGAGATATGTTGTATACCTACATCCTTGATACTACACCCGATTATTGGGTCAAGTGGATTCCGCCACGCTCCGGCCTTTATGATGTTCAGGTATGGATTCCAAGTAACCATGCGACTACCTGGGAGGCGCGTTATTGGTTGATCTCGACATACAACTACATGCCTTCCACTTATATGATTGTTGATCAGTGGGGAACTTCTAATCGTTGGATAAGCTTGGGAATTCACCAATTTGGTAATTGGCCGAATGCTCCCTGGATCGGTTTATGGATTTCTGATAGGAAAGTTCATCCAAGTGAGCATGGGCGTAAATTGGGAGTAGATGCAATACGTTTCCGAACACCGTGGCCGGTTTACATACCGTTAGTGCTAAAGAATTATTGACCGTCTTGCTTCAAAACTTTTCGTTTCCTGGTATCTGGCGGCCCACTGATGTATGCTGTTGTCAAGGGGGAGAACCTTAAAATGCTCAAATCCGAGAGTACAGTTTGCCGTCCCCCGCTGCGCTGAAAGACGAGAGGAGCGCCTGGCAACCAGAGCACCCTCTCTCGCCTTCGCTCTAGGGTGTCAATTTACACCCGACAATGGTTCTTCCGCACTTTTAGCGAAGCTGTGCATGCCGCTCCCACAAATGGTCTATTTTCGATGCCGAGGTATTCATTTCTGTGAACTTGTTATCATAAGTTGCCAGACTTTTCCATTACTCCCATACTGTCCCTGGAACAAAAAACAGCCCCGCAGTGCGTGAGCATCCGGGGCTTCGACTTCCGGCGATGACGCGCCGTGGTATGCACACCATACCACACCCGCCCCCGCGCGTCAAATTCCCTTATCCTCGTTTCACAATATTCTCCAACTCCGTATCCGCTGGCGGCACAATCCCCGAAATGTCCACGAACTGTACCGGGAAGATTTCCATCTCACTTTCCTGGTTCAACGTCTTGCGCGTGCGGCGCACATAGCCCACCCCCGTGGGCATATTGAGCACGCTCAGCGTCCACTTGGAGTAGTCGTCAAGACTGGTCTTCCCCGGCAAGCGCCCCGCCTTCGACACCGCGATTTCCGCATCCTTCACCGTGCTGACCTTCTGGATGATAGCAATGCTACTCGACGTAATCACGCCAGACGGCAACGGTTCCCAATGTTGCGCCGATGTCCACAGGTACAGGCCCAGCTTGCGTCCCCGGTCGGTGATGTTGTTCCACAGGCCCGCGTCCTCGCCGATGGCCTGGGCAATCTCGGTTTGGGTCGAGGCGTCCGAGCGCATCACTACGTGGGCTTCCTCGACGAACAAGAGATGCTGCGGAATCGGTTTGCGCTGTCGCAAGTAAGCCTCATACCGTTCGTCCGCGTGCTGGTAGATGCCGGACACCATCAGGCCGATGATGAACTGCTTCAGCGGGCCGTCATCGCCGAATTTCCCGGTAATGACCGTGGCTTTATCAGGGGCCGTCCACTCGGCCACGGTTGTGCCTCCCGGCTGCCCGAAGGCGCGGTGGTAGGTACCCTTGGGCAGGAACTCTTCCAACTTGTCGATGATGCGCTTGACCACGCCCGCGGTGATTGCATCCGTGCGTTCTTTGCTCAGCACCGTATAACGCGCGACCAGAGCGGTGTGCAAGTCCTTCATACACAGATTCGCCGAACGCTCCGGGTATACTCTACCGTCCTCCTCGATGACACCCATTGTGCGGTAAGCGTCCAGCACCGCGCCCTTGAGTTGGTGGAAACCGGTGGCCCCGGCGGGATACGCCAGCAGCCAGTGCTTGGCGAACGCCGCCGCCCACTTCGCCGGGTCCAGGTAGGGGCTAGGGATGCGCAACGGGTTGAATTCCAGGAGGGGTAGGGCGATGCTCGTCGCACCCTCGACGGCATTGACTTGTCCGTACAGCGAGTAGAACTGAAAATCCTGTTGGGGGATCAGCCAGCCCAACTTGCGCCATTCGCCGGTGGGGTCGAAGACCGTCACCCCGATGCGCGGCGTCCCGCCTGGCCTGTCCATTGATACCGGCCCGGTGGTCGGCGTATGAATCGGGATACCGTGTTCGTCTTGTCGCAGTGCATTGACCACCTGCGAGACAAACCACAGCGCGGAGTTGGACTTGCCGGAGCCGGAATCGCCGACGATGACGGCGTGCATTAGTTCATCGGCGCGGAAACGATGCACATTGTTGGGATCGGGCTGCAAGTTGATGTCCAGCACCGTGCCCAACGCAATCTCGCCCTGGGTGCGGCGGTGCGACAAGTCGTCCGGCCAGGCATCCAACGAGGCCGAAATCGTGCCGTCCGAGATGCGGATCGGATGCACCAGTGCGGCCAACTCGTTAGCCGTCAAGGTCTGCGCGTGGCGCAAGGTGTCGAACGGCCCAGCGTTTTCTGGGCGGGCATCGAAGTCCAGCGTAATGGCCCGTTGCCACAGCGTCTCGTCCCCGGCGCGCGCGGCGACCGGCACGACGACGTTCTCCTCGCGCATCGCGGCAATGGACGCAGCAGCCAGCCGTTCCAGCCGGGCCGCGTCAGGGGCCAGCAGCGTCACCTGCGTCAGGAACAGTCCCGTGTCCAGCCCCGCACTCAGACGGCGTACCTGCTGGTCGAGCAGTTGCGCCACGAGGTCGCGTTGTGCGTCTACGGTTTGCCGGGCAAAGGCCAGGCCCGCCACGAGTGAGCCACCGGACGGCCCCATCACGCCCCGCGTTGTCACCTGGGTTGTTCCCATATTTGCCACCGTTGCCCCGACTTGCTCGGCGGCCTGGGCCTGCACGTACTCGTGCCCTTCGCCGATCATTGCCTCCTGCCGCGCTTCGGCCCCGTCCACCTGCTCTTGTGAATTGCGATAGCCATCGAAGGTTTCGCTGCGGAAGCCGTTGACGAAGCGGTGGGTCTCGCGTTGCAGCGCGCGGTCGGCGACAATGGTATCTTGCTGCGAAAGATGCCCGCTGCGCTGCCCGGTTTCGGCGTAACTGCCACCGAAGGTACGCGCGAAGTGTTCCACGCCCTGATAGCCGTCGCGGGTGGCTTGCTGCCAGGCGGCATCCTGGTCTACAGAACTTTCCCAGGCGCGTTGCGCTTCGCGGTCGGTGTGGCTGGCGTCCTGGTAGGCTTCGCTGTAGCCATAGTTGGTCTGACTCGACCTTACCCCGCCCCCGCTGCGCCATTCCGAGGTCTGCACCGTTTCGTTACCTTGCCAGGTCTGGCCCAACGCCTCTTGCTGGTTGCCGCTGCGCTCGTAGGCATTGTTGGCCTGTTGGAGTCCGCCAGTGAGCGCACTCTGTTGGCTGGCGCGGGTAGTGTCCAGGTTGCCGGTGACGTCGGCCAGTTCGTGATCGCGGGACTCGTACATATTGCCGCGTTCCCCCGGCGTGAGCACCTGCAGGCACTCGGTGCCCGGTTGCTGACACCCCAAACAGGAATTGCTCCACGTGACCTGGAACACGGTCACCAGCGTGAGCGCCTCCGGCTTGAGGCCCAGGGCCTCGGCCAGACGGCGCGTAATGCTGTCAGGCTCCGCGGTGGCCCGGGGCGGTTCGCGGGTGCCGGTCGCCGGGGGCGCTATGTCATCCACCGGCGGTTGCGGCTGGATTTGCTTGGGCGGCTCAGGCGTCGCCAGTGTGATCCG
>JAPKMR010000115.1 GCA_026645815.1 Anaerolineae bacterium | reverse complement strand
TTGCCGTGATCAACCAGGCTCAGCCAACCGGGCAGCGTCGGCGCGGTGAGCGTCAGCGCGTCGCCGTTATCATCTTGGGCTGTTGCCGTGGTGGTGTAGAGCGTATCCTGCATCGCCGCGATGAGCGGCGTACTCGTGAAAACCGGCGCGACGTTGGACACGCTGAAGGTGATGGCTGCCGTATTGTTCTCCGGCAGCAGATCGCCCGTGGCGGTAATCAAGGCCGTGTTGCTGTAGGTTCCGGCGGGCAGCGGCACGGTCAACACGCCGCTGATCGTAATGACACCACCCTGCCCGCGCGCCAGGTCTTGCACCTGCCAGGCGTAAGGTGGAAGGTAACCAGTATCGGTGAGGGTGAGGGTCGAGGTAAAGGACACGCCCCCCAGCCAGGCGGGCAAGCTGTCGGTGACGACGATACCGGTGGCGGAAAGGCTGCCCGTGTTGCTGACCGCCAGGGTAAAGGTGATAGCCTCGCCCGGCGCAGCCGCCGGCGGCAGAACGGCCTTGCCCAACGCCACATCCACAAACTGAGCCTCATAGGCGCCCATGTCTACGATAGGCGCTGGGCCGCTGCCGGTATCGGGGACAGTCGGCAGATCTACAAGGCGCGGGTTGCCGTCCAGGTCCGTCAGGATCGGCTCGCCGCCAATGCCATACGTCGCCAGGGCGGTGTTGCCGCTGTCAATGGCTGGCGAAGCGGACTGCAAGCGCAGGTTGCCGTTCGCCAAATCTACGAACAGTGGGTCCACATCCGGCAGGTTGCCGCCGCCATCGGTCACCGAGGTTACGTTTAACTCACCGTAGATTGAGTGACGGAATGTAACCGTACAGTCGCCTTCCATCGAGTGGATGATGCTGTTCATAATTGTCATACTGCTTCCGACGCTTCCAACCGCCGGGCAACCGATCCCGCTGGCCATCGTCACGTTAATCAGTTCGCCGCCGGCGTACCAGGAAGCAAGATCAGGCCCGTAAGTATCAGCCGTGTTGGAGTAAAAAGCCGAATTGATGATTTTGCTTGGATAACCGTTCAAGGCGCCGCCAATCCCATGCTGATTGGTGTCGTAGGGGTTGGGGTCGTAGGCATGGTTGTATGCAAAAACGCTGTCTGCAAGAATGTTCCACCCACACAGCGCGCCGCAGTAGGGGGCGCGGTTGTGCGTGAATAGGGCCTGATGGTAAGAAGGATCTAACGCCCCATCGCTGTAAGCGCCGCCGCCCAGGTAATAAGCGTGGTTATTGATAAATGTCACCTGGGATAGCTGCTCTTCGCCATGGGCATAAATATAGATGCCGCCTCCCAGGGCAGCGCTGTTATCCTGAAACGTGACTCTGACAAGTTCGGAATCGCTAAAGTGTACATGCAGGCCGCCCCCGTTACCAAAGGAGCGCTCAGGGATGTCATCCCCGGGCTCCAGGCGGCCAATGGCATGGTTGTCGCGGAAAAGGGTGTCTGCGATGGTTGTCTGCCAGGCGTTCACCATAACCATGCCGCCGCCGCCTACGGGTTCAGTGACTGTGTAATCCGAAATAGCGGTGTTACTGATAAAAGCGCTGTTGGTCACATCAAAGGGGCTGTGCTGCACGCGCAGCCCGCCGCCGCCGGCATAACCGGCCCGGTTGCCAACAAAAGTTACGTTGTTGACATTCTGCCAGTAACCGGGCATGGCGCCATACAGATACAGCCCGCCGCCACCGCCGGTATTATCGAGGGTGGCGCTGTTGCCCAAGAAAGCGACGCCCTCCAGGGTCACGCTGCTGTAGATCGAGGCGATCCCGCCGCCGTTGACGGCATGATTGGACTCGACGACGACATCTTGCATGTGGAGGAGGCTGTTCTTCAAGTACATGCCGGCCCCATCCCCGGAGGCATTCACACCTGAGCGGATGTTCAGCCCCTCGATGCGGATCGTGCCGGTGACGTTTTCGGCAACCAGCACATGCCAGGCATTGACTCCCACGGTTTCGGTATAAGCCAGCAGCCCATCGCCATTGAGGTCCACATCATCCTGCTCCAGGTCGCCGCTCAGCACCGTGGGGTTGGCCTGCCAGTCGCTCTGGTCGCGGCTGGTTTCCGTCCCGGCAAAACCGCCGTAGATTTCCACGCCGTTCTTGAGCTGGAAAGTCGCTCTGTAGTCATCCTCGGCCTGGCTGCCGCCCTCATCGGGATAGTACACCCCCTCTGCCACCCAAATCTCGCAAGCTTCGGTCACTTGCAGGGCGTCCTGTAAGGTCAGAAGCGCATCGTCCCAGGATGCGCCCGTCTGGTCTCCGGTCGCGTTCTGGTCCACGTACAGCACGCCACCCGCCGGGCAAGGGAAGGTTTGGTTCTCGTAAGCGCCCATATCCACAAAGACACGCACGAAGCGGGGATTGCCGTCCAGGTCGGTGAGGATGCCTGGGGGCAGGGCGTCGTTATCGCCCGCATTGATCACCGGGGAACTGTCTTGCAGGCGCAGGTCGCCGTTGAGGGCGTCCACAAACAGCGGGTCGGATTCGATGTTGCCGCCGCCGTCCACGCCGCAGGCGCTGTTCCAATTGCCGGAGCCGCCGCAGCCCTGGATGTCGCTGTAAGAGACTTGGAGCGTGCCGCTGCCATAGATGCCCGCACCGTTCGGGGCGTTGTTACCCCACAGGATGACATTGGTCAGCGTGGGGTTGCCGGCCCCATTGAACATCCCGCCGCCATCCATATCAGCCAGGTTGCCGCTGAAAGTAATATTTGTTAGCGTGGGGTTGCCATTGTTGTACATCCCACCCCCCCGCGTCCCGGCATGGTTGCCCGTGAAGGTGACATGCAACAAACTCGGGTTGCCCAGGTTAAAAATCCCGCCGCCATATTCAGCAGCGTTATGGGTAAAGGCAACATTCTCCAAAGTGGGGCTTGCAACATTATACAGTCCACCACCATCACCTACAGCCAGGTTTCCACTAAGGGTCAAGTTGGTCAATAGCGCGTTGCCTTTGTTATACATTCCGGCACCATAATAATTAAGGAAACCGTCCTCGGAAGTAAATTGATTTGCTAAACCGCCGGTGATGAAGAATCCATCCAGTGTTGCAGAGCTATCCGAGCCGCTATCTGTGACGACGTGATAGGCATTTGTCCCGGTGATATGGGCCGTGTTTGTGACGACGTCGTTGGGGTCAGTGAGGTCGTTCTGGTCAATATCGCCGCTTAGGACGGTGACGTTGGCCGTCCAGTCGCGCTCGTCGCGGGCCGTCTCCGTTCCGCCAAAACCGCCATAGAGGGCCACGCCATTCTTTAGGGTAAAGGTGGTAGAGCGGTCGTTATCGGCCTGACTGCCGCCCTGGTCGGGGTAGTACACACCCGCCTTGACCCAGATCTCGCACGCTTCCGTCACTTGCAGCGCATCCTGCAACGTGACCAGGGCATCTTCCCAAGATTCACCTGTCTGCGCGCCGGCGGCATCTTGATCCACATACAGCACGCCGCCAGCCGGGCAGGGAAAGGTCTGGTTTTCGTAAGCGCCCATGTCCACAAAAACACGCACAAAGCGCGGGTTGCCGTCCAGGTCGATCAAAACGCCAGGGGGCAGGGCGGCGTTGTCCCCGGCGTTGATCGCCAAAGAGGCGTCTTGCAGGCGCAAGTTGCCGTTGGCGGCGTCCACAAAGAGCGGGTCGGCGTCAATGTTGCCGCCGCCGTCCGCTCCGCAGGCGCTGTCCCAACTGCCGGAGCCCCCGCAACCTTGAATGTCGCTGGTGGAGATTTGCGGTGTGCTGGCATCGTTATAGATGCCCGCGCCGTTGGGGGCAGTGTTGTCCCACAGAATAACATTGCTCAGAGCAGGGCTGCTATTATCGTTGTTCATCCCGCCGCCATAGTCAGCGGAGTTGGCGCTGAAGGTGACGTTGGTTAGGATGGGGCTGCTGCTGGAGTAGTTATGCATCCCACCGCCATAGGCGGCGGCAGAGTTGCTGTTGAAGGTCACATTGATCAGCGTAGGATTGCCATTGTTGGTAGCCATCCCGCCGCCAGAGTTAGCGGAGTTGGCGCTAAAGGTGACGTTCGTCAGCGTCGGATCGCCATAGTTCATCATCCCGCCGCCGTAATGGCTGGAAGAGTTACTGCTGAAGTTGACGTTCATCAACGTGGGACTGCCGTTGCTGTTGTATATCCCGCCGCCGCGGTTGCTGGCGCTGTTGTCGCTGAAGGTGACGTTCGTCAGCGTGGGGTGGCTGTCGGAGCCGTTGAGCATACCGCCGCCATTGGCAGCGGAGTTGTTACTGAAAATCACGTCGGTCAGCGTGGGGCTGCTGTAGGAATTGTTCATCCCCCCGCCCTCGGCATAAGCCCTGTTATCGCTGAAAGTCACGTTGGTCAGCGTGGGGTGGCTAACCAGATTGTACATTCCCCCACCAACGTTAGCAGCGTTGTTGCTGAAGGTAACGTTGGTCAGCGTGGGGTGGCTGTTTGAGTAATTGTACATTGCGCCTGCGCCTTCACCAGCCGAGTTGCCGTCAAAGGTAACGTTGGTCAGCGTAGGGCTGCTGTTGGTGTTGTACATCCCCCCGCCTTCGTAAGTCAGGTTACTGCTGAAGGTGACGTTTATCAGCGTGGGACTGCTGTTGATGTTATTCATCCCGCCGCCATAGTTGGCTCGGTTACTGCTAAAGGTAACGTTAGTCAGCATAGGGCTGCTGTAATCTAAATTGAGCATCCCGCCGCCATACACAGCCAGGTTGCCGCGAAAAGTAACGTTGGTCAGCATGGGGCTGCTGTAATCTGAATTGAGCATCCCGCCGCCGTAGTCGTCCGGCCTCGCACCATTCGCCCACCCGGCGGTGATCACAAAACCATCCAATACCGCCGTCTCGGTCACACCGCTGCTGGTCACTACGTGGTAGCTGTTGGTTCCGGTGATATGGGCCGTACTCGTGACCACCCCAGTGGGATCGGTGAGGTCGTTCTGGTCAATATCGCCACTCAGCACGGTCAGGTTGGCGGCCCAATCCCGCTGGTCGCGGGCGGTCTCCGTCCCGGCAAATCCGCCGTAAACGGGGACGCCATTCTTGAGCTGGAAGGTGGCAGTGCGGTCCGTTCCTTCGGTGGGCTTGTAGGTTCCGGCTGCGGCCCAGATCTCATCCCCGGTGAGGGTGTTTGCAAGTGCCGTCAGCAGGCTGCAGGCATTGGCCCAACTTTGGCAATCGCCAATTCCGCTTGCGGCAGGTTTGGTGTAGTAGATGCCTGTGTAATCATATTCATATGCGCCGATATCGCACTGAGCCCTTTGAGGTCGGGAGACGCCGCGTTGATCAGATGCCGGGCATAAGATGTCGTTCCCCGCGTCGACGGCGGATGAGCCAGGCAGCAGGGCCAGGGTCCAGGTGAGGCCGCCGTTATCCACGAGCGGACCAAGATTGGGATCGCCGCTCAAAGCGGCGGAGCAGGACCCATCTTCCACCAGATTATTAGTGTTGGTTCCGAGTGTTCCGTACTGGGCACAATCTCCTGCCGTGGAGTTTGCAATAATGGTATTTGCATAATTTAGCGTCAAGTGGTTGTAAAGGCTGAATCCAGAAGCTGCAAGATTGCCAGAGAGTGTGCTGTTTGTCAATGTCAGCGTGCCGTAATTGTTGATGCCGCTTCCCCAATCCGCACGATTGCTGGAGAGCGTGCTATTCGTCATCGTCAGCGTACCCTGGTTGGATAGGCCGCCGCCGTAGGTGGCGGAATTGCCAAGCAGCGTGCAGTTCGTTATCGTCAGTGTGCCGTATAAGTAGTTGTAGACAGCGCCGCCCGCACTTGCACCATAGATGGTGGCAAAATTGCCAGAGAATGTGCCATTCGATACTGCCAGCGTGCCGTCATTGTATATGCCTCCACCGTTATTGTTCACCGAGTTGCCGCTGAAGATGACGTTCGCCAGCATCAAATTGGTGGATGTGTTGTGCAATCCGCCACCGTTATTGTCCGGAGAACTGCCATTGGCGTACCCCGCAGTAATGGTGAAACCATCCAGGGTTGAGCCGGCTGCACCCTTAAGTACGTGGTAGCTGTTGGTGGTATTACCGGTCACCGTGGTGAGGTCGGTGATGACCGGCGTCTGGCTGTCGTTATTGTCAATATCGCCGCTCAGGATGGTGGGATTGGTTGCAGGGTCGCGCTGCTCGCGTGCGGTCTCCCCTCCGGCGAAGCCGCCATAAACGGCAACGCCATCCTTGAGCTGGAAGGTGGCAGTGCGGTCCGTTCCCGCGGCGGGCTTGTAGGTCCCCGCCATGACCCAGATTTCATCGCCGCTGGATGCACCAGTCAGAGCGGTCTGCAGCGTGCAGGCGTTTTCCCAACTGGCGCAGTTGCCGCTCCCCGCCGAATTCGGCGCGGCGTAAAGCACGCCGGGGTCGGCGCTGGCAGAGAGTGAGAGGAGCAACAATCCGAGCAAAGAGACTACTACGAGGGTTAAGGCCTGCTTGCCTTTCTTGTTCATCTTGATCCTCCGGCTTAGGGTGGGGAATTGCTCATCGGAAGGGCGTGAGCCGCACTGAGCTGCTTCTCATAGCCAACAATTAACGACTCAGATCAAATTGGCCGTTGGGGGAGGGTTCAGAAAGAAGGGATTCCGTAGTCTCTCTCCCTCTCCCAGGACTTTCACGGAATTTCGGTGAATGATGAAATGGTGATTGGAGCAGCGCGTGGCAGAATTGCGCTTCTCACTTCATTATAGGGTAGATCTTAATGGTGTCAAACAAAAATCACTCAGATGCGCCCCTTTCTCTCCCCCTTTGTTTGCAAAGCCTTTGTCTGCAAAGCCTCTGTCTGCAAAGCCTTTGTCCGCAAAGCCTCTGCGTCCTTGGCGCCTTTGCGCGAGATCTCTGTTTCTATCTGCGTCATCTGCGTTTATCTGCGTCCTTAAAGCTCTCCCCTCATTTGCCATCCTCCCTGATCTGTGCTATACCAGGGGCAACATCAAGCTCAAAACTGGGAGTCGCCATGCATATCGAACATATCGCCATCTGGACGCAGCATCTGGAAGCCCTCAAAGCCTTCTACGAGACCTGCTTCTCCGCCCAATCCAGCCCTAAATACACCAACCCTACCACCGGCTTTCAGAGCTACTTCCTCACCTTTGCCGCAGGCGCGCGGCTCGAGCTCATGCAGGCGCCCGATGTCGCCCCCGCTCCTCCCGGCGCCCGCAACGCCGGCTATGCCCACATCGCCCTTGTCGTTGGCTCTTGGGAGCAGGTGGACCATCTGACGCACCGTCTGGAAGCGGCGGGCTATCGCATCGCCGGTCAGCCCCGCACCACCGGCGATGGCTACTACGAAAGCGTCATCCTCGATCCGGACGGCAACCGGATTGAAATCACCGCAGAAACGACACAGAGGCCCTAACCCTATCTATCTTGTCAATCCCATCAACCCCATTCATCCTGTAAACCTGTTAATCCTTTTAATCCTGTAAATCCTGTGAATCCTGTCTAATTCCGTCTAATCCCGTCTAACCCTATCTATCTTGTCAATCCCACCAACTCCATTCATCCTGTAAACCCTGTTAATCCTTTTAATCCTGTAAATCCTGTCTAGTTCCGTTACCTAAAGGAGAGTTGACATGCACAAGACAAAAGACACTCCCTCGACCACCGCCGCGCGAGTTGAGGCGCTCCTGGCGCGCATGAGCCTTGCGGAAAAGGTGGGGCAGCTCAACCAAATCGGCGGCGCCGATTGGAGCCAGGGACCCAAACCCGAGGACGTCATCCGCCAGGGTGGGGCGGGTTCGGTCCTCTGGCTCAACGATACCCGGCGCTTCAACGTGCTCCAGAAAATCGCCATCGAGGAAAGCCCTTCCGGCATTCCGCTGCTCTTCGCCCTGGATGTCATCCACGGGTACCGCACCATCTTCCCCGTGCCGCTGGCTTTAGCTGCCTCGTGGGACCCGGCGGTCGCGGAGCTCGCGCAATCCGTCGCCGCCAAAGAGGCGCGCGCCGCCGGCATTCATTGGACCTTCGGTCCCATGATTGATATCGCGCGCGATGCCCGCTGGGGGCGCATCATGGAGGGCGCGGGCGAGGACCCCTTCCTGGGCGCTGCCATGGCAGCTGCGCAGGTGCGCGGTTTTCAGGGGACCGACCATGGGTCCGCCCCCATAGACCCCGAGCATGTGCTGGCGTGCGCCAAGCACTTCGCCGGATACGGCGCCGCGGATGGCGGACGCGATTACGACCCCGTCTTCCTCTCCGAAGCCCAGCTGCGCAACGTCATCTTCCCGCCCTTCGAAGCTGCGGTCAAGGCGGGCGCCGGCACCTTCATGAGCGCCTACATGGACCTCAACAACGTCCCCGCGAGCGGCAACCGTTGGCTGTTGCACGATATCCTCCGCGGCGAATGGAATTTCGAGGGCTTTGTGGTGAGCGATGCCATGGCCGTCGGCAGCCTCGTCACCCAGGGTTTTGCCCGCGACAGGCGCGATGCCGCCCTCCGGGCTTTCGATGCCGGTCTTAGCATGGATATGGCTTCCAACACCTACTCGGAGCACCTCGCCGCGCTGGTGAGTGAGGGCGTGTTCTCGCTCGAAGCGCTCGATGCCATGGTGCGCCCCATCCTGACCATCAAGGTGCGCATGGGCTTGTTCGAGCATCCTTATGCAGAAGAGGGCTTGCTGGAACGGGTCGTCGCCCTGCCGGAGCACAAATCTGCCACCCGGTTTGCAGCGCAGCGCTCGATGGTGCTGCTCCGCAACGAGGGTGGGCTGCTGCCGCTTTCGAAAGACCTGCAGAACGTCGCCGTGATTGGTCCCGTGGCGGATTCTATGGAAGCGACCGAAGGCTCGTGGATGGTCTTCAACCACCAGCCCGCCGCCGTCACCGTCTTGCAGGGCATCCGCGCGAAGTTGCCCGGGGCGCGCGTCACCTACGCGCCGGGACCCGAGATTCGCCGGGTGACCCGCTCGCCCTTCGAGGACCTGGAGTCGAAGCCGTTGGCGCCTCCGCAGACGCCGGAAGCTGCCGAAGCGGCTTTCCAGACCGCCGTGGCGACCGCGCGCGACGCGGACCTGGTGATACTGGTGCTCGGCGAGAAAGCCGATATGTCGGGCGAATTTGCCTCGCGCAGCACCCTCGACCTGCCCGGGCGGCAGGAGGAGCTGCTGCAAGCCATCGCCGCGCTCGGCAAACCGGTGGTGCTGGTGCTGCTGAACGGGCGCCCGCTGAGTATAGCTTGGGCGGCGGAACACATTCCCGCGATTCTCGAGGCGTGGGAACCGGGGTCGCAGGGCGGCACTGCTGTGGCGGATATCCTCTTCGGCGAGATCAACCCCGGCGGCAAGCTGCCCGTCTGCGTCCCGCGCAGCGGTGGGCACGCGCCCCTATACTACGCGCGGACCCTCACCCATAACCCCGAGGACAGCCCCATGTACCGCTCGCGCTACTGGGATAGCCCCACCACGCCGCTCTACCCCTTCGGCTTTGGCTTGAGCTACACCACTTTCGCCTTCTCCAACCTGGAGCTCTCGGAATCGCAGATCAAGGTGGGCGCCTCGGTCGCCGTCTCCGTGGAGGTGACCAATACCGGCAAGGTTGCCGGCGATGAGGTCGTGCAGCTCTACATCCACCAGCGCTGGGGCAGCGATTCGCGTCCCGTGCGTGAGCTCAAAGGCTTCGCGCGCGTCACCCTCGAACCGGGTGAGACGCGCAAGCTCACCTTCCACCTGGGACCGGAGGAGCTCGGCTACTGGAGCACAAACGCCGGGCGGTGGGTACAGGATGCCGCGGCTTTCGATGTCTGGGTCGGCGGCGATTCGCTGGCAACCCTCCACGCGGATTTCGAAGTCGTCGCCTGAAGTTCTCTCTCTAATGGTTGATGCGGCGGGGCACAGTCCCGCCGCATTAACTAATGCTCTCCCGCGCCCTGGCGCGGCGTTGAGGTTTTCACCTAGCTCGCCGTCAGCTCTCCCCGCAAGTCGCTCTGTACCAGCTGCCGAATCTTTTCCAGCGTGTAGCCCTGGCTGAATAAATAGAAGAGCTTCGTCAGCGCCGCCTCGGCGGTCATATCGTAGCCGCTGAGCACGCCCACTTCTGCCAGCGCCGAACCGGTGGCGTAACCGTGCAGGTTCACGCTGCCCTTGAGGCATTGCGTGCAGTCCACCAGCACCATGCCGCGCGCGCTGGCTTCGCGTAGCGCGTCCATGAAGCCCGCGTCGGCGGTGGGACCGTTGCCCACGCCGTAGGTCTCCAGCACCAGACCTTGCAGCGGCGCCTGCAAGACCGCCCGCACGTACGTCTCCGGCATCCCCGGGAACAACCGCAGCACCCCCAGGCGCGCCGGGGCAATCGGGCGCACCTCGAGCGTGTCCGGCATCGTCGGTGCGGGGCGGACCGCTTTCCAGTTGATGGCGACCTCGATGCCCACCGTGCCCAGGGGTGGGTAATTCGGCGAATCGAAGGCATCGAAGCCCACTGCGTTGAGTTTCACCGCGCGGCAACCCCGCAGCAGTGTGTCGCCAAAATACAGGCACACCTCCGGAATCGCGGTATTCGCCGCCAACAGCAGCGCCGTGATGAGATTCTCGCGCGCATCATTGCGCACCTCGAAGAGCGGAATTTGCGAACCGGTGAGGATGACGGGCTTGCGCAGCCCTTGCAGCATAAACGCCAGCGCCGAGGCGGTGTACGCCATCGTATCCGTGCCGTGCAGCACGATGAAGCCATCGTAGGCGTCGTAGTGCGTCGCGATATCCTGCGCAATCGTCATCCATTCCGCCGGCGTGATGTTGGAGGAATCCAGCAGCGGCGTGTATTCGTGGATATCGTATGCCGGGACCAGTTCGGAGCGCAGCTCGGGCAGCGCTGCCAGCTGCGCCTCCAGAAAGCCCGGCGCGGGCGCATAGCCGCTCGCCGTGCCTTGCATCCCCACCGTGCCGCCCGTATAGGCGATGTAGACCCGTTTCTTCATGGCGATCACTCCTTGAAGCGAAAGGGCCGCGGGAGCGGCCTGGCGAAAAGGCGCCTTGTGCCTGCTGCTTCTCTGCTCCTAATTCTACACCCAGGTTGCTGAAGCCTCAAATCCTGGCTTGGCACAACCCCTTAAAGACATCTCTAGACAGGATTTACAGGATGAACAGGATTTTTCTTTTCTCCAGCATGCTGACAAGAGGTGCAGCAACTTTCATCCGTCCTGGCATAATCCTGAAAATCCTGTTAATCCTGTCCAACCTCTAAAGACATTTCTAGCCAGGATTTACAGGATGAACAGGATTTTTCTTTTCTCCAGCATGCTGGCAAGAGGTGCAGCAACTTTCATCCGTCCTGGCATAATCCTGGAAATCCTGTTAATCCTGTCCAAACTCTGAAAAGACATTTTGAGACAGGATTTTTGTATGAGTCAGCAAGCTATTGAACATGGGAATTTGGTGCATACGAGTGCGTTTCAACTTTGGGGTAAAAGCAAGACTACCATCATACAAACGCCTTTCTTTGATTGATTTTTGGCGGTGGGGCAAAGCCCCACCGCCAAAAATCATTTTTTCGCTGCGCCCTGTAGGGGCGCCTG
>JAPKMR010000114.1 GCA_026645815.1 Anaerolineae bacterium | reverse complement strand
AGGCGCTGGTAGCGGAATTGCTACATGTCGCGCCATCGCAGGTGGCGCCCGAGGCGATTTTCATCACCGACCTCGGCGTGGACTCTTTGCGATTGGTGGATATCTTGCTAAAGCTGGAGGAATTGGGCGTAGAAATCTCGCCGGACCTGGCGTGGGAAATTCAGACCGTGGGCGATGCCTACCGCTACACCAACGCCGGTCTCCGCGAAGCGGACGCGCCCCCTCAGCCACAGCTTTCCGGCAGCTGCCACCCGCGAATCCCATGATCCCGCTGCTGCTCTGGCGCTGCCCGCTATGTGCTACGGATGATGCTCTGGTGCAGGTCGAGCGCCGCTTGCGCCCCGACCGGCTTGAATGCCGCAGCTGTGGCGCAGCGTGGCGCGTGCGCCGCGTTCCGGGCGCGGGCTTCACCCTGCGCGTGACGGCGGCAGGAACATCTGGCGGGCGGATGGGGGATGAACGCTCGCTCGCCGAATGGTACGATGCGCTCAAGGCAACGCTCTCCCTGCGCCCGGTCGGCGCTGCGGCATGGTCGCTAGCCCCTGGCGAGACCCTCTATCTGGTTTCCGGCGTGGCGGAATTGAGCGCCGAAACCACCGACCCGCTCTTCTTTCCTGCCGGCAGCGCCCCGCCGCGACTGGACAAGCGCGAGGTAACCGGCGCGAGTGTGGGCTTGGGACACCTGCTTCTCACCGACCAGCGCCTGGCATGGCGCGGCGTGGAGGGTCGGGATGCCGATTTCCCGCTGACCCGCCTGGCTTCGGCGCACGCGGTCATGGACATCGGGGTGACGCTGTTGGTGGACCTGCGCCTCTACATGCTGCGCTTTCGGGAAGAGAGCCTGCTCAAGATTGTAACCATGATTGGATTGCTGGCGCCTCAAGTTGCGGCAGCGACAGGGCATCGCATCATCACCTCGCATTGGTAAAGGGAGCACGCTCACGGATTGGGAATCATTCTGTCAATCCTGATAATCCTGTGAATCCTGTCTAAAAACGCCTTATCTCGTTGACCAAAACAGTGTTCCGTGGTTTCCATATCTCTTTTGTCTTGCCGCCGTAGTTTTTAGCGGTGAAGGGGTTTATGAGTCTGGCGCAACGGGCTAAAATGGTGCGGTTGGGACGCCGTCTCGGTGGGGAACGTTGGCTCTTCCTGCTTGCGCGGGTGCTCTATCGCCTGCGCATCGAGGGGGAAGTGCACATCCCTGTGACGGGCGCGTGTCTGTTCCCCTTCAATCACGTCTCGCAACCCGCGGATTTGCTCGTCAACGCGCTCATCCGCCTGCGCCGCCCGCAGGTCAGCCTCTTCGGTTGGCAGGGCTGGCAAGGTGAGAACCCGCTGGAGCACTTTCTGGCAGGCGTGGGCGAAACCGACCCGGCAAGTCGGGTATTGCGGGCGACCAAAGCGCAGGGCCTTTCGGCGGCTGAAGTGCTGCGGGCACGGTCTTTGCTGCTCCAGGGGGGCGCCATCGCCCTCGCTGCCGAGGGCGAAATCACCTGGGATGGGCGCTTGCAGCACCCGCTGGCGCCGGGAGCGGCGTGGTTGGCATTGCGCACCGCCGCGCCGCTGGTCCCCGTCGTCTCCAGCGGCGGTTATGACTTGCAGCCCCGCTGGCAGATGGAGCGCATCCGCTGGAGTGGGCGGCTTACCATCCGTGTGGGGGAACCGCTGCACTTATGCGAGGTTCCCATGATGCACCTGGATGAGGAACTCTTGGAGGCGGCGAATGAGCGCCTGTGGCAGGCGCTGGCGGCGCTGGCGACGTAACGCCGGGGCAGTCCCGCCATCTTGCAAGCAACCCGCATCAGCTCCTTTGATTGATTTTTGGCGGCGGGTCTTTGCCCAGCTGCCAAAAATCAATTTTCTCCAGATTCTCACCCCCGTTTTGAAACGCGCCTGTTCTTCTCGAACTTGACACTTGCCACCGGCACACTATAATCATTGAGTCCCTATATTGTGGTCGCCTGAAATATTGTTTGAACCCTCTAACCTGGCTTTCCTGATCTTGCATGCCGGAGGTTTCAACCGAATTCTCATGTCCGTGTGCTCCTCAAAGCCCCGACCCTGCCCCTGGCGCCGGTCCGCTCTGGTTCTCCCGTGGTGGTATGGATTGCTCGCGGGGCATTCCCATGCCATGATTGCCGGTGAGGGAGGGGATCATTGATAAAGACCCATATCCGGTTTGGGTATTTTGGTAGCGTTGATTCTCATGCTGCGTCTTCATTGGATAGAAAGACTGTTGGGCAAACTGCTCGTGCCGCCTCAACAGCACTGGAAGAGTAGAAAGGGGTGACTATGGTGGAGGCTGTTTTGGATCAATCTGTGCCAACAGCGACGAAGGTTGATACCCGCCGGGTGCTCATCTTCATCGCTTTTGCCTTTGGGATTGCCTGGTTGGCGGGGTTGGGTGTTTACCTGACCGGCGGGCTGACGAATAGCCGCGAATTGATTCCCGGCACTGGAATCACAGCGGTGGCGTTGCTGCTGCCCGTGGCATACATGGGCGCGCCGGCGATTGCCCATGTGCTTACTCGCCTGGTCACCAAAGAGGGGTGGCAGAACGTCGGGCTGCGCCCCAACTTCCGCAAGGGCTGGACCTACTGGCTGATAGCCTGGTTCGGTCCAGCCGTGTTGACCATTGTGGGTATGGTCGTCTACTTCTTGATTTTTCCCCAACACTATGACCCTGAGTTGGGCGTGGTAAAGGACCTGCTGGCGCAATCTGAGGCTGCCACAGGAGTCGCCTCTCCGCTTTCGCCGTGGATGCTGGTCGGCATTCAACTGTTGCAGGGCGCCTTGATTGCCCCGCTCGTCAACGGCTTGTTCACTTTTGGAGAGGAGTTTGGCTGGCGAGCGTACCTCCAGCCCAAGTTGATGGTCATGGGACCGCGCAAAGCCATGCTGTGGATGGGCTTGATTTGGGGCATCTGGCATTGGCCCCTAACTGCCCAGGGGCATAATTACGGGCTGGGATACGCCGGTTTCCCCTGGTTAGGGATGCTGAGCATGGTGTGGATGACGTTTGGGTTGAGCCTGTTCCTGGGGTGGATGACCTTCCGCGCTAAGAGCGTGTGGCCCGCGGTGATTGGGCACGCCGCCGTCAACGGAATCGCCGCGCTGGGGTTGCTGTTCGTGCGTGGCGAACCGAACCCGTTGCTGGGACCCAGTCCGGCAGGTTGGATTGGCGGGGTGGGTTTTGTGGTGGTGGCACTGCTGATTTTCTTCTCGCCAAAGTCCTTTGTTGAGTGAGATATCAGTGTGGATAGATGTGCTCGGACCGAACCATAGTGACCTCCGCGGCAAACGCAAAGGACGATAACGATGAACATTCTCGCGTTGATTGGCAGCTACCGCAAACAAGGTAACACCGCGCGCATCGTGGAGCTGATTGCCGCGCGCATGCAGGTATTGGCGGCGCAGCACGACACACCTCTGGAATTCGAGACGCTCTTCCTGGGCGACCTGGAACTTCGCCCCTGTCGCGGTTGCCGCGCCTGCTTCGACCACGGCGAAGCTGCCTGCCCGCTCCACGATGATGTGCCGCGCCTGCGGGCGAAAATGGGGGCGGCTGATGCTCTGCTCCTCGCCAGTCCCGTCTATGTGGATGACGTCAGCGGGCTGATCAAAATCTGGATGGACCGCCTCGCCTATCTCTGTCACCGCCCGGCGTTGGCCGGCAAAGCCGCCTACCTGCTGGCGACCGTGGCCGGCAGTGCCACCAGCCACACGCTGCGCACCATGAGCGCGGGCGTGCTCACCTGGGGCTATCACCTGGTGGGGCAGACCGGGTTGAAAATGGGCGCGCTGGCAACCGCGGAGGATCTGCCCCGCTACCAACCGGCAGTCGAGCGGGTGGCGCAACGGCTGTTCCGCGCCGTGGCACAACAACAGGCGCTGCGGCCCTCATTCTACTCCCTGCTGGCTTTCCGGATACAGCAATTAGCCTGGCAGCACGAATCGCCGGGATCCGTGGATTACGCCTATTGGCAGGCGCAGGGCTGGTTAGCGCCCCGCTGCACCTTCTACCTCCCGCACCGGGCTAACCCGGTCAAGGTAGCCCTGGCGCGGGCGCTGGGCGCGGCGCTCTATCCCTTTGTGGTGTGAGGTGGGCGGCCGCTTGAATTCAACCTTGAGGCGCAGCACTGAGAGCTGGAAAAAATACGCTTTCCCTTGAGCGAGATCATGATGCAGAAACGATTGCAAGCCGTGTTACTGGGGTTAATCCTGGCGGGTTTTATCGCCGGTTGGGGTTGCGCGGAGGGCGCTGCGACGGCGCCGCTGCCACCTGAGGTGTATTGGGAACTGGCGCCCGGTGGGGCTGCATCCGAGATAATCCACCCCGTGGATGAAAAGAAAACTCGGACTACCAAATGTCAGAACCCTATCCGCCTCCCCCCTCGGAGGCACAGACCACGTTAGCAGTCTTGCTCCTCCTGGGCATGGTCTGTGGGGGATGTGCCTGTTCCGCGGTAGTCATTATCCTCCTCGTGGTGCTGGTCCAGGTCTTGCGCAAACCAGAGCCTGCATCCGGTGTGCTTGCGCCCGAACCGGCTGCGCCTTCCGGGACTTCCTGGTAGGTTGCTAACCGAACTCGCGCTATATCTTGCACAATACCTCTGAAGCGCGAACAAGGCATTCTTCCCCGGTCGCAGAGCGACGCAGCTCACGTTTACAAAATCTGCAAGTCGGGCTATAATTAATCAGGCGCACCTGCTACTGAACGCATGGTATTGGCGCTAAACCATGGAGATGTACGATGAGCATAAGCACGACCACAGTGTTGGAAACCAGCGCGCGTCGGCTATTCCCTAACCAAAGCCTGGAAGAGGTGCTAACTGAGTTGTTACTAGAGCGGGCGCAAAAGAACCTACTCAAGTATCAAGTCATGGCACGGCAGTTCGCTGCTAAATATGAACAGGATTTCGGAGTTTTCCGAGAAAAGGTTCTAAACTCGGACCCAGACTTTGAAGTCGAGCAAGATTACTACGATTGGGAAATGGCTGTCACCGGCATGGAAGACATGAAACAAGAGATTGAACGCCTGAGAAGGCTGCATCAGGAATTATGAATGTTGCTGACCTGATCCACGCCTTGCCCCAGGAGCTCGCGAGCCGTCCGTACATCAACCGTCTGGACGTGCTTGATCAAAGTGTGTCGCTGTTCAAAGTCCGTCTGTACATTTACCCGGAATTGTTTATCCAGATTTACCGCAACGATAGATTTGATACCACTAACATGGTATTGATCTACAATGGCCAACGGCTTTACGCGCGAGATCAACTAGACGGTGTTTGGCACCGGCACACCGCGGCTGCGCCAGAGCACCATGATCACAGCGCTGAGGGCCGGCGTTCTGTGAGTCTTTCCGAATTTCTCGACGAAGTGGAGAGCGTTTTAAGCGAGGCTGGCTTACCCTGAAGTCAAATCCGCTCCGCAATCTTCACCTGCGCCCCGACCTCTTCCCCCATTTGGCGCTGCACGCGCCTGCGACGCACCGCGAGCGATATCGCCAATCCCACCGGAATGGCGCAGAAGATCCCATAAGCCGCCCACAGATAAAGATTCATCGTCATACGCCCTCCTGCGCCGCGCGCCGCTCTGCCAGCGCATCGCGCTCGCGCTCCAGCTGCATCCGCGCGCGCAACAGCGCCGCGTAGAGCACCGTAAACGCGCCCAGCGAGACCAGCAGCGTCGCCAGCATCGGCGGCGTGATCGCCATCTCGCCGCCGGAAAAGAGCTGTGGGTGGATGGTGCGCCACCAGCGGATGGCGAACCACGATAGCGGCACCGTCACAAAGGCCGCGATGCCGTAGACTGCGGCAAAGCGCGCGCCCCGCTCCGGGGCATCCAGCGCCCCCCGCAGCATACCATAAGCCACATACAGCACCCATTGCACCGCCGAGATGGTCAGGCGCGGTTCCCAAATCCAATACGCGCCCCAGACCGGCTTCGCCCACAACATGCCCGTCAACAGGGTCATGGTGATGAAGGCCAACCCCACTTCCGCCGAAGCCAGCGCCAGAATATCCCAGGCGCGGTGACCCCGCGCCAGATAGGCGACGCTGCCACAGAAGGTGACGAAGAAGCCGAAGAATCCCACCCAGGCTGAAGCCACATGAAAGTAGAAGATGCGCTGCACGTCGCCCATGGTCGCCTCGCGCGGCGCATAGAAAAAGACCATCCCCAATGCTGCCAGGAACAGAAGCACACTCAGCGCCGGCAACCCAAAAGCAGCTATTTTAGCGCGCATTTTCCGCCATCCGCCATTCACCTGTTCTCGATTTCACTGCAAAAATCACACTTGGTGTCCTTTGTGGTTAGAAGGACTTTATTCAGGAGAGTCACTCTTCGACCACATATTCAAAGGTTAGCAGCGCCACCGCTACCGCCAGGAGATTGTAGACCACCAATAGCCGCAACCAGCTGCCGCCCGCCGCGGCGCTCAGGCCCTGCATCAGCCCACCGGTCGCCTGCACGGCGGCAATCAGCAGCGGGATGAGCAGCGGCAGCAGCAGCACCGGCAACAGCACCTCCCGCGCGCGCGTGTTGACCGCAATCGCTGCCAGCAGCGTGCCCACCACCGCATAGCCTCCGGTGCCCAGCAGTAGCACGGGTATTAGCCCAGGCAATAGCCCAGGCAGCAGCCCCATATTCCGCAGCCCCAGATTGAACAGCACCGCGCTCAACAGCCAGAGCACCAGCGCCACCACGAGCATGAGGAGCCAATTCCCCAGCGCTTTGCCGGTAAAGATGGCTGTGCGCTCCACCGGGCTGAGCAGCATCCCTTCCAGCCCGCCCGTCACCTGTTCGCGCGCCAGCGAGCGGCTCAAGCCCAGCGTCCCGGCAAAAGCCAGGGTGGTCCAGAGCACGCCCGGGACCGCTGCCCCCGCGGCATTCCCCTGCATGTTGAGCGCGAAGCTGAAAATCAGCAGCGCCAGCACGGCGAAGATGCCCATCGCGCTGAGCAACTCCCGGGTGTGGACCTCCGCTGCCAGGTCCTTGGCGAGTATCGCTCCCACCTGCCGCCAATAGCCCGGCAGCGGCGCCTTTGGGGGCGCTGCCGGCGCGGTGGGGATCGCTCTAGGATCGGCATCTGCCGATCTAGGATCGGTGGATCCCGGTATCTGGCTTGGGTCCCGTGCCGCACCGGAGGTCGGAACCCCCTGCATCACCACCTGCCGGTAGAGCGCCGGGAACGCCGCGCGCTCACCGAGGGGCGCATCGTGGAGCAGGCGCCCGCGCTGCAGGATCAGTACCCGCTGTTCCGGCAGCGCCCGCTGCTGTGGCAGCGGCTGCTGCTGTGCGGGCAGGGCTTCGCCTTCCCAGGTGTGCGTCGCCAGCACCAGCGTGCAACCGGCGCCGTGCAGCTGGCTGAGCTGCGCGGTGAGTTCCTCCGCCGCGAACGTATCCAGCCCCGTATACGGCTCATCCAGCAGGAGCAGTCGCGGCGCGTGGAGCAGCGTGCGCGCCAGCGCCAGGCGTTGCTGCATGCCCCGCGAGAAGGTCGCGACGAGGTCATGCCGCCGCGCGGTCAGCTGCGCCTGCTCCAGCAATTCGGCAATGCGGGCGGCGCTGTCGTTCAAGCCGTAGCAGCGCGCGTAAAAGCGGAGGTTCTGCTCGGCGCTGAGGTCGGGATAGAGCAGGGTGCGGTGCGAGAGATAGCCCAGCTGCCGGCGAATCTGCGCCCCATGCCGGCGCGGGTCCAGGCCGAAAAGCCGCACGCTGCCGGAACTCGGCTGCGCGAGCGTCGCCAGGATGCGCAGGAGCGTGGTCTTGCCCGCCCCATTTGGCCCGGTGAGCGTGACCCACTCCCCCGCGCCGATGGTGAGGTCCACATTCACCAGCGCGCGCTGCGGTCCAAAGGCTTTGGTGACGCCGCGTACTTCGATCATCGTGGCTAACCCTGCTCCACGGAGGTCAGTGCTTCGCGCAGTGCGGCTTTGAGCGCGGCGCGTTGCTGCGCGTGCGCCGCTGCATCGAGCTCGCCTGCCGCCAACGCCGCATCGAGCGCCGCCAGCGCCTGCAACTGCGGTCGCAGCGCCGCCGGAGCGGGCGGCAACGGGCGCGGGCGCCACAGCCAAAGCGCCCAGAGCAGCGCCAGCGCCAATGCAAACAGCCCCAAACCAAACTCGCCTAGCGCATCGCGGTTTGCCGCGCTTCCCACCAGCGCCAGCGCCGGCAGGCTGAACTGCGTCCCCGCCTGCGTCTCGCGCGCTGCCTCGCGCGCCACCCACGCTTCGATGAGCGTGTCTGGGTCGGGCAGCGCGCGCCCGAAAGGTCGCGCCACGTAGGCTGCTACCGCCACGACCACCGCTACTTCCACCAACACCGTTCCCAGGCTCATCGCGGCTCCTCGCGCTCAGGGGCTTCCCAGGAGCGCCCGTATCTCTGCCAGCAGCACGTCTGCCGTCACCGGTCCGATGTGCCAGAAGGCGACATTGCCCTCCGCATTGATCACGAAGGTTTCGGGCACCCCGGTGATGCCATACTGCCCCGCAATGCGCTTCCCCGCATCCAGGCCTACCGGATACGGGATGCCGCCATCGTCATCCACCGCCGCGCGCACCGCAGCTTCTTCATCCTGATAGGCGATGCCCACCAGCGCAACCGCCTCTTCCCGGGTAGCCTCCCACACTTCCCGCAGCGCGGGCAGCTCCTCCTGGCACGGTGGGCACCAGGAAGCCCAGAAGTTCACCACCGTGACCTTGCCGCGCAAGTCCTCCAGCGCCAGCGTCGAGCCATCCAGCAGCATGAGGCGGAAATCGGGGGCAGCTTGGCCCACGGGCGGACGCCCGGCTTCGGCGCGCGTTGCGCCGTGCGGCAGCCCCCACATCGCCCAGGCGGCGCCGCACAATCCCAGAATGCCCAGCGCCAGTGCGAGGGTGTTCCAGCGGCGCCCGAGATTTCGAGGATAGAAGGCGAGCGCGCCCCCGGCGAGGAGCACCAATCCACCCGCCCACAGCGCATTGATCAGCGCGTTGACCACCACCTTGAGCGTGACGCGGGCGCCGTTTTCGCTCCAGCCCGCGAGCGTCACATAGACGTCATCCCGCAACCCCGAGCGCAGCGCCGGCACGGTGACCGTCTGCCGTCCTGCGTATTGCTCCAACCGTGGTTCCAGGGTCGCCAGATAGATCGCGCCGCGATATAGGGCTAGCCGCGCCGCAGAAGCAAGGTGATCCTCGCCCCGCACCTGTTGCAGCTCCTCGAAGACCAGCGTATAGCCGCCCACTTCTACCGGCGCACCTGCGCTCAGCGTCAGCTCGCGCTCGAAGGGGTAGAGCCGCGTGCCGATGACGCCCAGCGCCAGCAGCGCCACGCCCATGTGGACCAGAGCGCCGCCATAGGTGCGCTGCCGCGTGCGGAGCAGCTGCCAGAGCGCGTTCAGCGGCGCGGCGCCGGTGCCCGCGCAACGCTGCGCCACGCCGCTGCCGATTTCGAAGAGTGTGCTTGCCAGGGTGGCGCCCACCAGCGCAAAGCCGGCGAGCGAGATGGGATTGGTGAAGCCCGCGCTCGCCAAAAGTCCCGCGGCTAGCAGCGCTCCGGCGAGCAGGGCGACCCAGCTCCAGCGCTGCCGGGCAACGCGCTGCCGGCGCAGTGCCCTGGCGGCGCGCCCCAGCAAGGGGCACACGCCCATCAAAAAGACCAGCGCCGCGAATTGCGGTCCGGTGACTTGGTCGAACCAGGCGGGACCTGCCTCGAGGCGTTGCCCCCACAGCGCTTGCGTGAGCGTGGGCAGAATGCTGCCAATGAAGATGGAGCAGGTCAGCGTGCCAAACACCAGCAGGGTGAGATAGAACAGCCCGGCGCGCGAGAACAGGCTCTCCGGGGGTGGGGCGCCCGCGACCAGCTCTGCCCGGCGCGCCAGCATCAACCCCAGCGCGCCCAGCAGCGTCACGCCGATGGCGAAAAGGAAGAGGCCTCCCAAATCCGAGGCGACATAGGCGTGTACCGATTGAATCAAGCCGCTGCGGGTGGCGAAGGTGCCGAAGAGCACCAGGGCAAACGATGCCACGACCAGCAGGATATTCCAGACGCGAAAGCCGCGCCGCTCTTCCTGCATCACCGCGCCGTGCAGCAGCGCCGTCGTTGTGAGCCAGGGCAGCAATCCGGCGTTCTCGACCGGGTCCCAACCCCAGTAGCCGCCCCAACCGAGCACGTCATAAGCCCAGCGCATGCCCAACAGCAACCCCAGGCCCAGGCCCAACCACGCGAGCAAAATCCAAAGGCGCAGCGCCGCCGTCCAGTCCTCGACCTGCCGCGTGACGAGCGCCGCCAGCGCAAAGGCGAAGGGGACCGCCAGGCCCACATAGCCCACATAGAGCGCGGGCGGGTGGAAAATCATCCCCGGATGGCGCAGCAGCGGGTTGAGGCCCTGCCCTTCCAGCGGAACATGGGGTAGGGCGGTGAAGGGATTGGAGCGGAAGAGCGTCACTGCGACGAAAAAGGCGGTGATGAGGTTGAGGAACACCGTGGCCCAGGGGACCAGGCGCCGGGCGCGCACCGCCGGACGGCTGAGCGCCAGCGCGGCGAAGAACGCCTGCAAGCCACACCACAGCAGCAGCGAGCCTTCTTGCCCCGCCCAGAGCGCGGAGAGTTTGAGCGCCAGGGGCAGATAGGTGGCGGAATGTTGGGCCACGTAGGCGATTTCGAAGGCGTTGCTGAGAAATGCGAGGCTCAGCGCCAGCAGCGCCCCGCCGAGTACCGCCGCCGTTGCGCGGGTGGCGTGTTGCCCGCTGCGCGTCCAGCGCGCGCTGCCGGTCGCCCCGCCGGCGTTGCGGATGCCCCACAGCGTCGCCCCGACGGCGTAAAGCGCCAGCGCCAGCGCTAAGCCTATGCAGAAAGTCCCGACCTGGCTCAGCATCTCACTCGCCTGCCTGCTCCGGCAGCGCTTCTTCGTAGCGACTGGGGCACTTGAGCAGCACTTCATCGGCGTAGAAGCGGCCATCGGCAGCTAATTGGCCCCGGAGGATGGCTTGCGCCTCATGGCGGAGCATATCGGGTTTGGCGCCGGCGTAGATGATTTCCAGGTGCGCGGCGGTGGGGTCTTGAGCCGCCAGGTGGAGGACGTGCTCCAGCCCGCCGGCGCGCTCGACCTCTTGCAGGTCGCCGGGGACCTGCGCGATGGTGAAGCTCACGCGCGGCGCCGTCGCATCGTAGATGATAGATTCGCCCAACACCGCGCCCGAGACCGTCACATTGCGCCCCACCGCCTCCGTGCCCAGCCCTTGCAGCTCTTCCACGGTGAGAAAGGCTTGCGCGGTGCTCTCCGTGCGGGTGACCATCAAAACCACCACCGCGGCGACGATGAGCAATCCGGCTATGACAGTTGAGCTTCTGTTGCGCATAGAGATTCGGGTCTCGCGTTTCCTTTGCTGTGTGTGGCTTCATTATACCCGATACAGAAGCAATGCAAGAAAGGGGGTTTTAACCCCGGGCGCCCCGGACCGGAGAAAAGAAACCACGGAACACACGGAATACACGGAATACACGGAATACACGGAAGGAAAATACGGAAGGAAAATACGTATAACGTCTGCACAACCCCATCGCCCGTGAACGTACCGCCGGCATAGAAAACTAGAGAATCAGAAACCACGGAACACACGGAATACACGGAAGGAAAATACTGGTGCGCCGGGCGATAATGAACTTTCAAATTTTATTTCGGTATATCTTCGCGTTCCTCCTCACCCTTCAAGCCCGTCACCCTGAGCGGAGCGGAACGAAGCGAAGCGCAGTGGAGCGGAGTCGAAGGGTCTCTCGAACCCGTCCCACGAC
>JAPKMR010000113.1 GCA_026645815.1 Anaerolineae bacterium | reverse complement strand
TTTGATTGATTTTTTGCAGCGTGGCTGCGCCACGCTGCAAAAAATCACCTTTCTCCTGCGCCCTGTAGGGGCGCTTGAGATTGCCACCCCCGGCATGAAATGCACCCCCGCCCAAGTCTGAATTGACACTCCGTCACACCTGTTCTATACTGAAAGTTACGGCCCATTCGCGAACTCACACTCAGCCGCGTAAGCGCCATCAAATCTTGGCGATGGGTGGGCAAAGTCTTCTCTTACCGCCGCGGGTAGATGACCGATGCTAACCGAAGAAGTGCTCAACGCATCCTTGCCGACCGGCGCCAAAGACTATCTTGGCGCGCCGCCGTATGCCCTGGAGCCGCTCCAGGAAAACGCCGCTTGTCTGCGCAGCGCCACCCGGCGCCTCTTTCTCAAACAGATTCCACCGGAGGATGCGCTGGGCGAAAACGAACTTCGCATCAATCAAGCGCTTCAGGGTACCGCTTGCTTCCCTGCCCCGCGCCTGCTGTTCACTGCTGCCGGCGCCCAGGGGACTTTAGCCGGGTGGGAATGGGCGCCCGGTTCCGACTTGCGCGAGCGCCAAGCTGGGGCGCTGCCTCGGGCTTTCGCGGAACTGGGGCGCTTCCATGCCGTGCATCGTATCGCAAAGCCAGTCTGTTCGCCCACCACCCGCGAACCATATCCTTCCGTGCCCTCGATGCTGCGCGCGGAGCTGGCGCTGTTGACTTCTGGTCTGGAGCCTGCCGTGATTGCCGGCTGTGCCGCAGCCTTTCGCCGGCTTGAAGCCGGTTACGTGACGTGCATCCACGGGGATTTCCACCCGGGGAACATCCGGTTAACGCCCGCCGGACCGCAATTCGTGGATTGGGGTTATGCCACTACTAGCCTGAATCTCTTTGATTTGAGCTACGTGCAATGCTTCGTGAACCGGGAATCGGATGCCGCGGAGTGGTGGCAGATCACGCCGCGTGAATCGCCCGCCGTCCTGGAAGCCTATTTCGCGACCTGCGGCATGGGTGATCTGGAGTGGCAACCGTTGCAATGGGCCGTTGAGGTGTGGACTGCCCTCTACGGCTATCACAACGCGCGTCTACGAGAGGATGCCGCGGGGAGTGCAGATAGCCTCGGCGCCCTGGCAGGGCTATTGGAGAATTCCCGGGAGTTGGCTCTTGGGGCAATTTAGGGCGACTGGCGAAGATTCGATGCAGGCTATGGAGATTGATAGCATGACCCAGAGTGACCGCGTGCGCGAGGCTTACGACCAGGACCCGGAGCACGAGTGGCAGCGATTGACCGGGGGCGCACAGGCGCGCCTGGACTACCTCATCACCTCGGTCGAATTTGCTGCTTGCCGTCGCGCGTGTACCCTGAATTCACCTGGGCTTGTGTTCGTTCAGCCCCCTTTACCCATTTTCACCTGAGGAGAGTAAAATGAATGTCAAACCATATCCGCGCCTTGCCCTGAGCGTCGTCTTCGGCGTGAGCTTGCTTTTGAGCTTGCTCCTTGCCTTGCCCCAGGCGCCACGGGCGCTGCGCGCCGCTCCTGCTGCCCTCTTCGTTACCCCTGGCGGCGCCGGCAACTGCACCCAGGCCGACCCCTGCGCTCTGCAGACTGCCTTGAGCCTCGCCAACCGCGGCGACACCCTCACTCTGGCGCAGGGAACCTATACCGGCAATGGCGGCGCCGTCATCACCCTTACCCAAAGCATCACCCTCTACGGCGGGTGGGATGGCGCCCCCGCGGCGCCGGTGCGGCGCGACCCCGCGCTCTATCCTACCATCCTGGATGGCGAGGGACAGCGGCGCGTGATTGTGGTGGGCGAGACCACGACGCCCACCATCTCGGGCTTCACCATCACGCGGGGCAATGCTACCGGTCTGCTGGGTTCTCTGTTCGCGGACTCCGATGCCGGCGGCGGCATCTACAGCCGTGATGCTTCGCCGCTGATCCACAACAACATCATCACCGGCAACCTCGCCTCTACGCGCACCGGCGTCCGCGCGCTCGGCGGCGGCGTCTACCTCGCTAATACCGCTGGCGCCGTGCTGCGCGATAACGAATTCGCGGGCAACAGCGCCGGTATCGGCATCCAGCAAGGGGATGGGGGTGGGCTTTTTGCCAACGGCAGCTTCGAGCTCCAGAACAACACCTTCCACGATAATATCGCCTGTCAAAGCTGTTCTAGCGCCTCAGGCGGCGGCGCCTATATCGGTTGGGTCTCCACTGGCGCCGTGATAGCGGGCAATCACTTTACTCATAACCAATCCAAAACGGGTGGGGGGCTGCAACTCGTGTGGAGCAAGGTCCACGTCCACGGCAACACCTTTGCGGATAACGCCGTCACTTTTAGCGGTGGCGGGCTTTATACCTATTATGACCAGGGTTCGACTATCCAGAGCAACACCTTCTTCTCCAACACGACGGCATGGTCGGGCGGTGCGGTAGCGATCTACATCGCCAATGGCGCCCAGGGCACGCAATTGCACAACAACTTCATCGCCCACAACCGGGCAGCTTACGATGGCGGCGCGCTCTATGCCCACAGTGATTGGAATATCTGCGCGATTACTGCGACGCATAATACCCTGGTGAATAACGGGGTGGGCATCGCCATTGGCCAACACATGACCGCGACCCTGATCAACAACATCATCTTCAGCCATACGCTGGGCATCACCACCACCGATAGCACCGCCAACATCCTGGCGGACCACACCCTCTTCTGGGCTAACGCCGACGATGGCGCGCGAGGCGCGTACCCCGTGGATGGCGACCCCGCTTTTGCCAGCCCTGCGTTGGATGATTACCACATCACCCCCGCTTCCGCCGCCCTGGATCGCGGCATCGCCGTTCCCGGCGTCACCACCGACCTGGAGGGTGACCCCAGACCCATCGGCGCCGGCTACGATATCGGCGCCGATGAGCTCTACCCCCGAATCTACTTGCCGCTCGTCATCCGGCAGGGCTAAAAACCGATCCGGAAGTGTTCACGACGATATTGAAAGGAGGTTCTATGGCTGAGCGCATCACAACGACCTCTCCGGCGACCGTCATCATCTTTGGTGCATCGGGCGATCTGGCACGGCGTAAATTAGGTCCCGCACTCCACAGTCTGGCGTGTGAGGGCTTGCTGCACCCGGCGACGCAGGTACTAGGCGTGGCGCGTAGCCCTCTCAGCGACGCCGAGTTCCGCGAGCGACTCTACACCGGCGTGGAGGATTACGCGCGGCTCAAGCCGGAGGTCTGCCATCTCTGGGAAGGCGCGGCGGAACACTACCTCTACCTGGATGGCGATTATGATGATCCGGAAACCTATCGGCGTCTCGCCGAGCGGCTGGCGCACCTGGATGCTGCCGAGGGGACGGCGCACAACCGGCTCTTCTACCTGGCGACGCCGCCGGAACTCTATCCCGTTATCATCCGGCGCCTGGGCGAGGCTGAGCTGAACCGCAGCGCTCCTGGCTGGACGCGCATCATCATTGAAAAGCCCTTTGGCCATGACCTGGACAGCGCGCACGACCTCAACGCGCAAGTCCACACGGCTTTCGAGGAACATCAGGTTTATCGCATTGACCACTATCTGGGCAAAGAAACCGTCCAGAACATTCTGGCTCTGCGCTTCGCCAACGCTATCTTTGAGCCGCTGTGGAACCGCAACTACGTAGATCATGTGCAAATCACCGTGGCCGAAACGGTGGATGTGGGCCGCCGCGCCGGGTATTATGATGGAGCTGGCGTGCTGCGCGACATGTTCCAGAACCACCTCTTGCAATTGTTTACCCTGATGGCGATGGAACCGCCTGCGCTCTTTGAGGCTAACGCGCTGCGAGATGAAAAGGTGAAGGTGCTCCGGACCGTGCGCCGCTGCGTGCGGAGTGTCCGCGCGCAATATGCCGGCTACCGCATGGCTGAGGGCGTCGCGCCGGACTCCGAGACAGCTACCTATGCGGCGTTGGAATTGTTTGTGGATAACTGGCGCTGGCAGGGAGTCCCCTTCTATTTGCGTTCCGGCAAAGCGCTGGCGCGCAAAGCCTCCGAGATTGTGATCCAGTTTAGGCGCGCGCCGCACTCGCTCTTCCCGCAACCGGAAGCGCGCCTGGCGCCCAACGCACTTTCGCTGTGCCTGCAACCCGATGAAGGATTGCACTTGCGCTTCGAGGTGAAAACGCCCGGTGCGGGGATGCGCACCCGTTCGGCGGATATGGAATTCCACTATGCCGAGGATTTTGGTGCGACGGCGTTGCCCGAAGCCTACGAACGGCTGTTGCTCGATGCCTTACAGGGCGACGCTGCACTTTTTGCCCGCGCCGACGAGATTGAACTGGCGTGGGGCATCATTGACCCCATTTTGGCAACCTGGGCTGGCCCGGAGGCGCCGCCACTGGCATCTTACTCGCCAGGGAGCTGGGGACCGGCGGAGGCGAATGACCTGCTGGCTCGCGAGGGGCGCGCCTGGGTGATGGGATGCGGAGCGTAGCCGTGACGCCGTCTCCCGAAGTCCACGTCTTCCCCGATGCGGCAGCGCTGGCTGAGGCTGCCGCGCAGCGCTTTATCGCGCTCGCCACGGCTGCCGTTGCCGCACGGGGGCGCTTCAGCGTGGCGCTCTCCGGCGGCGCGACGCCCGGCGCGCTCTACCGTCTGCTTGCGGCTGAACCCTTTCGCGCGCGGGCGCCCTGGGCGCAACTGCACCTCTTCTGGGCTGATGAGCGCTGCGTCCCGCCGGACGACCCCGGCAGCAACTATCGCCTGGTCGCTGAGACCTTGTTGGCAGGCGCGCCTATTCCGCCGGAGAACGTTCACCGGATGCGCGGGGAGTGGGAACCGGAGTGCGCTGCCCGCGACTATGAGTGCGCGCTTCGTGCTTTCTTTGGGGTCGAAGCGCCGCGCTTCGACCTGGTACTATTGGGTTTGGGCACGGATGGGCATACTGCATCGCTCTTTCCTGGCGCAGAGACCCTCGCGGAGACCGCGCGTTGGGTTGTGCCCGCCGTCGCCGAATACGAAAATCGGCCCGCGTGGCGCCTCACACTGACGCTGCCCGTGCTCAATGCCGCGCGAAATGTCATCTTCCTGGTGCGCGGTGCGGACAAAGCCGCCATCGTCCGTGTGGCGTTGGGCGATACCGCGGCGCGCTTGCCCGCCCAGCGTGTTCGCCCGGCTGCCGGGCAGGTGACGTGGCTGCTCGACGCGGAGGCTGGCAACGCTTTGCCATCTATTGGCTGAGGAGGATAGGATGCACAAGAAAGTTCTATACTATTTGGGAATTTGTACCTTGTTAGCCGGCGTTGGTTTTGTCGGCGCGCGTTTGCTGGTGCGTCTGTTGACGCCCCGCCCGGACAACGTGGGCACGAGAACAGAGGCCCTGGCGCCATGCCCAGATTATCCGGCTTGTGTTTCCTCACAGGCGCTGCCGGATGATACGGCGCACTATATTGCGCCCCTCGTGTATGCCGGTCCGCTCGAGGAGGCGCGTGACCGCATCATTGCCATACTCGAAAAGCTGGAGCGTACCACCATTATCGTGGCGCTGGATGACTACATTTATGCAGAGTCCGTCACCCCGGGCCTCCGTTATACCGACGATGTGGAATTCACCTTCGATGACGCCGCCAAACTCGTTCATGTGCGCTCGTCTGCGCGCGTGCCCTACTACGATTTCGAAGTGAACCGCCAGCGGATAGAGGCAATTCGCGCTGCATTCGCCGCCGCCGAACAGTGATGGACCTGCTTGAGCTGTTGCCCTCAGTACAAGCCTTTCTCGACCAAAGCGGAGGGCTGGCTATCCCGGGCTGGGATCCGGCGCAGCCCTTCGACGTGAGACCCCTGGCGCAGGGAGAATACAACCTCAACTACAAGGTCTGGCAGAACGGGCAGGAATGGGTGCTGCGCGTCAACATGGGGTCGCAAATTCAACGCGCGGACCAAATTGCCTACGAGTACAACGCACTCTGCTTGCTGCAAGCGAGCGGCGTCACACCGCGCCCGTATTTCGTGGACGACAGCCGCGCACGCATTCCTTACGGCGTGTTGGGCATGGAATATCTGCCCGGTGAGGCGCTCGACTATCGCCGCGACCTGGATGCCGCTGCCCGGCTCTTCGCCCGAATCCACAGTGTGCACGTCGCTGACGCGAATCGGCTCATCCACGAGGCGCGTCCACTGACGATGACTTACGAGGAGTGTGCGCGACTCTTGCCCGTATATTTGGATTCTGATCTTGCTGCTCCCGAACTGCGCGATTACTTCATCGAGCTGCTGGCATGGGCTGCCGAGGCGCGGCTTCAGGAGGCGTATTTTCTCGCCGATCCGTGGCCCTGCATCATCAATACCGAGGTCAATTCCGGTAATTTCATCGCCGATCGCGGGCACGGGACGCTGCACCTCGTGGATTGGGAAAAACCGCTATGGGGCGATCCCTCGCAAGACCTTTCGCACTTCAGCGTACCGACGACAACGTTGTGGAAGACCGACTACCGGATGGGCGTCGCCGATAGGCGCGCCTTCCTGGACGCTTATCGCGCCGCCATTTTCGACACGCACCTGCGCGATACCATTATCGAGCGCGTGCGGTTGCGCGACCCGTTCAACTGCCTGCGCGGCATCTCTTGGTCAGCGATGGCTTGGGTGACGTACCAAACCGGCGGTCATACCGTGCGCAACGCGGATACATTCCGTAAGGTGACGGCGTATCTGAACCTGGACTTTGTGCGCGGTCTCTTTGATGCATATCGGAGGCAACCATGATGCGCGTGCTCTATGATTGCGATAATACGCTGGGTCTGCCCCGGCGCGAGATTGACGACGGCCTTACCTTGCTCTACCTGTTGGGCCGGTCCGATATTGAGCTGTTGGGGGTGACGACCACCTTTGGCAATGGCCCGCTTGATGAGGTTTTCCCACAGACGGTGAAGCTGTTGCGCGTTCTGGGACGCGACGACGTCAGAGTGGTCAAAGGCGCGAGCGCGCGAGGACAGCCCCCCACCGAGGCCGCGCGCTTCCTGGCTGAGACCGCTGCCGCACATCCCGGCGAGGTCAGCTTGCTGGCAACCGGCCCGTTGGGCAACCTGCGCGCCGCCGCCCAACTCGACCCGGATTTCTTCCACAATCTCAAACAGCTTGTCTGTATGGGGGGCTATCTTACCCCGTTACGTATTGGCTGGCGCAATCTTCCCGAATTGAATCTGTCCTCTGACCCGGAAGCTGCGCACAGTGTCCTCAACTCCCCATGCCCGGTCACGTTGATGAATGCGCACATCTGCCTGCAAGCGGGGTTTGGCTGGCGCGATCTCCGGCGGGCCAGATTCTGGAGTAGGGCGCTGCGCCGGGTTGTGCGCAACTGGCTGGTGACGTTTAGCCTCTACTGCGGTGTATCCGTGTTTTATTTGTGGGACTTGTTACCCGCGATTTATATCTCCGAGCCGGACTTATTCGATGAAAACCGGGTTACGGTGTGCTCGACCGTGGCTGATCTAGAAACCGGTACGCTGGTCGTCGCCGGTAATAGCGCCGGCGCGCGGGTGAACATGCCTTCGTGTATCCTGGATAGCACGCGTTTTATGGACCTCTTTTTCGCGGCGTGGCAGCGGGCGCCCGCATGGAGCCTGTGATGTTGGCGTCTGTGATTATCCCAGCGCTAAACGAGGCTGAAAACATTCAACACTGCATCAGCGCCGCACGGCGGGATTACCCATCCGAGCTGGTGGAAATCATCGTCGCTGATGGCGGTAGCACGGATGGCACACCCGACCTGCTTCCGCCCGACGTGGTGCTCATAACCGCGCCGCGTGGTCGGGCCGTGCAGTTGAATCGCGGCGCGGCGGCGGCCCATGGCGAGATCTTCGTCTTCTGCCACGCCGATTCCCAAATGCCCGCGGGTTGGCGCGAGGCGGTCTGCGAGGCTTTGGGCCGGACCGGCGTGGTCGGCGGCACGTTCCAAACGCTGATTTTGCCAGAAAACTGGCTGTTCGAGATCCGCAATCGCTGGGTTTTCCCCGCGCGCTGGCAGATCATGTTTGGCGATCAGACACAGTTCATGTACCGGGATACCTTTCTGCGGGTGGGCGGCTATCCTGAAATTCCATTGATGGAAGATGTCGAGATGATGCGGAATCTGCGCCGGCTTGGACGGTTGGTGCGCGTTCGCCCGCAAGTGCGGGTTACAACCTCCGCGCGCCGTTTTGCCGAACGCGGCGTGCTGCGGCAAGTGTTGCTCAATGCGTGGAATATGACCCGCTATCTGTACTTCGGTGCGACTCCGGAGCAGATCGCGCGTTCTTACCAATCCACTCGAGAGCGTCAAATGTAAAGCGTAAAGCGCGGAGGCGCCCTTGAAGCATTTGATTGTCTACGCAAAACGTCCCCTGCCGGGCTATGCCAAAACCCGGCTAGCTGCCGGTATCGGCGTGGAGGAAGCGGCGGGGGTCTACGCCCGGTTGCTCTACGGTTATTTGCTCGATCTGCTGCATGCAGGTTTGAAAGATACGCGCATTGAGCTGGCAGTCGCTTCGCTGGAGGATGTGCCTTTCTTTGCTGCCGCGTTTCCTGAATTGCTGGTTCGGCCTCAGGTGGTGGGGGATTTGGGCGTGCGGATGGCAGCTTCATTTGCCCAGGCATTCGCGGCGGGCGCCGAGCGCGCCGTGTTGACCGGCAGTGATATCCCCGGCCTAAATGGTGATATCATCCAGGCAGCTTTTACTGCGTTGGAAAATGACCCGGCGGTGATTGGGCCGGCGCACGATGGGGGGTACTATCTGCTCGGACTGCGCGCGCCGGGCGCGCCAGTATTCGGCGGCATCGCCTGGAGCACCGGCGCTGTGCGGGCGCAGACCGAAGCCCTGATTCGCGCTGCCGGGCTTACACTGTCGTATCTGCCGGCACTCACCGATCTGGACACCCTTGAGGATTATGCCACCTGGCGTGGAACGTAATTTCACAATACCCCAAGCTATTTTCTGGAGGAGGGACAAATGGATAAATCTAAACATCGTCAATGGCTACAACTCATCCTCGTGGTGACCATCTTCGCCGTCTTTGCGGCTGCTGCACGTTACTACTTCTCGCTCTATGATGAGTTCAACCAGGAAAATCTGCGCGAGTTCATCGCCGGATTTGGCCCGTGGGCGCCGTTGGCTTACGCGGCTGTCTATGTCATCAGTTCGCCCATTCCTTTCCTTGCCCCGGTCATTTCTGCCGTTGGTGGTTTTCTCTTTGGGATTGTGGGCGGCACGCTTGCCGTGTTGATCATCGCCTCGCTTTCGGCGCTCGTCCCATTTATGCTGGCTCGTCAGTTGGGACGTGAATGGGTCGAGGCGAAGCTCCAGGGTAACACCCGCTTTCAGGAAATCTACCGCCAATCCCAAGGTCAAGGCGGTTTCATCTTCATTCTATTGATGCGGCTGATTTCGATCTTACCCTGGGAAGTTCAGAATTATGTGGGCGGTCTGACAAAAGTCTCGCTACCCAGTTTTCTCGCGGGGACGGTGGTCGGCATCATTCCGGGGTCATTTTCGCTGGTCTTCCTGGGCGCGGCAGCCGCCGATCCGACCTCGTGGCAGTTTGTCGCCGCTATCGCGCTCAAGATTGTCACCGCGTTGATTCCGGTGGTCTATTTGGCGGTGAAAAAGCGGCGCAACAGATCACCCGAAACACAGGAGTAGTAACATGGAATGGGACGGACGCGAATTCGAAGCCAGCCTCAAGCGCGTTGTGGAATTTGGCCTGGATAACTGTATTGGAGCCAACGCTTGCATGGAAGTGTGTCCCGTCAACCGTCTGCACGTCAGCCAGAACGAACTGGACTCAGTGCTGACCTCCGGCGTTTGGACCGAGCGCGTGCAGACATTCGTGACCGAGTGCGTCCAATGCGCCGAGTGTACGCTGGCTTGCCCGGCAGGCGTGCGCCGCGATCAGATGATGCTCTATCTCAAGACGCAACTGCCGGAGATTCCGGCAGCGTGGAAAAAGTACTACGCCGTCAAGGGGCGGCGCGACCGGGGTTGGCTCATCACCCTGCTGGACGCGGGGACGCGGATCAGCCTGGGCAAACTCGGCAAATACGTGGACAAGGCGCACCTGGAGCAGAAATCGTTGCTCTTCTACTTTGGCTGCTACATCGCCTCGCCATCCGGCGCGCCCGCGGCCACGCTCGTGTTGGCCGATAGATTAGGATTGGATTACGAGGTGCTGGGCGGCGTACGCTCGTGTTGTGGCTGGCCGCAGTACCTCAGTGGGCAGATGGGCTACGGTCAGCAAATGCTCGCGCATCTGGGAGCGCTCATTGAGCAAGTGCAGCCGGAGATCATCGTGAGCGGCTGCGCCGAGTGCTATGCCGCACTGCTGCGCCTGAAAAAGAAGACCAACGCGTCCTGGGCGCCGCTCACCACAACCGAGTGGTTGCTGCGCCATGCCGACGCACTGACCTGGCGTAAATTCGGCTATCCCATGGCTATTCACGACTCCTGCCACATCACGAAAAAGGTCGGCAAGCCCGACCCGGCCCGCCAACTTCTGGCGCGGATAGCCGATGTGGTGGAGATTGCCGAGACGCCGGAGGACTGCGTCTGCTGCGGCTACTATAACATTCACGCCAACCACGGACTGAACGACCAACTCCACGTGGACAAACTGGCCATCGTCGCGGACAGAGGCGCTAAGGGCATGGCGGTCGAGTGCGTCACCTGCTGGGAATCCTTCCACCGCCCGTTTCAGGACGCCGGCGTTCCCCTGTGGGATTTGATGGTGGCGGCGGAACAGGCCACGCGACCACAGGTGGAGGTGTAGCATGGCCGAGAAGACGTATGTGATCATCGGCAACGGCATGGCAGGGCTGAGCGCTGCGCAGGCTATCCGCGAGCGCGACCGCGCCGGGCGGGTCGTCCTCATCGGCGACGAAGGCGAACCGTACTACTACCGCGCCTCGCTTTCTGAATGGATTTCCGGCGACCTGACCGATGCGCTGGTGTTGGGGCGGATGCCGGCCTTTTACAACGCGCTGCACATTGAGCAAGTGACGGCTCACGTCGCCCGTATCGAGAGTGGGGTGCGACAAATCCATCTGGATGACGGGTCTGCGTGGAATTACGACAAACTGCTTATCGCTACCGGCGCGCGCGCCAACGGTTACCCGGTGGTAGGGTTGGATGAGATTCTGGTCTTCCGCACGTGGGCTGACGCGCGGCATATCAAGGAACGGCTGGGGTGTTGTGGGCGTGCGCTCATCCTCGGCGGCGGCATCCTCGGCTTGGAATTGGCCGGCGCGCTGCACCGCATGGGCATCGAGCGCATTGCCATCGTACAACGGTCGGGCTTCGTCGGCGGACCGCTGTTGGATGCAGATGCGGCGGCGTGGCTCACGGCGCGCTATTTGGCGCCCGACGGCATTGACGTCTTTGTCAACGACACGGTCACGCGCGTGGAGGGCCAGACCGCGTACCTGCAAAGCGGGCAGACCTGGGATTTCGACATCCTGGTGCAGGCCGTGGGAATCACGCCGGTGTTCCCGGAGACGCCGGGGCTGACCGTGGGGCGCGGTATCCGCATTGACGCGCGCTGCCGCACCAACCTGTCCGATGTGTATGCGGCGGGCGACTGTACCGAGACGCAAGTCCCTGGCAGCGACGGCGCGGCAGACCGCGCCTGGCAGACGACGCGCATCTGGCTGGATTGCGCCAGGCAAGGCAGAATCGCCGGGTACAACATGGCCGGCGCGGATTGCACGTTGCCTGTGCAGCCCTTCTATAACGCTTCCGTCATTTACACGGCGCTTTACAGCGTCATTGGCGAACCCCACAGTGCAGATGGTGAGAGCTATGTGTGGCAATCAGGAAACGGCTACCGCAAGATACGGATCGTGGAAGGCAAACTGGCCGGCGCACTGTTGCTCAACGCGCGGCGCGGGGATATGGCGCTTTTCAAAGCCATTGGGCAGCCGGTTGGCGATTTTCGCGCCGTGCTCGCGCGGCCCGATTTCCCGTGGAACGACCTCACCGGGCAGGATTGGGACTACGAATACCTATAATCCCTACGGGGCGTGTTGGAAAAGTGATTTTTTTCGGCGAGCTCCGCCGCGCTCAACGCGCGGCGGTTGGGAGGGGGACACCCCCT
>JAPKMR010000112.1 GCA_026645815.1 Anaerolineae bacterium | reverse complement strand
GTCCTCGCGACCGCCACCCTGGCGGCGCTGCTGCCCGAAGTGCTGCTCGGTCCTTTTGCCGGCGCTCTCGTGGACCGCTGGAACCGCCGTCGCGTGATGATGATGGCTGATGGTTGTATTGCCCTGCTCTCCCTCTGGGTCGTCTACCTCTTCTGGTCCGGCAGCATTCAGGTCTGGCACATCTACCTCATCATGGTGGGGCGCTCGCTGGGCGGCGTTTTCCATTGGCCCGCCATGCAATCCTCCACCTCCCTGATGGTCCCCAAGGAGCAGCTGGCGCGCGTTGCCGGGATGAACCAGACCCTCTTCGGCGCGATGAATGTCGTCGCGCCGCCTTTGGGCGCGTTGCTGATGTCGCTCCTGCCGTTGTACGGCGTGATGGCTATTGATGTCGTCACCGCCCTGATGGCTATCCTACCCCTGGCTTTCGTCGCCATCCCGCAACCGGTGCGGGTCGCGAGCGCTGCCGGAGCAGCGGCATCGCCATTCCGCAGCCTGTGGGCGGATGTCAAAGAGGGCTTCCGCTACATCTGGAACTGGAAGGGACTTTTGGGTATCTGTCTCCTGGCGATGTTGCTCAACTTCTTCATCTCACCGGCGATGCAGCTGTTGCCCATCCTGGTCACCCGGCACTTCGAGGGTGGCGCGGTGCAGTTGGGCTGGTTGGAATCAGGTTGGGGTGTCGGTCTTCTCTTGGGCGGCTTGATGCTGGCGGTGTTCGGTGGCTTCAAGCGGCGCGTGGTCATGGGGATGCTGGGCATCATCGGCTTGGGCCTGGGCGTTTTCGTGGTCGGCTTGACCCCCACGCAGCTCTTCCCAATGGCGATTGGCGGGCTGTTCTTCGGCGGCGTGATGAATGCAATCTGCAATGGCTCCCTCATAGCGGTGATGCAGGGCGCGGTTGCCCCGGAGATGCAGGGGCGGGTGTTCACAGTAGTGAGCAGCCTCTGCGCCGGTATGACGCCGGTAAGTATGGCGCTCGCGGGTCCCTTCGCCGATGCGGTGGGCGTGCGCTCCCTCTTCATCGTCGGCGGTGTGGCGCAGATTGCGTTGGGAATCGTGGGCTTCTTCATCCCCGCCATCATGCGCCTGGAGGAAGACGCGCAGGCCCTGGCGCAGGTACGCGAGGAGTTGGAGGCGCCGCTTGCCGCGCCTTCGCCGGCAATGGCGGCGTTGGAACGCGAAACCGTGTCTCAGGCGCAACTTTAGCCCCGCACAGCCGTATTATCAATGCACGATGTCGTTCTGGTGCTGTGTCATTCAGAACGCTATCGCCGCCATAAATAGCATTTCATGTGTGGGAGGGTAGAATTCATGAATCAAAAACGGCGTTCCAACCTGGTGATGGGCTTTTTGCTGGTCTTTGTCGGCGCACTGCTGCTGGCAGCGCGCCTCGTACCGGAGCTGCGCGGTTGGCTGGACCTGTGGTCGTGGCCCATCTATGTGATTGCGGCAGGCGCGGGCTTGTTTCTGCTGGGCTTGCTCCTCAGTGAACCGGACCTGGCGATCCCTGCCTGTATCGTGGCGGGCATCGGCGGCATCCTCTACTGGCAGAACGCCACGGGCAACTGGGATACCTGGTCTTTTGCCTGGACCCTGATTCCCGGTTTTGCCGGAATCGGCACGGTGCTCTCGGGGCTGTTGGGCAGCGCGGCGCGGCGGCGCAAGCTGGTGGGTGAGGGCTTGCAGACCATGCTGGTCAGCGCCGTGATGTTCCTCATCTTCGCCTCCTTCTTCGGGCGCCCGTTGCTGGGGGATTATTGGCCCGTCTTGCTCATCCTTCTGGGCCTGATTCTCATGGGGCGCGTGCTGTTCCAGCGCAAGTAGCGGTTACACAGAGATATATAGAGGGGGCACACAGAGAGACCCTATTGCTCTCTCAGCCTTTCGCCTTGTCGCTTTATCTTAAGGAGGAATAACCTATGCGTCGCGGTCAGCTTTTTTGGGGCATCATCCTGGTGTTGTTGGGCCTGTCCCTGTTGCTCGGAAACATCTTCGAGATCAACGTGTGGGACTACCTGTGGCCCTTGATTCTCATCGGCTTGGGCGCAGCCATTCTGTGGGGCACCTTGCGGCGCCGTGATAACGAGACGTTCTCCGAGACCTTCGTGCTCCCTTTCGAGGGCGCCGAACGCGCGCGTATCAAGCTCCAGTATGGCGCGGGTAAGCTCACCGTGCATGGCGACCCTGGCGCTGCGGACCTCATCGCGGGAAATTTCTCCGGCGGCGTGGAGCACACCGTGCGGCAGGAGAACGGCGTCACCCAGGTCACCCTGCGCTCCCCGGTCCAGCACGCGGCCATCTGGCCCTGGGATTGGGCTGACGCGGGTTCGCACCGCAAGTGGTCGGTGGGCCTCTCCGACCGTGTGCCGCTCGACCTGGAATTCGAGACCGGCGCCTGCGATGCCTACCTGAACCTCGCTTCCTTGCCGGTCAAATCGCTGCGGGTGCAGACCGGCGCCAGTTCCACCATGCTGCGGCTTCCCGAGCACGCGGGTCACACCGACGTCCGGCTTGAGTCCGGCGCCGCCTCCATCGAGGTGCGCGTGCCCGAGGGCGTCGCGGCGCGCATTCGCCTGCGGGGCGGACTCGCCTCCAACACGGTGGATACCGTCCGCTTCCCGCGCGCCGGCGACGTCTACCAGTCGCCGGATTACGAGACCGCGTCCAATCGCGCGGATATCAGCGTCGAAACCGGCGTCGCTTCGGTAGACATTCGCTAGATTGAAGGAAGGCGCACCGGCAAGCCCTTGGCGGTGCGCCTTTGGAGACCTGACAGGTCTACAAGACCTGTCAGGTCTTTAATAGGTGCGACCCACCTGCATTGGAGTCACCCGGACGTTATGAGGTTGTACAGGCACTAAAGGAGGCGCTGGGGCGCCTTACTGCCTACTTTCAGACGTCCCTACGGGACGCTGGCCCCACGGGACGGGGCGGCGCGTCGCGCTGCGCACCTACCCGTCGCGCAGCCAACCCTGCATTTGCCTCCCGCTCACATTATGGTTAAATAACCGTATTACGAATTTGCCGGGAGGTTGGCGGCTATGCGGAACGGTTGGTTTTGGGGGATCGCGTCGGTGGCTTTGCTGCTCGCTGGGCTGTGCGCCTGGGCGAGTGCTCCTGCCGGGAGCGCTTGGGCTGCGCCTCTGCCCCTTCCCGCCTCCGAGCAGCACTTCTCCGATATCCTCACGCATACCCTCTACCTGCCGCTCACCGCGTCGAACTACCGCCCGCCCTGCGAGCCGATTCTCGGCGTGAGCTATACCGCGCTTTCCGTCGTGCGCGAAGGCCCGGTCCCCGATGCCGAGAACGACGCCGGCTATAACCTGGGCTTGCTCGATTACGAGCTCACCTACGCCTACCCGGGGTTGGTAGACTACAACGGCGGTGAGGACCCCAGCGCGCCGCAGTTCCCCTTCCTCTTCGGCGACCAGCGGGTGCCCACTTTTCCCAACGTCTACCGTCTCTATCACGGTTGGGGTGAACCGGTGACCGATTGGCCCGTGACCATGCTCGGCATGGCGGTGACGCGGTGCGAGGTGCTCCAGGTGCCCGAGAGCGGCTACCGCATTGACCAGCAGGGACAGCAGGTCCTGGTGATCTACGCCAGCGAGGAGCGCATCGCCCTCAATTACGGGCGTAAAGATTCGCTCTACGGCTATACGATCTACATCGAAAATGTGAGCGTCGAACCTTCGCTGATGGCGCTGTACCGCCAACTCGACGCCGCCGGGCGTTACGAACTCCCCGCGCTCTTTGGAAGCCAACCCCTGGGCCAGGCGACCACCTCCGAGATTCGCGTCGTCATCCGCGATACTGGCGCGGCGATGGATCCCCGCTCGCGCAAGGATTGGTGGCGCGGGCGCTGAGCTGCGGGCATGGCGCGCGCTCCCCTGTCGCACAAAATCACTTTTGCCTTTCTTTGATTGATTTTTTGCGGCGTGGCGCAGCCACGCCGCAAAAAATCACCTTTTTAGCACGCCCTGTAGGGGCGTTTGAGATTGCTGCCTCCGAAAGGAAGTATCCTCGCGGTTAATCCCGTTGGCGCGAAGGCTCATCTGGGTGTACACTAAAGTTTCCGGGGTGCGCACCAGGGAATCATGGGCGGATGTTTTTGTTCTCTGATGCGGCCTCAGATTAGGTAACCGGGAGGCCCCTATGTGTGATACAATTGTTGCTCTGGGCAATGCTACCGCCGATGGCGCAGTGCTACTGGCGAAGAATAGCGACCGCGAACCGAACGAAGCGCATGCCCTGCTTTGGCTGCCGGAGGCGCGCCACACCCCCGGTGCGGAACTGCACTGCACCCATGCCACCATCCCTCAAGCGCCGGAGACGCACGCCACGCTGCTGAGCAAGCCCTTCTGGATGTGGGGCTGCGAGATGGGCGTCAACGCGCACGGCGTCGCCATCGGCAACGAGGCGGTCTTCACCAAAGAGCCTACCATCAACGAGGGCTTGCTGGGGATGGATATGATGCGCCTGGCGCTGGAGCGCGCCACAACGGCGCCGGAGGCGCTCGATATCCTCATTGACCTTCTCGAAACTTATGGGCAATATGCCAACGGCGGCTATCAACAGCGCAGCCCCTATCACAACGCCTTCCTCATCGCCGACCCGCGCGAAGCCTGGGTGTTCGAGACGGCGGGACGCTATTGGGCGGCGCTGCGCGTGCGCGATGTCTATGCCATCTCCAACCGGCTGAGTATCGGCAAGGAGTGGGACCGCGCCAGCGATGGCCTGGTGCGCCACGCGATGGAGAAGGGCTGGTGCCGTAGCGAGGCCGATTTCGATTTTGCCCGCTGCTATAGCGACTTCGTCTACACGCGCGGGGCGCAGGGCGCCGCGCGACGGCGGCGCGCTCTCGAGCTGCTCGAGGCGCAGAAGGGCGCGCTGACGGTGGAGAATTGCTTTGCCCTGTTGCGCGACCACGGCGCTGCTGCCGTGGAGGATTCCGAGTGGCAACCGGCGCATTCCTCCATGGGGAAGCTGTGCATGCACGCCGGTTTCGGTCCCTTGCGCCCTTCGCAGAGCACCGGGTCGCTGGTCGCGCACCTGGAGCCGCACCTGACCTCTGCCTGGGTCACGGGCACTTCCGCCCCCTGCACGGGTGTCTTCAAACCCGTTTGGCCCGAAGCCGGGTTGCCCTCGGGCAACTTCGAGCCGGGAGCTACCTTCGATCCGGCGACCCTGTGGTGGCGGCACGAGCAGCTGCACCGCGCCCTGTTGCAGGATTATCCGCGCCGCCAGGCGGCGTATGCGGCGGAACGGGAGCGCCTGGAGCAAGCCTGGCTCACGGAGGCGCTGGCACTGGCGGAACGCGTCCGCGGGCAGACGCCTGAAGCGCGCCGCGAGGCGCTGATCGCGTGTTCAGCCTCCATCTTTGCCGCGGCGCAGGAAGCGACCGCGCGCTGGGTGGAGCAGGTTCGCGGCATTCCCGCTCAACGGCGCCTGCCGCCCCTCTACCGGATGGCGTGGGCGCGCGCTTCCCGCAAGGTGCAAATGCCGGAGTGAAGCTCGGCGCGCTCAGACAATACCAACAACGCAAAACATCAACCTTGGAGGACTCCTATGCGCATTGCGGTCATCTGTGACACGAGCTCTGGCGACAAAAGCGGCGCTGTGATGGCGGCATTGGCTGATCGTGGGCACGAGGTCTTTAATGCGGGTATGACGCAGAGTGGGGCGCCTCCGGAATTGCAGTACATCCATACCGGGCTGCTCGCCGCGTTGCTGCTCAACACCGGCAAAGCCGATCTCGCGGTAGGTGGGTGCAGCAGCGGCAACGGCTTCTTCAACGCGGCGCTGCAATACCCGGGGGTCTTCTGTGGCTTACTGCGCACCCCGTTGGATGCGTGGCTCTTCGCCCAGATCAACGGCGGCAACTGCATCTCCCTGCCGCTCAACCTGGGTTACGGTTGGGCCTCCGACGTCAACCTCAGGCTGCTCTTCGATCAGTTCTTCGGCGTGCCCTTTGGCGGAGGCTATCCGCCTCAGCGGCAGGAACCGCAGCGGCGCTCGCGGCAGCTGCTCAGGGAAGTCTCCGTCGCAAGCCACCGCCCCCTCTCGGAGACCGTCGCCCTGCTGCCCGAGGCGGTTTTGCTGCCGGTGCTGCGCTTCCCTGGCGTGCTCGCCTTGCTCGACCTCGACCTCGACCCAGAATCGCCGCCCACAGCTCTTCGCGTAGCGCTGCAACGGCGCCTCGACTCAACCGCTGCGCCATAATTTGCTCCCCCCTCATGGGGGCGATTTTAACGCAGAGGCGCAGGGGGCGCAGAGAAACGCAGAGAGGCAGGCAGAATGCCGCGGCTACGGGGCGACCGGCACCGTGAAGTGGAACACACTTCCGGCGCCCAAGGTGCTCTCCACCCACATGCTGCCGCCGTGCATTTCCACGAGGTTCCTCACAATCGCCAGTCCCAGTCCGGTACCGGTCTGCTCGCGCACCGCCGGATTCTCCGAACGGAAGAACTTCGTGAACAGGCGCTGCTGGTCCTCCAGGCTCATGCCGATGCCGGAGTCGCTCACGGCGCAGTGGACCATCCCCGGTTCCTTCGCGTATTCCTCCGCGCGGACCACGATGCTGCCCTGCGCGGACGTGTACTTCACCGCATTCCCCAGCAGATTGATCAAAATCTGCGCCAACCGGTCCGGATCCGCGTTGACTTGCGGCAGCGTCTCCGGCAGCTCTACGGTCAGACTCTGCTCCTTGCCCTGCAACGGCTCTTGGATGATGCGCGCGGCTTCTTCAACCGCCTCCTTCAACGTCGTCGGAACCGGCTTGAGGCGCAACTTGCCGCTCTCCATGCGCGAAAGGTCCAGCAAATCGCTCACCATGATGCGCATCCGCTCCACATTGCGGCTGATGGTGTCTATGAAGGTCTGTTGCTGCGGCGATAGCGGTCCCACGATGCCTTTACGCAGCATATCGGTGTAGCCGCGGATGGACGTCATCGGGGTGCGCAGCTCGTGCGAGACGAGCGAGACGAATTCGTTCTTCGACTGATTGGCGAGGACGAGCGCCTCATACAACCGGGCATTCTCGATAGCGATCGCTGCCGAATCCGCCAACCGAATGGCGAACTCCAAGTCTTCTTCCGTGAAGGGATGCTCGCCCGCCGTGAGCCAGAACACGCCCAGGGGGCGCTCCTCGCGCAACAGGGGCAGGCACAGCTGTTGCGGCGTGAAACCTGCCTGGCGCTGGCGTAGTGTTTGCCAGGCGCTGGTGTCATCCGGCGCTGTCTCGCCCAGCTGCGCCACCCAGCGCAGCCCTTCCTCCGCCAGCAAGCCCAGGGCGCCGGATTCGGCTTCCACTGCCGTAGTGATCCAGCGCACGCTGCGCTCCATCACGTGCTGGTGGTCGAGGCTGGAATTGAGGTCGCGCGCCATCTCCTGCAGCAAGCGCAGCTCGCGCACGCTCCGCAGCAGCGCGCGATGCGTCTGCTGGTGTACGCGGGCATTCGCCAGCGCCACGGCGGCTTGATTGGCAAAAGCGGCGAGCGTCGCCAGGTCATCGGGCGAGAAGAGGCCCGACTTCATGCGGTTTTCCAGATACAGCGCGCCGAGCAGCTCTCCCTGCACCATCAGGGGCGCGCAGAGGATGGAGCGCAGCCCTTGAATGATGATGCTTTGACTGCCGTTGAAGCGCGGATCGCGCCGGGCATTGCTGGTCAGAATCGCCTTGCCCTGGACGACCATTTTCTGAATCACGCTGTGACTGAATTCCAGGTCGCGCTCGCTAAAGGGGCTTTCCTTGCTGTTGCGGCTCACCTGGACCTTCCAGGCGCCGTTCTCCACGAGCATCACCAAACCCCGCTCGGCGCCGGTGACGCGGATGACGAGATCCATCACGCTCTCCACGGTCTCCTCCCAATCCAGGGAGTGCGCCAGCGCCTGACTGGCTTCATAGAGCAACCCTAACCGGGCGCTGCGCTCGAGCGCTGTGTGCTGTTGCAGCTGGTGTAGCATCCCTTCCCAGGTTGCCAGCTGCATTTCGAGATCGTTGGTATTGTAGTGCTGGGCCAATGCCAGACGTTGATTGTGAATCAGGTCGCGCAGCAGCGTCAGGGTGGCTTCAGCCTGTCCCACATCCGATTTGATGGTTTCCATAAAATCTTTCCTCACTCCAAAATGCTGCTGGGGTGGCAGCGCTCCAGGCGTTCACTGCGGTGAATGCTCGAGCCAATAGACCAGTCCGCTCCAGGGTTGCCATTGCTCCAGACCGCTGACGCTGGCTGTGATCGGCGCGCCTGGAATGCCATCATAACGCCCCAAAGCCAGCAGCAGATAATCGCAAGCGCTATGCGTCACCCCCGGGATGCCGTGCAGCTGGCTGAGCACATCGGAGAACGCCAGGGCCGTTGAAGGCAGCGCTTCGAGCGTTGTGGCGTGTTGCTGATAGGTCGCTGCCGCGCGCCAGACTATCGTGCCTTGCTCTGTGCCGAGCACGCTCGCGAGGGAGGCTTCTTGCTCCAGCAGCTGTTGGGCGGTGGGCAGTGCGTGGCGCGTGGGATTGGAGGGTAGCACATCCCCGAACGTATCCACCAGTTGCGAGAATTGCTGCGTCGCCTTGTGAGGGGGCGCACTTCCCAGGAACAAAGCCTTGAGCAGGTCTTCGAAGAAATCGGCGCCGCGTAGGAAACGCACGCCCTGCTGGAGTAACCTTCGCAGCCGAATATCGTTGCGGGCGCGTTGCAGGAAAGGTCCGAAAGTCTCGCCCAGGCGCAACATGCGCCAGGTTTTCTGGCTCAGTTCCTCTGCCTGCGCCGCGTTGAGGTGGATATCGGCCTCAATGTGCAATCCCGTGAGCACCTGGGTGACCGTCATGGCGATGATATGCCCGGAGCTCAGCCTTTCGACGCGCTCCAGGCATTCGCCTGCGCGGTCTGTGGAGAACGGCGGCAGAATCATCCAGCGCGAGCGTTGGATGAGCTGTTTGAGCGAAAAATCCGGTGGAACCCTCAGGATCCAGTGCATCAATGATCTTTTCCTGTGCGTTGCAGCCGTGTGGGCTAACATTTGAAACGCACGTCTACCATACCATAACTTAACCATAAATGCGATTTCAGGGCGGTTACGATTCAGTTACTGGTTTGATGCGCTATCAAAGTGGGCTAATGCTCGCTTCATTGCGCGACGCGACCGTGCAGCAGCCACGGTCGCGTCGCGTCATAAGTCTCCCCTGGAATCGGGGAATGAGATCTGTTACTTAGTCTCGCATTCGTTCTCCAGCGTCACAGAATCCCAAATCTGACTGGGCAGATGCTTGCGCTTGCGCCTGCCCAGGATGACGCTCGCCTGTCCATCAACGGCGAGGCAGATTTGCCCCTTCTGCGCCAGCGCCTTCAGGAGCGCCGCAACCTCTGCCGGGTCCTGCCCCAGCGCTTGCGCCAGGGTCGCGGCGTCTGCTGGACCGCGCCGGACGAGATGGGTGGTGATTTGCCGCTCGCGCGGCGGCAGGTCGAGCAAATCGCTGGGACTGAGCCACGCGGGTACGTAGATTTCCGCCCCGGGCGGCGGCGGTGGCTCTTCCCCCAACGGTTCGTAGAGGTCTGGCGGCGGGACCTGCACCCCTCGCGGCGGGTGCAGATAATCCTGCACCGCTTTTTGCCCGGCTTCTACCATCTCGGCGCTGTGGCTCAGGTCCCACATCGGGATGCCCCGAAAATCCTTCCAGGAGATGGTGTGCAGGATCAGGTCCGAGCGCTCGGTGGCATGTTTGAGGTCCATGAGGAAATGCTGGTACATCATAATCGAGATGGAGCGGTTCAAGACGCTCACCATTTTGTGCTGGTTTTCCACCAGGTCGCCGCTGTAGCCCACGTTGAGGATGTAGATTTCGGTGGCGCCCTTATCCATGGCGATGCCCACCGGCACATTGGCGACCACCCCGCCATCCACCAGCTGCCATTGCTCCACCTTTACCGGTGGGAAAGCCAGCGGGTGCGCGGCGCTGGCGATGACGGCATCGAGAATGCGCGCGCCGGGTTGGTCGCCGTAGAGGTAGAGCGTGCCCGTATTGAGGTTCGCCGCCGGGATGTAGAGCCGGATGTCGCGCAGGTCGCCGAAGCAGCGCTCGCCCAGCACCTCCCTGGCAAGCCGTCGCAAGCCATCGCTCGGAAAGAGGCTGCGTCCCGATACCAACCGCAGCAGCATCGCGACCTGGCTACCGGGGAAGAAATCCTCTTTGCGGGCATGGGTCCAGAGCTGCGCCAGCCTTTTCGCGCCATCCACGGTGGGATCCACCGCCAGGGCTGCCGCGTTGATGGCGCCGGCAGAGGCGCCCACGAGAATGTCGGGCTGGATGCCCGCTTGCATCAAACCGAGCAGCGCTCCCGCAGCCAGAGCGCCCCGGTTACTGCCTCCGCTCATCACAAATGCAATCATCGCTTTACCTCGGTAATCGGGGGGATTCAATTTCAGGGTCGGAATGCGTACCGTCTCTACGGAAAGGCGGCAACTGCTGGAATAATTCGGGGTGATTGCTCGCGATACCATCCACGCCCAGCGCGTAGACCCGCTGTAGCCGCTCGGCATCGTCCACGGTCCACACGAACACGCGCCCCTGGTGGTGGTGGATCAGGTCCACAACCTGCCGTGAGACCACGCGGGTGTTGAGCATGACGGCATTCGCGCCGGCGTGCGCCATCATACCCAGCACCCGCCGGGGCAGCGTCTGCCGCATCAGCCATACCGCGCCATCCACCGCCGGCTTGAGGAGCGCGCGCTTCGAGGCGTTGCCGCGGTCCTCCGGATACGAAAGCCCGATTTTGACCGTTGAACTCGCGGCTCTCACCGCCGCCAGGCTGGTCGGAATGGTGGACGAGATCAGCGCCTGCTCCAGCGCGCCCAGCTCGCGCAGCGCTTCGACCACGCGCGCCTCACACCCCGCCTCTTTCAGGTCGAGGTTGAAGGGTACTCGGTGAGCGCCTGCCGCTCCGCGCAGCAGTTCCAGCGCCTCCGCGAGCGTGGGAATCCGCTCGCCGCCCTCCAGCGTGAGCGCCTGCAGCTCCGCCACCGTACAATCGCGGACGGCTCTGGCGCCGTAGGGGGAGGGCAAGCCCTCCAGGGTCGCATCGTGGATCAGAACCAGCCCATCCCGGCACGCGCGGACGTCGAATTCGACGATATCCACGCCGATTTCCAGGGCTAGCGCCAGGGATTTGAGCGTATTTGCCGGAGCGTGCCCCGCTGCCCCCGAATGCCCAATCCGGTAGAACCGCTTCTGCCACACCCCCGCGCCGGAAACCTCTCGACCAAAACCAAGATTAGAATGCTGCATACGATGATTCCCTCCTGCCTATCCCGGAAAAATCTTCTCCACCCGATTCAACAGCCCCAACGAATTCGGACCGAACTGCGCGCCGGTCAGCGGATCCACGCAGCTGCGCACATTGTACATCAAGTCCATTGCCTGAAGCCGCGTCACCGGGTCCGGCGCCATCGCGGCTTCATCCATCGCCAGGTGCATGATCTTTCCCACGAAGAGCTGCCACGGGCTACCTTCATACAGCGGTCGGTGCCACGCCAACCGGCACTCCAGGCTCACGGAGCATTCCGCGATGCGCGGCGCCCTCACGGTTTGTGCTGCCTCCACGGTGAAACCTGACTCGGTGATTTCGTCGTTATCGGGTGCATTGTAGCGAATGGTCGCAAAGCACTCCGGGTAGGTTTCGAAAGCCGGAAAGCCGATACACCATTCCTCTTCGCGCAGAATGTTGGCGTAAGTATGGGAGTTATCCAGCAGCGCCAGCAGCGACGAATACTGCCCCTGCTCGCCGAGCAGCAAACCCCACGAACTGAGATTCGCGTTGGGGGCGCCGTTGGCTTTCCGTGTGGTGATGAGAAACATGGGATTCGGCACGGTGATGACATATTCGAGCCAGGAGAACACCTGATATTTTCCGGGCCAATCCTCGACCAGATAATCCGGTTGCGTGATAGCGATTTCGCGTTTCATCCTTGTCTCCACTTCGAACATGGCTGCGGGGTACTCCACTATTGTAATCACGTTTCGGGATTCGGGCAATGGCGATAACGCCATCAGTGGCAAAATCGGCTAGATCACTCAAAAACCCTCTGCGCCTCTCTCCGCAAGCGTGATTT
>JAPKMR010000111.1 GCA_026645815.1 Anaerolineae bacterium | reverse complement strand
TTCTTTCTGGAAGGATTCACCTCTGAGCCGATATAAATGCCGAACTTGGGCAATACGATGCGATGTATTAGCAGGATAAGCATAGCCACGCTGAAGGCAATGCCGAAGATCAACAAAGAGCTGCTTAGCTGGTTCATCAGGTTGGGATTGACCAGCATCACAACGGCCAGGGTCAACATCAGAGTCCCACCGATGAGCTTGAGGATACGCCCATGTTTCTCTTCCAGCTTGCTGGATTTGAGTGTGAATACTGCAACCAGAAAAATCGCCAGCTCATCAAGTTGATAAATCACCATGTATAGAAACAGCAACAGGCCAAAGTTAAGGGGTGGGACATCCTGCGCAGCGAGCAGATTCGTCCACAAGACGGGGAATCCGGCAGTACATGCAAACTCAACCAGCGAAACACCTGCCGACATCACCACTGTGGCGCTGATGATGCCCCACAGCGAATCTCCTGCATTCAACACACGGCGGATATTCCTGTAAATGCCGGGTTTCTTCTCATCATTGATGGTGAAGGAGATGCCCTCTTTATACCAGAAGTAATCTTTGATATTCACCGCCGCAAAGAAAAGCGCCATAAGCGCCACCAGCGCTTGAATCCAGCCCAGAAAACTGACAAAAGTGAACAGCGTAAACAGCCCGGCAATGAATAATACATAGACCAATGAGGTGATGGTCAAGAATACCAGGCCAATGATCAGCACCTTTTTGCGCGACCCCGTGTGCAGGGTCAGCGCCAGCAGAATGGATAGCACCCAGATGGAGCAGGGGTTAAAACCATCCACGAAGGCGATCAAAGCTGTGCTGACGGCTAAGGATTGTGTCGCGAGGTCTATGGCGCCGAGAATGGGCAAAGTGATGACGGCATCATTGCCAGATTGGGGTAGTATCGGGTTGGCAGGCGTCCCATCGTCGGTTGCCTCAACCCCAGGGATAACTCCCGCGCCCGCATTGACGCAACCGTCAGTCACACATGTTGCGACGGTTTCCTCAATACCCGCACCGATTTCTGCGCCGAATCCTACCCAATACTGCGTCCCGATAAATGTAGTCGGCACTCCCTGCGGTTGGAAACCGAATGCATCGGCCATTTTCTCGAAGAGCTCTTGATGGTCAGCGTTATACCAGACCTCATAATCGTGAACTCTCACCGAGGGATAGCGCTCACCCAGCTCTTTCAGGAAAGGTTTCTGTTCGCTGCAATGGGGGCAACCATCGCCCCAGAAGAAGTAGATATCAACAGGATGGGGTTGTTGCGCCAGACTCTGCGCGACCGTAGCTGTTGGCATTGGCAACAGCCAAAGGCTTGCCACTAACACCAGTATCCATGCAACGGTGCCAAGCAAAGTACTACGCTTCTTCCCCATAAAGACCTCCATCCTGTGCAATTCAACAACCTTCAAAGATAACACATTTTGGCGTTAGGTAAAGGGATACGCGGTGTACCGTTTGTGAGGAGCTTTCACGGGGTCGAAAACACGGTTTCGCGCCAGGTATCCAATGCCACATCTTCCGGCAGTTCCCAACCGTTGAGCAACAGCCAATCCAGATGCACCAGAAAGTACCGCATGACGCGCGCGTTATTTCCCTGTGTCAGAATGCTCTCCCAATCTCCACCTAGCGCGAAGTATTCATCCACCTCACTGGTTCCATTCTGTGCCAGTGAGAGCAGCATGTAGCGCTCCGTCGTTGTCAGGGGGTCTGCTGGATTCTCCAACTCTGTGATGCGCATATTTCCGAGGTGGACCTTTGCAAACATCCCTTGTATTGCCGTCTCGGGATCAAAGAGATCGGCATCGCCCAAACCCAGTTTCAGGGCTTCTTCGGGTCGCAGCTGCGCGATACCAATGGACATATTTTCCAGACCAGGCACAACCAGGCCCGCTTTTTCCAGTGCATCCACCCCGAACAAGCGCTCGACGTCGCTTGCTTGTTCGGCGATTGCGGCTGCAACGAGCACGGGGGGAATATCAGGGTGATTTCGCCCTTCTGCCAGGATATGCTCCGCGTTGTTTTGCACATCAGCCCGTCCATGCAGGAGACGGATTCCTGATTCGTCTTCTTGCGCTGGCGCTGCATCGGAACTCAGCTGAAGAAGTGGTTCGCTGGCTTCAGTGATGAGCTGTTGGTAGATATCGTAACGTCTGCGCCAGTCCGGCTCTGCATCCTCATCCTGGCTCTCGAGGCGCGCCGTTGGCATCGCCGTCACGCTGTTTGTGTATTCTGAGGATGCCGAGATGGGATTTTTCTCCAGGTAGAGCTCCTCACAGCCTTCCGGCAGCCAACAGGGCCAATCTATTTGCTCTCTGTGTGGACGGGAAAGGCTGTCTCCGACCTCCGGAGTTGCAAGAATGGGCATGGGCGCTGCGGCTGTTTCCGCTGGTAGGCTGACGTACTGTGCCTCTGGTAATGTCGTCGCTTTGTTCTCCCGTTTGGCTATAACGCTTACGGAGACCTTCGCAACACCATCTGAGGCCTCGGATAGCACTCCGACCGTACTACTAGAGAAAACTGTGAGCATGAGCACGCCAACGACTACAACCCATTTGAGCCTGTGTCGCACTGCTATGGCTACATCCATATCCTATACATCACGGCTTTCGCCGGGTCCTTTCTTTATCAATCTCTATCTGTCGCTCAGGGTAGTGTTGGGCGCACAGGGCGCGTGCAACAACCAACGCTGCATTATACTACTTCTCACCATGTGCTCTTGTGGTCGTCAACCCCTCAACCCTTTTTTCTCGGCATAGTAAGTGTAATCGCCGGGATATTCGTGGAGCATCCCGTCCTCTAGTTCTACAATGCGCTCAACGACCCGATCGAGGAAATAGCGATCGTGCGAGATCACCAGCACCGTGCCCTCAAATTCATCCAGTGCCTGTTCCAGCACTTCGCATGAGGGCAGATCTAGATTGTTGGTCGGTTCATCGAGCAACAGGAAATTTGCCCCTGAAAGCATCAGCTTCGCGAGTTGCAGACGGCTGCGCTCCCCACCGGAAAGCTGAGCCACCCGATCGCGCACGCGCAGATAGGGGAACAGAAAACGGCGCAGCACGCTCACCGCTGCTTGTTCGGGTATGGATTTGGCATCCCAAATCTCCTCGATCAATGTGCGGTTGGGGTCAAGCGTTTCATGCTGTTGTGCATAATACCCGATTCGCACGCTCGGCCCGATGTTGATGACCCCGCTTGTAGGCTCCTCGTTACCCAGAATACAGCGCAACAGTACACTTTTTCCGGCGCCGTTCTCGCCCAAAAGCCCCACCCGTTCACCGTGCCAGATGAGCAGATTCAGTCCCAACAGCACGATATCCTCGCTGCCATCGGGTGCGTGAAAACTCTTGTCCAAGTCGGCGATTTCGAGTACCTTATTTGAGCCTCGCCAACCATTGAGTTCCAGGCCCATATGCTCACGTTCCAGCACCGGCTTCTCGATTTTGTCCATGCGGTCGAGCATTTTCTGCCGGTGCCGGGCTTGGCGGATGTGGCGTTCATCTATGACGATACTTGCCCAATACTCGAAGCGCGCAATGGCTGCCTCAATGCGGGTGATTTCTTTCTGCTGCGCCGCATAGAGCTGTTGTTGTCGCAAGAGCCGCAGTTGTTTTTCTGTGGCGTGAGCGGAGAAATTGCCCAGGTATTCTACCAGCTGGCGATCCTCTATTTCGCTGATGCGATTTACGGTCTCGTCCAGCAAGTACCGGTCGTGGGAGACAATGACCACAGCGCCGGGGAACTCCTGAATGAAGGTTTCCAGTCTGCGTTTACCTGCCAGGTCGAGATGATTATCAGGCTCATCCAGCAGCAGGAGATTGCAGTCTAGCGCCAGCAACCGCGCCAATCCCACCATCTTTCTCTGCCCGCCCGAGAGCACCTGTATGGGCAAGTTGAAATCTGCGCTATCAAAACCTACAGATTGTAGAACCTGCTCGCAACGGCTCTCATAACGGTAGCCATCCTGCTCTTCGAAAGCGGCTTGTGCGCGTGCATGTGCTGCCAATACACGGGCAAGGGCAACCTCATTCCCATAGACCTCCGGGTCAGCCATCCGGCTTTCCAGACGCCGCATTTCGACCTCGAGGCGCTCTAGCGTTACATTTGCGCTCACGACGGCTTCCCAGGCGCTTTGCTTTGGGTCGAGCTGCGGCTCTTGTGCCAGATAGCCGATGCGTAATTCGGGATGTCGAAAGATAACGCCCTGGTCTGGGAGCAACACACCTGCAACGATTTGCAGCAACGTTGACTTGCCGGCGCCGTTTGCCCCGACCAGGCCTATTTTCTGTCCGGCTTGAATCTCCCAGCTGATACCGCTCAGGACCGGCACTGCCCCGTGTTGCAAGGTGATGTTATCCAGTTTGACAATGATCGTGCTCATAGCCTGCTCCTTGTTGAATACCCGACCCGGTGTAGACCACGGCAGGTATTCGAGAAGGGGGAACAAAAAAGCCGTGGGCTACGTGCCCACGGCCAGGAAATGCTTAGGAAAACTTTACATAAAATCAAGCCTTGGGGCGCGCAGAAAGACCACGCGCCATCGTAAAAGAAACGACCCCTGGCAGCGTCACAACACTTTCACCTAGCAAAAACGTGATGTGCATGCTTTCGCCTCCATGTAAGACACATTATACCCGAAATGACTCAAAATGCCACCCGATTTATGCGTTGCCGGTCGTCTGTTTGGCTACCAGCACCGTGAGTACCTCTCCAATGAAAAGGCGATGATAGTCTTGGCTCGGGTAAATTTCAGCATTGATTTCTGGCACGGTGAAGGCGCTTCCCTCCAGGTCCTGGGCATAGAGTTTGCGGCATACAAAGACCAACCGTGCCTGCGCAAAGGCGACGGTATCTGGTGTTACTGCCTGTGGGGTCAGCCCTGTGGCTGCCATTTTATCTGCATATCGTCCGGACTGGGTGCCGCAGAACGAGAGCGCTTCCCGATAACGTTTATCGAAGAAACTCAGCGTGAACGTATCCGCACGGTTCATGAATTGAAACGTGTAACGTTGCGGGCGCACAAAGGCGAAGGTCACAGGGCGATTCCAAAGAACACCCATACCTCCCCAACTGGCAGTCATGGTGTTGAAGGCTTCGAGCGTTCCCGCCGTGACCAACATCCATTCCTGCCCGATAATTTGAAAAGGGTTCTCGTGAAGCCGTTCTGGCTTGAGCGTCTCGAAACCGTGATTCATGCTCTACCTCCTGCACTCGTAGTGATAATCAGTGTAGCATGACCTTCGGTGCTGGCAAGCGTGCGCCTTCTTTATGCAAGCGTGATTTTCGGGGACGGGATGCACAGCCCCGTCCACGAAAATCATAAAACACTCGGCCTCTGCGCCTCTTGGGATTTCGTAGCAGGTCGCTCTATACCCTGTAAATTCCCCCATACGCATAATCTCCGATTTAGGGTAAAATATCTGCATGATCGAACTGTTTCGACTCTCACTTTCCGGTCCGCTTTCTGGCCAAGGCTTGTCAGGTAGGTGTTTTGCGTGCTGCGTGAGCCTGAAGCAGTGCAAAGTATCTCTCTGCAACACGGCTTAAGGCGTATCCTTTCATAGGATAGTGAGAATTTGCTAAACAGTCACCCAGGGTTGTATACAGATAATCGTCAAGGAGGTGGGGAACATGCACATTGTCAGTGATCGTGGCATGGATTTAAGCCCGGAGCAGATGGAAGGGCTGACGATCCATCAGGCGCCATTGTTGATTGAACTGGATGGAAAGTCGTATGTCAGCGGCGTGGACATACAACCCGACGAATTCTACGATTTGTTGCCCAAGGCGCAGGGATTGCCGACTACGTCCTTGCCTTCACCGGGCGAGTTTGCCCAAATCTTCCGCGAACTCGCGAAAACTGACCCTGAGATTCTGTGCGTGCATATCTCTTCCGGCTTGAGCGCTACCTACAACTCGGCAAACGAGGGCGCCAAGCTGGTTCCGGAAGCACATGTCACCTTTTTCGATACGATGACACTTTCGGGCGCCGAGGGTTGGCATGTGGAAGCGGCTGCACGAGCCGCGAACGCTGGATGGTCTATGGAGCAGATACTGAATTTGCTGCATCAGGTACGGCAAGCCACCGATACAATCTACACATTGCCTGATCTGAAGTATCTGATCCACGGAGGGCGTATCAGCCATATCAAGGGCTTGCTGGCTTCGGTGCTCAACATCAAACCTATCATTGGTGTGGGCAAAGAAGACGGCAAGTACTATCAGCGGGGACAGGCGCGAACATTCCCCAGAGCTATGGCGAAATTGGTGGACGTAGTTGCTGAGCAACATGGGGCTGGCACGCCTTTGCGGATGCAGGTTATGCACACCAACAATCTCGCGGGCGTGGCTGAAATCAAAGCGCTCTTTGATGCTCGCTTCCCCGTGAGCTGGTTGCCCCCTAAGGTAGTGGCGCCGGTATTGGGGGCACATACGGGATTGGGGCTGGTAGGCGTGGCCTACGCGCCCTTATCTGCCTATCCCCAACTCCCCTGAGTGTACCAGGTTGGGAGTCGCTGACTCAGGCGTTTAACAGGCGCCAGATGCCAGCGGCTCCCAGCGCTCCAGCCGCTGAACTGAGGAAGTTGACCCAATCATTGTTGAGCCAGTGCCAACCTCGTAGATAAGCATTTGGCATACCATCTGGATCAATGACTCTCTCGGTTTCTTTCTGCCGCCTGGTCGAGTAATAAATCACCTGCACCGTTGCGCCGAGCCAGCTATCGCTTAGCGAGCCAATCAATCCGCCAAACGTGGCTGCCGGCAACAGGCGCAATAGGGTGGCGAGCGTATTCTCCGCGCCCCGCAAGCCTGTGCCTCCCAGGTGGATATCCAGTAACAGGAACGCTAATGCTGCCAGGCCGATGCCCAGTCCACCGGCAAGCGTCGCTCCCATTCCCAGCGCCGAGATGCCGCCCGATGTGCCAGGTTCTACCGGTTTGCCGTTGGTAATTAACCGCGGTGACCGCCGGCTCAGGACCCCCAATTCCGTTGCCCAGGTGTCCGCATTGACCGTGGCCATCGCGCCAAGATAGGCGGCGAATAACACCGGGCTTTGCCATAACGCCGCTGCGATGGCGATCAGGGCGCCCAGTCCGCCGTTAGCTAACGCCTGCCAGAAATCGCGCCGACTGCCCTTCTCGAATTTCTCTGCCAGCTCTTGTTTCACAGCTTTCTTGTACATCGAAAGGCCACTCGAGAGTACAAAAAAGGTGATGAGTACCATCCCCCAAATCCAACCGCCGAGACCAAAGATAACTGTCCCTACCAGTATTGCGCCGCCCGCGCCACTTGCGGCGAGGGCTTGCTTGCGATATCCTGCATAGGCGATGATGCCGCTTAATACTAAGCCGAGGGCCAGTTGCAGCGGGTATTGTGAAGTTTCCATACGCCCGAACTCAGAGCACTGTGGTTGCGAGGTACAGCAGCAACCCGGTGAGCAAAGGCACACTCAGATTGTCTGTCCCGGCAGGGGAGAAGCCTTCGGCGACTGTGGCGATGATAGTCCCTGCCAGCGCCAGTGCCAGGCTGGCAGTTATCCCAAGCACTTCGCTGTGTGGGCTGAGCGCCGAGCCTGAAAGTAGCCACAGGGTCAGAAACATGGAAACGAAACTGCCTAGCGCCATCGCTGTCGAGCCTTCCCAGGAGCGGGTATGCCCTAGATAGGTGTACTGATGCCTGCCCCAGCCGTAGCCCACGAGGCTAGCCAACCCATCACCCCATGTCATTGCCATCACCCCGGCGGCGGCAATCGGCGCCCGGTCTAGTTCTCCGCCGGTGCGCCACAGCAGCGCAAACAGGACCGTGATGGAAATCGCGAAATATATCGTGCCTGGCGATGAGTCTTTGCTATCCATGGCCTTGAAGGCTTGTTGGCGGTAGAAGATAGTGTTCAGTACGATGAACGTGGCGAAGGGGATGATGCCGTAGAACCAGCCGTCAAAAAGTGCGAGAATGCCCCAAATCCACATCCCTGCGCCGATATGCACGATTTTTCGGGTAACGGCTTGAGGCCATTCAAGGCGTTTGCCTAGCGCTTCAACGCCGAATAGCAGCCCAAAGGCATATATGTAGGATGCAATCAATCCAACGATATCCCCTCGCGACATATTCTTCCTCCACCGAATGTGCCTTTTTATTACAGTTTAGGGAGCGGCGCGCCGCTCCCTAAAGCAAATCTGGAATCAACAGAAATCGCCCAACGGTTGCCAGCAAGCAGGACGTTCTGGTTCCTGTGTCACGCGGTTATTATACCTTATAGCAGGTTGACATTCAAATCGTTTGCGCTCCGCACCTGCACAAAACTCAAAGTCCTGGGCATCAGACAGAGCATTATCCGCGTCACACCTCATACAAAACATGGCGACCCGTCTGGGAAAAAGTGTTTTGGGCACGTGCAGCGTGCCCAAAAACATTGAAAGAAGACCCTTTTCGCCTGTTTGCAGAATCTCTTCTGGTTTTTCCCAATAATCTGTCCTATACCCCAAAGCCCTTGTACCTGGCCCATTTGCCTATAAAATCACCTCAATGACTGATTACCGCGCTTTCTTCACGCGTGAAGGGTACCGGTTGCAGGCGGCAGAGCATTATTTGCCGCAACCAAATCCCACTTTCAGGAATCCGGCATTTGAGAGCGCTGAATTCCGTATACTCATCGTGCGCCTCTCCCCTTTTCGCGATGCTGCCCGTTCCATGCCGCATCTTTTTCTGGCTCAGGCTGCGCGACGGTTTTCCCCGGATGCGTATGTTGACCTGGCTTTTTTCCCGCCCCACCATGACCGGCAACTCTTTGAGCGTGAGGGTATTCCCTTACTTGTAGGATCGCAATCATTGCGTTCTGCCGGAGAGTTTGACGTCATTCTTATCTCCAACTCCTATGTTCTTGAACTTATCAACCTGCCCTATCTATTCCTACATTCGGATATCCCGCTGCTTGCAAGCCAACGTGATGGGCGTTGGCCTCCATTTATCCTCGGCGGTTCGAATGCGTTGGCGACCCAGGCCATTGTTGGTTCAGATGGCGATTGCATCGCCGATGCCATTTTCTTCGGCGAGGGTGAGGGGCAGGTCGAGACTTTGCTGCAATCTTTGTGGCAAGCGCGAACCCAACCTAAGCGCGAGCGTTTGACCCTGGCGCAGGCGCAGGTTACGGGCCTCTGGGTTGCCGGCGCCGCCAATGAGCGCGTGGAAAAGGCTATCTGTCGCACGCCGGACCGCGAGGCTTTGGTGACCGATTACCCACTGCTCAATGATGCCGAAGTAGGTACCGCCCGCTTACAAATCAACTACGGCTGTCCCGCCTTCTGCTCTTTCTGTTTTGAGGGCTATGATCGCAAGCCTTACCGCGAGCTTCCTCTCGAATCTGTGCTGGATGCTGCACGGGCGCTCAAGCGGCAGGGATGTGCTGAGATTGACCTTTATAGTTTCAATTTCAACACCTACAGCGATATTTTTCCCCTGCTTCTAGAGCTCAACCGGCTCTTTGACCGTGTGAGTTTCAAGAGTCAGCGTGTGGATATTCTCTACGCTACACCTGGGCTTTTGTCGGCAGAAATCAGCGCCGATAAGCGCAGTTTCACCCTCGGCGTTGAGGGAATTAGCGAGCGCCAGCGAGCTTTTCTGCACAAGAGCCTTGATCTCGATGCGATTCGTGGTGTGCTTGCCGCACTGCTGCGGGATAAGATTCGCGAGATCAAACTGTTTTATATTCTCACTGGTCATGAGACCGAAGAGGATATCCTTGAATTCCGTAGCTTTGTGAGCGATCTCAAGGCATTGCGCCGGCGCAGCAATCCCGGTGTGCGAGTCATTTTCAGCGTAGGTTTGCTGGTGCGGATGCCTTTTACGCCCTTGCGTTACGACCGTCTGTTTCTCGAGGAAGAACCGTGGCGTCAGATTATCGGTCCGGTAAAATCGGCGTGTGAGACCAACGGCTTCGAGTTTCGCATGCCTTCGCCCTGGGATGAAGTAGCCGTGTCGCAGGTGCTTGCCATGGGGGGAACCTGGCTTTTGGAGCCGCTGCTCGCGCTGGCTCAACAGGGGCATTGTTATGATTTAGCCTTGCCCCCTGAGTACTGGCAAGCTTTGCAGACATGGTTACGTGTGCATGGGCATTGGACACCCTCGTGGTTGGGCGAAAAGCATGTGGATGACGTATTTCCGCTGGATTTTGGCATCTCTTCCGTGTCAGCGGAATTCCTGTATCGTCAATACCAACGTGCCCGCGCCGCGGTAGATGAGGGTTACTGTTTGGGTTCGGGCGAGCAAAATGGGCGCTGCCTGGGGTGTTCTGCTTGTGAGGATGAAGCCTCGCGTAAAGCTATACTCACCCACCGCATCGTGATGCCTGCGCCCTCGTACTGGCAGACGCTGCCGCAGATTATGCAGAAGAAGTGGCGACTGAAGCCCATCTATGTGCGGATGCGCATCCCAGACTTTGCGCTATGGACGCAGTCTGAATGGCGTAATACCTGGGCTTTGCGTACCTTGCTGGCAACCGCACCCGAACTGGAGGAACTGCTGCTTGCCACGAGTGAGGCTCTCTTCACCGTGCGTGAGCAGCAAATGCGCTGGGGGGCAGTGGCTGGAGAGACCATCTTCGCGCTCAAAGCCTGGGATCAGGAGGCACTCCTGGGGCAAATGGCCTCTGTAGCGTTGCCGGAAATTTCGGGGATAGCGGAGAACTTCACACCCGGAACATTCCAGGACGCTAGACTACAGATCACATTGCCTGCGGCATTCTTCCCCGGTGCAAGCTCGCGCTTGCGTGATTTTCTGCGCGAGAACTACCTGCCGGTGAATTTGCGCCGCGTGGGTGAAAATACCCACCTTGAGCTTTCGCCTAAAGCCCTCAAGAAACGCATCGTTTTTGAGGGCTGTTGTACCTCCGACGAAACGGCCTCGAAAATTCAGCTGCACGTGGGTGACCGCTTTGACTTGCTGGGCTTTCTGCGGAGCTTCGGTCACCAGGACTTGTACCGCAAAGCCCAGGTCACCGTCTCTGATTTGCAGTGGTGATTGGGGCATCCCCATTTTCTCCTGTGTCCCGTGAGGGCGCTTGAGGCTGTCGTTCCCATTTTCGAACGCACCCACGTTTGGGATTTCGTAGCAGGTCGCTGACCGAAATCCGCGTTACACCCCGCACACTGCCCTTGGAGCGCGAGCAAGGCATTCGTTCTAGGTTGCGTAGCAACCCGTTGACGAAGCAATCGCTTCGCACAGTGAGCTTCATAGGGGGCGCAGAAACCCGCTGAACTGCTACGAATGCCCCTTTTTAGGGTGCGTTTCAACTTTGGGGCAAAAGCAAGACGACCATCATACAAATACCTTTCTTTGATTGATTTTTGGCGGTGGGGCTTTGCCCCACCGCCAAAAATCAATTTTTTCCTACGCCCTGTAGGGGCGCCTGAGATTTTCGCCCCCGTTTTGAAACGCACCCCCTTTTTAAGGTCCCTTGACAGAAAAGGGGAGCGTGGTAGAATCCGCAAGCCGTGGGGGGAAGGACCTCCAGGGTGGTGGGAAGTAGCGGCGAGGGTAGGCGGGGGGTGCTTGACAAAAAGCATGAACCGTGATACACTCAAAGATACGATGACTTAAGAGCGTAATAGCAAGTCAGCAAGACTGAGTTCAAATGGGCTCAAGTTGCCGAAGTCGCTGCAAGAAGCAGCGGCTTTGTTGTGAGAAGCACCTTAACAACTGAAGAGTGATAGGTACAGCGAAAAAGCGGGCTCCGCGCGAGCAATCGCGCAACAGAGCACACATTCTTTACCGGAAGGTAGAGAAGGTACTAACGGAGAGTTTGATCGTGGCTCAGGATGAACGCTAGCGGCGCGCTTAATGCATGCAAGTCGAGCGATGAGGCCCTTCGGGGCCATCAGCGGCAAACGGGTGAGTAACACATAGGTAACCTACCTTCAAGCCGGGGATAACGTGCGGAAACGGACGCTAATACCCGATGTGTACGACAACGAGGAGACTGTAGTCGTATAAAGTTCCGGCGCTTGGAGAGGGGCCTGTGGCCCATCAGCTAGTTGGTAGGGTAACGGCCTACCAAGGCGAGGACGGGTAGGGGGTGTGAGAGCACGACCCCCCACAATGGGACTGAGAGACGGCCCATACTCCTACGG
>JAPKMR010000110.1 GCA_026645815.1 Anaerolineae bacterium | reverse complement strand
CCTCCGGTTCAGCGGTGTGGTGACCTTACTGTACCGGAGTTTACCTGACTTTCAACTCATTTGAAACACACCCAAATGAAATGCACTTCAATAAGGAGAAAAGATGAAACACCGATGGTTGTCCATCGTTATCACAGCCATACTTTCGCGCCACGATACCCGCTGGACCGTGGGCGCAGGTCAATGCTGACCTCATTCCTGCGCAGGCTCTGGGCGCAATCTTCGGCGCGGTCTACGAGGTACTCGATACGGAAGTGACGCCAGGTGTACCTGTGTATTATCGGCTGGAGGATATAGATACCGCCAGTGTCAGCACATTCCACGGACCCATCTCGATCACGCCGACAGTGCCTGCCGCAGAGAGCCTTACAGGCTTCGCCGCCACAAATGACGCCCGCGACAGCGTCTTGATACTCGCATGGCTCGTTTTGGGCGTGTTGGGCTTCACGTTCTGGCAGCGTAGATAGCGCAGCGGCGATAGTTCAGGCGACAAATTCCCAACGGGAGCGGTTATGTACCGCTCCCGTTGCGGTTGTGTAGCTCACCGGGCACAGAATCTCGGAGGCAGGGGCATTGTCGGCAACCCGATAACACGGTTTTTCCTCAATTGACATTCCAACGAAATACATTTTTGTGGATAACCATTGATAAACGCTGTCGGAGGAGGATACCAAATTGGGGGGTGTTGAGACGTGGGACGACGCCAAAAAGTGCGTCGCCTTGTTCAAGTCCCACGCGGATGAGATAGCCGGCATACTGTGCTGTTGCCCAACTTTGGCGATGAAAAGGGCGTGGCGGATACGATCAAGATTTCGGGTCTGCAAGTTCCCATTTTGGTTCAAGCCTATCCCGACGACCTTAACCAGTTCAACATTGAGCGACGGCGCGATTCCTTCTGCGGCAAAGTCTCGGTCTGCAATAACCTGCGCCAGTATGGTTATTCCTTCTCGCTGACCGAGTTGCACACGGTGGTCCCCACCAGCGCAAGCTTCAAGGCTGACCTGAAGAAGTTTGTTGGCGTTTGCCGGGTGGTGAATGGACTGAAGCATGCGTGGCTGAGAGCCATCGGCAGTCGTCCCAATGCCTTCATCACCGTCCGCTATAGCGAAAAGCTGCTGCAAGCTTATGGCATCCACGCGTGTACGGCGGACCTTTCAGAAATCCTGGGATCCCTATCGCGAGGGGGGTGAATTCCGGACCAGAGTCCGTCAGAGAGCACTTTTCGCTATTGCGCTACGCACAGCAACGAAAATGCTCTCTTGAAGCGCAGTTGTTAACTGAATCTCGCCGTGATGTGTGGGAAACATCTGAATCGCTTCGGCGTCCGCGTAGCTGGCTTTACTGAATGACGACGACTACGCCTATCTCAGCCCAGTTGTAGAGCGTCTCCGCTTCGGGAATGCCCAGGATGATGCAGCCAAAAGATGCGGGGCTGCCGAGATTGCCCGCCCACAGACGTTGCCCGCTTTGCAGGATCGGCAGCTCATGAAAGCCATTGACGACATTTCCGCCCGCCACGTATACTCCCATGAAATAGGGCATCCACAGATCCCATTGCGAGGCATAGGCATTTTCCTCTTTGCTGATGATCTGGAAAATGCCCGTTGCCGTGGGAGAATCCTTGATCCCCGTGGATGTGGTCCAATCCCACAGCAAGCCCCCATTTTGATAAACGCGCACCCGTTGCTCCGGAATGCTCACGACAATCTTTTTACCGGGCACAGGGAGGTAGGGCGTGAGCACATCCTGTGAGGGGATGGTGAGTTGTTGTCCAACCCACAGGCGATCCAGGTCTACGCCGCGATTGGCTTCCATGATCAGCCCCGGGGGCATGCCCAACCTTGCTGCGATGCGCCCGACGGTGTCGCCGGATTGCACGGTGTAGAGGCGTTCTGGATGTGTGAGGTAGGCGACGACATGTCCCCCACCCTCTGCATAGGCGTCCCATACCTGCCCTGCCGCCTCTTCGATGCGGAAGCCTCGCCCGTCGCCCAGTTGCGTTGCCAGCGCCTTGAGGGTTTCCGGCACGGCTTCTGGATTGGCTTCGACTGCTGCCGTCCCATCTTCGCGCGCTACCAGGCGCAACCACGGGACGAAATCCTCGCGACCTAAGGTCCAGTTGAGCGTTTGTTCTGTGAGCACATCGAAAGCCGAAATCGTGACCTGGCGGTTAAGGAGTACCTCTGCCTGCGCCTGCACCTTGGTGGTATCCGGTTCGACGGGGAAAACATCGCGGTAGAGCAAGGCGATGCGCATCTCGCCAGCAGCGGAGCTGGATTGCGTTTGAATCTGCCCAAGCAGCGCTGTGGTATCTAGCACACGCCCCGGTGTTCCGGGAATCACGATGATGGTGCCGTTTTCCAATCCCAGGCGCGGCTCAACCGGAGGGACGGAGACTTCGGCAGCAACCTGCTCCAGGGCTGTACGCGTTTGAGCCAGGTCCAGCGTGAAGCGTGGCGCGACTTCCCACACCTGCGGGCGGAACCACAGGCGCAACTGTTCTTTCAGGGGCGTTCCCTTCGCGCGACCTGCCGCCCAGACATCTTCTAGTGTGCCCGCTACGTTGAGCGTGAAGCCTGCCTCCGTCCAGGGCAGCTTCCATTGGCGTGCGCCTGGTGACGCGTCATCATGTAGGATTAGTGCTCCTGTATCGGTACGCATAGCAGCTGCGACCAGCACTTGCTCGGCTTCTTGACGCGTCAGACCGCCCAAATCCAGATTCAAGCTGGACACATGGGGATAAACGCGATCACGGTAGAAGCCCTGCATCCGTTGGTTGAAGACCCAGGCGCAGAAGAATAGTGCCGCACCCAACGCCAGTAGCAGCAGGAAAACACCCACCCATAGCAAGGTTTGTTGCGGTGCTGGTGCGATAGTTTCTGGCGTCTGATAAGTGCTATGTGCCGTCATAAAATGTGCTCCCTTTGCGCCGTCTTCCCAAAGCTCAGGCCATAGTCGTGTTGCCTGAAGTGTTGACGTTCTCGCTTTGTATCGAGTTCCCCACATGTGATGCTAAGTTATCCACAATTTTAGCATAGTTTTCCACAGAATCATCATTGTAACTGCTTTGGGGTGCGTTTCAAAACGAGGGTGAAAATCTCAAACGTCCCTACAGGACGCAGAAAAAATTGATTTTTGGCGGTGGGGCTTTGCCCCACCGCCAAAAATCAATCAAAGAAAGGCATTTGTATGATAGTCGTTTTGCTTTTACCCCAAAGTTGAAACGCACCTCTGCTTCGGGCAAGGCTTTGCAGCTAGAACTGCCGCGAAATATCAGAAAAAGAACGGCTTGCGCCGTTTCTTGGGCTTCGGCGCATTGCCCGGTGGGATAAGGCTTTACCGCATACTCGTTTTGGCTTGACTTGTCTGACATCTGCCCTATAATCGCTTGAGAGGTGCTGGATGTCAGACATGTTGCCTTATACTAGAGTACGCTCCCCCCGTGTGCAGGTCGAAGATGTGTTGGGCGCGATGATTGCCTCGCTCAACCCCGGCGAGCAATTGCCTCCAGAACCAGCTTTAGCCAAGGAATTTGGGGTTTCTCGTGCTACCCTGCGTGAAGTGATGCGCACCTTCGTGGAGCGTGGCGTTCTGGTACGCCGTCATGGCGTGGGCACCTTTGTGGCTTCGCGCATGCAGGTGATCGAAAATGGGTTGGAGGTGCTTGAGCCTCTGGAGATACTGGCGGGGCGGATTGGCTTGGACACCACGGTAGACGAACTGGAAATTGAGGAACGCCTGGCGACCCCAACGGAGAAGGCTGGACTGGGGTTGCTTGTTGAGTCTGAAACACCGGTGCTATCGGTCACTCGCGTGATCAGCATCGGTGAGACGCCGGTTGCTGACCTGCGGGATGTGGTGCCGCTGACCTACCTCACCCAGGCTGACCTGGGATCTCAATTCCGTGGCTCTGTGCTGGAGCTGTTGTTGCAGCGTGGGGAACCGCTGTTGAGTGCCTCTCGTACTCAAATCATGGCTGAATCTGCCAATACGAAGTTTGCGCGGCGGCTAAATGTGCCGCGCGGAGCCGCCTTGCTCAGATTTGTCGCACAACTTTACAGCTATGATGAAAGAGTAGTGGATTTTTCGGTGAGTTACTTTGTGCCGGGACATTTTCAGTTTCATGTGATGCGAAAGGTACAGGGCTAATCGGTAGCGCGCGCACATCGAGATATGCCCCGGTTCTTGAAATCGCCTGGTTAGCTGTGGGCATCTTTTTGTTACTACTATATTAGAGGAGCGATAGTCATGCAGCATATTGCGGAGATTCAAAAACGGATACAGGCACAAAGAACGGATATCCTTCAGTTTATGCGGGATATCTGTGCGATTCCTAGCATGGAATCGCAGATTGGACCTGTGGGGGAGCGCATTCAGGCTGAGATGCGGAAGCTCGGCTACGATGAAGTGCGCTTCGATAAGATGGGTAACACCATCGGACGCATCGGTGATGGTCCGAAAGTGATTGTCTACGATTCACACATTGATACGGTTGGTATCGGTGACCCCAATGAATGGGAATGGGATCCCTTTATCGGCAAGGTGGAAGATGGGCGGCTCTATGCGCGCGGCGCGTGCGATGAGAAGGGCAGCACCCCCGGCATGGTCTATGGCCTGGCTACCGCTCGTGATCTGGGATTGCTCGATGGCTACACCGTCTATTACTTCGGCAATATGGAAGAATGGTGCGATGGCATCGCTCCCAACGCTTTCGTGGAAGTGGACCCCAAGGTGAAGCCCGATTTCGTGGTTATTGGTGAACCGACCAAGATGCGCGTCTATCACGGGCACAAGGGTCGCATTGAGTTGAAGATCACGGCAACCGGGCGCTCGGCGCATGCCGCCTCGCACTATCTGGGCGACAATGCGGTCTATAAGATGATGGCAGTAATCATGGAAATCCGTGAGCTCGACCGCCGCATGCGCTTTGGTTATTGCAGTCATCCCGTATTGGGGCATGCCTCGATTGCGGTAACCGATGTCGAGGTCCGCACGGCTTCGCTTAATGCTGTCCCGGATCGCTTCACCATCTATCTTGACCGCCGTACCACGGTGGATGAGAATGCCGAGGGGCTTATTGAGCAGGTCAGAGGGTTGATTGCTGACTATATGCAGAAGGAAATTACCGTAGAAGAGCTATATTACGATACACCTTCATACACGGGCTTTGTCTTCCCGGTGGATAAATACTTCCCCGCGTGGTTGTTAGAGGAAACGCACCCTCTGGCGCGGGCGGGGCAGCGTGCGCTGGAGACGCTCTGGGGCGAACCGCGTCCGTTGGGGACGTGGGACTTTTCCACCAACGGCATCTACTGGGCGGGTAAGGCGGGCATTCCTTCGATTGGTTTGGGTCCTGGGGATGAGAAAGTTGCCCATATGACTATTGAGAATGTGCCCCTGGATGAGGTGGTACAGGCTGCTGAGTGGTATGCACTGCTGCCGCAGGCAATCGCGGAAGAGCTGCGTTAGGTGTGTTAGCATCTTGCGCCATGTGCTTCTTGTGCATGGTGCAGGATGAGGGCTATTGATAGCAGTTTTGAGTTTCTAAACCGATTTCACCAAAGGAGATATGCGTATGCGTAGTTTCATGGGCCGTGACATTTTGTCTTTGAAGGAGTTTGAGCGGCAAGAGTTCTTCCGCGTCTTTGAGATCGCCGAGCAACTTGAGCCTATAGCGCGCAACCGGCGCAACAGCGACTTGTTGGCTGATAAGACGCTGGTGACGGCGTTCTATCAGCCCTCCACGCGTACGCGTCTGGCGCACGAGGCAGCGATGCACCGCCTGGGTGGGCACGTCACCGGCTTTTCTGATTCCAAGATGACCCGCGCCGGCGACTGGTATCAGGAATCCATCAAGGATACCGTCAAGATGCTGGAGTTTTACGGCGATGTCATCGTCATGCGTCATTTTCAGATGGGGGCGCCGCACGAGGCAGCCAAATGGGCGAGCGTGCCTATCATCAATGGCGGCGATGGTTGGGGTGAGCATCCCACCCAAATTCTCACGGATTTGTACACTGTGCTGCGTGAGAAAGGGCGCATTGATGGGCTGAAGTGGCTGGCTGTGGGGGATATGCGAATGCGCACGATGCACTCGCTGGGCTATGCCCTCACGCAGTTCGATTGCCCGATTACCTTTGTCGCGCCGCCTGCCAATGCGCTTTTTGATAATTCACCGGATATGTTGATGCCGGAAAGCTTCAAGGCGGATTTCCGGCAGTATGGGCTCAACTTTGCAGAGGCTGAGCATGTCGAGCAAGCCATCGCCGAGGCGGATGTGATTCTGGTCGAGCCTGTAATGCAACCGGATTACACCAAGGAGCGCGACGTGCGCAAGGGTGACGCCGGTTTCACGCCTGATAATTACCGGATTACCCGTGAGCTTCTCACCAGCAAAGCGAAGAGCAACGCGATCATCTTGCACTCCCTGCCCCGCATGGACGAGATTCCGACCGATGTGGATATCACCCACTGGTCACGCTATTGGCAGGAAGCCTTCAACGGTGTAGTCATGCGCATGGCGTTGCTGGCGCTTGTGCTGGGGGCAATGGAATAAACCGGAAGGTTGGAAGTGGGGTCTGCAAGGGCTAGCCCGTGCTACGTTCTTGCTCTACCCCCATGAGCCTTACTCCCTTAACTTGCTTTCTGAGAGGTGAACGATGATTACAAATTTACGCGGTCGTGATTTGATTTCGGATTTGGATTTTAGCAAGGAAGAAGTCGAAACCGTATTGGATATGGCTTGGGACCTCAAGCGCAAGCGCGCGGTCGGTGAACCGCATCCCTATCTGCGCGATAAGGTCTTGGGCATGCTCTTCTTCTTCAGCAGCACGCGCACCCGCTGCTCCTTCGAGGCGGGGATGGCCCAGCTGGGCGGACATGGCGCGTTCATTGATTCCAAGACAACGCAGATTGCTCACGGCGACACCGCTGTGGAAATCGGTGAGATTCTGGGACGCTATTTTGATGGCATCGCTATTCGCCATTGCGATTGGGGGGATGGCAACGCCTATATCAATGGCGTGGCTAAAGCTTCCCGCGCCCCAGTGCTCAATATGCAGTGTGAGCTCTTTCACCCCTTCCAGTGTCTGGCTGACCTGATGACGATTATGGAGAAGAAGGGGCGCGATTTGCGCCGCAAGAAGATTGTGGTCTCCTGGGCTTACGCCTCTTCGTATCTCAAGCCTATGTCGGTGCCGATTTCGCTCATCCTCCAGATGCCGCGCTTTGGCATGGATGTGACGCTCTCCTACCCGCCGGAGTTCAAACTGCCCGATGCCTACGTCGAAGAGGCCAAGGCTCTGGCGCGTAAGAGCGGTTCGGCTTTCGAGGTTGTTCATGATATGACCGAGGGCTTCGAGGACGCGGATGTGGTCTACGCCAAGTCCTGGGGCCCGCTGCTCACCACGACTGACCCCATCGAGGGCAAGCGCATCCAGGATAGCTATAAGAGCTGGATTACCGACGCGGCGAAGATGGCGCACGCCAAACCCGATGCGATTTACATGCACCCGTTGCCGGCTGATCGGGACATCGAAGTGACCAGTGAAGTGATGGATGGTCCTAATTCTGTGGTCTTCGACCAGGCTGAAAACCGCCTCCATGCCCAGAAGGGCGTGATGGCGATGACCATGTGGTAAGATTGGGTTCGAAAGTTGAAGGTTAAGGACCATGGGCTATGGCTTGTGAAATGCCCTTAACCTTCAACTTTCAGTTTCCAGTAAATGTCTCAATTTTAAGGAGTGACCTATGAGTGAGAGAAAGTGGGCAGTGATTGCTATTGGTGGCAATTCATTGATTAAGGACAAGCAGCATCAGAGTGTGGAAGATCAGTATCTCGCGGCTAAAGAAACCGCATATCATATCGCCAGCATGATCGAAGCCGGTTGGGATGTCGCCATCGGACACGGCAACGGTCCGCAGGTCGGCTTCATCCTTCGCCGCTCGGAAATTGCCGCGAAGGCAGCGGGTATGCACGAGGTGCCGCTGGATGTTTGCGGCGCGGATTCGCAGGGCGCTATCGGCTACGCTTTGCAGCAAAACCTCAACAACGAATTCTATCAGCGCAAGATGAAGAAAAGCGTGGCGACGATTGTGACGCAGGTGCTGGTAGACAAGGATGATCCCTCGTTCCAGCATCCCACCAAGCCCATCGGTGGTTTCATGGATGAGGCGGAAGCCAGGAAGCGTGAGGCAGACGAAGGTTGGGCGATCGTGGAAGATGCGGGGCGCGGTTGGCGGCGAGTGGTTGCTTCCCCTATCCCGCAGAAGATTGTCGAGCTGGATGCTGTTCAGACCCTGTTGGATAACGGTATCTGCGCGATTACGGTCGGTGGCGGCGGCATTCCTGTGATTGAAGATGAGCATGGGAATTACCTGGGCACGGCAGCGGTCATTGATAAGGACTATGCCTCGTCGTTGCTGGCACGTGAAATCAAGGCCGATCTGTTCATCATCTCCACGGCGGTGGAAAAAGTCTATATCAACTTCAACACACCTGACCAGAAAGCCCTCGATGTGATGACAGTTTCCGAGGCTAAACAGTACATGGCAGAGAGGCATTTTGCCAAGGGCAGCATGTACCCCAAGATTCAGGCGATTCTCTGGTACATGGAAGCTGGCGGCAAAGAAGCCATCGTCACCGATCCAGCGCATATCATGGACGCGTTGGAGGGCAAGACGGGTACGCGGATTATTCCAGGTTGAGGCAGGTAGAAGGTGAAAAGTAAGAAGTAGGCGCCGTTTAAGGGGCCTTACTTCTTACTTTTTTCTCACTCCAGTATTTCAGGCATTCCCAAAAAGGAGTCTTTATGGATCACGTAATCAACCTCAAATGCACCATCTGCGGCGCGGAATATGGCGTGAACGAGGTGGCTTATGTCTGCCCTAAACACGGCGACGACGGCAATCTGGATGTACAGTACGATTACGATGTCATTGCCTCGCGTATCAGCCGTGAAAGCCTGGCGGCAAATCCTGATCCCACGATATGGCGTTACAAGCCGCTGATTGCGGTTGAGCCGAATTCTCCGGTCCCGCCTCTTCATGTGGGTGGGACGCCGCTCTATGCAGCGCCCCGTCTGGCAGCGCTGTTGGGACTCCAGTACGTCTGGGTGAAGGATGATGGGGTGAACCCGACGGCTTCATTCAAGGATCGCGCCTCTGCGGTCGCGGTGGTCAAGGCGCGTGAAGTGGGTGCGGAAATCATTACCACCGCCAGCACAGGGAACGCGGCAGCGGCAATGGCGGGTTTGGCAGCCAGCATCGGCTTACCAGCCGTGATTTTTGTCCCGAAAACTGCGCCGCCAGCCAAAATTGCCCAACACCTTATCTATGGTGCGCGCGTCTTGCTGGTGGATGGGACGTATGATATGGCGGTCGAACTCACGCTGCAGGTCGCTAAAGAATTCGGCTGGTACAATCGCAGCACCGGATATAACCCCTACATGACCGAGGGGAAGAAGACGGCTGCGTTGGAAATTTGCGAGCAACTTGGTTGGCAAGCTCCTGACCGCATTTTCGTGCCTGTGGGAGATGGTTGCATTATTGGTGGCATTCACAAGGGGCTGAAGGATCTCATGGCGTTGGGCTGGATTGACCACATGCCCAAGATCATGGGGATTCAGGCGGCAGGTTCCTCTGCGTTGGTGGATGCGTGGGAGCGTGGGCTTCAGGGTTGGGAGATGACTCCTCAGCCGGCTGAGACTATCGCGGATAGCATCAGCGCCGGACTGCCGCGCGACCGTAACAAGGCGTTGGCTGCAGTCCGTGAGACTAGCGGCATGTATCTGCGCGTGAGCGACCAGGAAATTCTCAATGCGATTCCGGTCGTGGCTCGCAATACCGGTGTCTTCTCCGAGCCTGCTGCGGCAACGGCTTACGCCGGGCTGGTCAAAGCTGTGGAGCAGGGTCTGGTCGCGTCTGATGAGCGCATCGTGGTGTTGCTCACCGGCTCTGGATTGAAGGACATCAAAAGCGCGATGCAGACTGTTCCGACTCCACCTATCGTCGCGCCGAATCTTGAGGCGGTCAAGGCGGTCATGAGCCGGCAGGCTTAGCTCACGGTATCGCATCCCATGTGATGAATAACGACACGCGCTGGCGGGGTTTCTGGTGGTTGATTGCCGGTCTGGTGAGCCTCTGGTTGCTATGGATGACCTTACGTCCCAATCCAGAGGTTGCCCGGAAGCTCGAAACTTTGACGGCGCCGGCGGCAGCGCGGGGTATTTCCTATTTCTGGCTCATTGATATTGCCGGAAATATCGCTGTCTTTGCGCCGTTGGGCGCGGCGGTGACACTGGCGCTCAGCCCCAGTCGCAGCCCGGCGATGCGGATGTTCCTGGGGACGTTAGCCGGTTTGTTGGTGAGTGTGTCCATCGAATTGCTGCAGGGGCTTGGCTCTAGCCGCGTGTCCTCGCTGGGAGATGTGGTATTGAACGGTATCGGTGCTGCCATGGGCGCGCTCATCGCGACCTGGCTTCTCCGTTTGCGGCGCGGGCCATCACGGGGTTGATCTTTGCGTCTTAAGCTGTGTTTCTGGGGTGTTTCTTTGTTGACGAGTGCAGCTCATCAATGAAAACACCTGCCGGAGAGCGGCCTTAACCGCAAGGCTCGGTAAAGCGTCGCATCATCTTCATGGTTTTCGGATAGGTTCTTAGGGCAATAGCTATACAATAAGGCTGTTGGAAAGAGCTGGGTTGGACTTCGGCAAGAGCCTGGTAGCGCATGAGGCCTGCCTTCAAGGCCTCTTTCTGGGAATGTGCTGTTTTATGGTTTCAAGTGGAGGAGCAACGAGCCGTTTTCTATGAGCAAGCGAAAACTTAAGCGTCAGTTAAATCTTGCGCAAGTGGTGATGTTGGGCACTGCCGGCACCATTGCGGCTGAGATTTTTGTGTTGACCGGGCATGCTGCCGGCATGGCTGGTCCGGCTACGGTGTTAGCGTTGTTGATCGGTGGTCTATTGAGCTACGCGGTGGCGTTGAATTACTGCGAGCTGGCAACGGCTTATCCCGTGGCTGGAGGTGCGATGAGCTATGTCCGTGAAGCCTATGGCACCGGCTTGCTCTCTTATCTCGTCGGCACCATGGATTGCCTCTCCAGCACCTTCTATGCTGCGCTTTCAGCGGTGGGTTTTGCCTACTCGTTGCAACTCTTTATCCCCAGCTTATCTATCGTGCCGGTAGCTGTGGCCGTAGTGCTGGTCTTCGTTGTCCTCAATATCTTTGGTGTCACCAAAGTAGGCAATGCGCAGATTGTATTGGGTGGAATTCTGCTGGCGGTGTTTGTGATTTATGTGATTGCGGGTTTTACCCGTCCTGGGGGTTTCACCTGGCAGACCTTCATCGCCGGTGAAAGCATTTTCGTTCATCACAGTGTTTGGGCAAACATCTCCCGTATCCTGGCGACAATTGCGTTGGTCTACAATGCCTATGTGGGCTTCGAAGTCATCGCCGATGATGCGGAGGAAGTCAGCAACCCCGACCGCAATATCCCGTGGGGAATTCTCATCAGCCTTACGCTCACTACAGTAATCTATGTCACGGTGAGTCTGGTCACCTTGGGGACGGTCCCCTGGCAAGAACTGGCGGGTTCAGAAACGGCGCTCACCGATGCGGTGCAGCATTTCATCCCTGGTTGGGGTGTGCCCATGTTAGCCGTCGCAGGGATGATTGCTACCCTGACCTCTATCAACTCGGCCATGCTCAGCGCTACGCGTGAGGCCTTTACCCTCGGACGCGATGGCGTTTGGCCCACATTTTTCTCTAAACTGAGTCGTTTCCGGACTCCCTGGGTGGCAATTGTCATCATCGGTGGCGTCAGCGCCTTGATTGCCGTCATTGGACTGGTGGATTTCCTGAGCTATATCTCTGCCAGCGGTTACCTGTTTGTGTTGTTTTGGGGCAGCCTCTCAATGATTCGCTTGCGCAAACGCTACCCAAATTTGAGGCGTCCCTTCAAGGCGCCCTGGTTTCCTTTTACGGCTTATGCAGCTGGCGCGGCTTGCATTTTGATCATTGCTTTTGCTGATATCCGTGCGCTGGCTTTTGGTGCGGCTATCCTGGCAGTGTTTACCGTATTGCGCTACGTGGGTCCTGCGATTGCTCGTAGGTTACCGGAGCGTTCCAGGATCGGTGAACCGGAACCTGGAAAGGAGCGTATTGTGGTCTCGGTGGC
>JAPKMR010000010.1 GCA_026645815.1 Anaerolineae bacterium | reverse complement strand
CGGTCAGGCTACTCGCATTATATGCGGGGAATGCCTCAGCCGCAAGTCAAACGGCTTGCCTGCTGCCATCACGGAGTGGGCAAGTCGTTTTTTGCATATATGCACAGAACTTGTGGGAGGTGCAGGATGGTAATCTATGGACAGGAAATGGAACTCGTCAAAGTCGGGCCTAGCGTCCGGGAGCGTGTCGAGCATTACCTCGCTGGCAAACACCATCAGAACGTCGTCAACCGGTTACGCCACTTTCGCGAGGAGCTGGAGGAGGGTGCCGCGCCGGAACCATGGTCAGTGATAGAGGCACCTGCAGTGTTACTCCTGGCTGACATCTGCGAGGCCCTGCAACTGACACCAGAGGAGACCGCCACAGTCCTCGGTGAGGATGGGCAACACACGCAAGACAGTCTTTTGGATGAGCGTATCGTACCGCAGCAGTTGAATCCACGCCAGCAGCAGGCCCTCATCGCAGCACGACGCAGAGGTCAAATCACCAATGGCGAGCTGCAGCGTGTGTGTCCCAAGGTCACGCCAGAGACGCTACGGCTCGATCTGGCTGATTTAGTAGAACGTGGTCTCCTGCGAAAGCACGGTAATTGCCGGGGGACATACTACACGGCGCTGGTGTAAAGCGTACGCAGGGCGACCTTGCCCGGCAGGGCCGCCCTGAATCACTATAGCAATAAGGAGCAAGAGTGATGGCAAAGCGAGCAATAATTAGTGCACGAGTGTCAACAGACAGGCAACGGGATAACTATTCCATTCCTACACAAATACAAGCATGCGTTGCATATGCAGAGCAGAAAGGCTATACGCTCGTGGGAGACTGCTTTGTGGATCGCGAATCAGGCCTCGATGTACCAGAGAACGCCGAGAGTGCTGTCGCCGCCTACGTTGATGATTACACAAGTCTAGAAATTTCTAGACCGGCCCTGAACCGTGCATTTGCATACTTGAAACGAGAGGGTTTTGATGTCGTGATCGTCTTGACCATTGATCGTTTGGCCCGCGACCCCTATATCCGGGAAACGATAGAACGCGATTTCGAGCAATTTGGAGCGCGGGTCGAGTATGTTCAGGGCAGCTACGACAATACTCCTGAAGGTGAAGTGCGGAAGGATCTCGAAGCCACTTTTGCTAAGTGGGAAAACGCCAAGCGTGTCGAGCGCTGCGCGCGAGGCAAACGGAGAAAGGCGGAAGCCGGGTTATTCGTTTGTGGGACTGCCCCATTCGGCTACACGCTTGATGCAAAGGCAATGGGCGGACTATCAATCAATTTGGGAGAGGCCGAGGTTGTCAAACGTATCTTTAGCATGTATGGCGATGATGGTCACTCGCTGCACTCGATTGTATCCGTATTGAATTCTGAAGGAATAATTCCCCCTCGCGGCGGTGAAAAATGGTCAAAAACAACCGTACGCAATATTCTCACACATGGGGCCTATGCAGGCAGGATGTACTATAACCAACGTAGAACAAGTCGTCGAGGCGCCGTGGAATTTCGTGATCCCTCGGAGTGGATAGAAATTGAAACGACGCCTTTGGTTGATCGCGGATTGTTTGAATTCGTCCAGGAACGTCTCAAGCATAATGGACAAAGTCGACGTCAACAAGCCAAACGTTTCTACCTGCTTTCGGGAATGGTACGTTGTGCGAGATGCGGTATGTCTTTTGCTTCGTCTACTCAGAAAGCAGGTAGGCACAGACGAATAAATGATGCTCAGTCATATCGTCACAGAGTCAAATCTGGGCATTGTTCAAATAAGGTCGTCTCAGCGAGAATCATCGAGCCGGAAGTTTGGAGTCGAGTGAAAGGTATTTTACTTGATCCGGAAAGGTTGCGCAGGGGATACATGGCGGTACTGGAACAACAACAGGAGTCTCAAGGCCATCTACGACGACACCTTGAAACACTGCGAAGATCACGCGGGAAAGCTCAGACCAAGCGACAGAATCTCGACAAGGCATATGTTGATCCAGACATTGAGTTAAGCAAAGATGACTATCTTGCCCACAGAAGTGACATAAAGGCCGAGATAGCCGAAATTGAGAAACAGATACAGGCGGTAGAAACTCAGTTGGCAGATGCTCCGCAAATTGCTGAATGGCAGGAACTCGAAGGGTTCGTTAGGAGAATCCGAGCCAACCTAGAGGGTAACATCCCTGAAACCACAAAACGCCAGCTTTATGAAATGCTCCATCTTGTAGTATACTTGAATCCTGAGACTGGTGAGATTGATCATCTCGAAGGCTGGTTTGCGATTGGAGATGATAACGAGGATGATACAGGGAATGACCAAACCGGTAACGACGGTGAAGCGGGAATCCCGGATAAGGGTAGTCGCAAACAGGCGAAAGCACATGGCGGTAGTAACGCACATGATGATGGTCGGTCCTCCTGGCGCCGGTAAGACGCTCATGGCGCGGGCTATGCCCGGCATTTTGCCTTTGCTCTCCCTCGAAGAAGCTCTGGAGGTGACCCGCATTTACAGCGTCGCCGATATGCTACCGCCAGGCACGCCTTTGATTCAGCAGCGGCCCTTTCGTGCGCCGCATCACACGATCAGCAATGCCGGTCTGGTGGGCGGCGGGCACTGGCCCCGCCCGGGGGAAATCAGCCTGGCGCATCGTGGCGTGCTGTTTCTGGATGAGATGCCCGAATTTAACAGCAAGGTGTTGGAAGTAATGCGCCAGCCCATGGAGGACAAACTGGTCACTATCAGCCGGGCGCAGGGAAGTCTCACTTTCCCGGCTAATTTCATGCTGATTGCCGCCATGAATCCCTGTCCCTGTGGCTATTATGGTGACCCTGAGCGTGCCTGTACGTGTCCCACCGGCATCATTCAACGCTATCGCAAGCGGATTTCAGGCCCATTGTTGGATCGAATTGATATTCACATCGAAGTACCGCGGGTCCCTTTTGACAAGCTCAGCCGTGCCACACCTGGTGAGCCTTCTGCCGTGATTCGCGCTCGCATCGAAGCGGCGCGCGAACGACAGCGCGTGCGGATGCAGGGAACAGGCCTCGCCTGTAACTCTGATATGGGACCCGCGGAGTTACGCCAGTTCTGCGCGCTCCGTGAGGACGCGCAGTCCCTTATGCGCGCGGCAATGCGTCAGATGCACTTGAGCGCGCGCGCCTATCACCGGGTGTTGAAGGTATCTCGCACCATCGCCGACCTTGAAGGCGCCCCACAAATTCAAGTACACCATCTAGCCGAAGCGCTCCAATATCGGACTCGCGTGCTGGAGCTTTGAGAGTTAAATCATGCCTGTTTTTTTGTTCACCGATATCGAAGGTTCTACGGAACGCTGGGTGCAATATCCCCGCGCGATGGAGGAGGCGCTGCCTCGACATGACGCGTTGCTGGAATCGTTGATTGTGCGTCATGGAGGGCAGGTCATCAAGAATACTGGCGATGGTTATTTCGCTGTCTTCGAGGGTGGTGAACCGCTGGCTTGCGCCATCGCTGTACAACAGGCGATTACGGCGCAGGATTGGAGCGCCATTGGCGACCTCCGTGTGCGGATGGCCTTGCATACGGGTGAGGCCCGCCGCCGTGAGAGTGATTACTTTGGGCTGGAAGTGAGCCGTACGGCGCGCTTACTCTCAGCCGCTTGGGGCGGGCAAATTCTGCTCACCTGTGAGCTGGCGCGCACGGCGCTTTTGCCCTCAAATGCCTCCCTGCGTGATTTGGGGAATCACTTGCTCAAGGATTTGAGCGAACCACAACATATCTTCCAGTTGCTGCACCCCGATTTGTGTTTGCAGGAGTTCCCTGCATTGCGTACGCTATCAGCGCACCCGCATAACTTACCACCCCAACCCACGCCTTTTGTGGGGCGCACGGAGGAATTGCGTGAGATAGCCCTGCGATTGGTGGATCCAACCTGCCGTTTGCTTACCCTTCTGGGGCCTGGAGGTATGGGGAAGACCCGTCTGGCGTTGCAAGCCGCTGCCGAGCATATCGAAACATTTCCCAATGGCGTCTTCTTCGTGCCTCTTGCCGAGCTCTCTGCACCCGAGCAACTGGTTCCGGCCATGGCTGAAGCTTTGCGCATCACTTTCTATCAGCGCGATGCACCCAGAACTCAGCTGCTCCACTACCTGCGTGAGAAACACCTGCTCCTGGTGCTCGATAATTTTGAGCACCTGCTGGAGGGTGCATTGCTGGTGATGGAGATCCTGGCGCAGGCTCCCGGTGTTAAGGTCTTGATCACCTCGCGCGAGCGGCTGAATCTACGGGAAGAGCAGATTTACCCCGTTGGCGGTATGAGCTTCCCTGATGATAAGGCGTTGGCGTTGGAGAGTTATTCTGCTGTGCAGCTGTTTCTCCAACATGCGCAGCTGGCTGACCCCGAGTTCCAACTTGATGCGGACCGACGCGATTGTGTCGCCCACATCTGCGCACGTGTCATGGGGATGCCGTTGGCTTTGGAACTTGCCGCTTCCTGGTTGCGCGTGTTATCTTGCGCTGAAGTGGCAGCTGAAGTGGATCGCAGCCTGGATTTCCTCAGCACCACCCAACGTGACCGACCGGACCGTCATCGCAGCCTTCGGGCGGTGTTTGAGTATTCATGGCAGCTGCTGACTGCGCAGGAACAGGATGCGCTGAGCGCGTGGGCGGTATTTCAGAGTGGCTTTCACCGTGAGGCCGCGGTAACGCTTTTGCGCGCCATAGACCCGTCGGTAAATTCCGCTGTTACCCTATCTCTGCTGGCGGCTCTGGTAGACAAATCCCTGCTACAGCGCCGGCACAAAGACCGTTACGCCATGCATGCCTTGTTGCACCAATACGCCTTGGAAAAGCTTCAGGGCACGCCGAAGCGCGAAATAGGGCTGCGTCAAAGCCATTGCGCTTACTTTGTTGCGTTTCTGCAGCAGCAGGAACCGGCGCTTACCGGTCCTGCTCAATCTGAGGCGCTTGAGGCCATCGCCGGCATGTTTGAAGACATGCGCGCGGCCTGGCAATGGGCCGTGCAGCAGGGAGATTTCTCGGCGTTGCGGCAGGCTGCTCCAAGTCTGACCATTTTCCTTTCGATGCATGGGCGCAATCTTGAAGGGATCAGGCTGATAGAATCTGCTTTGGAGATGTTGCAGCTCCTGAGCAGCCCTGAAGCAACCGCCATACGCGGGCATCTTCTGGTTCTTTTGGCTTCTTTGACGGCAGAACTCAATCATCACGAACAGGCGCGCTCATACGTGGAAACGGCTTTGGCTATCAATCGTGAATTGGGAACTCGCGAGGTGCTGGCTCGAACTCTTAGCGTTTTTGGGCGCATTGCCTGGGCGGGCAGTGATTATGCTACTGCTGTGACCTATGCTCGTGAGGCTCTAGCTCTCTATGAGGCTGAGGGGGATCTGGTCGGGCAGGCGGTTGTGCACGGTCAATTGGGCACGATTTCCTGGACTCTGGGTGAATATGGTACGGCTCGCTCTGAGCTGGAACGCAGTCTGGAATTGCACCGCCGAACTGCCAACCCGACTGGAATCGCTAATTGTCTGGATCACCTGGGAGTGATTGCTCGTGATACGGGGGATCACGCCACCGCGCGGCGCTGTTTCCAGGAAAGCTATGAACGCTTTCAAGATTTGGGCACACCGCTGATGCGGGCTTATGTCACGAATCATTTGGGGGGGGCAATAGCGCAAAGCGAGGGTTTTGAGAAAGCCATCCCTTATTTCGAGCAAAGTATTGCCTTGGGTCAGGAACTCGGCGAGCGCCGTATTGTGGCTTACACCCGTTTTGATTGGTCGAGTTTCTTGCTGGGAAAAGGGGATTTCCCGGCAGCGCGCCTGATGTTGGAGCAGAGCCTGGCTTCATTCCAGGCTGTCCAGGATGCTTTTGGCTCGATTCTGACGCAAGTGGCATTGGCGCAGATTGCCGTGCAATCTGGTGAGAACACCAAGGCTCAGCAACTCTATTCGGAGGCCTTGCGCGCTTCCCGTGATATCAATAATTTGCGCCTTGTATCCAGCGTGCTCTTGGAATGGGCGCAGATGTTATCTACCACTGACCCCGAGCTGTCTGCTGTAGTTTTCGTCTTTGTGCAGACGCTGCCTGCTGATTATAGCGAGGTGCCTATCAACATCGAGGAGCAGCTCGCCGCAATTCAGACGCAGCTGGCGCCAGAGGTATTCGCCGCGGCGCGGGAGCGTGGGCAGACGGCAACGTTGGAGCAAATCATGGGGTGGTTACTCAGTGGTAATGCTGACAATGCTGGGTAGTGTGTCGTGGCTGCAGGCAGCTATCTGCCCGAGGCCATCCGATAGGTAGAGGAAAGGAAAACCGATGCGTATTGTAACCGATAGTGGAATGGATTTGCCGCAGGAGCTGATTGCAGCGTACAATATCATTATTGTACCGCATAAGATCAACATAGGAGATCAGGTCTTTACCAGCGGGAAAGATTTGGAACCCGCGATGCTCTATCGTATCTTGGAGGAGACCGGCAAATTGCCCGTCACCGCAGCTCCCTCACCTGGCGATTTTGCCGAGGTCTATCGCGCCCTGGCGCAGACCGACCCTGATATCCTTTCAATCCATATGTCCTCTGGGCTGAGTGCCCCTTTGAATGTGGCGACTGCCGCCCGTGAGATGGTGCCCGAAGCGAATATTACTTTGGTGGATACACGGACACTTTCAGCGGTGCTGGGCTGGATGGTGACGGCAGCAGCTCGCGCCGTACAGGCGAATTGGCCTGTGGCGCGCATCGTCGCTATGATTCATGCCATCGGCGCTGCTAGCGACAGTGTTTACACCCTGGACGACCTGCAATATCTGATCCACGGTGGGCGTATCAGCCATATGAAGGGCCTCATCGCTTCAGCGCTGCACCTTCGACCGATCATCGGCGTTTCCAAAACCGACGGGGTCTACGAACAACGCGGTATGGCACGCACCTTCAAAGGGGCGCTCGAAGGGCTGACCAAACAAATGCTCAAGCGGCATCCTGCTGGAACAGCACTGCGCGTTCAATTGGGACACGCAGCCAACCCCGACGCTGTGGAACAGCTGCGCGCACTGATTGAGCCGCTCTACGACTGTACCTGGATGCCCGGTTGTCCGATGACGCCGATGATGGGCGCACATACGGGTCCCACTATGGTCGGAGTAGCCTATGCTGCCCTCGCTGACCTGCCGGAGATACCGTAACGCCGCCATGCACCACGAGACTCTTCATGATTTCGTTGCCTTCTTGGAAGCGCGCGGAAATCTGGTTCGGGTGAAGCTACCGGTCTCTGCGGAGCTGGAAATCACCGAGATTGTGGACCGCGTGAGCAAAGGACCGGCGGCTCAAAACACGGCATTGCTCTTTGAAAACGTCACCGGCTACAAGATGCCGGTACTCATCAACGCTTTTGGTAGCGCACAGCGCATGGCATGGGCCTTGCACGTGGAGGAGCTCGAGTCGCTCAACCGCAACCTCGCGCAACTCATAGATTTACGTTTGCCACAGAATGCCGGCGCATTGCTCGGAAGAGGGCTATCTCTGGCGAGCGCTTTGCGCGCTGCGGGCTTCAAACCCAAGCTGGTGAAACGCGCACCCTGTCAGGAGATTGTCGAAACGGCATCCCCATCCCTGGATGCCCTGCCCATTTTGACCTGTTGGCCCCAGGATGGCGGTCCCTTCATCACCCTGCCGCAAGTGATTACCCGCCATCCGGATACTGGCGTGCGCAATGTGGGCATGTATCGTCTGCAGAAGGTAGATGCGCGCACGCTTTTGGTTCACTGGCAGCGGCATAAGGGCGGTGCAGAGCACGAGCGTGTGGCACGCGAGCTCGCAGCCACGGGCGTTCAACCGGGAGGCGCTTCAGAATCTCAAAGCCCAAACTTGAAGTCTCGAATTCCCGCCGCCGTCGTCTTGGGCGGTGACCCCGCGTGTATCTGGGCTGCTTCGGCGCCTTTGCCGCCCGATATTGACGAGTACCTGTTAGCCGGTTGGCTCAGGGGCAAGCCCGTGGAATTTGTACGGTGTGTCTCCCAACCACTTACGGTCCCTGCTGGCGCCGATATCGTCATTGAAGGGTATGTGGACCCTGCTGATCAGCGTCCAGAAGGCCCGTTTGGCGATCACACCGGTTACTATACGCCGGTGGAGCATTTCCCCGCGTTCCACGTCACCGCTATCACCCAACGGCGCACGCCCATCTATCCTGCTACGGTTGTGGGTGTCCCTCCCATGGAGGATTATTGGATGGGAAAGGCGACTGAGCGTTTGTTTTTGCCCCTTCTGCGGCTCTTCTTGCCCGAAGTGGTAGACTTCTCCATGCCTGCGCCGGGGGTTTTCCACAATCTGATCCTGGTGAGCATCAACAAGCGCTACCCGGGACATGCCCGCAAGGTCTTGCACGGCTTATGGGGCCTGGCTTTGCTCAGCCTGGCAAAGGCGGTGGTCGTGGTGGATGGTTGGGTAGATGTACAGAACCCCATGGAGGCTGCCTGGCAGGCGCTGGGAAATGTGGATTGGTCGCGGGATGTTATCATTGCTCCTGGACCGGTGGACCAACTTGACCACGCTTCATATCAGCCCGCTTTCGGCGGCAAAATCGGTATTGATGCCACAGCCAAATGGCGCGAAGAAGGCTACGAGCGTCAATGGCCCCAGGTCGCGCGGATGAGTCCAGAGGTGGTCGCCCGCGTCACTGCACTGTGGAAGGACCTTGGGCTGTGATGCTCCTGGTCCGGTAACGCTAAATCACAAATCTCACACTTTGGAATTGGAAAATCATGATTCGGTACTTGTTGTTTGATCTTGATGACACGCTTTACACGAATGCTTCGGGCCTCTTTGGTGAGGTGCGACAACGCATCGAGTCCTGGTTAGTACAGGCACTCGATATTCCGCTTGAGACTGCACAGGTTCTACGCCGCGAGTATCACCACCGGTACGGCACCACGATGGCGGGCTTGTTGCGCCACCACCCTGGTGCTGATGTGGAAGACTATCTGGAAGATGTACATCGCGTGGATGTGACAAGATACCTGAACCCCGACCCCGAACTTGCCGCAATGCTTGCCCGGTTGCCGGTGGGCAAAGTTATCTTTACCAATGCTATTGCCGGCTGGGCAGAGCGCATCCTGACACGCCTGGAAGTTCGTGAACATTTCGAGCGCATCGTGGATGTGCGGGATGTGGGTTATCTGGCAAAGCCGCGCCCTGAAGCCTATACCCAGCTGCTACAATTGCTGCAGGTTGATGGCGCAGGCTGCGTGTTACTCGATGACCAGGCGCCTAACCTGCGTACAGCACAGCAATTTGGGATGCGCACCATCCTTGTGCGGTCTGGTCAGGCGCCGGGTGACGGCGTTGATTTTGCCGTTGGAACAGTCCTTGAAGCAGAACCGCCGCTATGGCAGCTGTTGAATAAGCAATTTTGAAAGAAAATCAGGCTCTGTGGCTCTAAGAAGCACAAAAAAAGAGGATGGACTTGTATCCATCCTCTTTTTCGGTTATAATGCCGGAGGTGGGAGTCGAACCCACACGGGGATTACCCGAACGAGTTTGAGTCGTTTGCGTCTGCCGATTCCGCCACTCCGGCGCAACTTTGAGTATAACCGGAATTTGAATTCCGTCAAGCGCTTAGTCTTGTAGCGGTTTCCGTTGAATCTGATCTGTACTTGGAGCGTCTATGGGTACGCCTGATACAACATCCTGGGATGAGGCAGCGCTTGTGCGCGCAGCGCAGCGTGGCAACCTGGATGCGTTCAATGCACTGATTCTGCACTATCAAACCCAGGTCTATAACCTGGCGTATCATTTGTTACAAGACCCCGCGTCGGCGGATGATGCGACGCAGGAGGCCTTTATTTCTGCATATCGCAGCATGGCACAGTTCCGCGGCGGTTCGTTCCGCGCGTGGCTGTTGCGCATCGTCACCAACGCTTGTTACGATGCTATGCGCTACACCAAACGCCGTCCCAGCGTTTCTTGGGAGGATTTTGGAGATGTGGATGAAGAAGCTAACCCGCATCTGCGCGATGAAGCGGAGCTACCCGAAGAATTTATTGAGCGCGGTGAACTTCGCGAGGTGCTAGAAGACGCCATGACTTTGTTGCCTGAGGAGCAACGCACCGTGTTGGTTTTAGTGGACCGCCTCGGTCTATCGTATGAAGAAGTAGCCGAGACGATGCAGATTCAATTGGGTACGGTCAAATCGCGTCTGGCGCGCGCGCGTGGTAAAATGCGTGATTTGTTACTGGAGCGCCGGGAACTTTTACCGGGCCGTTATCGTCTGGATAGCAGGGTATAGTGGGAGGCGATAACTGATGGGAACGGTTTGGACTGAGGAATATCTTTCGGCTTATCTGGATCAGCAGCTGCCTCTGGCGATGCAGCGCGAATTCGAAGCCGATCTGGCACGCGATGTTGAATTGCAACAGCGCCTGGCATTGTTGCGGCAGACAGTAACGCTGGTGCAGAACCTGCCCCAGCGTGAACCGCCTCGCAACTATTTGCTAACCCCCGCGATGGTCGCTGCGCCCCTTACGGCTACGCCCGCACAGCCTCGCCGCAGCCTGCTTCCCGTATGGCTGATGCGCCTGGCAACGGTTGTGAGCGCTGCTGTCTTTGTGCTCGCCGTGGGCCTGAACCTCAACCCCGGTCTTCTGCCCATGGCACGCGCAACGGATATGGCGCAACGCCAGATGGAGCTGGTTGTCGAGGAGGCGCAGACGGAACCGGCATTGCTTCAAGAAGCCCCGGTAGCTGCTGACTCCGTCCTGCCGGAGGGGGAGGATGAAGCGATGAGCCGGGCGGCTCCAGTTCCGGCGCCGCCAGCGAATGCGGATGATGAGGCGGTTTATGGACTCGGCGGAGGCTTTGAAGAGGACTATGCCGGCGGGGCGTTGGAAGAAGGTGGCATGGGGGGTGGTCCGGAAACCGAACAGGCTTTTGCCATCGGTGCTCCCGAGGGCGATGCGCCGCCGGAATTGTGTACGGTGGATGACCCTGAAAACTGCGTTAATACGGCTCCTGTAGCAGCTATGAAGTCGGTTGAAATGTTGACAGCGACCGCCTTGATCTCCGAGATAGAAGTGCCTGAAATAGTGCTTCTGGGGGCTGAGACAGAACCTGAGGCCGCGCCCGTTGCCACAACCATGCCTGAGGTGGCGGATACCCTCACGCCCTCAGAGCCTTTGATTCCCCTCTGGGCGACGGTTCTGTTGGGAGTGGGCACGCTTGGATTGGGTTATTTCACCTGGCGACTTTCTCACCGCCGGTGAGAGAAAGATCATCGTTTTTCGCGGCGCGGCAAAGCCATGCTGCGAAAAACGATGATTTTTGAAGTCTTGACACATCCCCTGAATGCGGTACGATAATTTCGCCATGCAAACACATAACCTGCCAACAGTTGAACCACATAAGGCATCTCAGACGCTGGAATTGAATTTCTGCCCTCGCTGCGGGCACGGTCTGGAAGATGCCCTTGCCTTTGGACGGGTGCGGCGGGTTTGTCTCTCCTGTGGACTGGTAGTTTTCCGCGAGCATAAGGTTGCCGCGGCGGTATTGGTGGAAGACACTGCCGGGCGCGTGCTGCTGGTGCGTCGCGCCTGGAATCCCAAGCAAGGGTATTGGAGTTTGCCTGCTGGTTTTGTGGATGAGGATGAATCGCCGCCAGAGGCTGCTATCCGTGAATGCCAGGAGGAGACGGGACTTACCTTCGAGCAACCGGAGTTATTCACTGCCGTCTATGGCCGTGAACATGCGCATGGCGCCGATATTGTGCTCGTTTATCGCGGGTTCATCAGTGGTGGCATCCTGGCGCCTGCTGACGATGCTGCCGAAGTTGCTTTTTTTCCTTTGAATGCGCTTCCGTCCTTAGCTTTCCGAGCGACAGAGACTGCATTGGCTCGCTTGCAGCAGTTGCGGATGGGTAGCACATGAGGCGTTTCAAATGGTTATTCTGGATCGCTCCCTTGGTGATCCTGTTCATTATTTTGCCTGCAACTGTGCCAAGTCTCACCGAGGCTTTCTATACGCCGACGCCTACGGCCACACTTACATCCACACCGACGGCGACGCCCACAGCCACAGCTACACCCACGGCTACGCCGACGGCTACGCCGACTCCTACTCAGACGCCCACACCCACCATCACACCTACACCTAAACCTACATCCACTCCTACAATTACCCCCTCGCCTACGCCAACCTATCCGCCGCCGCCGGAAGCATTGCAGGTACCGATTCTGATGTACCACTACGTTTCGGAGCTCCCTCCTGATGCGGATAGCATCCGCCGGGGGTTGACGGTAGAACCGGCGCTTTTTGAGGCGCAACTGCAATACTTGCAGCAGCAGGGGTATCACACTGTATTCCTGCGCGACCTTATCGAAACTCTGAGCACCGGTAAGCCACTGCCGGAGAACCCTATTGTTCTCACGTTCGACGATGGTTACCTGGATGCTTACACCCACGCATTCCCGTTGCTGCAACAATATGGCTTCGTTGGCGAGTTCTTTGTGCTTGCGACGCCGGCGCATTTTGAGGCGCCGGCATATATGACCTGGGCGCAGATGCGGGAGATGGCCGAAGCCGGCATGTCTATTCAGGCTCATGGACGCGACCACTATGATTTGCGGAATCGCGATGTGGATTTCCTCGTCTACCAGATTCTGGGAATCAAGGAGGCGGTAGAAGCGCATACGGCGCAACCGGCGTTGTTCTTCTGTTACCCCTCAGGGCGTTACGATGACCAGGTGCTCAAAGTCGTGGAATCTGCCGGCTATTGGGGCGGGGTGACTACCGAGTGGGGCGTTACGCAACGCCTGGATAACCGTTACACCTGGCCTCGCCTGCGTGTGCATGGGACATGGTCGCTGGAACGCTTCATCAAGATGCTCGAGGATTTCAAGTAATCGGGTTTTGGGCTTAAGTAACCTCAAAACTCCTGTTTCCGGCGCGTCCCAGAAACCCTGCCGGCACTTTTATCAGCACGATTTTCACGAAGAGGGAGAGATCATGTCTGAATCCGAGCTTGATCAGTGGTTTCCCCGTTCACCCATAGTCGCTACATCCCCGCTGGGGGTGATCATCTCTGGCAGCCTCAGCCAGGGGCTTGAGGCTAAACTCGCCCCTGACCGCCTCATCGAAGGGCTGGCGGTGGGACGCTATGTGGTGGTGCGAGGGCAGACCGAGCGCCGTTTTTTCGGGATGATTACCGATGTGGCACTGGAAACCCAACACCCTGAAGTCGCGCAATTTCCACCCACAGAACCCGATGGCTTTCTGGCGCGCGCTTATCGGGGCACACTCACCTCTGGACGCATCCACATTACACCCATGCTCGTCCTCGAAAGCAACGAGGTCCGCCCTGCGAAGACCGTTCCGGCACATTTTACCCAGGTCTATGATGCTAGCCCGGAAGAGGTCGCCGAAATATTCGGTGACGCTGATGAGGCTGGGCGTTTTCATATCGGCGAGCCGTTGGAGATGCCCGATACGCGCATTGCTCTGGATCTCAAGCGCTTTGTCGAGCGTTCCAGCGGCATTTTTGGGAAGAGTGGCACGGGCAAGACCTTCCTCACGCGGATGGTACTCGCCGGCATTATCCAGGAGCGTGCCGCGGTCAACCTGATCTTTGACATGCACAATGAATACGGCTGGAAAAGCCAGGACGAATCACGCCAGGATGTAAAGGGCTTGCGCCAGCTCTTCTACGATGGGCGCGTGAGCGTTTTTACCCTCGACCCTGAATCCTCGCGGCGCCGGGGCAGCAAGGTGGATTTCACCGTGCGCATTGGCTATGAGCAGTTGGAACCGGAGGACTTGGAGATGCTTGCGCCGCTCTTTGGTTTCACCGATGTCCAGAGCAATGCGCTTTACATGCTACGCCGCCGTTTGGGTCTTGCCTGGGTGCGCCGGCTTTTGGATGAGGAGCCTGATGAGGGCGTGCGCGCGCTTACAGAAGAGGGCAAGCTCCATGAGGGCACCCTGGGCGCCATTCAGCGCAAGCTGGCGCAACTGCACCGTTTTGGCTTCCTGGTAGATCGCGCCGATGATGACCCCATCGGGCGGATTCTGGATTACATCAACAGCGGCAAGAGCGTGGTGCTGGAATTTGGGCGCTACGGCAATGCGTTGGAAGCCTACATTCTGGTGGCGAACTACATCACCCGGCGCATTCACCAGGCTTATGTGACGCGCAAAGAGGCTTATCTCGGCGGTCAGGGGCAGGAACCGCGCCCATTGGTGATCACCATCGAGGAGGCGCACAAATTCCTCGATCCTTCGATTGCTCGTCATACGATTTTCGGGACTATTGCCCGCGAGATGCGCAAGTACAACGTCACCTTGTTGGTGGTAGACCAGCGTCCCAGCGGCATTGACCAGGAGGTCATGAGCCAGATTGGCACGCGGGTTACCGCGTTGCTGGATGAGGAAAACGACATCCGCGCTGTGTTCACGGGTGTGGCAGGTTCGGCGGCGCTGCGTGAGGTGCTGGCGCGTCTGGAGACAAAGCAGCAAGCGCTGATTCTGGGCCACGCTGTGCCGATGCCGGTGGTCATCCGCACGCGTGATTACCGTGACCTGTATGGCGAGATTCAGGGGCACGCGGCTGATGCCGCCGACATTACTTCGGCGCTGTATCCCTAGAGATTCCCAGTGCAGAGACGTAGAATTGCGGGCTTGAATGCCGCTAATCTTCCGATATCTTCTCTGCTACAAAGGTGGTGGCTTTGGAACACGATGTTTTTGCCAGACATCAACAACTGACAGCGTTTCCTCCCGCCAAGCTGGTCTACATTGTCATCCGGCGCTTGCGGGAACAGGGCTTGCGTTCTACAGGCTTGTGGGTGTGGGATAAACTTTTCCGCTTGGTCTGGGGCGTTTCTCCCAAATCCTTGAGCCAGATTCAGCCGCTGCTCTTTGTGGGCGGGCAACACCGGCGCAGAGGGCTGTCCCGAATGCGCGCCTGGGGCATCTCCGCTGTGGTCAATATGCGCGCTGAGGCGGATGATGCCGCGCGCGGTTTGGCTCTGGAGCACTATCTCTGGTTGCCGACTGTGGATGATGCTGTGCCCTCTCTGGAAGAGCTGCAACGCGGCGCGGATTTCATCACGGCGCAGATTGCAGCAGGGCGGGGCGTCTATATCCATTGCGCGGCAGGGGTGGGGCGAGCGCCCTTGATGGCAGCAGCCTACCTCGTCTCCGCCGGAATATCGCCTGAGGCTGCCTGGTCCACGATTCGCCAGCGACGCGCCTTTGTGCGCCCTACGCCTCCGCAAACCGCCGCTTTGGAGCAGCTGGCACAGCACTATCCGGTGAGCGCTGCGCGAGATCAAGCTTAGGGCGTGTTTTGTCGCTCTTCGTTGTGGTGAAAGGGAGGGCGTCAAACACTTACCAATCTTTTGGGAATTGTGGTCATTCTGAGGAGCAATTATGCATATCGTTAGGCAAGGCATGTTATGTATCCTATTGGTGACACTATTGGCAGGCTGTGAGATTGTGCCGCCCGAACCGTTGATAGAGGAGGAGGCTGCGCTTGAGGTAGCGTTTGCGCAATCGGCAACGGGGAGTACCGGACTGGATTTGCGGTTGGCGCAGGCGATTGATAACACGACCAGCACCATAGACATCGCCGCGTATGACCTGAACATCAACACGGTGGTAGACGCCTTGGTCCGCGCCCACCAGCGTGGTGTGACTGTCCGTCTGGTCGTCGAGGGAGATTATCAGCAGCGTGATGGGCCTACGGAGCTGCAAAAGGCTGGCGCGCCGGTCGTGATTGAGCGCCGTGATCCCTATATGCACAACAAATTCATGGTCCTTGATGGTCGCACGGTATGGACCGGCTCTTGGAACTTCGCCTATAATGAAACCTACCGCAATGATAACAATGTCGTGATTATCAATTCTCAGGCAATGGCGGAGAATTACACTGTCGAGTTCGAAGAGATGTTTGCGCAGCAGCTTTTTGGCGCGGCTTCGCCTGCGAACACACCCCATCCTCAGGTTCAGATTGGGGACGTGGAGGTGCAGGTCTACTTCTCACCTGACGATAACCCTCAGCCACAGATTGTAGATGCCCTCAAATCGGCGCAATCCAGCATCCATTTCATGGCATTCAACTTGACGGATAACGATATTGCTAATGTCTTGTTGCGCAAGGAGCGTGAGGGACTGGTGGTGCGTGGCGTGATGGAAGCCGATCAGAGTGCATCCACGGGGGGTGATTATGAGGCCTTGCTCACCGGCGGTATAGATGTCTTACTAGATGGCAACGATTACCGCATGCATCACAAAGTCTTCATCGTAGATGAATCTGTCGTCGTTACCGGTTCTTATAACTTTACCCGTAGCGCAGCGGAGTATAATGATGAGAACGTGTTGATTATCCACAGCCCTGAGATAGCTGCGCTTTATCTGGAAGAATTCTCACGAGTTTATCAGCTGGCACAGGAGGCACAATGAACGCTTCGAATACCTGGAAGTGGGTCGGAATCACTGGCATGCTGTTGCTTGTGAGTGTGCTTTGTTGTTTGCTGGGATTGTGCTGGGGTAGTATGATGGGTTTCCTGATGGGTCAACAGACGTCAGCGCCATCGTATGGTTGGCCTGAAGATGAATACGAAATGCCGTATTGGGAAGAGCCGTACTTGCCGGAAGAGTCCTGGCGTCCCTGGCTAGGCGTCTATTTTCAGATGACCTCTGAGGGGGCATTGGTGACCAGCGTCATGCTCGATAGTCCGGCGGAACGCGCGGGTTTACAGACCGATGACGTGATCATTGAATTCGATGGGCAGCTGGTGACGGAAGAACAGCCCCTGGATGTGATTGTGGCGGAATATTATCCTGGTGATGAAGTCACATTGGTGGCTATACGCGATGGAGATGAACGTGAATTTGACGTGACCTTGGGGGTATTCCCGGGTATGGAGCTGTTGCCGGATCCGGAATACTTTGAGGTACCGCCCTTCGATGAGGGCTGAGGGACTCTACTGACCGAGCAATCTGCGGTAGAGCTGATAGGTTTCAGCGGCGGCGCGCTCCCAGGAGAACGCCGCCGCGCGTTGTATCCCCCGCTGACGCAAATCATCGCGCAGCTCAACATCCGCCAGCAGGCGCCGCAAGCCCTCGCGGAGGGCGTCCACATCGGTTGGGTCCAGGGTCAGTGCCGCGTCGCCAACCACTTCCGGCAATGAAGAGGTGTTTGAGCACAGCACCGGAGCTCCACAAGCCATCGCTTCCAGCGGCGGAAGCCCGAAGCCCTCGTAGAGGCTCGGAAAGGCAAAGAGGCTCGCGCCAGAGTAGAGCGCCGGCAGGTCTTCGTCGGCAACGTAGCCCGTGAAGCGCACACCCTCGCGGGCGGGTGAGACTTCCAGCGCGGCGTAGAAGTCCTCAGCCAACCAACCACGCTTTCCCACGATGACGAGCGACGGCGCCTCTCCTGCCAGGTACAGCGGTTCCCAGGCGTGTAACAACCGCAGCAGATTCTTCCGCGGCTCGATGGTGCCCACAAACAGAATATAGCTTTCCGGCAGCTGATACCGCGCGCGGGCGGCGGCAAGGCGCTCCGGTGACTGCGGCTTGAATTGCGGATCGGCAGCTTCCAGGATGACCGTGACTTTCTCCGGTGCGATGCCATAGCTGGTGATCAAATCTTGTCGGGTCGCTTCGGAAACGGCGATAATATGAGTCGCCCGGCGGCAATAGAGCGGTAGCGTAGCGTTGAGATACCACCGGTTGAGCCGTTTATGATGCTCCGGCAGGTGGCGGAAAATGAGATCGTGGACGGTGAGCACCGTAGGAATCCCGCGCAGGGGCAGCAACAGATGTTCGGTGGCATGGAAGAGCGTCGCCCCGGGTACCAACCGGTTGAAGGGAATGCGCCCCAGCTGCCCTGCCCAGACCAGCATCCGCCAGGGTTTATACCCCAGGGTGACGGTGTGCGTGGGAAGCTGTTCCAACCCGGCAAGCGGCTTGATGCCCTGTTCCGCGTTATAGAAGAGCGCTAACTCTGTGGGAGCGAGCGCATAGAGCGCCCGGGCGAGACTTTCGGCATAGCGTCCCAATCCCGCCCGACGGTGGACGGCGGCGGAGAGGTCGAGGGTGATCATGGGTGGCAAGTGAACCCTTGTTCGGCGAAATGCGCATCGAAGGTGAAGACGTGGCGCAGCCCCAGTGCGCGCATTAGCGTGAAGCTGGAGCAATCTACCAGGCTGAGCAGGCGGCGGTTGGAAATGAGTAGACTGTTGGTGGCTGTTTGGTGAATTTGAGGTGTAATCCACTCAACATCGCAAGCTGGTGCGATTTTATCATAGAAGTACCGGGCAAGCGTTAATCCATGTCGGCGTTGAATGAGAGAAAAACTTTCAAGCAAAACGTAATTGGATGTGATGTAGCGATGATATTGTTGTCCCCAATCGCTCCACAGTGACACTGCCGCCTGATGGTTGGCGTCTGCGCTATCTACCAGCGCGTAAAAAGCGGCGGTATCTATGAAGATTTCCATGCGCCGTAGACTTCATCCAGATAGGTGTCGTGATTGGCGGAGACATCGGAACTGTCTGAGTAGTATTTGCCATCTATCTCCCGTACGGCTTGCACCGCGCGTTGGCGACGTTCTTCTTTGGCCAATGTGCCGCCGGTCTCTAGCCAAAAATCAACCGCCCGACGGATGACTTCAGCCATGGAGATTTCTTCTCGCTCCGCGACTTCTTTAATGCGGCGGGACTGTTCCTGAGTCAACTGAATCTGTGTGCGGATCATCGCTCCCCTCCTGAAGTGTTATCACTTCTGTCATGATGATAACACAGATTTGGGGTTTTGCCTATAGAGCTGAATGCAGGTTTTCTAGTAACGCCGCCAGTGCGCCCGCTTGCGCCTGGCGCGAGTAGTGCGCCGCTACGAACTGCCGCCCGTTTTCCCCCATGCGGCGGCAGGTAGCCTGATCGCCTGCCATTTCCTCAATCGCACTGACCAGCGCCGCGACATCTTCCGGCGGAAAGAAGACGCCGCCCTGCGCGCGTTCCAACACTGCGCGCGCTTCGCCGTCAATGCTCATCAGCACCGGGCAAGCGCAAGCCCAGGCATCGAAGATCTTGGATGGCACAGCGCCTTTGAATAGCTCCAGACGGCGCAGGGGAATGAGGGCGACATCCGCTGCCGTAAGATATGCTGGAATCGCTTCGCGGGGTTGCGCTTCGAGCATGGTCGCGTTGGGCAGGTCGAGCTGCGCTTTGAGCGCCAGCAATTCCGCCTTGCGCGGTCCTTCACCGATGAAGAGGAAGTGTACACGGGGATCGTCCCGCAGTTGATTGGCGGCATATAGCGCCGTTTCCAGCCCCTGGGCGATGCCGTGTATCCCGGCGTAGACAATCAGGAACTTCCCTTCCAGGTTCAGGTCGGCTCGCAACTGTTGCCCCGCAGCAGGCTGTGGTTGAAAGAGCTCCGTGTTGGCGCCATTGGGGATGAGAGCGAGTTTCTCGCTGGGAATGCCACGTTCGATCAGCCGGTCACGCATTCCTTCCGTGACGACGATGAGACGCTGCGCATGGCGGTAGCACGCCTCTTCCAGTGTTGTCGCCCAGCGAATGAAGCGCGGGTTATGCAGCTCGCCAAGCGCCACGGCGGATTCGGGCCACAGGTCACGCACTTCGAAGGCGAGTGGAATGCGTCGTAGCCGGCTCAGAGCCAATGCAGCTGCGCCCACAAAGAGCGGCGGCGAGGTGGCGTAGATGGCATCGTAGCGTCCACGCGCCAGCAATAGCCCGGCGAGCACCGCATTCAGCATATAGCTCAGATAGAACGCCATGCGGGTTTTGAAAGTCTTGGCGGGTGCTGTCTTGACCCAGACCCGGATGACATCAATACCATCGAGCGGCTCGCGCACCCAGAATTTGCCACGGTACTCCGGGCGGATGATGCCTTCAGGATGATTGGGCACTTCAGCGAGCATGGTCACCTGGTGCCCGGCGCGCAGCAACCCCTGTGCCATCTCATAGGCGCGGGTCTGTGTGGCGCCTACTTCAGGGGGAAAATATTGGGAAAGGTAGAGAATACGCATGGGACGTCTCACGAATTTGTACGGATGAACACGAAATCACTTCAGGCTTTCCATGGACCACTGTGAACAAGTATCTCCGTTATACGCTCGGCGGCATGACCGTCTCCGTAGAGCGCGGGGTGGTCCTTGGGGCGCGCGAAGTCGTGTGCGGCAGCCTGAATGTGCTCTGGAGCAGCTCCAACCAGCACATTCCAGCCGCTTTCTACTGTTTCTATCCATTCAGTCTCTTCCCGCAAGGTAATGCAAGGCACGCCAGCCATGTAGGCTTCCTTTTGCACGCCACCAGAATCGGTCAGAATGAGTTGGGCATACCGTTCGAGCATGAGCATATCGAGATAGCCTACAGGCTCCACCAATTTCAGATTTCCGATTTTCGATTCCGGAAGCAGGTTGTGCTGTTCGATCTGGTAACGGGTACGGGGATGCAGGGGCAGCACCACCGGCAACGCCAGCTTCGCCAGCGTGCTGAGCAGGGTTTGAAGCTGTGTGGGATCATCCGTGTTGGCTGGTCGGTGCAGCGTCGCCAGGTAATACTCCCGTGGTTGTAATCCCAGCTCAGTCAGGATCGCCGAGTGCCGGTCGGCTAATTCGGCGTTGTAAAGGAAAGCATCCAACATCACATCGCCCGTGAGATGGACGCCATGCGTGATGCCTTCCTGTGCCAACAGGTCAACGGCATGGGGGGTGGGGCAGAAGAGCAGGTCGGCGGCGTGATCGGTGAGGACACGGTTGTGCTCTTCAGGCATGGCGCGATTGAAGCTGCGCAGACCGGCTTCGATGTGTGCTATGGGGATGTGCAATTTCACCGCAGCTAGCGCCCCGGCGAGCGTGGAGTTGGTGTCACCGTAGACCAGCACCCAGTCAGGTCTTTCCTTGAGCAGCACTTCCTCGATGGCGATGAGCATCTCCCCGGTTTGCTTGCCATGTGAGCCTGAACCGATGCAGAGATTATAGTCGGGTTCCGGCAACTGCAGCTCTTCGAAGAAAATGGCGGACATGCCGCGATCGTAGTGTTGCCCGGTGTGAACCAAAATCTCGCGGGCATGGCATCGCAACGCTCGGCTCACGGGTGCGGCTTTGATGAATTGTGGACGTGCTCCGACGATGGTGAGGGTGGTAATCATTGCTCCTTCTCCAAAAGCCTGGCATAGAACCTGAGCAGCTCGGATTGTTCCTGTTCCCAGGTGTAATGTGCGAGTACCATAGCGCGTCCGCGCGTGCCCATGGCGCGCCTTTCATCAGCTGCACTGCGGAGTTGTTTGATCGCCGCGGCAAAGGATTGGGGCGTGTTTTCTACGATCAGCCCACAGGCGCTTTTCTCAATGAATGGCCTGGTGTAGTTATAGTCTACACTAATCAGTGGAAGCTCGCAAAGTAAATACTCGAAGAGTTTGGTTGAGAGCGCCGGGCGGGTATATTGCTTGGTCGGCTGTCCAGGAATGAGTCCAGCATCGGCATTGCTGAGGTAATGCTTGAGCTGATCGTGAGGAATCGCTCCTAACCAACGGATGCGATCTTCCAGTTTGTGCGCCTTGGCGAAGGTCTGTAGCTCCTGAATGTAGTTTGCTGAGGTTTCCGGTCCAATAAGGAAGAGAGAGACATCAGTGATGCCTTCTGTATCCATCTGCCGTATGGCTTCGAGCAGCGTTTGAATACCGCGCTGTGGCAGCAGTAGACCAACGTAGATCAGGCGCAGGCCCGGCACATTTAGTGCTGGATGTGGTTGGGCGTCCTCGAAAAGCGCTGCAACTGGCAAATTTCGCACGACCTGGATCGCGCCCTTGAAGGAGGTGTAGATCTCCCGTTGTCCCTCTACAGCCAGCACCAGCCCGTCAATGCCTCGCACCAACCAGCGTTCGAGTGCTCCTGCTATCCAGGCCACTGCGGCGCGCCAGCGTTTGGGAATCCAATGCTTGGCGGCAATGGCATCCACAAAATACTCATGCACATCGTAGACGATTTTCACCCGTTTGCCCCGGAACATGCGAAACCAGGGAACGAGCAGCAGCAGCTCCGGGTCGTGGAAGTGAATGACATCAGGGTGCAGGCGCAGCGTCTGGCGTAACAGGCGCGCCCATATCAGCGGGCGCTGCCAGCGACGGCGCACTCGGGATACGCCAATAAGGGTGATACCATGATGCTCTTCGCGCCGAAATTCGGCAGGCGCCAGCAAGGTGACATCATAGCCGGCAGTGGTCAGGCTGCGCGCCTCTCGGTGGAAGATGCGCACATCAAAGGGCGTGTGGACGGAGGTGAGAATGGCAATACAGGGATGCGATTCTGATACATTAGGCATGGAGCGATGTTTCATGGAGTTCTAGCTTTCAGACATTCATAGAGGCTGAGAAGTTTCTCGCTCTCACGCTCCCAATTGTAAACTTCAGCTGCACGCCGTGTATTGACTCGGGCTTTCTCGTACCATGCCGTGTCCTCGATTAAGTGTTGTATGCTACGTGCGATAGCGTCTGGGTCGTCCGGATCAACCACTTCACCCACTTCATAAGTGCGGATGACGTTAGCAATTTCTGGAAGGTCACTGCCAATAACGGGGATTCCAGCATGGATATATTCGAAGAGTTTGTTCGGCAATGCGTAATAATAGCTACGACAGGTAGCTTGAATGGTCGTGACCCCTATGTCAGCCGAGGCCACATAACTTGGTAATTCTTTCAATGGTACTTTTCCCGGAAGGTAAACGCGTTGCAGAGTGCCCGATCTTTCCTGTTGTTGGAGTTCCTCTAGCAATGGTCCATCACCCAACAAAACCGTTGCTACTTCGGGGATTCGTTGTGTTGCGGTCAGCAAGACCTCGAGTCCGCGACCTTTTGCTATTGTACCAACATAGAGCAAGATGCGCAGGCGCTGCGGTATAGAAAGTTCCTCACGCAACCGATTTGAGGGGGATACAGGGCTTCTTTCTGGGCAGTTGACCACCACTGTAGGACGTGTGATTCCATAACGTGTTGCCAGCTCATCTGCGATGCCGTTACAAACAGTGATGACAGCATCGGCTTTGCGAATCAGTAGTTGCTCCGGTAGGTCCCAAAAGCGGCGATAGATGCCGGCTAGTGTGCTGTTGCTGAAGTTTCGCCCTGTTTCGAGCTCGTGTGCATCGTAAACCAGAGCGGCTTTATTGCGTTTGGCTGCCAACCACGCTGCGGGGAGTGTATTCGCGTCGTTTGCATGGAAAACGGTGATAGGGCTTTGATGAGTGATGCTCATGACACGATGCGCGAATTCGAGGTACTTAATCAATGGCACAAGGATTTTCCCCTGCCATAACTGCGACCGCAGACGCAGACGTTGGATATGGTACCCGGACCGGACTTCTGTGAAGGGTAGGCCGTTTTTCCAAAGCGCTATGACTGTCACTTTGTGTCCCGCCGCCGCGAGTGTCTTTGCCTCTTTATGAACTCTGGCATCGTGGGTGAAGGGATTGAGTACGAGCATGACGATGGTCATGGTGTTATTTGCCGTGGATAGTTTGTTAGTAATGGGGTCAATTCCTTTCTGAATTTTAGGAAGAATTCCTGTTTGGATCTTTTGATTTCTTCGTTCGTCAGCGCCTGTTTGCGACCTCGCCAAGGAAGGAAATTCCAGTATTGATAAGGGCCTGGTTGGGTCATTGCTTCTTCAAAGCGTTGTCGGAAATCATTAGGCGTGCCTTGACCGACAGCAGGTGTGCCGCACGCTACGATCTCGTCGGGAATATCATGTGTGATAACTGAATCTGCTCCGATAATGGTGCGTCTGCCAATGGTGACCCCACAGAGGATCACAGAGTTTTTCCCTATGTACGCCCCCTTTTCTCGCCATTTAGCAATTCTGCCTTCGTATTGTAGATTTGATAAAATTCGTCTAGGAAGAAGCCTAGTGCCCTGTTAGGTTAAATCTTGCTCTTTAACTGAGCCTACCCCCATTTGTTAGACCACAAATGGGTTAAGAATAAGTTGACGCCGGGGCGCTATCATCTCACTCTCTACGCCCCGTAATGTACCTTAACAGGCGTTGCATAGTTCAAACTCTGATGCAGTCGCTCATGGTTGTAGAATTGGAAGTAGCGCTCCAGGCTGCGTTCCAGGTCTAGGACAGTGGCATAATCATGCAGATACACCTCCTCGTACTTGACCGTGCGCCATAAGCGTTCGATGACGACGTTATCTCGGGCTCGACCACGTCCATACATGCTCACACGGATTTGGGCTTGCTCTAGCTGCCCCGTGAAGGCCTGCGCCGTGAATTGTACGCCTTGATCGGTGTTAAAAATCTGCGGGGTAGCCAACAAGTCTGACAGATTAACATTGTGAATTTCTGTTTAATCGTAATAATTTACGCGCATTCCGATATAGTACGTACCAAGTCTCCAGGATACAATCATATAAACATCTGCTCAAGAATAAGGGAACAACAGCTATAACCACAAGCAAAGATCGGGACCCTCTTTGCACAGCAAAAATCGATTCATAGAACACATTCAATTTCCGCATAAGAAAAGCCAGATGCTTCACCAAAGGACGACCAGCAAACTCATTGCTATGCCGCGGTTTACTATTCTGATGCACTCTCTTATAAAAGAGAGGAGATTTTCCTACATTCAGATACCCACCTCGAGCCAAGAAGAAACATAAGACTGGATAATTATTGTTGGCCGGGGTGGTGGAGTTAATACCCCACCACACTGGAATCCGAATATTTTGGATAAGTTCTCTACGATGCAGACCATAGAAGAATGCATCGCTATAAGAACTGTAAGAAAACGAGAATTTTGTAAGTCTGGATAAGGCGTTAACACCTGAGTAATCGTTAATATGAATCCCCTCAAGTTTTCCAACACATACATTCCCGCCCTCGTCAATGAACTGAAAGGGGCAAAAAACACTGATTAAGTTCTTATCTTGTCTGATAACATCTAATAAAACAGAAATGAAGTCTTTGTCCCAACGATCGTCTGATGAGCCCCACATGAAAAATTGTCCTCTCGCCTGGGCGAGCACAAACTCATAGTTCTTTTGCATTCCCAAACGAGACTGTTGATGAAAAAAACGGATACGGCTATCTTTTTGGGCATATTTTTCACAAATCTCAGCGGTTTGATCCACCGAACAATCATCAGAGATGATCAGTTCAAAGTTCCCAAAGCTCTGTGACAAAATATCTTCGATCGCAAGAGCGATATACAACTGGTCATTGTATGCAAGCATACCAACACTGACTAAAGGCGATTGAGTATGATTGTGGGATGTTAACGGTGCTTGCATCTCTTCAGACTTGACCTGTACCACACTAGAATCCTCCTACATACAACATTGATATTGAAGCCTTTTCGGTGTCATATTTTACAAACCCTTGGTAATGACATTTGGACGCATGATCCCCTTGAATTTTGGGTCTGATATCAATCTTACCAAATACCAGACGATCGCTATAGATGCAAACGCAAACTTGATCCAAACAATATCCGTCACCACTGAAAGTATAGTCAGCCCAATACCAAAGGGCAAAAATGAAAGGAATTCACGCCCATAGATCCAAACGGTATGTTTCCATGGTATCATAACCATCCTGATCACTATGAAACAAAGATAGCCGTAAACAAGCACGCCTGAAAGAGCAAACAAGAAGATGGCTAACTGAGCATCGGCCAAAAGGCCACCAATGATTAACGCTCCTAGCCGCATCAAGAACGACAGAAAGCTCAATCTAAACTCAATGTCCTGCCGCTGAAAGACAACAACAACGGTGCTTAGGGGGGATGAAGTAAACCATAAGATAGCCCACATGCTGAGTATCTGCGTATAGATACCAGCCTCCGCCCATTCCGCTCCAAAAACAAGCATGAACAAATCCTTGCCAATAATGGCTAATATAAGAAAAGGGAATACACTGATTTTCACTAGCAATCTGAGTACAGTCTCAACTATGTCCGTCAGTGTGCCATCAATTTTCGCTTGCGCCGCACGTTGAAAAAAGACTTGCCCAATAGCACTCCCTATCAGATTTGTCGGCATCTGCAATAGACGAAACCCTAGTGCATAGTAACCAACAACGGAGGTGGAGAAGAAAGCAGAAAGCAGAAACGTGGGCAATTGCCATGATATAGCGTTTATTAACGCCGACCATGTGCTATAAAGAGGGAATCTTCGGTGCAAACGAATACTGGATAGCATCTTTCGCCAGTTAACAGAGCGCAAAAAAAGGCTTCGATCATCCCGCCAGATTTGTCCACCCAAAATGATGGTCGCAATAGTTTGTCCGGCTACAGTCGCGCCAATAAGGCTACTGCCGGCTATATAGCCAGTGTACCCGGCACCAAGTTTTATGAAGTAGGTTGCTACAGAATTCACAATTCTTGCAATGGAGAGACGGCCAAAGCGTTTAGTACGAGAATTCCAATAGTTAAGTGCCAAAAATACTCCAGAGACCAACACCATTGGTGGGACTAGCCATAGATAAGCTAATAGATTTGGTGCATTCAATAAGCCCAGCAGGGGCTTCCCTCCCCATATTATCGCAGGAACCATGAGCAACGAAATCAGCCCTGCAAATCCCAAACTCACACCTAGCAAGTTAATGGCTTCATCGTCGCTTTCCGGCAGTACAATGGCGAGTTCATACCGTAGACAGACAATCACACCCACAATGTTGGTAATAGAGACAAACACTGCCAGCAAACCAAATGCTTCTGGAGCATACAAGCGAGCCAAAAACGGTGTGATCAGTACTCCCAGAACCTGGGCAATAGTGGTGCCAGAAACAAGTTTGAATACATCACCGGAAAAACTGGTTTTTCGTTGCGCCGACACAACCGGTTGAACTTCATTAACCGTTTCAGCAGTCATCATACACACCCGCCGTCTCAATAAACATAATTCACCTCAACCTGCTCCCAGAGCACTATAGGTCAAACCAACAGACGCTACTTGCTCTATGCTATAAACCTGTCGCCCATCCACCAGCACCGACGTCCGCAACGCAGCTTTGATCGCCTTCCAATCCAATTCTCGATACTCTCCATGCCCCACCATCACCACCGCCGCATCGCATCCCTGCGCCATCTCGTAGACATCCCCTTGATACTCCGCTACATACGGATCGTGGATCACCACCTCAGCGCCCAATTCCCGCAACCGTTGTACCAGCACTGCGCTTGGCGAATTGCGCGTGTCATCCGAGTTCTCAAGATACGCGTAACCTAGCACCAGCACCCGTGCTCCAGCTACCGTCTTGCCCGCTTCCTCCAGTGCTTCATCCAGCAACTCGACCATGTGCAGCGGCATGGATTCATTCACCGCCCGCGCCGCCGGGATCAACCGAATGGGTACCCCCTGTGCCTGTGCCTCGTAGACCAACAACCACGGATCCTTAGGGATGCAGTGCCCGCCGACACCGGCGCCTGGCAGCAACATGTTGCGACCCGGCGATTTGTTGACCAGCTCGCGCACGCGCCACACATCCCCGCCGACCGCCTCGCAAACGAGCGCCACCTCGTTGGCGAAAGCGATATTCACATCGCGATAAGCGTTCTCCGCTGTCTTGACCAGCTCCGCGGTGACGCAATCCGCGGCGTCCAAATCGGCTTGTACGACGTGGCGATACAGCATAATCATGGCTTGCGCTGTCTCCGGCGTTTCCCCGCCGCAGACACGGCTCACGCCGCGCAGGTTTGCCAGCAACTTACCCGGCATCACCCGCTCCGGGCAATGCCCCAGATAGAAGCCCGCGTTCACGCGTTTTCCTGAAGTGTTTTCTAAAATCGGCTTGACGAGTTTTGCCATCGTTCCGGGAGCAATGGTGGATTCGATGATGACCAATGCACCCTCTTTGAGCACGGCTCCCAATGCGTGCAATGCGCTCTGTAAAGCGGCATACCGTGGGATATGTTGCTCATCTACTGGGGTTTCTACGTTGATGGTAATGACGTCGCACTCCGCGAGCGGTGCATACGTGTCGGTCGCGTGCAACATGCCCATGTTGATGACCTGGGCCAATAGCTCTGCCAGCCCCGGCTCGTCACCTTCGATAGGGGAGATGCCGGCGTTGATTTTGGCCACGCGCTCAGCCTGAATATCCACGCCGACGACCTTGAAGCCTGTCTCGGCAAAGAGGCACGCTACCGGCAAGCCCACATATCCCAGTCCGATGACGCCTAACTTCGCTGTTTTGTCTGCCAGTTTACGCTGTAAGCTGTTTAGTGACGTGTCGTCTACACCGGTGTGCTGGTTTGTTGATTCGCTCATTCGCCTTTTTGCCTTTTCGTTCACACATTCATCTGCATGAGCTGTTGGCTTTGCCCTGATTGCACCAACGCCAATGCCAGGCGCAACGCCGCCAGCCCATCAGCGCCACTGACCGGAACGGGCTTGTCCTCCGCTACTGCTGTGGCGAAGGCCTCCAACTCCGCTTTGAGCGGCTCATAACGCGCGATGGGATAGCGCACCATGCGCCCCTCGCTTACACCCTTGAGCAGGCTCAGATGCCCCCATTCCAGGCCATTGACCTCTGCGTTTTCGTAGAAGTACAAATCTTGGGTCAAATCATCGGCGCGGAACATACCTCGCTCACCGAGCACTACCACTTCACGTACTTTGGTCGGCGTCAACCAGTTGATTTCCAGCAATCCAGAAATCCCGCTGCGGAAGCGCACCATGCCCAATACCAGATCCTCGTGTGCCGTATGGATTTGTTGCTCCGTTTCGGCAAACACGCGCACGATTTCATCTCCGGTGATGAAGCGCATCACGTCCAGATCGTGCGGCGCCAGGTCCACAACCACACCCACGTCACGGATGCGCGCCGGGAACGGTCCGACCCGCCGGCAAACAATCTGGAAGACACGCCCCAATTCACCTGCATCGAGATGTTGCTTGAGGGCTTGAATGCTAGGGCTGAAGCGCACAATGTGCCCCACCATCAATTTGCGTTTCAGCGCTGCCGCACGCTCGATCAAGGATTCGCCTTCATCGAGCGTTGCCGCGATGGGTTTCTCGACCAGCACATGACATCCGGCTTCCAGGGCAGCGGTCGCTACGGTGCTGTGCTCCTGTGTGGGCGCTGCCACAGTGACGATATCGGGGCGCTCACGTTCCAGCAACTCCCGGTAATCGCTGTACGCTGGAACGCCATACTTCCCGCCGATACGCTGCGCTGTCTCCGGCAGTGCATCTGCCACGCCCACCAGGGTGGTCTGCTTGAGTTCGGTGTACACACGGGCATGGTGTTGGCCCATTGAGCCTACGCCAATCACAGCGGCTTTTAACGTTCCCATGCTCTACGCTCCTGTGAAACCGTTTACTGCGCCTACGATGGTCTCCAGGTCCGTCTGGCTTAACGCCGGGTGCACCGGCAGCGAGAGCACCTCCGCCGCGGCACGCTCCGTTTCCGGCAAGCGCACTTCCCCATAGCCCAACTCTTTGACGTAGAAGGTCTGCTGGTGGATGGGCACCGGGTAGTAGACCATGTTGCCGATGCCGTTGGCGCTCAGATGTTGTGCCAGCGTATCGCGGCGTCCACCCTCCACACGAATGGTGTATTGGTGGAACACATGCCGCTGCCCTTCCGGCGTTACCGGCGTGATGACGCCCTGGAGGTGAGCGCTCAGATAGGCCGCGTTCGCAATCCGTGCGGCATTGAAGCGCTCCAATTTCTGCAACTGCGCCAATCCAATCGCCGCATGCACATCCGTCATCCGGAAATTGAACCCCAATTCGTCGTGATAGTAACGGCGGCGCATGCCGTGCTGGCGAATGACGCGGCATTTCTCGTCAATGACCGGATCGTCGGTGGTGATCATGCCACCCTCGGCGGAGGTGATGTTCTTGGTGGGGTAGAGCGAGAAGGCTCCCGTGCCAAAACTCCCACTGCGCTGCCCCTGATACTCCGCTCCATGCGCCTGACAGGCATCCTCGATGACGAGCAAGCCGTGTTTGGCGGCAATATCCAGGATGGGCTTCATATCACAGGTCAGACCAAACAGGTGCACCGGCATGATCGCCTTCGTCTTGGGGGTGATTGCCGCCTCAATCTTTGCCGGATCGAGGTTGAAGGTCGCGGGATCAATATCCACGAACACGGGACGGGCGCCCGTGAACAGGATGCTATTCGCCGAGGCGATGAAGGTGAACGCCGAGGTAATGACCTCAGCACCCGCGCCGATGCCATGCGCCAGCAACGCGATATGAAGCGCCGTGGTGCCACTGCTCGTAGCGACAGCGTGTTTCACGCCGCACATTGCAGCAAAGCCTTCCTCGAAGGCTTTCACGCGGGGACCTTGGGCGATCATGCCTGAATCTAGTACTTCCAGAACGGCTTGCTTTTCTTCATCCCCAATCTGGGGTTTGGCAATGGGAATCATGGTGTTGTTCTCCTTATTGTGGTCTACGCGATACAGGTGATGGGGAATTCAGTCCATCACACATTCCTGCATGTCACTTTGCCTGTTGCCACGTCTGCAATGGAATCTCAATCTGCGCTCCGCACTTGGGGCAGCGGGCATGTACGGTTTGCGCATCCTGCTCGGCAGCTTCCAGGCGTTGCCCGCACGGGCAGACAAAACCGTGCAAACGCGCCGGATTGCCATAAACCAGCCCGTACGCGGGCACATCCTTGGAGACAACACTTCCCGACCCGACTATCGCCCATTCACCGATGACAACCTTGGGCAGAATCGTGGAATTCGCGCCTAATGCTGCGCCATGTTTGATCAGAATCCGCCCCAATACCCAATCATCGGCAGATTTCAGGGTGCCATCCGGGTTGATGGCGCGCGGGAGATTGTCATTGGTGAAGCAGACATGCGGCCCAATGAAAACGCCATCCTCGATTTCTACGCCGTGATAGATGGAAACGTAGTTTTGCACCTTCACATTGTCGCCGATTTTGACGCCAAAGTCTACGTAGGCCCCTTTTCCGAAGATGCAGTTTCGCCCGATTTGGGCATCCGGACGAATCTGACATTGATGCCAGATGGACGTCCCCTCACCGATTTGCGCGCTTTCTGCCACCTCGGCGGTGGCGTGAATCCTCACCTTATCTCGCATGGCCATTTGCCTCCTGCAACAACCCCCTAATCCGCGCCGCTACCATCTCAATCGCTACCTCATTGAAGCCCCCTTCCGGGATGATCACATCTGCATATCGCTTGCTAGGCTCGACAAATTCCAGGTGCATCGGTCGTACCGTGCGCAGGTATTGTTCGATGACGGATTGCACGGTGCGCCCGCGTTCCTCCACATCCCGTTGCAGGCGCCGAATGAGGCGAATATCAGCATCGGTGTCCACAAAGAGTTTGACATCGAAAAGCGGGCGTAATTCCGGCTCAGCAAAGATCAAAATGCCTTCAGCCAACACGATTCGCGCCGGTTCCACATGCCGCGTCTCTTTGGTGCGCGTGTGGATGGTGAAATCGTAGACCGGAATCTCTACCGGATGTTCATCCCGTAGAGCTATCAGATGTTCTACCATCAGCTCTGTCTCCAGAGAATTGGGGTGATCGAAGTTGATTTTCTGCCGCTCTTCATACGGCAGGTGGCTGAGGTCGCGATAATAAGCATCATGGGGGATGTAAGCGATATGCTCGGTTCCCACTCGCTCAAGGATACGATTGGCAACCGTGGTCTTGCCTGAACCTGTCCCTCCGGCTACTCCGATAATCAATGGTCGCATAATTCCCTCCTATCATAGGGTATAATCAATGGGCAAACTTGCCAGCACGCTGTTAGCGCTGAGCGACCGGTATTCATTATACTCCGCTTTGGAGCATCGCGAATACCTTATGCCTCATTGGGCTGGGGCGCTTTGTGTGTGCGCTGTTCAACAAGGACTAGAACTGCGCTTATTGCCACCAGACACCAACCTGCAAACGTGACCGGTGCTCCAGGATTGTACACCACCCGCAGTTGAAGTACAGAAAGACTGTCGAGTTGTAATTGAATCTTGTCGGCAAAGATGACCCCGCCGCCGCGCAAGGTCGTCTCGGTGATCAATGCGCCGCTGGAACTGCGATAGATTTGTGTCTGGAACTCGGTCGTCGGTAGTGTTTGCTGCAAGGTGACTCGAAACACCAGATCTGCCTCTGGGATGCCGAAATAGCCGTCTGGTAACTGATGGCTCAAAATCAGGCGGATTTTCTCCTGGGCTGCGCTCTGGCTCGAGAGCAACAGGGGGACAATCTCACCATCTTCATTGCGTGCTTGAATATCCAGTCCCAGCGCTGGCTCATCTCGAAACACAAACAGCCCGAATCCATGCCATGGAGTGTGTGGCTCATCGCCAACCGGCGGGAGCACATAGCTGCTTCGGGGCAGTGTCACCTCTTCCCCAGGCCAGGCATGAATCCCGGTTTCGCTCCAGCCCCACTGCAGTTGTATGACCCATCCTGAGAGAATGCCGAGCAGCCCTAGCAATAACAATGCCTGCCGGGTGCGTGTGAAACGCGGCAGGTCACGCCATCGTTCACACAACGTCGTGGCGCGCGCTGCCACAATTAGTCCCAGGAGCGCCAGCGGCAACCGTAGCCAGAGCGTGGTTTTCAATGAGAGCAAACCCCAGGCAGCTAACTGCTCCGTATAGGGATCTAGACGGGTGTGGATACTGGCTACCCAGCGTGAGAAGGCGGCGGTTTCGTTGAAAGGGACAGGCGCTTGCGGAAGCCAGAGGCTCAATAGGGAGATCAATCCTACCAGTACGAGCGAGAGCTTCAGGAAGGCTGATCCGTTGAGACGGCCCCATAACCATTCCATGAATTGTCTTCCGCGCATTTTATCCTCGTCTAGCTGCACAAAAGGCCCCGACATTGCGGGGCCTCTGAGCCACCCTTGGGAATCGAACCCAAAACCTGGCGCTTACGAAGCGTCTGCTCTGCCGATTGAGCTAGGGTGGCATTCACGTTGTTCATTATACCTAAATCTCTTAATCTGACAAGTGAAAACGGTTTTTGAGCATGCTCCTGCTCACCATGTTGATAGGTCAAACGGAGGCTTCCCACACGCGGAAGCGCGAATCTTCCCACACACAACTGACGTGTGCAAAGTGCTCTTGAAGCCACGGTCCGTATTTCAGAAAGGCGTTGGCGACCAGATAGAGTTTCCCTTGAGGGCTGAGTATCTCTCGCGCATCGGTGATAAAGAGCCGGGCATTCTCCAGGTCTACCTCGTGCCCTTTGTGAAAGGGCGGATTGGCGAGCACAACGTCGAAGCGTTGCCCTGCGACTGCTGCCGCACCGATGGAAAGCTGCACGGGGGAACCCGGATAGCCATTGGCTGCCAGCGTGCGCCGGGTCGCGGTCACTGCCCGTGCTGAAACATCCACCGCAACCGCATTGGCGCCGCGCCGGAGCGCCGCAAGCGTGACTAATCCCGTTCCGCATCCTAACTCCAGCACGCGCATGTGGGCTTCAATCTGCATCCCTGCAATGAGCGCTGCCGCCCCCATATCCAGCCGGTCTGCTGCGAAGACGCCGGTCGCTCCTACTACCTCTGTGGGCACACCCTCCACAACAAGCGCATGGGTCTCGTAGCGCAGCTCTGGAGGTGGAAACTCCCCCACTGGTGGGCGTTCGGCTAACCCGGCATGATAACCGCCCTTGCGCACGACGATGCCTACCCGCCCAAACAGGTCTTTTGCATCTGCGAGGGTACTGCTTATGCCTTCGTGGGTGGCGCCGGAAAAGATAAGCCGTCCGCCGGGACGCAACATCGCTGCTGTGATTTTCCAGGCTTCGACTTGTAGCGCGCGCCCTCTTGGCAGGTGGCATAGCGCCATATCGCAGGAACCCAGATCCAGCCCATCAAAACTATCTTGCAGAAGAATCTGCGGAACCGGGAGTCGTTCTGTCTCAAACGTCGCTCGCAAAGTTTCTGCTTCGGCGGCATTTTCCGTCCACGCCGTGATAGCGGCGCCGCTGCGCGCTGCCCACACCGCTGCCGCAGTTATTCCCGGTCCCATGACGAAGACGCGTGCGCCCTCGGTGCGCCGTGCCGCGCTGAGCAGCGCAACGGTAGCCCTTTCTGCGAGGGGAACCCCCGGAGCACGCCGGAGCGTCATTGACCCATCTGGTAATGCTATGGTGTGCTGCGTAAACATGGTTGACGTGATATCTAGCTCCTGCTTCTTTATTCCAGCAACTCCACATCTACTTCTGTGCCCGCTGCCAGACCCGTGACGCCCAAGGGGATATGAACGATGCCTGCCCCGCGCACCAGCGTGAAAATGAGATTGGATTCCCCAAAAATGGGAATAGCGCGTAGGCCCTCAGGGGATTCCTCCAGGCGTACAGTGGTAAACGATTCGCGTCCCGCTGCGCCCGGGATATTTTCCGTGAGCCTCGCGCGGGCGAAACCGGCGCGTGGGGGCAGCGCGCCTTGCATTTGCCAGAGCACCGGCGCGACAAACAACCTCACCGTATTCAGCGCCGAGACGGGATTGCCGGGCAGTCCAAAGACGGCTTTACCATCGCAGACCCCCAGGATTGTGGGTTTGCCTGGGCGTACGGGCACGCCGTGTACGAGCACTCCCGGCGACCCCAGCTGATTGATGACCTCAGCTGTCATATCGCGGGCGCTGATGGAACTTCCGGCGGTGATGATCAAACCATCTGCCTCCGTCAGGGCTGTTTTAGCTGCTGCATAGAGCGCTTCTGCGTTATCAGAGATGATCCCGCACCGTATTGGAATGCCGCCATGCCGGGCGACCAATGCCCCTACCGCTATGCTATTGATATCCCGCACCTGATTGGGTCCGGGAATGGCTTCCGGTGACACCAATTCATCACCGGTGGAAAGGATCGCGATGCGCGGTTGGCGTGCCACCACAACCTGTAGAAAACCCAATGCCGCCAGCCCACCCAATTCCTGCGCGCGCAAGCGGTGCCCGGCAGACATCACCAATTCGCCGGTATTCACGTCCTCGCCGGTGGGGATAACATTCTCGCCCGGCGCCACGGCGCGGAAGACTTCGATCTCCTGCGTTCCGGTTTCCTGTGTGCGCTCTACCATCACTACTGCGTTGGCGCCCTCGGGCAACGCGCCACCTGTGTGGATAAGGGCTGCTTTGCCGGCGCTAATCTGCAAGTCGGGAGCGCGTCCCATGCGCAGCTCCCCCACAATCTGGAGATAAGCAGGCAACGATTCGCTTGCGCCAAAGGTGTCCTCTGCCCTGACCGCGTAGCCATCTACCGTCGAGCGGCTAAATTGCGGCAAAGGGTGGGGCGCGTGAATATCTTCAGCCAGTACCCGGTTGAGAGCTTCCAGGGTCGAAATTTCCTCAGTTCCCAGGGGACCTTTGGGTATCGCCGCCTGCAAGCGTGCCAGAGATTCTTCCCTTGGAGTCAAGGTGAGTAGTTTCTTCATCTATGCTTCCTTTATCATACACTGACCTTATATCATACCCCGAAGTCCGAATTTGAAAATGTTACTGTTCAGCGTTCCCCTGCTTGCCACAACAAGGGCATTCGTAGCAGTTCAGCGACCTGCTACGAAATCCCAACAAGGAGCGGCTGAATCGTCACTTCAGCCAAAACCACTTTTTCTAGCGGGCTTCAGCCGAAAATCACCCTCTTTGACGGACTTTAGTCCGCAGTGTGCCTTGCGATGGGAATCTGAACCCTTACATAAAATCCTTTTTTGCTCCTTCTACAGGCAGTGCTATAATAAGCAATTGTATAGTCTACGAATGACTGAATTCATTACAGTCGTTTGATTTACCACGTTTAGGAGGTTTTATTATGGCGAAGCGTCAAATGGTGACGATTGATGGCAATTCAGGCGTGACTTTGGTAGCCCACAAAGTCAGCGAAGTAATCGCCATCTACCCAATCACCCCCTCCAGCTCCATGGGTGAAATGGCGGATGAACTTTCTGCTAAGGGCTCCAAAAATATCTGGGGTACGGTGCCGTTGGTGGCTGAAATGCAGTCTGAGGGCGGCGCCGCAGGTGCGGTCCACGGTGCATTGCAGACCGGTGCATTGACGACCACCTTCACAGCCTCTCAGGGGCTGTTGTTGATGCTCCCGAATATGTTCAAGATTGCAGGCGAGCTCACCTCCACTGTCTTCCATGTGTCAGCCCGCAGTTTGGCAGCCCAGGCGCTCTCCATCTTTGGCGATCATAGCGATGTGATGGCTGCGCGTTCGACGGGTTTTGCCTTCTTGGCTAGCAACTCCGTGCAAGAGGCCCATGATTTTGCGCTGATTGCACAGGCAGCAACACTCGAAGCCCGTGTGCCTTTCTGTCATTTCTTCGACGGTTTCCGCACCAGCCACGAGATCAACAAGATTGAACCACTCGCCGATGAAGACATACGTGCGATGATCAGTGATGATTTGGTGCGTATCCATCGCGCTCGGGCACTTAACCCCGATAAGCCTGTGATGCGCGGTACTGCGCAAAATCCCGACACCTATTTCCAGGGTCGCGAGACGGTCAACCCGTTCTATCTGCAAACTCCGGGCATCGTCCAGGCGCAGATGGACAAATTCGCTGAGCTCACGGGACGGCACTATCACCTCTTCGATTACATCGGCGCCCCGGATGCGGAGCGGGTGATGGTGATGATGGGCTCTGGGGCGGAAGTCGCGCATGAGACCGCTGAATATCTGGTAGCGCAGGGTGAGAAGGTTGGTGTGCTCAAAGTACGCCTGTTCCGCCCCTTCAGCGTGGTGGATTTCGTGGCGGCATTGCCGGAGTCGGTCAAGGTCATCGCCGTTCTGGATCGTACCAAGGAACCTGGCGCCGCGGGCGAACCGCTCTACCAGGATGTCATCACTGCGCTGGCAGAGGTGGGGCGCGCAGTCAAGGTTGTTGGTGGGCGCTATGGCCTCTCCAGCAAGGAATTTACCCCTGCTATGGTCAAGGGTGTTTTCGACGAGCTCAAGAAGGATGCTCCCAAGAACCACTTCACCGTGGGCATCAATGATGATGTCACCCACACCAGCATTGCTTACGATTCCGCTTTCAATATCGAGAAGCCGGATGTCGTGCGCGCGATGTTCTACGGGCTAGGTTCCGACGGCACCGTTGGCGCGAACAAGAACAGCATCAAAATCATCGGTGAGGAAACGGATAACTTTGCGCAGGGCTACTTCCAATACGACTCGAAGAAGTCAGGCGCCGTAACTGTCTCGCACTTGCGCTTCGGCCCTCGCCCAATCCGCCAAACCTGCCAGATTACCAAGGCGAATTTCATTGGTTGCCACCAATTCGTCTTCCTTGAACAATTCGATATGCTGGCCAATGCTGAGGATGGTGCGGTCTTCTTGCTCAACAGCCCCTTCTCGCTGGAAGAGACTTGGAACCTTATCCCTGCACGGGTACAGCAGCAAATGCTCGATAAGAAAATCCGCCTCTACGTGATTGATGCTTACAAAGTCGCGGATGAAGCGGGCTTGGGTGGGCGCATCAACACGATCATGCAAACCTGTTTCTTCGCCATCTCCGGTGTTCTGCCCCGCGATGAGGCGATTGACGCCATCAAGCATGCCATTAAGAAGAGCTACGGCTCTAAGGGCGATAAAGTGGTTCAGATGAACTACGCCGCTGTGGACCACACCCTGGCGCACCTGCACCAGATTCCGCTGGAAGGCAAGACGGTCAATGGTCCAGATCTGAAACCCGTTGTGCCTGCTGCCGCGCCTGACTTCGTGAAGGAAGTCACCGCGATGATGATTGCCCGCAAAGGTGATGATATCCCCGTCTCCAAGATGCCCGTGGATGGCACTTATCCTACCGCTACCACGCAATGGGAGAAGCGCAATATCGCGCTGGAGATCCCGGTCTGGGAACCGGATGTTTGTATCCAGTGCGCTAAGTGCGCGATGGCTTGTCCACATGCCGTCATTCGCCTCAAGATTTACGATCCTGAGTACCTGGAGAACGCCCCCGAGGGCTTCCGCCACACCGACGCCAAGGGTAAGGAATTCGCGGGTAAACTCTTCACCATCCAGGTGTCGCCGGAAGACTGCACCGGTTGTGGCTTGTGCGTCGAGACCTGTCCGGCTAAGGACAAGACCGATCCCAGTCGCAAAGCCATCAATATGACCCCGCAGCCGCCCATCCGTGAGCGCGAGAGTGGCTATTGGGAGCATTTCCTCAACGTGCTGCCTGATTTCAACCGCACTGAGGTCAATCTGAAGACGGTCAAGGGTTCGCAGCTGTTGCGCCCGCTCTTTGAATTCTCCGGCGCGTGCGCGGGTTGTGGTGAGACCCCCTACGTTCGCTTGTTGAGCCAGCTCTTTGGCGACCGCGCAGTCGTGGCGAATGCCACTGGTTGCTCCTCGATCTACGGTGGTAACATGCCGACGACCCCCTGGGCGCAGAATCAGGATGGTCGTGGTCCGGCGTGGTCTAACAGCCTCTTTGAGGACAACGCCGAGTTTGGTTTCGGATTCCGGTTGACGCTGGATAAGCAGATGGAATACGCCCGCGAGTTGGTGCAGCGTTTCCGTGGTAAGCTGGGCGATGAGCTGGCTGACGGGCTGCTCAATGCAGCACAGGTTGAAGAGGCTGACTACGCCACGCAACGTGAGCGCGTGGCGCAACTGCGTATTCGCCTGGCGGACGACCATAGCCCGGCAGCTCTCGACCTGTTGAGCCTTGCGGATGTTCTCGTTCGCCGGTCCGTCTGGATCGTCGGCGGTGATGGTTGGGCTTATGACATCGGTTACGGTGGGTTGGATCACGTGCTGGCGCAGGGGCGCAACGTCAACGTCCTCGTGCTCGATACCCAGGTTTACTCCAATACCGGTGGGCAGATGTCGAAGGCCACGCCGCGCGCTGCTGTGGCGAAATTCGCTGCTGCCGGGCGCCCGTTGCCCAAGAAGGATCTCGGCTTGATTGCTATGACCTATGGCAATATCTACGTGGCGCAGATTGCGATGGGCGCCAACGATACACAGGCGCTGCGCGCTTTCCGTGAGGCGGAATCCTATGAAGGCTCTAGCCTGATTATCGCCTACAGCCACTGTATCGCGCACGGCATGCCCCAGATGAACCTGGGCTTCAAGCAGCAGCAACTGGCGGTGGATTCTGGCGCCTGGATGCTCTATCGCTATGACCCGCGGCTGACAGCTCAGGGTAAAAACCCCTTGCAGCTGGATTCCCGTGAGCCTAAGGTTGATATTGCAGACTTCATGTACAATGAGGTGCGTTTCCGCACCCTGCGGCAATCCGATCCGGATCGCGCGGCAGAGTTGCTCTTGCTCGCCCGTGGTGATGCCCGCGCACGTTGGAATCACTACAAGCAGTTGGCGGAGCTGGATTACAGCACTCCGGCAGAGAAGTAATCTCGCGCCTTGTCTTCAAACAAACCGCCCGCAAGCCCGATCGCTTGCGGGCGGTTTTGAATCTTTGATGCTTGTAAATTTTGAAAATATTGTTTATACTTATTATCAAACGCTTTGGGTCTTGTAGCTCTTTGTAGCAGACAAATCGCTTTTCAATAACAGCAGACCGGTGTGAAAGGAGTTTCCCAATGGTAGCTTTGACAACAACATACATGGGTTTGAAACTGCGCAGTCCAATTGTGCCTTCAGCCTCACCACTTACCCGCGACCTGGAATCTATCCGTGCCATGGTTGCAGCTGGGGCGGGCGCCATCACGCTACACTCGCTCTTTGAGGAACAAATCGAACATGAGGTGCAATTACTTGGTACGGTGTTTGATAACAGCGAGAACATCTATGCCGAACCGTTGGATTTCTTTCCCAAGTTGACTGAGTTCCGCCGCGACGAGCGCGACTATCTGAAGTTGATTGAAGCTGCAAAGGGAGCTGTAGATACCCCCATTATTGCCAGCCTCAATGGGTACAGCGTAGGTGGTTGGACGCGCTATGCACGCCTGTTCCAGGAAGCTGGTGCGGATGCAGTGGAATTAAATATCTACTACATCCCCACAAATCCGCGCGTGAGCGGTGCGATTGTGGAGGATATGGTTGTGAATGTGTTGCGCGAGGTGAAAGCGCAGGTGCAGATTCCTGTAGCGGTCAAACTCAGCCCGTATTTCAGCGCGATGGCGCATATGGCAAAACGTCTTGAAGAAGCCGGCGCCGATGGTCTGGTGCTCTTCAACCGCTTCTACCAACCGGACCTGGATATCAAGGCTCTGGAGACCCGGCGCCGCCTTGTGCTTAGCACCTCTGAAGAAATGCTATTGCCGCTGCGCTGGATAGCGATTCTTCACGGTCGCGTTCAGACCTCGTTGGCGTTGACGACGGGCGTTCACACCGCAGAGGATGTGATGAAGGCGCTGATGGCGGGCGCGGATGTGGCCAATGTCTGCTCAGTTTTGTTGCGCGAGGGCGTGAACAAAATCACTGAATTGATCAGCGAACTAACCATTATGATGTCGGCGCGGGGATACAACTCCATCGAGGACTTGAAGGGCGTGTTGAGCCACAAGAACACTCCTTATCCTGAAGCCTTTGAGCGCGCGAATTACGTCAAACTGGTGGGACAGTAAGAAGCGTAAGATGCGAGTGCTGTGTCGGAAGATGGTGAGGTTTGAGCAGCGTTGCGGGTTATCGTTTTTGAATTGCGGACAACCTGATTGTTCTCTTACCGATTTGGTGAAGCGCCTTAGGAGTTGCTTATGAGCAAAACGAATTTCTATACGGGTAAAGGGGATCGTGGCGATACAGCGCGCTTGGGTGGGCAGGGACGGCTTGCCAAGAGCGATGCACTCATTGATACCATCGGCGCCATGGATGAAGCCACGTGCGTCATCGGTGTAGCGCGAGCACAGGTGCAGGATGTGCTGTTGCAGGAAACGCTGCCTGAGATACAACGCCGTCTCTACCGGTTGATGTCCCATCTCTCCGCGACGCCTGAGTTGCGTGAAACTTATGTGGGCGTCACAGAGGCAGATGTGTCCTGGTTGGAGGCGTTGATCGCGCAACTGGAAGGTGGGCTTCCTCCGCTCAAGGATTTTGTGGTGCCCGGAGATTCCCTCCCTGGAGCTGCCTGTCACTTCGCACGTGCTGTAGTGCGACGCGCCGAACGTCGCCTGGTGGAATTTGCTGAGATAGAGCCGGGCATCAGGGCAACAAGCCTTGCCTTTGTCAACCGGCTTTCCTCGCTGATGTTTGTGGCGGCGTTACGTGAGGATCAGTTTGCCGGAAAGGCGCCAACCCTGGCGCGTGGTTGATCTTCCGGCTTTTAAGGGCATTTTAGGAAAGTTCGCTTGACCCTGTCACTATAGACTGCTAACGTAAAAAATGAGTCCCAAGTATGGGAATGGAAAAGCAGGAGGGGTAACCGACAAAACACTCTGGAGGTGCGGTAACCGTTCTGGGCTTGGGCGGAAGACCAGAACAGGGTCCGTTGACCGGGGAAATCGGATCACCCGATCCCGTTAAGAGTGCGAGAGCGGCGCAAGATCGCAGCACTCAAAACCGAAAGAGGGTGCCTCTGTAGCAGTGCAGGGCTTTTATGGCTTGCGCTGGCGCAGGTTGGCAGTTACAGACTACTGCTTGGGCAATCCGAAAATACCTGGGACTCACCTCTTCAAATAACCGCGCCGGTTGCAAAACCGGCGCGGTTGGTTTTGCATCATCATCTGTTTCTCTTAATAATGGGTATACGACAGAATATTGGGAAAAATAAGATTGGCATCTTGCAAATGGCCTTTGCCAGCGCTCAAACATCTGCGTCGCCGTACTCGGCGCTTCTTTCTGCCGGTGTGATTTTCGTGAACGGGGCGCAGCCCCGTTCACGAAAATCACAAAAACCTACCTCTGCATCTCTTTGGCGCGTCCACTTGCCTAAACGCATTGTCTCACCAAGCCGACCTTTGAACTTCCCAATAATTTGTCCTATGCCCTTCTGGCTTGTATTCCTCATGACCTATGTTAAAATTCCTTACTGTGCGTGTGAAGTAAAGTAATTTGTCTTTGTAATTGCTCAGTTGCGCGTAAAAACGTCAAACTTCTATCTTCAATCGTATCATGACGTACGATAGCAAATTCTATCTGAGCAGTTGCCGAAGGAAGGGCGCAATGATGGATCTCAAGACGAAAATCCAACAGCGGGATGCGGTGATTGGCATTGTGGGTTTGGGTTATGTGGGCTTGCCTCTGGCGGTCGCATTTGCCGAAGCCGGTTTCCAGGTTATTGGTATTGATGTGGACGGGCGCAAAGTTGAAGCCCTCAACCGGAATGAATCCTACATCGAGGATATTTCCTCCGTCACACTAGCTGGCTTGGCTCGTCCTATTCGGGCGACGACTGACTTTAGCGTGCTGGCAACCTGTGATGCGGTAAGCGTTTGTGTGCCTACACCGTTGAGCAAGACGGGCGACCCCGATGTTTCTTACATCATCAATGCCGCCGACCAGATTGCGCTCTACCTGCATCCTGGCATGTTGGTGGTATTGGAGAGCACCACCTATCCCGGTACTACGACGGAGGTTGTTTTGCCGCGACTTTCCGGGAACGGCTCGGGCTTCACGGTGGGTGAGGATTTCTTCCTGTGTTTCTCACCGGAACGGGTGGATCCCGGGCGCAAGGACTGGACCACACGCACGACCCCCAAAGTCATGGGCGGCACGACGCCTGCCTGTCTGGAAATGGGCGCGGCGCTCTACGGCGCGGCGCTCGAAACGATAGTCCCGGTTTCCTCGACCGAGGCGGCTGAGATGGCGAAATTGCTCGAAAACACCTTCCGGGCCGTCAATATCGGGATGGTCAACGAAGTATTGCTCATGTGTGAGCGCCTGGGCCTGGACGCCTGGGAAGTGATCAATGCGGCGGGCACCAAACCCTTTGGCTTCATGAAGTTCGTACCCGGACCGGGTATTGGCGGTCATTGCATTCCCATTGATCCCCTCTATCTCTCGTGGAAATTAAAATCCTTAAAGTTCACGGCGCGTTTCATCGAGTTGGCCGATGAGGTGAACTCCGCCATGCCCCGCTATTGGGTGCAAAAGGTGCAGGATGCGCTCAACGAAGTGCAGAAATCTGTGAAGGGCAGCCGAATTCTGGTCCTGGGCGTGGCTTACAAAAAGGACATCAGCGACATGCGTGAATCGCCTGCGCTGGATATCATTCATCTCTTACAGGAAAAGGGCGCCATGGTTTCCTTTCATGACCCGCACGTCCCCACCTTCCGCCACGATGGCATGGCAATGACGGGCGAAAGCGATTTGGAGGCGGCGCTTGATGCTGCCGATTGCGTGGTCGTGGCTACCGATCACTCGGCCTATGACTGGGAAGATATCGCGCGGCGCGCGCGGGTGCTGGTGGATACCCGGCATATAATTGAGTGAAATATTAGATCGCCTTGGGCGCAAGGCTAGGGATGGATTCATGCATATTCCGATGTCATTACCCGAAATCAATGAGGCTGATGTCCAGGCTGTTGCTGAGGTCATCCGGTCTGGTCGTTTGGCTCTGGGACCTCAGACAGAAGCTTTCGAGGCGTTGCACAAAGACTATATCGGCGTTAAACATGCCGTTGCCGTGAACTCTGGCACCTCCGCGTTGCACTTGTTGGTACGTTCTCTGGGCTTGGGTCCTGGAGATGAAGTGTTGGTTCCGTCTTTCACTTTTGCCGCGAGCGTGAACGCGATTCTCTTCGAGCGGGCGACGCCGGTTTTTGTGGACATCGAGCCTGATACCTACAACCTCGACCCCGACGACCTGGAGCGCAAGGTCACACCGCGTACGAAAGCCATCATGGCGGTGGATGTTTTTGGCCATCCGGCAGAATGGGACGCCATTCTGGAAGTGGCGAACCGGCACCATCTGCGCATTATTGATGATTCCTGCGAGGCCTTAGGAGCAGAGTATAAAGGGCGCAAACTCGGGCAGTTTGGTGATGCCGCCGCCTTTGCCTTCTATCCCAACAAGCAAATCACGGTCGGCGAGGGGGGCATGATCGTCACCAATGATGACGAGATCGCGGCGCTGTGCCGCAGCATGCGCAATCAGGGACGTCCTGAGATGGGCGCGTGGCTGGAGCACGTTCGCTTGGGCTACAATTACCGTCTGGATGAGATGTCGGCGGCACTCGGCGCAAGCCAGTTCCGGCGCTTGGAGAGCTTCTTACAAAAGCGGGAGCGCGTCGCGCAGTGGTATACCGAGCGCTTGCAGGGAATGGCTTGGGTGTATCCCCCGGTGGTAAAATCCCATGTGCGCATGAGTTGGTTTGTCTATGTGATCACCCTGGCAAAGGGAATGCACCGTGACCCCTTCATCGAACACTTGCAGAAGCAGCATATTCCGGCGCGGGGGTATTTTTCTCCTATCCATACACAGCCCTATATTCGTGAGCTTTTCGGCGATCTCTCGGGAACTCTGCCGGTGACTGAGTCCATTGCTGACCGCACGCTAGCCTTGCCTTTCCACAATAACTTGAGCACGGCTGAGGTGGATGCAGTGGTGGAGGCTGTGACTGCTGCTCGTGTTTAGCACGTGTTTCTGTGCATGTGGATAAAACCCTGAAGCTCTGGCATTGATATACTGACCAGAGTCTAGGGTTATCTTGTAGAAATTGGGTGGCGTTGTGCGCGATAAAACTTCAGCGACTTACAGTCGGGGCATCTCAAAAGCTGACTATGTAACTCTTCACAAGGGGAACCATCTCCTCCTGGGTCATTTGCGCAATCGTTATCTATTTTTGTTTGATCTCCTGGTATTGCCGCTAGCCACATGGTTGGCTTTTGTGATTCGGCTTAATCCCCATGATTTGTCACCCTACAATGTCGTAATCGTGATGAGTATGCTGATTACAGCGTTACTCAAACCGTTGGTATTCCAACTATGGGGTTTGTATGGATACTATTGGCCCTTTGCTGGATTTGATGAGGCGCTTCGGATTGTTGTTGCGGCATTAGTGGCAGAACTGTTTCAGACCGGCATAGTGTTTTCTTTGACACACATAACTGGCGTACCCTCGCTCCCCCGTTCCATTCCCTTTTTGGACCTCTTTTTGACCTTGATTTTCTTCGCGGGGCCTCGTTTTGGCCTGCGTTGGCTATATCACCGATTGCACCGCCGGGAGCGTAGGGACTCTCCGACGATGCAGCGGGTGTTGATTGCCGGGGCAGGTGAGGCGGGTCTGTTGACGGCGCGGGAGATTCAGCAAAATCCGGTTCTGGGCTTTCGTCCTGTGGGCTTTGTGGATGATGATCCCAATAAGCAATGGCTACGCATCAATGGCGTGCAGGTTGTGGGGCGGCTTGAGGATATCCCTGATCTTATTCAGGCGCGCAAAGTGGATCAGGTCTTTATCGCCATCCCGAGTGCTCCCCCCGACGTGATCCGTCAGATTACAGAGCTCTGCCGCTCTAAGGGTGTGACACCTTCAATCCTGCCGGGTATGTCGCAGCTCGTGAGCGGGCATGTGGAAATGCAACGTTTTCGCAAGGTGCAGCTAGAAGACCTGCTTGCACGCCAACCCATCCACACCGACACCTCCGGGGTGCGGAAACTTCTCAAGGGCAAACGTATCCTGGTTACGGGTGCGGGTGGCTCCATTGGCTCCGAGCTATGCCGGCAGATAGCGCGTTGTGAACCTGCGCAACTACTGCTCCTGGGTCATGGAGAAAACAGTATTTTCGGCATTACCAATGAGCTGTACCGTGATTTTCCCGCCTTAACTGTGCAGCCTGTTATTGCCGATATTCGCGAAGTCGCGCGCTTGAAGAGAATTTTCGAACGTTTCCACCCGGAGGTAATCTTTCATGCTGCGGCGCATAAGCATGTGCCCTTGATGGAGGATAATCCTGAGGAAGCCGTTACCAACAACGTATTGGGCACACGCAATCTGCTGGATCTTGCCGAGAACCACGCCGTTGAGGTCTTTGTGATGATTTCCACCGATAAGGCAGTGCGTCCCACGAGCGTTATGGGAGCCACCAAACGTGTGGCTGAGCAGTTGGTGCAGGCTGCGGCGCACCGTACGGGGCGTTGCTTTGTTGCGGTACGTTTTGGCAACGTCCTCGGCAGTCGGGGCAGCGTGGTGCCGTATTTCCAGGAGCAGATTGAACGGGGTGGTCCGGTGACCGTCACGCACCCTGAGATTAAGCGTTTCTTCATGACGATTCCGGAAGCGGTGCAACTGGTGCTGCAGGCGGCTATTCTCGGGCAGGGCGGCGAGATCTTCGTGTTGGATATGGGAGAGCCGGTGAAGATTGTTGACCTGGCTCGCGACCTTATTCGCCTGGCGGGATTGCGCGAAGGACAGGATATTGAGATCGTGTTCACGGGTCTCCGCCCTGGTGAGAAGCTCTTCGAAGAGCTTTTCCTGAAAGAAGAAACCCATCACCGCACAGCTCATGAGAAGGTATTTGTCTCTGAGAATGGTGTTTGTGCTTTCACGGATGAAAAGGCGGCGCAGATCCAGAAGTTGATTGAGGCTGCTTATGCGGGTGATAGCGCTGTGATGCTTGATCTTTTGCGCACCTTGTCGGCGCCGCATGAATCGAAGGCTGCTTGAGCCTGTAGTGGCATTCAGAAAGATTCTGATATCCCCGGTGCTTTGTCTGAACGATAATCTCATGCTGATGGTTCTATGATGCAACGAGCCTATACCTGCCTCGAATGGAGCTTGCTTTTAGCCGTTGCCCCCTTCTTACTTTTTCCAACATTTCGCGTTACGGCGACGTTAATGGCGCTGATTGTGTTGGCGTTGTTCTGGTTGGTGAGCGCCTTCATCCGCAAGCCCTGGGCACCGACCCCCTTTAATGCTGCGTTGTTATTGTTTGCCTTAGCTACCGGTGTGGGAATTCTGGTAACTGCGTGGCCCGAGATCACCCTCTCTAAAGCCACCGGGTTGGTGTTGGGCTTGGGCGTATTCCGTGCTGTGGCAGCGCTGCGCGGTCGCCGGGGCTGGCGTTGGGGTGTGTTGGTTTTAGCTGGATTAGGTTTGGGCATTGCCGCGGTAGGCGCCTTGAGCACCCAATTCTACGTCAAAATCCCTGTCGTGGCGCCTCTAATTGCACGCTTGCCGGCGCGCTTGTTGACCCTACCTGAAAGCCCGGAAGGGGGCGTGAGCGCCAATCAGCTGGCAGGCATTCTGGCTTTCTATCTACCGCTGGCGTTGGGTTTCTTGTGGTGGGCTTTGAGCCAACTGCTGGCAGGACTTGGGAAAGCCGAGTCACATGGCAAATCCAGGACGATGGGATCTGGGGCTTCGAATCTGGCCTGGCTGTTTTTAGCTGTGTTTTCGGTGCTACTTACTGGAGGCTTGCTCGTAATCACCCAATCTCGCAGCGGTTGGATTGGGGGTATAGCCGGGGCACTGACGCTATTGGGCTTGGTGGCGTGGCGTTCCGGGCGACGCTGGTTGCGTGTGAGCATTCTGGCGCTGCTGGCGCTGGTGTTGTTTGGCGGTGGTCTGTTTGTGGCGAGTGTTCCCACCGAGATGCTCGACCGCGCGTGGGCCGACGATGTTGTGACCGAGACAGAGTTTACGGGAAAGGTATCCCTCTCCGGTCGTGTGGAGATCTGGTCTCGCGCACTTTATGCAATTCAGGATTTTCCCTTCACCGGTTGTGGATTGGGAACGCTGCGCAAGGTGGTGCCGGTGTTGTACCCATTGTTTACGATATCGCAAAACGGCGATATCGCTCACGCCCACAACATTTTCCTCCAGACGGCAGCGGATGTTGGCTTGCCCGGTTTGATTGCTTATCTGGCATTATTAGGTGTGGCTTTTGCGGTAGCATGGCATTCAAAAACCCAGAAGGGGCTGCCGTTGCTCGCTGCACTCATCGCCCTGCACATCTACGGCCTTACCGATGCTGTTGCACTCGGCAGCAAACCGGGGATTGTTTTCTGGGTATCTTTGGGGTTACTGGCTCTAGCATCTGCTGCAGAGGATTCGAAGGGTCTAGATAGCTTTGAGGGCACTCATGATTGATGTACAAGGGCTTTTCTTCAACAGCCTGTGGATTGCGGCTCTGGCAACCCTGCTGGCGCTGCTGAGTTGGAATTCCTGGCAGGCACAGCGCGAGGGCGTGCGCTTTCGTGACGTTTGGGCGCGCCGGGTGTCGCAGCGCTGGCTTACGTTGAGCCTTGTGCTATTCTGCACCGGTTTAGCCGCTCTTAGCGAGCGTTGGTGGGAACGTTTGCTATGGGCGCTGTTGGCTCTGTTAGAATTCTTACCGCCGTTTGTAGGGTGGCTTTCTTCTAGACGCTCCTCAAAAACGACGTGATTCAGGATTAATGCCTCATCTTGAATCGGGTGTTTGCCGCTCGTGTGTAATTCTCACACTTGCGGTCACTGGTGAAATCCGCCGCTGGCTTCAGAACTGACTGTATCGTGGTGCTTAGCGCTCACTTGCTATCAAGCGTGCTGCCCGGCGACCGATTTCCACAGCATAATTCGTTCCACGATCCCAGGGGTATACCTGGCTCATATTCGCCATGAACAGGTTAGTGATAGGTGTCTCCAGGGGTGGGATGTTTTGCGAATGATTGAGCCTTGGCACCGGTTGGGCATAGGCTTCGCTGAACTTCCATACCTTGCGAATCCAGCTGCGGTCAAAGGCAGGATTGATGCGCTGGATGGCTGGAATGAACCGTTCCAACAGGGCCTCTGGTTCCATTTCGAAGTAGGCATGTCCCGGTTCCAGGTAATCGCCACAATAGATCAGCGTGTCACCGCCATAATGCTGCCGGTCAATGTAATTGGTGTGCTCTACAAAGGCCAGGAATGGAAAGCCCTCGCGTTTGGGAATGTTGATCCAGTAATGCCCGGCGCTCACCGGCGCTTTGACTGCCAGAACCAGCACCACAGCGCCCATGGAGAGCAACTGCTCTAACCCTGCGGTGTAGGAGCTTGGCAGAGCGGGCGTGCGCTCTTTGAGCATCTGCGGTGAGCAGGTCGCCAATACGCGGTCGTGGATGACCTCATGGTCACTTAGCTCCAGACGGATACGTCCATCGCTGGTAGGATGAACGCCACGCACGTGATGCTCCAGCAGGATTTTGCCACCCTGGAGCTTGACCCGTTCCGCGAGCGTATCCAGAAAGGCTTGAAACCCACCCTGAAAGTACCCCAGCTTAGGCGTTCGCGCCACAACTCGCGCCCAGAACCAGGCCATATTCACCTCGCGGTAATAGGGACCGAACTTACCCTCAAGTAGTGGTTGCCAAAAGGCCTCGTACGCGCGCGCACCGGCAGCACGCGAGAGCCACTCATCCGCAGTAACTTGTTCCAGCTGTTGCCAGTGGGGGCTGTAGCGCAGGTAGGCGGTAACCAATCCCACTCGCAGCCGTGCCAGGAAGGGGATTGGGCGAAAGGCGAGCACGCGCAGTCCTGTTGCCAGAAGGTCCGCCATATTGGAGAGCATCTTACCTAGCGGCAAGCGCTCCAACCAGGGACCGATCAATGGCTTGTTGATGGGATAGAACTTACCATCTTTCAGGATCGAGGTGACCGGGCTGGGGAAAAAGAGCATGTCGGAAATGCCCAGCTCCTCAACCAGGGTGATGATATCCCGGTCTGAGGCGAAGATGTGATGGTAGAAGCGTTCCAGCGCCCAATCCCAACCTTCATCTTTGAATCCTGCTGCCAGACCGCCGATATAGGGGCGCGCCTCGTAAAGCGTGACCTGATGTCCTTGCCGGGTCAGGTCATAGGCAGCGGTCAAGCCGGTAACACCTGCGCCAATGATGCCGATGTTCATCTATGCCTCTCTCGATTTGGATAGTGCAACGGATACGAATGCTGGTTATCCATCGCCAAAAGTATTCACCTATCCCGCCACTGCGGGAATGACCCGTGGTCCCCAACCTGTGATTCTGGATAGTTCCCAGCGCACTTCCTCGTAGAAGATAACGAGCCCGGTGTCTTGGTCGGAGGTCAGGCGTTGGTAGACTTTGGAAATGGGGTAGACGAGGACGTCTCCAATCTGCACCGCGGTCGCTTCGGCGTGATCTGCCGGCACGTTGAGCGTCCATTCGCCGCGCCAGTAATGTAGCAGCACCTCACCCAGATACGCGCCCCAGATAACAGCCAGCTCCTGGACCCATTGGTGCAATGGGCCATCTTCTTCGAAGTCACCGCCGGTGTCTTTCGGGAGGGCATCATGAATGGCGACGAGAATCTGATCGGCGTCTGAGAGGCTCATTTCTGAATAATCAATCGCCACCTCAAATTCCTCACGCGCCAGGGTCACCGCTTCTTCGGCATAGACGCGCATCATGGCATGGAGGTCAATTTGATCGGTTACCATTCCCTGAATTTCCGTGCTGCATATTACTTGGGATGATTGTATTTACTACTACCAGCTCTTGGTTTCGGGGCAGGCGGCTATGCATCTATAATCGTCTCGCCTATCAGTGACCAGGGACCAGTCCACGTCACCTTGAGTCTGGCTATGTGCCCCAACCAATTCCTTTCAGCGCTGAAGAAAACCAACCGGTCAGTTCGGGTGCGACCGAACCAACGGCCTTTCTTCTGCCCCTCTACCAACACTTCCACTTCTTGTCCTTCGAAGCGGGCGTTGAGCTTCTTGAGAATACGCGTCTGTGCCTGATCCAATTCGCGCCGTCGCCGCTCCTTTTCGTCATAGGTGAGATTGTCATCCATAGTGCGGGTCGCCACCGTGAGTGGGCGCGAGGAGTAGCGGGCGATGTGCGCCTTATCGAGCTGCAACTCTTCCAATAGGGCCAGAGTGTCTTCGAATTGCGCCTCAGTTTCGCCCGGGAAACCCACGATGATATCGGTTGCAATAGATACGCCGGGAATGCGATCGCGAATACGCGCTACCAGGCGCCGGTAATCATCCACCGTGTAGCCTCGTCGCATCCTCGCCAGCACTTCATCGTTGCCCGCTTGTATGGGTACCTCGATATGCTCACAGACTTTGGGCAAAGCGGCTACAGCATCCAACAGATCGTCGCGCATCCAGTTGGGGTGGCTCGTGAGAAAGCGGATTCGCGCTACCCCTTCGATTTCATGGACTCTCTGCAGCACCGTCACGAGCGGCGTCTGCGTGGCGCCAGCGAATTCCGGCAAATCATAACCGTAGCGGTCCACGATTTGCCCCAGCAGCGTGATCTCTTTGACCCCTTGTGATGCCAGTTGTTGGGCTTCCGCGACGATCGTCTCCAGCGGACGACTGCGCTCTGCGCCGCGGCGGTAGGGAATCACACAGTAGGTGCAGGCGTGTGAGCACCCCAACACAATGGGCAAATAGGCGCTCACGGTGTAGCTCTCCTCTGAAGGGGGCAATACGGTGTCTGTACGTCCCAACGCCAGACGGCGTGATTCCGCGTCAGCGATCAGGGTCTGCGCTTCATCGAGCAGTTCACGTTGGGCGAGGTAAGCCCACAGTTCTGTCGGGTCAGAAGGCGGCAGAAAGAGATCTACCCATGGGAAACGCTGTTCAAGGGCAGCCTTTTCGCGCGTGCCAACCATACAACCCATGAGCGCTAGCACCCGCTCCGGGTGCTTGGCCTTGAAATTACGCAGTTGTTGCAGGCGTCCCACGACTTTGTCCTCGGGCTGTTGGCGCACGACACAAGTGTTTAAGACAACAATATCGGCTTCTTCCGCATGATCTGTTGCTGTATAACCCAGGCGTTCCAGTCCTGCGGCTACGCGTTGGGAGTCGGCAACATTCATCTGACAGCCGATAGTCCAGACATGATACTGCATACGTTGATCCATTCTCTCTGAATTTGCCTGGAAGTTCTTTCACCGTGGCTAACACGGAGGATACTCACTCTGGAGTGCCAGTTATCTTGTTCTGGCAAACTGCCCTTCCAATGCGAAGCGCATTGTAACGCGAAACAGCGCCGGGGTCAAGGGAGCGCGAGGACTTTCTTAAACTACCGGAGGGGGAAAAAGGGATTTTCGCGACTTTTTCTATACCGCAGGAGCTCTACTTATTGTCTTTCCCATTGCCGCGTTGCGGCGCGGATCAATGCTTGAATCTCCAGATTGGGAATGTCTTCCAGATTTTGATAGAGCTGTCCATCTACGATGAATAGCACCCCACCGCCAGACGCATTTTGCAGGCGAATGGTCGTTTTTGCCAGGGATGGGACGTGCGCCTGAAGTTCTTCCACGATTTCACCAATCTCTCTGGCAAGATTGATCTGCGGCATGAACACGGGTATAGCGGCAGGGCGCAATGGAGCTGCCTCGCGGGTTATTGAAATAGGCGGCAAACCATCTGTTGTATCTAGCTTCGTGGGCTCTGTTTGGGGGGGCTTTGCTTGTTGCTTTTGGATATGTGTTTTGCTGAAGCCGTCGAGAATTTTCAGCGCATCCACAACCTTTTGCTGCGCTTCGGGATTGGGCACAGACCCGAGGGAGCGATAGGGGACGCCATAGACCAGGACCTCCCAAATGCCACGGTCGTTGAGGCGAACGGTGAGCACATCGGACTTTGCATCGGCTTGAGAGCCATGCTGCGCGGAACCCTCCTCATCCCCTGCCCTTCTTTGTTTTGGCGTTCGCAGGTAAGTAATGATGAACCAGGTGATCAACCCTATGGTGGCAAGTACGACAAGGATGAAAAGAGCCTCTATAGGAATGTTGTCCATGGATAATGCCTCCGCTGAATCTTTTCCGCGATTTGTGCAGAGAGTATTTTTATCGCGTTTTCCGCGCGTCTAAAATGCGATCCAGTATTGCCTCGATTATACGTCCAGCTAGGAATTTTGCGCAAGGGATTGGATTATCGGCTTGCTCAATGCCCTGTGGATATTGGTGGCAGGGCGCTCAGCAACCCACAAGTACAGGCAACGTTGTTATGGCGTGCCCCCCCGGCGCCTCAGAATGCGTTCGAGTGCCCAGCGTCCTCGCCCAAATTCTGCCGACAGAATCTCAAAGGCTGCTTTCTTGGTCACTCCTTCAACACGAAGCTTGTCATAACGCTGGTACACCGCCGAGATTTCTGTTTCACTCCAGGTGTGCCCCTGATGGGATAATCTACCCTTCTGTGGTTGGCGCACCTGCTCCAACAGCTCACCAGGAGTAAGTGCCTGTATCAGCGCCACACCTTGCTCAAAGGCGGCGCTGGAAAGCTCGAAGCCCACAAAGCGCCGGTTGAGTCCCAGTGCTACCCGCGCAGTAGAGAAACCACCCATAAATGGATCGCAGATGAGATCGCCCTCACAGCTGCTGTACTGGAGCATTTTTACCAATAATTCGGTGGGTAAGGCATTCTTATTCTTCACTTGAGCGGGTTTGTACTCTCGGTTGATAAGCCAGACATCCTCCCGATCCCGGTAGTTGAGCGAACCGCCGCCGGGCGCACTTTCCTGTAGCCCGTAGCGACAGGCGAGATTGAAGGTGCGTTTTCCGGGTCCGGGTTTTTCATAGTACAGGACGTGATAGTGCGAAGAGACATATTTGGTGCGGGTAAAGACCCCAAAATTGTATTTCCAGATAAGATGGTTGACCTCAACAAGTTCCGTGGCGCGCAGTGCATCCAGAATGTGGTATAGCTGGGTATAGCCAGAGACGAGGTAGAGTGCGCCATTGGGTCGCAGAATGCGCGCCGCTTCGGCGATCCAGCGCCGGCTAAAGTCGCCATAGGCTGTCGCCGGCACCTCGATGTAGCCATCAATGACGAAGGCTTCATTACGGTTGTAGTGTTTGTGGAGAGTGTCACCCTTGATGCCGTAGGGTGGGTCGGTGACAATGAGGTCTACGCTGGCATCGGGGATATGCGCCTGACAACCAGCAATACAGTCCTCGTTGTAGAAGCTGCTGCCATGGATAACAATTTCGGTCACTCTATCTCCCCCGAATCGGCTCGGATGTGCAAGGGAATGCGCAGTTTTGTTCTAACAGCTCTTAAGCATTTTAGCCCAAAGATGCGGGCGCGCAAAATCCCTGAGCTAAAGAGTTCTATAGCAACGCATTCGCACCTCAAGCCTCACATAAGACGCAGAAGCCCTCTGAATTGCTATGAGTGCCCAGTCACTCTCAACTTGCATTATACCCCATCCATGGGTATCATAGAGACCAGGAGGTTGGTTATGGGTCTTGATATGTGGCTGGTGTTGGGTTTACTTGTGGTGACCGTCGTGCTTTTTATCACAGAACGACTCCGCATGGATGTGGTTGCCATATTGGTAATTCTGGCGCTCATTCTGAGCAACATTCTCACGCCAGAAGAGGCGTTGGCTGGTTTTGCGGACCCAGTAGTGCTGATGATTGCTGGCTTGTTTGTGGTGGGTGGCGCACTCTATCAGACTGGTGTGGCACAAAGTATTGGCGACCTGCTCGCACGTATTGGTGGGCAGAGCGAGGCGCGGCTGATTGTGCTCATCATGTTAGGGGTAGCGTTGCTTTCCGCGGCGATGAGCTCCGCTGGCGCGACGGCAGTATTGATTCCCGTGGCGGTCAATCTTGCCTGGCGCGCAAAGATCAGCCCTTCGAGGTTGCTACTGCCCTTGGCCATCGGTTCACTCGTTGGTGGTTTGTTGACACTGATCGGCACGCCGCCGAATTTGGTGGTGAGCAATGAACTGCTGCGGCATGGATTGTCCCCTTTCGGCTTCTTTACCTTTACCCCGGTGGGCTTATTGATACTGGTATTGAGTATCGGCTTTATCTTGACCCTGGGAAGGCGTTGGTTGCCTTCGCGTGACCGTTCGGGGGAGGCGGAATCTGTCGGCGTGGAGGGCAATGTCACGCTCGATGAACTGGTGCAAACCTATCGTCTGCCCGGCAACTTGTTTCGTGTGCGTGTGCGCCCGAGCTCACCGTTGGTGGCGATGTCGCTTGCCGATGCTGACCTGCGCGCCCGTTATCACATCAATGTGTTGGAGCGCCAACATTGGCCGGAGATGCAGGGTGCGCCGGAACAGGCTCACCCTGCGGACCCAGAGATGGTCATCGAGGCGCATGATATTCTTCATCTTCAGGGTGAAGCGCATGATATCGCACGCTTGACCCGTGAGGAACGTTTAGGTTTACTTCCCCACCTGCAGGATGATGATTTGTTGAACGCTCAGGAAATGGGGATGGTGGAGCTGCTGTTGCCGCCGCGTTCCTTGTTGTTGGGGCAAACCCTCAAAGCCCTACGTTTTCGGGACCGTTATCATGTGACGGTGCTTTCAGCACGGCGTGGTGGTGAACCGCTGGCGACAGGGAATCTCGCCACCATGCCCTTGCGTCTGGGTGATACACTCCTGGTCGCCGGTGCATGGCGCGATATCCGCCTGCTACAGGAGGAACGTCGGAATTTCATCGTGGTAGGCCTGCCCCGTGAGATGCTCGAGGCGCAGCGCACCCCTCGGCGTGCTTTTGTTGCGGGGGGTATCATGCTGGCAATGCTGGCGTTGATGAGCCTGGAAGTGTTGCCTGCCGTAGTTGCCGTGATGCTGGCGGCGGTGGCAATGCTCCTCACCAACAGTCTGACGGTAGAGCAAGCCTATGGTACCATTAGCTGGCAGAGCATCATTCTTTTGGCGGGTATGTTGCCCCTGGCAACGGCATTGCAAGTAACTGGTGGGGTCACCTTCATTGCCGATGGGCTTGCCAGTAGTCTGGGGCAAATAGGCCCTGTTGCCGTACTTGCCGGGTTATTTTTGTTGACGGCGTTGTTTAGCCAGTTCATCTCCAATACAGCGACTACTGTGCTCATGGCGCCGATTGCTTATCAGGCGGCGGTGAGATTGGGTGTCGCGCCACAGGCCTTTCTGATGGCGATAGCCACAGCCGCTTCCACAGCTTTTGCCACACCCATAGCAACCATGAGCACCACCATGGTTATGGCGCCAGGAGGTTATCGTTTTGGGGACTATGCTAAAATTGGGGTGGTCTTTCAGGGTTTAACCCTGATGACGATGTTGGTGGTTTTGCCATTGTTGTTTCCGTTTTAGCGTTAGATTCTGTGCTCTAGAAACATATCTCTTTTAGATTGAGGTAACATTGCCATGCGTATTATGCTCACCGGACATAAGGGCCAGTTAGGTCGGACCCTGTTGCCTTTGCTGGCGGAACATGAGGTTCTGGGCGTGGATTTGCCCGAAACTGATATCACTGATGGCGAGTCGTTGCGCGCCCTTGCCGGTGATTTCTCGCCCGAGCTGATTCTCCACCCTGCCGCGATGACGGATGTGGATGGCTGCGCTCGCAACCCCGAGCTCGCCTACCGCGTCAACGGCATGGGAACCCAGAATGTTGCGCTCGTTGCTGCTGCATTGGGTGCGGAAATGCTCTATGTCAGCACCAATGAAGTCTTCGACGGACGCGCCACGGAACCTTATCATGAGTGGGCAACGCGCAACCCCATCAACGCTTACGGACGCTCTAAACTGGCAGGCGAGTGGTATGTGCAGAACTTGCTTTCGCGTTTCTACATCGTGCGCACCGCCTGGTTGTATGCGCCTGGTGGGCGTAACTTTCCGCATCGCATCATGCAGCTGGCAGATGAGCGAGGCAGCTTGAAGGTCGTCGCCGATGAGATAGGCAACCCTACCTCTGTGGCGGATTTGGCGAGCGCACTCGTGTCTCTGATTCAGACGCATGCTTACGGCATTTATCATGGCGTCAATGCCGGCATAGCCTCGCGTTACGATTTCGCCAGAGAGGTTCTGCGCCTGAGCGGGCGGGAGCATATCCCGGTTGAACCTATCGCACTGGCGCAATTTCAGCGTGCCAGCACCCCTCCGGCATTTGCCCCACTGGTTAACACTGCCGCAGCTGCGCTCGGCATCGTTTTCCGCCCCTGGCAAGAAGCGTTGGCGGAATTTCTTGGTGCAGTGGGAGTTCCACAATGAGCCATTCGCTTAGCGCCTGGGGATATGCCGTACCGCCAGCGCACCGGGCATCCCTTGCCCCGCTTTTTTCAGGAACCTCGCATACCTATATCCTTGATGGTGTGCTTGAGGGGTTGATTGGAGAAGCTCGCGCCGTACATGATACTGACCTGTCTGCTGGTTACCTTACTTTTGCCGATGTTCTCTATATCGGCGGTAACGCTGACTCCCCCGAAGCCAGGGACCTGATTTCACGACTCCCCTTTTTCAAGGCATTGTTTCTTGCTCCAAATAGCCTGTGGCTTGAGTTAGCCAGGGAAACTTGGGGGAAAAACCTGGTAGAAATCGAGCGTTACACCTTTCCTCGGGCAATTTTCGACGTCGAGCGGTTGCGTGGTCAGGCATCCAGCCTCCCCGAAGGGTTTTGCATCACCCCTATAGATATCTCACTGGCCCAACGCATCATTGATACACAAGAAGTTCCCATCCTCGAAGACCACATTCGGCATTTTGGCTCCGCAGAAGATTTCATGAGGCGTGGATTTGGATTCTGTATCTTGGCGCAAAATGAAATCGTGGCGCTCATTTCGACCTATGCGGTGAGTCGTTCCGGCGTGGAAATTCAGATCAGCACGCATCCGGATTACTGGCGCCGGGGATTGGCTACTGTTCTGGGAGCAACTTTCATCCTACATTGCCTGGAACATGGTTTGGACCCCCATTGGGATGCGGCAAATGTAGCCTCATGTCGCCTGGCGGAGAAACTCGGTTATTCCGGCTACACGCCTTATCCTGTCTGGCTCTTAGTGGATGAAGTATAGATGCCACCTCGAATTTCTGTAATCATCCCCAATTGGAATGGCGCGCACCATCTCCCGGGTTGTCTGGATGGTCTCCGTGGGCAGCTTTTGCAGGATTTCGAGGCCATCGTTGTGGATAACGCTTCGACTGACGAGTCACGCACTGTGCTCGCGCGTTATCCAGAGGTGCGAGTGCTGCCCCTGGACCGTAATCGTGGTTTTACAGGTGCGTGCAACTCTGGCTTTGAGGTTGCACAGGGCGAAATTGCTGTGCTGTTGAACAATGACACGGAACCCGATTCTCGTTGGTTGGCAGAAATCGCTGCTGCTTTCGATGTCTACCCTGATGTGGGTTTGATTGCTTCCAAGATGCTGCTTTTTGACCGGCGAAACACTTTCCATACGGCGGGGGATTATATCACGCCGGATGGATTGCCGCACAACCGTGGCGTGTGGGAGCAGGATGTGGGGCAGTATGATCATCCCGCCTGCGTTTTTAGCGCCTGCGGTGGAAGTGCTGCCTATCGCCGGAAAATGCTGGATGAAATCGGTTTGCTGGATGATGACTTCTTCTTTTCCCTGGAGGATGTTGACCTGGCGTGGCGCGCGCAACTGGCAGGATGGCGTTGCCTATATCTTCCCACGGCGGTGGTCTACCACAAGCTCAAGGCTTCCGGTGGCGGAGTCACCGCTTCCTTCTACGATGGACGTAATCGCTTATGGGTATTGGTAAAGAATTACCCCGCTGACCTGTGGCGCGCTCATTGGCAAGCCGTGTTGGGTGGCTTGTGGCACATCGTCTGGGCTGCACTAAAAGCGTGGCGCGGCAAAGAGGCGCGCGCCACATTGCGTGGCATGTTAGCGGGATGCTGGGGATCGCCCCGCATGTGGCGCAAACGGCGGGGAATTCAGCAACGTCGCAAGGCGACGCGGTCATATCTCGAACGCTTGATGACGCCCCCCTATGAAATTCTCCCCGTTCCCCAAGATCATCCGGGGGCATCGAAAGTCTCGTAATGGTAACCTGGTCCGCGCCAGAACTGTCTCACTGGCGTAACCGCTTGGATTCCCGCAGCAGGCTATATATTCTAAAAGCGTTTTTCGGCGCTGTGTCGCGCGGCGCCGAAAGACACTCTCCTTAGAACCATGTGAGATAGAGCGTTCTCAAGCTCAACAGAATGATCAGGATGCCCACCATTGTCATGAGCAATTGGCAGGGCAGCTTGCGACACACATAGGCCGCTAGCGGTGCGGCAAGAATGCCCCCGGATAGCAGACCCACGACGATTTGCCAATATTCCCCGAGTGTTGTGCCTAGCGTCAGGATGAAAGCCACAGATTCTGCAACGGTGACAAAGAATTCGGAGGCGTTGACTGAGCCAATCATCTTGTGTGGCAACCGCCCACTTGCAACCAGTGTCGTGGTCACAATGGGTCCCCAACCCCCACCTCCAATAGCATCCATGAATCCCCCCACAAGTCCTAAGGGGATGAACCATTGGGAGGGTTCGCGATCATGAATTTCCAGTTTTTTCCAGACCTTGAGCAGGATGCGGATGCCCATGATCAAAAGGTATATCGAAACCAGGGGCTTGATGATATCCCCTGGAATTGTGGTCAGTACATAAGCGCCTAATGCACCTCCTAGTACGCCCGGAATGATCAGGCGTTTGAGGACCTCTGGATCCACATTGCCCAACCGGAAATGCAACAGACCCGAAACCCCTGTGGTGAACATCTCGGCAATATGAACGCTCGCGCTTGCCATGGCAGGTGGTACACCCACACTGAGGAGAAAGGAATTCGAACTGACTCCATAAGCCATTCCCAAGGCTCCGTCTATCAGCTGTGCCACAAATCCAACCAGGGCATAGAGCAAGATAGTTTCCATCACAGAATCTCCTTATGAATTCGGGTGTTATTCAACTCAGTATCTGCATTTTTAGATGGATTGAGGAAGGTGTGTTTGTTGTGTGGATGATCGGGCCTTTTGCGAAACGGAACCCTTCGCTAGTTTTTATTATAACCTGGATTACTGTTTTGGTGAGATGCACTTGGTAGTCACTTTCGTCCTCCATCGCCCCGGTTTTGCACACAATGATCATATAAATGCCTTTCTTTGATCGATTTTTGGCGGCGGGGCTTTGCCTCGCCGCCAAAAATCAAATTTCTCCTACGCCTTGTAGGGGCGCCTGAGATTTTCACCCCCGTTTTGAAACGCACCTCCAATGCACCCAGTATTTGCTTTCTATTCAAAACTCATATAGAATAAGATCAACCTTTGAAACGTGAAATCTGTGACAGAGTATTTGCTCCATCAGTAACCAATAGGAGGTAGTCATGATTGTTGATTTGGATCGTACTGGTACGATTGATGGTTTGAAGGCAATGCTCGAACGGGTTATGGGAGAACCTGAGGTACGAGGTCTGCAAATTCTGGCTTCGGTCAATAATCCATGGGAGATGGCCGAATTAGATGACCTGCTGAAGAGCCTGACTTTGCCTGTGTTTGGCGGCATGTTTGCTGGTGTCATCTTCGAGGGGCAGGCGCATGATGTGGGCACCATCGTTGTCGGCATGCCTGTTGAGCCGGTCATCCGGACGATAGCGGGTCTGGATAACCCAGAAACTGACTTCAAGGCGGCGTTAGCCGAGAGCATCTCCGGCGCCTGTGCTGGCAAGACGGTTTTTGCGTATGTGAATTGTACTTCGAGCGCCATCGAAACTTTCCTCGCCGCGCTGTTTGAGCATTGTGGTTCTGATTGCACGTATATCGGCGGTGGCGCTGGTGCACTGGATTTTGTCCCACGCCCTTACCTGATATCCAATCAGGGATTGCTTCAGGCGTATGCTGTGCTGGCAGTGACTGAGATGGCAGGCAGTGTTGGCGTTTCCCATGGTTGGCGTTCGTTGGCAGGTCCTTTCTTGATCACAGAAGCGAGTGGTCATGTGGTTCAAACCTTGAATTGGCGACCTGCCTTCGAAGTGTACAAGGAAATTGTCGAGGCGCATGCCGGGAAGTCCTTCGACGAGATGCCGTTTTATGACCTCTCCAAATTCTACCCCTTTGTACTCGGACGGGTGGGCGCAGAAGGCGTCGTGCGTGACCCGGTTAACCGGAATCCTGATGGCTCCTTGCTTTGCGTAGGGGATATGCCTGTCAACTCGCTGGTGGATATTGTGACCGGAACCCCGCATTCGATGATTCGCGCGGCAACTAAAGCAGCTGCAACCGCGAACGAGGGCTTCACCGGGGAACGCACTGCAGGAGCAACTCTGCTCATTGAGTGCATTTCACGGTCTTTGTGCCTGGGGGATAGCTTGCCGCACGAGTTGGAGGCGGTCCGTATTCCTGGATTGCCGCAGTTTGGTGTCCTCACGATTGGAGAAATTGCCGGCAGTGGCAAGAACTATCTGGAGTTCTACAACAAGACCACGGTGGTGGGAATCTTGAATGCATAACGGCTAACGCTGGAACATTTCAGAACAAGGACCGGGATCAAAATCCCGGTCCTTGTATTTGGGGGTTGTGTTGCCGGTTGTTATTCTGTAGTGTCAACCATTTTCCGAGTGCGCCACCACCGGTAGAGTGGTACCGCAATTAACCCTGCTGCTACGATGAGCATCACGAGAATTATTGGGGATACCCGCTTGGATGCAGCAGCGCCCTCAACTGTGTGTCGCTGTGGAATTCCCGCTGAGGGCGTTTCCAACAACATTTCAGCAGCTGCTTCTTGGGTGTTGGCGGTAGCCGTAAACTGTGGCGCAGCGATAGTCGCTCCTGGGGGGCGGGGAGTGGGGGTCGGAAGTCGAATGGGAGTTGCGGTTGGCGGCAGGGTGGCGGTGGGAGTGATCATCACTGTGGGAGTAGGTTCGGGTGTCTCAGTCGGTAGCGGTTCCAGTGTGGCGGTGGGTTCCGGCGTTGCCTCTGGCGTAGCGGTGGGTTCAATGGGAGTAGCAGTGGGCGGAGGCGGTGCTGGTTGCATTTGACGGTATTGCTGTGCCAGGTCTCGCGTCAGGTGAATATAGCTATCACCGTAATTCTGCGAGGGTTCGATAGCAGTACCTTCTAGCCATTCATTGAAGCTAGTGATGACTACCCAATCGGCATTGCTTTGGATGGCGCCTGCCCAGGTGGCGCGATAATATGCACCTTCAGCCCGCTCTTGGATAAAGGCATCCGCCCGCCCTGTTGCCAGATCGTTGTAACCCGGCATCACCGTGGCGACCCAGTAACGCCGTGCGTTGAGATTCTGCGCCCACCGGCGCACCTCGTTGCCCCAGCGTGTCAAAACAGCTGCCGGATCATTCGACCAGGCCACACTGTAAAGATACAAACCGTCGAAGACTTCCAGCGCTTCAGGATGGATGCCTTCAGCAATCCACAGCATATTGTGCTCTGGGTCAATTTGCTGGCGTAGCTGCTTCCATGTATCCATTGAATACAGATTCTGGCGCCAGAAGAAGACCACGGGCTTCCCTTCGATACGCAGGAAAGCGCCATGGGGTGCATGTTGATCGCGCACGACCAGGAGGGCATTGGTGAGTTCATCTAGATTGTTGATGAAGGGACCGGCAATATCTACTGTGAGGCTCGCTTTGAGTCCATGAATGGCGACCTTATCTAGCAGAATGCGGAAATTCGTTTCTGTTTGGTTGTTTTCAACTTGCGGTCCATACCAATCCAGAACTAGCGCATCAATACCGGCTTGTTGTGCCATCAAGACGTGGTTCTCGATTGCGGTGGGATCTGCAGAGATATAGGGTGCGCGAGGCTGATCTGGCAAGGGCATGGTCCAGGTATTGGCATCGAACCAGGCATAATAAAAAGCTAATACAGGACGTTCTGCTTGCGCCTGCACGCCGGTGGAAGACTGCAATGTTAGTAGTGGGGTAAGTAACAGTGCGATGACGATCAGAAGCCTCACGGTCGTTCTCTGGATCTGCATGCTTACCTCTTATGCCGGTCTCTCAAAATTTCACCTGTCAGGTCCTTGAAATAGCGCGAAGGGCTGGTCCCTTTCTTCAAGTATAGTGCAGGCTGCTGAGACGGCAACTAAGATAAATATTATGGACGTGGCGCCGTACTCGGCGCTTCTTTCTGCAAGCGTGATTTTCGTGAACGGGGCGCAGCCCCGTTCACGAAAATCACAAAAAACCACCCTCTGCGTCTCTTTGGCGCGTCAAAGTGTCTAAACGCATTCTCTCACCAATCCGAGTTCTGAACTTCCCAATAATTTGTCCTATACCCGTTTTTTCTGGACATGTAGCCTGTACTCAAGTATAATGAATTGGCTTGAAACGGAGATGCACAAGGTCTGAACTTTGCTGCTCTCTATACGTTGTGAACATAAAATATGGACACTGAGCGGGGACGTTTGTGCAGCACTCTGCACCGAGCGACTCTGTTCGCTGTTACATATAGTGCAAGGAGTTTCTGATGTCTGCAGTGATCGAATTTCTAACACAGGGCGCCGGTATGGTTGTGGGATTCCTGGTCGCTCTTATTCCGTTGATTATCGCCCATGAATTGGGCCACATGTTCACCGCCAAAGCTCTGGGAGTATGGGTGCGTGAATTTGGTATTGGTTTCCCGCCGCGAATCAAAAAGCTGTTTAAGTGGCAGGAGACTGAGTTCACCCTGAACTGGTTGCCTCTTGGCGGTTTTGCATTGATGGAGGGCGAGCCTGCGTTGGCTGAGGCGGATTCCGGTGTTATTGAGGCGAAAACACCTGAGCAGCTGGCGTTCGAGGCGGAGGCGCAGCGACACAGTCTTTTTGCACAATCTCCGTTACGCCGGTTGCCCATTTTTTTCAGTGGCCCGTTGACGAATATTGTCCTGGCATGGTTGCTGGCAATTGCTATCTACATTCCCGCCCGGCAGGTCGTCATCAGTGCCATTGCCCCCAATTCGCCTGCAGAGATTGCTGGTATTCAACCTGAAGATGTGATTGTCTCCATTGATGGCCAACCGGTACTGGGGGCGCAGACGGTGATTGATTTTACTGCGACTCACCTGGGCGTCGAAATTCCACTCGTTGTGCGCCGTGATAATCTGGATGTGGAATTGCGTTTGACCCCGCGCACCAATCCGCCACAGGGCGAAGGCGCGATAGGCATTGGCTTGTATGAGGAACTTGCGCCCTCCGATGTCCGGAAAGTTCCTTTCACCCAATCTGTCGCTCTTGGGACCCGCGCTTTCTTTGATGTATTCAAACAAATCGCGCGTATGCCCGTGGACCTCATCAGTGGTGTTTTACCCCTGGCAACTGCACGTCCCATCGGCATTATCAATATCAGCCGCCTCAGTTATGAGATGATTCAGTTGAGTACTGAAAGCGGATCCTTGATTCCGATTCTTGGTTTATTGATGAATGTGAGCCTGAGCCTGGGCATCTTCAACCTGCTGCCTATTCCTGCTCTCGATGGCGGGCATATGTTGTTCACCATCTGGGAGCTGGTCACGCGGCGGGGGCTATCACCAGAATTGCAGGCGCGTATTGCTCAGGTCGCCTTAGGGTTTTTGCTGCTGATTTTCATTGCGATTACCGTCATGGATATTGTGTATCCGGTAAGCTTGCTGAATCCTTGAGCGTGGTGAAAGGTGACGTGATGAATACTCAAAAAAGCGCGAAGAACAAGGAAGCTCTTTGGCAGGTGCTGGAACAGGAGCGGGTTGTGCCGCCCGCTGCAGACTTGCCGAGTCTGTCTGGATTGGATGCTGAAGAGTTTTTGCGCTTTGAGCGGGCCTGGTCCGGCATTCAAGCATCAGAGCGGCGTCAGCTGCTAAAGACTTTGACATTACTGGCTGAAGAAGATTTCGAGATGGACTTCAACGCCATTTTTCGCCAGGCGTTGCATGATGGGGACCCTGAAGTGCGCGCCGCTGCTGCTGCGGGGCTATGGGAGGATGACGATGTGCGCCTGATTCCCGAGCTGCTGCGGTTATTGCTCGATGAGACTGTCCCCGAAGTTCGTGTTGCGATCATACAATGCCTGGCGCATTTTGTGCTGTTGGGAGAGCTTCGGAAAATTCGTCCTCAATCCTTTGACCAGCTCTGTCAGGTCCTGTCCCTCATCCATCGCAATCCAGACGAGACGCTGGAGGTGCGGCGACGTGCGCTGGAATCGCTGGCTTACGCCAGTGTGGCAGAGCTGCCGGCATTGATCCAGGCAGCGCATACCCATCCCGAGGAAGCCATGCAGATCAGTGCGGTCTTTGCTATGGGACGCAGCGCCAACGCCCGTTGGAAGGACACTGTAGCGCGGCAATTGCATCACCCCAGTCCGGCAATGCGTTATGAGGCGGCGCGTGCATGTGGTGAGCTTCTGGTGCGCGATGCGGTGCCTGATCTTGTGGAACTGGTTGAGGATGTGGACCTCGAAGTTCAGGAGGCGGCGCTGTGGGCGCTAGGACAGATCGGCGGTGATATGGCGCGCCTGACTCTCGAGCGTTATCTCGAATCGGATAGCGCCGCGCTGCGTGCAGCGGCAAATGACGCACTGCAAGAGTTGGAATTCTTGCACGGTAACCTCGATACCTTTTTTGGACCTCCGGAGGATTTCGTCTCCGAAAGCGACGTGTCCTGGGATTTGGCCAGGTCCCAACACAAGGGGCGAACGCGAAGCAAAGCTACCGTCTCTGATCTTCTTGATGACGACGACTTCGATGACGAAGATGATTTAGACGATGATGACGACCTCGAAGATGACGCCGATGATGACTTTGAGGACGATGATGATTTCGACGACGAGTATGACGGTGATGAGGTTGCCGATGATTGATCGCACACCTCCCCGTTTTCGATTCCTGCGTATAGCCCTGGCGCTGAGCGTGGGTTTTTTGGGGGTGCTGTGCTTGTCTGTGTCATCGCTCGCGCAAGAGGATGAAGGGCTTGATCATGAATACACTTATGGGCAGACTGCACGTTTTACGTTGACTCTGCCTGCCGGAGAGGATTTTTCTGACCTGCAGTTCTTCATTCGTATTCCCCGTCCTTCACTACCTGCTACGGATACTTATGTGCCGGTTATCAATGAGGGTCTGGCGGTTTACGAACGCGATTTGCGTCTCAATCCCTTTCCCCCTTTCGCAAAATTGACCTATGGGTGGACTTTCATTGATGCTGCCGGTGTCACTCACCAGATCGGGTCGAGGACCTTTCTGTACGAGGATAATCGCTTTGCCTGGCAGGAGTTGCGCGAAGGCGCTTTTACGATTCGTTGGGTCGCAGGCTCTCCCGAGCAGCTGGTATCGGCTTTGGATGTAGCTCGCGAAGCAACCGCCAGGATTACGTCTCAATTGGATACCATAGATCCTGGTGAAGTGGCATTTTATATCTATCCTTCAACCGCTGACCTTCAAGCTGCACTGCGGCTTACCGGTAATCAATGGGTCGCGGGGATGGCCTTACCCGAGGTGGGTGTGATATTGTTGGCTGTACCCCCTACAGATGGAGTGGCTACGCAGTTGCAAGTGGATATTCCTCACGAACTCACCCACCAAATCCTTTACCGAGATTTGGGCGATTTTAGCTACACCGCCTTGCCCACCTGGTTGGTGGAGGGCTTGGCAATGGCTTTCGAACAACGCGCACAAGCGCTGCGTGTCACGCTACTCGAGCAGGCACAACAGGAAGATCGCTTGCTTCCACTGGCAGACCTGTGTATGCCGTTCTACGCTCTTGATTCCGAAAAACTGCAACTGGCATACGCTGAGAGTTACAGTGCCGTGAACTATCTGCATGAAGCATACGGGTGGTCGGGGGTGCGCGAGTTATTGAAATCTTACGCGGATGGGCGTGAGTGCTCTGCGGGCATCAAGCACGCCCTGGGGGTTGACCTGCCGGTATTTGAGCGACAATGGCGCACCTGGCTTGAACAGGGTGGGCGTATTACCGGAGGGGGGCAACAACTTTGGGCTGCCGTCTCTCTCATCCTGCGTGATTTGGCTCCCTGGTTGATGCTGGTGGGAATCTTGATTCTCCCCGGCGCTCTGGCTGGATTAGGGCGCCGCGCTTCCAAATCGAAGCCTTCCGTCTGATTGCGGCATCAATAGAACATCGCGACATCATATGGTGTCGCGATGTTGTTTGAGGCTTGCCTGGCGATTATGGGATTTTCGTAGCAGGTCGCTGACCGAAACCGCACGCTGTATTCAGCGCCTATGCCCTGCATACTGCCCTTGAAGCGCAAGCAAGGCATTCGTACCAAGGTTGCGCAGAGCAACCCGTTGATGCAGCGACCAACTCGCACAGCGAGCCTCACAGGGTACGCAGAAGCCCGCTGAACTGCTACGAATGCCCATTATGGCGTCGTGGGTGGCGCTGCCCAGAGTTGTGCCAGATTCAGACATATCTGTACGGCCTTTGCCATATCTTGCACGCTGATCCATTCCAAAGGTCCGTGACTGTTCTCCATACCGGTGAAGAGATTGGGGGTTGGCACCCCTTTCGCGGTCAGCCCTGAGCCGTCTGTGCCGCCACGCACGGGGCGGGTAAGGGGTGAGATTCCCAGGGGACGCAGCGCTGCCAATGCCAGCTCCACCGGGCGCATATCTTTCTCCAAACCATAACGCATATTCCGGTACTGCGGCGTGATTGTGCATGTGATTCGCGCACGCGGTTCTTCTGCCTCCAATGCTTGAGCGATAGTCCGAAGCCGCTCCCCGTGAGACTGTAACCCCTCCAGTTCGAAATCTCGCAGGGTAAATCCCAGTGTCGCCTCGGCGGCGCTCCCTTGTATGCGATAGGGGTGAATATAACCTTCGCGTTCGGCGGTCATTTCGGGGCTGAGTTCGGGCGGCAGCGCAGCGAGAAACTTGCCTGCTAAACGCAGCGCATTGACCAGCTTCCCCTTGGCGCTGCCTGGATGCACAGCTACTCCCGTGATGGTCACTACGGCTTTATCTGCTGAGAAGGTCTCATAGGTGATTTCACCAACCTCACCGCCATCAAGGGTGTAGGCCACATCCGCACGCAGGTCCTCTGGCGTAAGGTGCTCTACCCCGCGGCCGATTTCTTCATCCGGCGTAAAGCAGATGCGAATCGGCCCATGGGGCAGTTCGGGGTGCTGCAGGAGATAGTCTGCCATCGTCATGATGATGGCGATGCCGGCTTTATCATCCGCTCCAAGCAAGGTCAAGCCGCTCGCGGTGATGATATCTTCTCCAATTTTCGCTGCGAGGTTCGGGTTTTCTTCTGGATGTAACACACGGGTTGGTGCGTCGGGCAAGATAATCGGCTGTCCATCATAAGCTCTGTGGACGAGGGCTTTGACATCGTTCCCACTGAAATCTGGGGCCGTATCTACATGCGCGAGAAACGCAATTGTGGGCACGGTCTTGGTAACGGTGGCGGGGAGAGTCGCGAAGACACAGCTATAATCGCTGAGAGTTACCTCGGAGGCTCCTAAGGCGCGAAGCTCTTCAACCAGAATATCCAGAAGGACGCGCTGCCCTGGGGTGCTTGGAACGCTGTTTGAGGTTTCGTTGCTCTGAGTATCAATCTGCACGTATCGCAGAAAGCGTGCTTCCAGCTCCCGAATCGCGGCATCGTCTAGGGAAATATGGGGGGTCATAGATTTTTCGCCCTTTCACCACAATAGTGGGTTTATGCAATGTGTTCCTCGCCGCTTGCGGTTGTCTGCAGCGGCAAAGCAATATAAAACGTCGAACCCTTATTCAATTCACTCTCCATCCAAACGCGCCCTTGATGGCGCTCGACAATGGATTTGACCAACGCCAATCCCAAACCGGTGCCGGCGATGTCAGTGGTTTCACGGCGCTTGATACGGTAGAATTTCTCGAAGAGCCGCACTTGATTCTCTGGCGTAATGCCAATCCCGGTATCGCTAATGCGCACTACGGCTACATTTTCGCTCAAATCCATACCGACGCTTACCAATCCCCCGGCGGGCGTATATTTGATAGCATTATCTACCAGATTCCCGATGGCTTGTCGCAATAAGGTGCGGTCGCCGATGACCGTTGCAGAAGCCCGTTGTGCCAGGGCCGCATTCGCCCCTCTCTCGGCGTTGCGTTGCATCGCTTCTTTGGATTGATGTTGGCTTTTGTCTGCCAAGGCCTCTGTGGGAATGGGTCGTGCAGGTTCCAGGCGTAGGGTCACGCCCTTGGACGCTGCACGGGCACGCATCAGGTCTACAGCCTCCAGCAAGACCAGGCCCAGACGGCATGGCTCCTGGCGGATGCCAAGGCCCGCCTCAATGCGCCGCAGGTTGAGGAGATCGTCAATCAGCGCGCTCATCTGTTCAATGCCTTCCAGTATGCGCTCCTGGTATTCCTGCTGCTTGTCGTTCAATTCGCCAACCATATTGAGCATGGTAACGTAACCGCGCATGAACGTGAGTGGCGCGCGCAGGTCATGCGATACCGTGGATACGAAATCGGTTTTCATTTCGTCGAGCTCTTTGAAGTGGGTAACATCGCGCATCACTGCTACCCACCCGGCAACCTGTGTCTCTGTGCCCGGTCGCGTTTTAGCCGTCGCCAGCCCTTTGATCGGGGCGATGTTCGTGTTGAACGTTCGCTTGTCCGGCAGCGAGAATTCAACCGTCGGCGGCGTGTGCGTCGTATCCTCTCCCAGGACCGTCACCGCCTCGAGAATTGGCTCGGGCAGATCGAGCGAGCTGATAGGACGTCCATAAGCCATCTCATTGAGATTCAGTAGCATCTGCGCTGCTGGGTTGATGAGCAGCAACCGCCGGTCATGGTCAATAACCAAAATGGCATCGGTAGTGCTTGCGAGGATGGCGGCAAGCCGTTGCCGCCCATCTTCCGTTGCCTCAAAGAGCCGAATGTTTTCCACCAGCACCGCTGCTTGGCTTGCCAGCGTGTTCAGGAAGTGCACTCTTGCCTCATCAAAGGCTTGGGTTTTCAAGGCGCCGACCCACAGGATTGCGACCACGCGGTTCTGAAGTCGCACCGGGAAAGCTGCAATGCTGCGTAATGGGCTGCGCACGATGTCTGGGGTAGCGGTGCCCGGAACCATGTTACCCGGTGTCGTGTTGCCCCGCAAATCCTGTTCAATGAAAGGATCGCGACGGCGGGAGACGATGGATACCAGCGCTCGATCCAATCCCTGAAATGCCGGATCGCTCAGTCCGGAGCTGAAAACGTCTGCTCGTTCCTCGTTTTCTAACAGAATGAAACGTGCTACAGTAGCGCCAGTCTCTTCCAGAAGACCCTCGAGAATCAAGGGTACGCCTTCGTTCAGAGTGAGAGTAGCTGAGACAGATTGGGAAATATTCAGCAGCAGCGATAGGTCGTTGAGGCGATCTTTGAGGCGCAATCGCATTTGCTCGAAGGCTGAACCGAGTTGCGCAACTTCATTATCTCCGGAGATATGAACTGGGATCTCTAGATTGCCTTCGGCAATCTGCTCTGTAGCAGTTGCGAGCATGTGCAAGGGCCGTGTAATCCGCGCGACAAGGAAGGGCACAATGGATAGTAGGATCAGTCCAAAGGGCAATTGCGACAGCAGTAGGGGGCTGAAGATGGATCTGGACATCTCGAAGACTACAGAATAAGGCAATTGTATGACTACCGTGAAGGGCGTACCCGCAATGTGTCGTATGTAGAACAGTGTGGATTCATTATTCGCGGAGGATAAATCGCGGTATGCCAGTCCGGATCCTACTTCCCACGTCATCGCGTTGGGATTCATCCGCCACGGGCGCCCGACGACATCCGGTTCGGGGTGTAGCACGATGAGATCTCGATCATCCACGATGAATCCTTCGCCAACGCCATGGGCAGCCTGCAATGCCGTCAAAACACGCTGAATTTCTGGATTGATCTCCGGTTGCACGCGCCCCAGAAGCACACCCGTGGCTTGCTCGTTTTCCTCATCCAGCAATGGGCGAATGAAGGCCATCCGAACCGCACCGGATGGAAGTTTGATTAGCTGTACCTCGCCGGACATTTCGAACTCTAAGGCTTTGTTGACCAACAACACTTCTTCAGGGCTAAGGTTGGGATCCGCAGTATCCTGTGGCGCGACGGCGATGACCTGCCCCGTGACGTCGGTTAACAGCAGCTCTCGAAAGAACGGGACCAACTGTCGGTCGATTTCTAGCGTGGTCTGCCGCAATTCTGGGTCCAGCAAGGTCGGGTCGGTGGAGAATTTCTCCAGCAGATTATCACCGGAAACTCCAAAGTGTTCCATGCCTTCACCGGCAATGGTGGCGCTGCGATCAAGTTCGTTCATAGCTTGATCCAGAGCCAGCTGCATAGCGCTATTGGTCACCATCAATACTGACAGAACGAAACTGCAGATAATCAGTGGAATGAGGGCTACTATAAAACGGGCGCGCAGGCTGCGTCGCGTCAAAGGGATAACGTCGGCGTGTGTATGGGGGCGCAAGTGCGGTGCAAGTCCCCATATCAAGGTGAATAAGATGCCAAAGCCAATTCCACAGACCAACCAGAGCCGCCATCCCAGATTGAAAGGCCCTAACATTTGTTCAAAGGCGCTCACACCGAACGGAGGAATGGTTTCAGCCAGCCGATTTAAGCCCAAAAACGTAACAAGCGCAAATGCACCGGTGCCGATTGCAACCAGCGGTGTGCGGATGAGCTTGAAGAACGTGCCTACATAGGGTTGGTGTACCAACAAGCCTGTGCACAGCCCCCATGCCCCATACGCAAAGATATCGTTGGCGGAGGGCAGGGAGAACCGCGCCTGTGCTACTCCCAAGACCAATCCTGCGACAAGTCCGGGACCGGACCCAAACCAGATAGCAATGGCGCTAAGTATGCCCAGAGCGATGAAAGAGATAGTTGGGGGATAAGTGAGCTGCGTGATAGGGACTGCCTGGATGATGTTTTTCGGGGATGTTGCTAGCATGGTGATACCGGAGCTCAACCCAATACTCAGCAACCCTGCTATGAATAATCCAACCTGGGAGGACCTCAGAGCGCGAAAATCAGCACGGCGCCGGTAGAGCAGCCACAGCGAAACAAGCGTGTAAAGGCCAAATAGCGCCATACCCGGCAGCGTTTGCGGAAAAATCAGCGCAAAGCGTGATGGCGTCACCCACCAGGAGTACTCAAACCCCATAGTTCTTATCCCTATCCCGGGGATTCTTCTGTCTCATTGAAGCGTTCATCTCGCCACAATGATACACCGACCCGACCAGAAGCACAAGCAGGGTGAGTATAGAACGAAAATCGGTTGCATAGCCTCAACGTGCTCGCCGAATGCCGGTTGCGGCGCCACTTTCGCTCCGCTTCTGGAACGCCGCTTCCGGCGCGCTGTCTCGAGCTAACAAAACGGTCCGTTGTAGCTACAACGGACCGTTTGTGAATTCTGACTCAGATGTTCTCGATCTATATCAGACAGAGCGGACCATTCTAATGGTCCCAGTCATCATCATCGTCATCCCGATCATCGTAATCCAGATCGTCTTCATCATCCTCATCGTCATAAAAAGCCCAATCCAGCTCGATGGGATTCACATCAATAATCTCAAGCATCTCGTCGCAAATGGGACATGTGATATAGCGCCCAATCTTAACCTGCCCTGTGACTTTGATCGTCTCTCCGCAGGACGGGCATACTGCCGAAGCCATATTCAACCTCCTAAACCTTCGAATTCCCTGTATGGTGCGGCATCCCGCAATTGCAGCTTTCCTGCCAGGCCAATTTCTGCAAATTCCGGGCATTCAAGTCTCGCTTGCATCATAGAGGAGACCTGTGTAAAACTTGTGTTAAAACCATGCAATATCTGTGGCAAAACGCGCTCTCTGTGTGACTTTCGTTACCATTGACCCCCGTGCGGTACAGGGCTGAGGCCGACCCACATCGCGGAGAGCGAGAGGGTGCCGAACACCTGCCCTCAGTCTTGAGGCCTCAGTCTTGAGGGTCGAAAGTATAGCCAATTCCTGGAATGGTGAGGATGAAGCGCGGTTGGCTGGGATCTGGTTCTACTTTGGCGCGTAGCCGTCTGATCAGCCCGCGTACCAAATCTCTTTCGCCCTCGCCCGTATATCCCCATACTTGTTCGACCAGGATTTCTGCCGGCAACACCTGACTGCGATGGATCATCAGCGCGTAGAGTAACCGGAATTCCAGCTGCGTGAGCCGTTTGGGTCCCTGGTTCCCGATCTGGACCGTGCGCGTCGCCGGATCGAGGGTTAAGTCGCTGATGCTGAGGGTGGGCAGCGTGAAGAAAGGCAGCCCCGCAGCGCGGCGAAGCAACGCGCGCAACTGTGCGATCAACAAACGGGCGCCGAAGGGCCGTGTTACAACCAAATCGGCGCCTGATTCCAGTAGTAAGACGTGAACTGCTTCCTCTATCTGTTCGGCGATGAGCACCAACGGCGTTTCCGTTTGTGCGCGGATCATACGGACTTGTGCTAATGGTGAGCCTGCCGGCATCGCCAGTAAGATCAAATCTGCAGGCGATTCTGGCTGATTCTGTAGCGCATGCTCCAGATCCGTCGAGCGACTGACTGCCATGCCAGCCCTCTGCAGAGTCAACGACAGGATGGCGGCTTCATCTGGATCCTGAGAGATCAGTAAGGCTCGCATGTAAGCAATTATCTCCGGTTGCCTGGCAAGTTACAGTGGCGCTGTTCAGGCCTGCGCCGCAGTTTGTGATGCAAATTGAACTGCGATTTGTGCACCAACGTGCGCATTGTTGAGCAACAAGCTCTCGTTGGCGCGCCGGCTACGTGCGTCACTCAGCGTCACCAGTCGCGCCAGCAAGTATGGGGTCACATGTTTACCGCTGATGCCCTGTGCATTCATCTCAGCAAGAGCCTGTGCAATGAGCGGCTCGATTTCCTGTGCTGGAAGTTCATCCTCTGCCGGTACAGGCGCGGTCACCAGCAGCCCTTGTGGCAATTCCAGCGCACGCTGACTGGCATAAATGGCCGCAACTTCAGCTGCGTTGCTCACGCGTTGATCTATAGCCAGGCCGGATTCTCGACTGTAAAATGCCGGGAAACTGGCTGTCTGCCAGCCCAACACGGGCACCCCCCACGTTTCCAGGAATTCCAAAGTGCGTGGCAGGTCGAGGATGGCTTTCGCGCCAGCACATACCACGATCACGGGAATTGTGGCCAGGGCGGGTAAATCGGCAGAGATATCTTCCGGGTGACCACGGTGCACGCCACCAATGCCGCCGGTGGCGAAAACATGTAGTCCCACCCGCTGTGCTAACAGCATGGTAGCCGCAACGGTGGTGCCGCCATGCAATCCGCGTAACCGCGCCAGGGATAGGTCGCGAATGCTGATTTTGACCGCCGTTTCGTGCGCCAGCCCTTCGATCTGCGCCGCGCTCAACCCAACCGTCGGGCGGCCTTCCCAGACGCCAATGACCGCAGGCAAAGCTCCGCCCGCGCGGATGATTTCTGCCATTTGGTGGGTGATTTCCACATTGGCAGGATAAGCAAAGCCATGGGTGATCAGGGCAGATTCGAGGGCAACGATGGGAGCACCGCTTTTCAGAGCTGCACGGACCTCCTCTGAGACAATGATAGGCATGACCATGGGAAGCCTCACTTTGTACCTAGGGATGTAGCAAGCGCGCTGCCAGCGCCGCATAAGTGCTGGCAGCATGGTTGACCTGTTCGAGCGCCACATTCTCATTGCAAGTGTGCGCTAGATTAGGATCACCGGGACCAAAGCCAACTGTGGGAATTTGGGCAACACCCGCCGTATAGGCTCCCTCAGTGGCAAAATACCATTTGCTCAATCCGGGGCGCAGTCCGGCATCGCGTCCGGCTTGGAGCATCGCTGTGACTAGCGGGTGATGTTCATCCAAAGCCCATGGGGGAGAGGCGCGTCTGGCACGATGGACTTTGCCGGTATAGGTGCGGACATCTTCCTCGATCACTTTGACCGTGGCGCGCACACCCTCGCGCGCGATGACGCGTTGAATCTCGGCGAGCGCCAACGCTTCCGTTTCACCTACTGTCAGCCGGCGATCAATAATCATCTCACAGCGCTCCGGAATGGCGTTGCGGCTTACTGCGTGCGAGTGAATATCGGTAACGGCCAGAATGCCGGGGCCTAGAAAGGCATCTTCAGCCAGCTGCTCAGCCAGAATTTCCAGGCCAAAAATCACCCTTGCCGCGGCATAGATAGCATTATCGCCCAACTCTGGTTTGGCGGAGTGGGCGGATTTTCCATGTAGGGTGAGCAACATTTCCAGATGCCCGCGTTGTGCTCGCACCACCTGCAGGTCGGATGGCTCAACAATCACGACCCAGCTGGGATGGAGTTGGCTTTCTTCAAGGAAGAGGCGGGTACAGGTGCCCTCAGCGGGTTCCTCCAATCCAACCGTTGCCACAACCACACGCCCTGCCAGTGGGATTCCTGCGTGGAGCAGGTGCGCAGCTCCATAGACTGCAGCTGCCAACCCACCCTTCATGTCGCAGCTGCCCAGACCGTAGAGCCGCCCCTGTTGTATCTCGGCGCTCCACGGGTCCACGCGCCAGCGTTCAGGTTCAGCGACTTCTACAGTGTCCATGTGCGCATCGAAAAGCAGCACCGGCCCTGCATCCTTGCCAATTTGCCCGCTGACGTTGCCTGCAGTATCCGTTTTCACATCTGCAAAGCCGAGTTTCTGCATTTCCGACTGTATCAGTGCGGCGACAGCGCCTTCCTGCCCGGGCAGGCTGGGCGTCTGCACCAACCGGCGCAGGAAATCCACCAGCGCATCAGTTTCACTAGCCGAGAGTTGCCAGGAATTCATAAGCTCTTTTCCTCATATCGAATCTGTTGTATTTTTTCCACAGTGACAAAATCGGCTAGATTACTCAAAAAACCCTCTGCGCCTTTCTCCACGAGCGTGATTTTTGCGGGCGCAGCCCGCAAAAATCACAAAAAAAGCTACCTCTTTGTGTTCTTGCATCGCCCACATGCTCGTTAGTCTAGCCACTATTGCCGCTCTAGTTTTCTTCAGTACGCTCCCTTGGCTAACAGGACCTTGGGAATAGTGCGTAGGAGAATCTGCAAATCAAGCCACGGCGACCAATGTTCGATATAGTAAATATCCAGCAATACCATTTCGTCGAAAGTGAGCTCGCTACGCCCACTCACTTGCCAGAGTCCCGTCATGCCGCCGGGCACTCCGAGCCTTTGTATGTGCCAGGGTTGATAGCGAGCGACCTCGCTCGGAACGGGTGGTCGGGGACCTACCAGGCTCATCTCTCCTACCAACACATTGAACAACTGCGGTAATTCATCCAGACTGGTGTGCCTCAGAAAAGCCCCCACCCTGGTCAGGCGCGGATCGTCACGGATTTTGAACAGTGGTCCGTCGGCTTCGTTGAGCTCCAGCAGCCTTTGCTGTTCTTCTTCTGCGCCCACATACATGGAACGGAATTTGACAATGCGGAATTGCCGGTGATTTTTTCCGACTCGTGTTTGCATGAAGAACACCGGACCAGGCGAGTCAATCTTGATGGCCATGGCGATGAGCGCCAGCAGTGGCGCTCCAACAACAATTCCCAGCGTGGCGCCGACGATATCGAAGGCCCGTTTGAAGATCAGGGCAGCCCGACCAAAGGCGATTTCGCGCACACTGATCAGCGGTACCCCGCCAAGATCGCTCACCTCAACCTGGCTCAAGCTCAGTTGAAACAAATCGGGAACTATGCGGGCAATGACATGCCGGCGCTCGCACTCTCGCAGCACATTGAGAATCCGCCGGTGAAAGCTCCATGGCAAAGTGATGAGCACTTCATCTACCGACTCGTTTTTAATGGCATCCGCCAGGCTGTCTATGGCGCCTAAACCCTTGATACGTCCAATTTCCTTTTCACCCTTTGCTGGATTGTCATCTACATATCCAACAATGTGATAGCCTAATTGAGGCTGGGCGACGATTGTGCGGATGACCCGCCGCCCTACCTCACCTGCGCCTACGATGATGACGCGCTTCACACCGATCCCTTTTCGGAAGAGATGCTGTTGGATGAACAGAACCACTAGCCGTTCGAGCGACATGAGCAGGATGATGCCGACACCAGCTTCTAACAACAGGAGCCTTGAGTAGACCAGTGGGCGGGAGATAAAGGCATAAGCGAGGATCAGGACAAGCGACGTGGTGACGGCGTTGATGATTCGGTAAACGTGGTCCAGCCAACCGCGTCCTCGCCAATCGCGATAGGCGCCCTCGAACCAGAGAATGCTGGGGATAAGCCCCAAAAACAGGATTCCAAAGGGCAGGTAGGCAATCAGCGGCGCATCATAGACGACTTCCACAAACCACTGTACGCGATAGCGTAGCTCATAGGCAATGAGAAGTCCCAACAGGATCATAAATATATCCAGCGGTATGACCCACCAGGGACTGGATTCCTTGTGTTTCCTGGTTTCACTCATGCTACAAATGTTCTTTGGAGATTTCATGGCTTTACCAGCGTGCGATAAACTGTCGCGGTTTGTTGTGCAACGTTCTGCCAGTTGAAACGTGCTGCATGTCTGAGGCCTCGCTCACGCAGCGTTTCCCGTAGGGTCGCGTCACTCAGAACTCGTTCCAGGCTGGCAACAATGACATCCACATCATGCGGCGGCACCAGCAGGGCTGCATCACCGGCGGCTTCCGGTAGCGAGCTGCTATTGGCTGCAATGACTGGCGTGCCGCAAGCCAATGCTTCCACAACTGGCAAGCCGAAACCCTCGTAGCTTGAAAGATATGCTAACACGGTAGCTGCATTATACCAGAGTGTTTGAGTTTCGGCGGGTATATAACCCGGGAAGTGGACGCGGTCGTTTAACTGCAGGCGTTCCACCTCGGCGAAAAGGGGTTCATAGAGCCAGCCTTTGCCGCCGGCCAGCACCAGATGCAGCGCCGGATCCTGCAAGCGTGCAAAAGATTGGACGAGCGTGAGCAGGTTTTTGCGCGGTTCCAGTGTTCCAAGATAGAGAATAAAGCGTTCGGGCAGATTCTGTTCTTGACGGAAGCGCGTGACTTCGGCAGGGGGGAGGGGGCGAAAACGTGCTTCAACGCCGGGATAGATGACGTGAATGCGTTCAGGCGCCGCCCCAAGCAGTGCGGCGATTTCCTGAGCCGAGAACTTAGAGATGGTGATGATAGCCGCGGCGCGTTTGGCGGAGAGCCGTGTGAGCAATTGTAGATAGCTGCGATTCCCGCGGCGAAAGAACTCCGGGTGCCGCAGAAAGCCCAGGTCGAGAATGGTGATAATCTGTGGGCAGGGCGCCCACAACGGTCCGACAAAGGCGGGCGCATGCAGCAGGCTGGCTTTGAGGCGCAGCAACTCCCAGGGTAACTTGCTTTGCTCCCATAGAATGCGGATTTCCGGGCGATGCGTGGGAAGCTTCGTTTGTTGAACCGGCATGCTAATACCTTCTGGAAGTGCTCCGGGACCGGTTAGCGCGAGATAGCGCAGGTCACTATCGGGCTGGAGCTGGCGCAACAGATTGATGATATAAGCATGAATACCCGCGCTGCGATATGAGGCAGCGCCTGAGACAAGCTGCGCATTGAGGACGACCAGGTCTTGCGTTCCCATTACGATTATTATAGGGGTAATCTCCAAGTCTGACAACGGGGCATAGGCGATATAAGACAAATTAGTGGTCGCATAACACTTCTATTGAGCATGGTATGCCTGTTTGAGGGGAAAGTGTTTTTGGACGCGGCGCCGTAACCGGCGCCGTGTCCAAACCTCCAGTTACTTGCCAGCTGGCTCTTCCGCGTTACAATGGCAGGTAACGGTTGTACTCAACCGCCGAATGCAGGTTTTGATTGCTTGAGGAGCACTGTTATGTCTGAGCAACGGTCGGTCGGCGCAATCCATGCTATCGTCCATGGTTTTGTGCAAGGAGTGGGATTCCGTTATTACGTGCTCCAACGCGCGCAATCTTTGGGGCTAAAAGGCTGGGTGCGCAATCTATATGATGGTACTGTGGAAGTGCATGCAGAGGGACCCGAGGATCAACTACAACAGCTGCTTATGGTGTTGTCACAAGGTCCACGTGGCTCGCGCGTCACGCGTGTGGAACATTTGCCGGTTACGCCCACGGGCGGCTTTATTGATTTTCGTATCGGTTGAAGGTGCATGTTGAGAAAGCCTGAAACAACTGCATGGATCATTTTGCTGTTATCCTTCGTCGCTTTCCTGGCGTTGGTGACTGGAATACCGTTGTTAAGCCGGTGGTATCTTCGAAATGCCACCTATCCGCTCCAGGTCATCATCCAGCCTCGTGGAGGTGTGGTCGGTATCCAGGAAAAGGGACGGGGCGATGTGACGCTTCTTGGTGACCTGCGTGAGGTGCCTACGCAGAGCCGCATTGTTCTTTCATCGTCTGATGCAGAAGCTCTTCTGCTGTTTTACGTTCCCACCCGTCCCGATATCCCTGTGGGCACATTGCAGCTCTATGGTGAGACCGAAGTCACCTTTCTCTCCGCGCGAACGCCGCGTTTTGAGTCTTATAGTGATTTACCACACCGGCTTAGCCTGCAGGTCAGCACCAGTCGTGAGCTGCGGGTCAATGTAGGCGGCGATGATGAGCGCTCTTCTGATTTACAACTGCAAACGCCCCATGGGAATCTGCAACTCTCGGGGGGGTCGTATACGTTAGCTGTGGATCAAGAGCGCACCGATATCGCGGTTCGACAGGGACAGGCGCGTATTCCCGATCCTGATGAAGCTGGCGTAGCGTTATTGCTGAACAGCTTACAACGCGTCGAATTGACCGCGACGGGCTTGAGCGACATTCGAACTGGCGGGCAGCGCAATATTCTGCGGAATGGCAGCTTCGTGCAGGATATGGACCCACATTGGACCATTTACACCCTTGCCAAAGAACGTCCTGACCAGAGCGATGGTGAGGCCCTCCGTCCTGAAGACCGGGAAGTGGTGATCTTCGATCGCTCAGGAACCGGTCACATTGAGTTGGGCATTACACAACGCCTGAACCAGGATGTACGTGGTGCTGAATCGCTCTACGTGACTGCATTGCTCAAAGTGGATAATCAAAGCGTCCCCGTTTGCGGCGCCAATGGCACGGAATGCCCCATCATGTTGCGGGTCACCTATCTGGATACTTTAGGGGGCTTGCATGAGTGGTTGCAGGGCTTCTATTTCCTGGCGGGTCCATATCTCGACGTATGTTCGATTTCCATTTGTGAGAGCCAACCACAACATATCCAGATTCCCCAGAGTGCGTGGTTTGCTTACACTTCGCCTGACTTGATCGAGCTGTTTATGGAACGGAATCTGGAGCCTGCGACCATTGTGTCTGTGGACGTCTATGCCTCTGGTCACACTTTCACCTCGGAAGTGGATGACGTGGCATTGTTGCTGGAGGATTGATGCTGGAGGATAGAGATACCGTCTCTTACTATCACACGGGTAAGCTGCCTCAGGCGGATCTGCTGAGATTTCTGGCGAATTGCTCATTATCCGACCCCCAGATTATTCTAGGCCCCGGTTTAGGCCACGATGCGGCTGTTATAGATTTAGGTGAACGCTATTTCGCCACTAAATCCGATCCTATTACCTTTGCCACAGACGAAATTGGTTGGTATGTGGTTCACGTCAATGCCAATGATATCGCCTGTGTCGGAGCGATACCGCGTTGGTTCATCGCCACATTGCTTCTTCCTGCTGAGAAAACCACCCCGGCTCTTGCCGAGAAGGTTTTTGCGCAGTTATGCGCCGCTTGTGAAGAGGTCGGCGTCACGCTGATTGGCGGGCACACCGAAATCACGCATGGGTTGGATCGTCCTATCGCGGTAGGGACAATGCTGGGAGAAATCGAACCGGGGCGCCTCATCCGCTCGGATGGTGCGCGTCCTGGAGACCGTTTATTGTTGACCAAAGGGATTGCGATTGAAGGGTGCGCTATTCTGGCTCGGGAGTTGGCCACACGGTTGTACTCGCAAGTGCCGGAGGATGTGCTTTCTCGCGCGGCTGGTTTCCTGCACGACCCTGGCATCAGCGTGCTCCGCGAGGCCAGAATCCTGGCTTCGTTGGGAGGCGTTCATGCCATGCACGACCCTACGGAGGGCGGGGTAGCCACAGGAATCCTTGAACTGGTGCAATCCGCGGGCTGTGGCGCTCACATCGAACGTGCGGCGTTGCCCATACTGCCGGAGACGGCGCTTCTCTGTGACTGCCTCGACCTTGACCCGCTGGGTCTGATTTCTTCGGGCGCTTTGCTGGCAGCCGTTGCCCCGAATGCACTTGCGCCTGCATTGGAAGCCCTGCGGGCTGCAGGCATTCCAGCTACCGAAATTGGTTACGTGACCGAAGCGCCCGGCATTTTCCTGCACGCCGGGGATTCGCTGACTGCGATGCCGCAATTTGCGCGCGATGAACTGGCACACCTCTTTGACTGAAAACACCTGATCCATGGAAAACCCCGGCATGCATCTGCCCCCTACCATTCCTGCTGACCGTGAGGGGCGTTATTCTTTCCTGCATCGTGTGTTTATCATCACGGGTGCCCTCGGGCGCCTCTCCTCGGTCACCCTGCTTCCGGTATGGGCCGTGTTGATCGCGATAGCCTGTTGGCCCTGGCGTGGCTCTCAACCGCTCGTCGCCGTGTATCTGGCCCTGGTGTTGGCGAGTGATTGGGGGGTATTGGCATTATTGCCGCGTTATGGGCGTTCCTGGGGACCAGTGACGCCTTCACTATTGGCTTTGACGGTATTGCGTGTCATTCTTTCCTGGCTTTTCGCCTGGACGCTAGGGCGCTGGGTGACACCCTACCTGGCGATAGGTGCATTTGCGTGCGTTATGGCTTTGCTCAGCGCTGTTTTGGTTTATGCCACCTGGGTGGAGCCTTTTCGTGTGGGGGTCACGCAACAAACACTTCACCTTGAAAACTGGACCGCGCCGCCGTTGCGCGTGTTGCACATTTCGGATTTGCATTTCGAGGGTGATTCCCCGCGCGAGAGAGCTGTGCTGGCGCATATTCAGACGTTGCGCCCCGATGTCATTCTTTTGACTGGTGACTATCTCAATATCTCCTCGGTCTACGATGCCGCAGCGCAGTCCGGAGCGCGGGCTTGGTTGGCGCAGCTGAGCGCACCCCTTGGAGTTTACGCGGTCACAGGCAGCGCCCCGGTGGATGTGGTGGGTATCGTCCCGGAGGTCTTCTCCGGTTTACCGATTCATTGGTTACGTGATGCGACCGGCTTTGTCACGTGGCATGACGGCACGCTTTGGCTCATGGGCGTCACGTGTACCGTCCGCTCTGAAAGGGATGCTACCGCCTTGGCAGAACTGCGCGCGGAAATCCCCGATGGTGCGCCTGTCATTTTACTTTATCATACCCCTGATTTAATGCCGCAGGCGGTGGATTTGGGAGTTGACCTTTATCTCGCGGGGCATACACACGGAGGGCAACTGTGCCTGCCCTTCTACGGTGCGCTTTTCACCAGCTCGCAGTGGGGAAAAAAATACGAGGCGGGCAGATACCACGAGGTGCGGACAACGCTCTACGTCAGCCGCGGGCTGGGTATGGAGGGTTTGGGCGCTCCTCGGGCGCGTTTCCTGGCGCCCCCGGAGTTGATCTTGTGGGAACTTCGGGATAAAGGTGAGACGACTATCATGTAAGGGCCTTTCCCTTGAGTGATTTTTTCTGCGCCCTGTAGGGGTGCCTGAGATTTTCGCCCCCGTTTTGAAACGCCCCCCCCTATTCATTGACCGTTAATGCAACTGTGGTAAGATGCGAGTGGGCTTGAGTTGGTCAGGTGATCACGGGCTGCCGGGGCTAGCCCCGGAGCGCGAGGAAAGTCCGGACTCCCTAGGGTGCGGCGCCGGGTAACACCCGGGCGGGGCGACCCGCGGACAGGGCCACAGAAACATACCGCCGACATCCCGCAAGGGGTGGGCAAGGGTGAAAAGGTGGTGTAAGAGACCACCGGCGCAATAGGCAACTACTGCGGCCAGGTAACCCCCGTCGGGAGCAAGGCCAAGCAGGAGGGAAGGCTGACCGTCACGGTTGGCTGGGAGGCGACCCGTTTCCTCCCCGTTGAGGGGCAACCTTCGGGTAGGCTGCTGGAGATGATAGGTGACTGTCATCCTAGATAGATGATCATCCCCTGGCTGACAGGTACAGAATCCGGCTTATCGGCTGACTCAGGCCTCTTGCCTATCTTCACTGCGTTTCGCTCCCGCGACAAAGACCGATCGGGCGATCATGCTGGCAGCTCCGTATGGAAATGGTGCTGTTCAGCGTTCTGCCGTTACTACCACGAGGAGCGGCGAAGGCCGTGATTTTTGAGAATGTTTTTGGCACCGTGCAACGCACGGTGCCAAAACACCTCTTCTGGTGGGCCTTAGCCCGAAACTCGCGCCCCGCGATGGAGACCTGAACACTCACATGAAAATCTACGCTTGCCAACCCTCAGTTTTATGGTATAGTCGTTTCTTGAGCTCAGACGGGCCTTCCGCTCCCGGCGTGACCGGGGGTAAACCCATGGAAAGGAGGAAAATCCGTCTTGGTAACACGCAACTATGAGTTATTGTTCATTGTCAGCCCTGAGCTGACCGAGGAGAGCCTTGAGGCGCTCCTTAACCGTGTGCAGAACTATCTGCTTGAGGCCGGAGCCGCTATCTCGGAGTTCCGGAATTGGGGCACTCGCCGTCTTGCTTATACAATCAAGGGCTTCCGCGATGGACGCTATTATCTGGCTCGCTTTGCGATGCCTACCAGCACCATCAAGGATTTTGAGCGCCGCCTCTTACTTTTGGAAGGTGTGTTGCGGGAGTTGATCATCCTGGTGGAAGACGCGCCGGAGGGTGAAACTGTTGCGGTAACCCCTGCTGAGATAACCCCTGCTGAGGTAGCCCCCGCTGCTGAACCTGAGGCTGAGCCTGCTGACGTCGCGACGGCTGAACCAGAGGAGTTGGGCGAGACGCTATAGACGGTAGATAACACTCAAATTCAACGGAAGGGCTAGTCAATGGCGCGTGGATTGAACAAAGTCATGGTGATCGGGCATCTGGGACACGACCCGGGAATGCGGTTCACCGCTAGTGGCCGTCCCGTGGCAGCGTTCAGCGTGGTGAGTTCTAGACGTTGGACCGATAACGATGGTGAACGTCAGGAAGAAACTGAATGGTTCCACGTCGTCGCCTGGGGTGGTTTGGCAGAACTGTGCAAGAAACGCCTGCACAAAGGCTCTCGCGTTTATGTGGAGGGCCGATTACAGACCCGGTGCTGGGAAGGACCGGATGGACAGCGTTTCTTCCGTACGGAGCTGGTAGCCCAGGAGATGGTTTTCCTCGATAGCTTTGAGGAAACTGTGGAGATGGATGAAGAACACGAGCCGGCGTATGATGATGAGGAATTGCTGCCTGCATACTAGCCCGTTTTTAGATTAAACCCATTAGCTCTTGAGATAGAGGAGTAGAAACTGTGAGTACGGATCGAAGAAACCCCGCCCGCCGTCAAAAATTCCCGGCGCGGCGCAGAATGTGCCAGTATTGTTTGGATGAAGTGAACGATGTTGACTACAAGGATAGCGACCGCTTGCGTCGTTTTATCAATGAGCGTGGTAAAATTCGGCCTCGTCGCCAGACCGGTGTGTGCGCCAAGCATCAGCGGCGATTGGCGGTAGCCATCAAGCGCGCTCGGCACATGGCGTTGCTGCCCTTTGTGGCAGAAATGCGCCGTCACTAAACGCGAAACCAGGCATTGATGGGCATAGGGCTTTTCCTATGCCCTTTGTTTATGCCTCAAGGAGTGAACGGAATGGCACGACAAGAGCAGTCTCCTGTAAAGGGACAGAATCGTAAACAGCAAGCCACGCACAAACGGGATGAGAAGGCGCAGCGGATTATCACCTGGATTGCGGTTGGCGTTGGTGTGTTGGTCTTGTTGGTTCTGGGGTATGGTGTGGTCAGCGAATTGGTCATCAAAGCCAATGCGCCGGTGGCACGCATTGATGATACAGCTATCAAGACCAAGGATTATCAGGCGCGGGTGCGCTTTGAGCGCTTGAGCACACAGAGTCAGATTCTGCAATATGATAATTACCTGACGCAGTTCGACACCACGGATGAAACAATGCAGTCATTCGTCGAACAGCTGCAGCAACAGAAGGCGCAATTGCAGTCCCAATTATCGCCCGGTGTTGCTACGGTTTTCGGTGGTGGTGTGCTGGAGAAAATGGTTGAGGAACACCTCGTGAGTGAGGAAGCCGCCCGGTTGGGCATTTCGGTCACTCAAGATGAGGTTGATCTGCAATTGGAACAACTGTTTGGCTATGACCGTGAAGCCGTCGTCGAAACGACGGAAACCGTCACCGATACAGTGCCTCCAATGACGAAAGAGGAATTCAACACCGCTTTTGAGCAATTCGAGAGCACCTTCTTGCGGCAAAGTGGCCTTTCTGAAGAGGCGTTCCGGCGTACGCTCGAGATCGAGCTGCTGCGGCCCAAAGTGGTCGAGGCAGCTTTCCCCGACATTGAAACCACCGCTAATCAAGCGCAGGTGACCCTGCTGGTTACCGATACCCTTGAGGTGGCGACCGGATGGCAACAGCGCCTGAATGAGGGTGAATCCATTGATACATTGCTGGAAGAGATTAACGGCGCTGGTTCGGCCATCGGTTGGGCGGCGGACCTGGGATGGCTGTTGCCGGGCCGGTTGGCTGCGGGTTACGGCGATGCGGTTGAGACAGCCGCATTTGAGATTCCGGTTGGAACGGCTTCGGACCCGATTGCCACGGATGACGGCATGGTCTATGTGGTCTTTGTCCGAGGACGTGAGGTGCGCGACCTGGATGCTGCTACCTTGAGTTCGATCCGCGAACAACGCTTCAGCTCATGGTTGACGGAGCAGAAGGACGCTCGCGTTGAGTACCTGGATTACTCCAAGGTAACTCCGGATACACCTTAAGTTTTTGAGATATAACAACAGGGGCTTCTATGTGAAGCCCCTGTTGTTGTTTGGGTTAAGTGGATGATACGCTATAGCCGGATTGGCTTCAATGTTTCACATAGCGCTCAACGGTAACGACGTTGTGTACTTGCGAGATTTTTTTCATCACGCGGTCGAGTGTGGCGAGATTAGGGATTTCCAGGGTGATGAAAATCGGCAGAATGTTGTAGCGGTCGCGTTTACCGGTATTCACCTTGAGCATGTCAAGATTCTCGTTCGCAATGATGGTCGAGATGTCGTGCAGCAGGCGTGAACGATCGTAGGCGGTGATTCGAATCTGTACCGGAAACGTTGTCTCCTTGGTTACACCCCATTCCAGTTCGATCAGCCGCTCGTGTTCCTCACGTTCCAACCGCGCGACGTTGGGGCACTCACGCCGGTGGATGGTTACGCCACGCCCGCGAGTCACATACCCAATCACAGCTTCTCCCGGCAGAGGGTTACAGCACTGTGCAATGCGGGTGAACAGCGCCCCTGCCCCTTGAATATTCATCGGCGCTTGAATTTCGGGCGTGCTCGGCGGTTCCTGCTCTTCTACTTCGAGTTCCTCGAAAAGTGGCTCTTGCTGGCGCTTCAGATAGTCTTCAATACGGTTGATAATGCGCTCGTTATTGACATCGCCAATACCCACAGCTGCCAGGAAATCCTCAGTGCGCTGATAATGTTTGGTGAATAACGCTGCAATATCCTCCAGAGTCAAATTCAACCCCAGGCGGCGGATTTCCTGCTCGATGAGAATCCGTCCCCGCATGATGTTTTCATCGCGGCTCTGTTGGCGGAACCATTGGCGAATTTTCTGGCGGGTACGACTGCTCTGTGTATAACCGAATTCCTCGCTAAGCCAATCACGGTTAGGTGTACTCGTGCGTGAGGTAATGATCTCTACCTGATCCCCCGTGTGGAGCTGGTAATTGAGAGGTACCCACCGTCCGTTGACCCGTGCGCCACGGCAACGATTGCCAATATCGGTGTGGACATGATAGGCGAAGTCAATGGGGGTCGCCTTCAGGGGCAAATCAATGACCTTGCCCTTCGGCGTGAAGACGTAGGCCCGTTCTTCGAATATATCTGCCTGCATCTCTTCGAGCATCGCCTCGGCATCTTGCGTCTCTCGCGTGACATCCTGAATGCTTTGGCGCAGCTGGTTGATATAATCTCGCATCTGTGGGCTGATAGGGGTATTCGACTCTTTGTATAGCCAGTGTGCCGCGGCAATACCTTGCTCTGCCGTCCTATCCATCTCTTCCGTGCGAATTTGAATTTCCAGGGTCCTGTTATTGGCAAGCCTGACAGCAGTATGGAGGCTTTGATAGCCATTGGGTTTGGACTTGGCAATATAATCGTCGAATTCACCTTCGACTGGCGCCCACAAGCCATGCACCACACCCAGCGCCTGATAGCATTCCTGATCTGTGTTGACGATGACACGTATACCCTCAGTATCATAGATATCGGCGAAGGGCACGTTTTTCCGGCGCATCTTTCGGTGAATGCTGTAGATATGTTTGGGGCGCCCCTTGATTTTGGCTGCAATCCCTTGTGCTACCAGAGCTTCTCGCAATTGCCGGATATGCGCTTTTAGCTGTTCCTCGCGTTCTTCCCGGCGTGTTTCGAGGAGCTGCTCGAGGTGTTCATAGGTATCGCGGTTGAGGTATTGAAAGGCGCCATCTTCCAGCTCGGCTTTCCATCGCCAGGTTCCGGTCCGGTTTGCCAGGGGCACAAAGATCTGCATCGTCTCGCGCGCGATACGGCGCTGGCGCTCAGGGTCACTTTTCAATCCTTCGAGGGTGCGCATATTGTGTACCCGATCCGCGAGTTTGATAAAGATGACGCCGAGATCGTTCTCCGCCATGATAATGAACATCTTGCGCAGGCTTTCGAGCTCCTGCACGTCGCGATAGCGTGTATTATCATTGCCCGCTTGCGCTTCGATTCTGTCGAGTTTGGTCACGCCTTCCACGAGGGTCAAAACTTCTTTGCCAAAATCCCTGAGCAGCTGTTCTCGAAGCGCCTCTGGAGATTGCTTGCGAGTATCTTCCAGTACATCATGCAACAACCCTGCAGCAATCATCGTCGGCTTGTAATCGGCTTCCGCCAGGAGATAGGCTACGTGTAGCGGGTGTTGAATATACGGTTCCCCGGAATCGCGTTCCTGATCGCGGTGAATCTCTTCAGCCAGGTCGTAAGCGCGGTGAAGCATCTCACGTGCCTCTGCATCTTGCGCGGGCAAGAACGCTAAAACATCATCAAGGGTCAGATTAGGCTGTTTGTTCATGGCCTGCTCTTGAAACATGGAATTTGCCTGCATCATAATGCTTCTGAGAAGGTTGTCAAACCCCGGGTGCGTTTCAACTTTGAGGTAAAAGCAAGACGGATATCATGCAAATTCCTTTTCTTTGAGTGATTTTTTGCGGCGTGGCGCAACCACGCCGCAAAAAATCACTTTTCTAACACGCCCCGTAAGGGCGTTTGAGATTGCCGCCCCCATTTTGAAGCGCATCCCCCCACGCGCGCGTTTGCTTCACTTTTGCTCTTGTGGTATAGTATCCAAAGGCTTGTGGCGTGAGGAGGTCATTCCATGTTCAAAACACATTCTTGCGGGGAATTGCGTCCCGAACACATAGGACAGGAAGTTACGCTTGCTGGATGGGTGAATCGCCGCCGTGATCATGGCGGTTTGGGCTTCATTGTATTGCGCGATCGCGCTGGGCTGACTCAGATCGTCTCCAGCCCCGAAGTCGCGCCTGAAGCGCATGAAGTTGCTGCAACAGTGCGGGGCGAATACGTGATTCAGGTGCGCGGTGTAGTCCGTCCGCGTCCCGAAGAACAGGTGAACCCCGACTGGGCGACCGGAGCCATCGAGGTTGAGGCGCTGGAAGTCCGCATTCTGAATATTGCTCAAACGCCTCCCTTTTACATCTACGAAGATTCTGCAGTAGATGAGAGCTTGCGCTTGCGCTACCGCTACCTGGACTTGCGCCGTTCACGTATGCAGCGCAACATGGTCCTCCGCCATCGCACGGTGAAGTTCATTCGCGATTTCATGGACGCACACGATTTCATTGAGATAGAGACGCCCTTTCTCTTCAAGTCAACTCCCGAGGGCGCACGGGATTATCTGGTTCCCAGTCGTGTACACCCTGGAAAGTTCTATGCGTTGCCGCAATCGCCGCAGCAACTCAAGCAATTGTTGATGGTGGCGGGTTATGAACGCTACTTCCAGATTGCGCGTTGCTTCCGCGATGAGGATTTGCGTGGCGATCGGCAACCCGAATTCACCCAGCTGGACTTCGAGATGTCTTTTGTCGAACGCGATGAAATCCTCGATTTGGTGGAGGTGTTGTTCACCGAACTCGTCGCTGCTGTAACACCCCACAAACGCATTCTCTCGCCATTCCCGCGCCTCAGCTACGCCGAAGCTCTGGAACGTTATGGTAGCGATAAGCCCGACCTGCGCTTTGGCATGGAGCTGGGTGATTTGACCGCCGTGTTGAGCACGAGCGAGTTCCGTGTCTTCCGGGCTGCCATTGAAGAGGGAGGACAGATTAAAGGGATTGTGGCGCCTGCTTGCGCGGATTATGCCCGGCGGCAGCTTGACGAGCTCACGGCGCTCGCGCAGAAGCAAGGGGCTAAGGGTCTCGTGACCCTGGCGTTCCGTGCCGATGGGGTCAAGGGCCCGGCGGTTAAATTCCTCACTGAAAGCGAGATTGCCATCATTGCCGAGCGACTCGGCGCCCGCGAGGGCGATCTGGTTTGTATCGTCGCCGATGCCAGACCCGTGGTTGCCAGCGCCCTTTCTGCGTTGCGGCTTGCTTTCCGTGACCAACTTCAGCTTGCCGACCCGGACCTGCTCGCTTTTGGTTATGTGCTCGACTTCCCCATGTTTGAGTGGAATGAGGAGGCCCAACGTTGGGATGCTGCGCACCACCCCTTTACCATGCCGCGCCCCAACACCTATGACGAGATGATGGCGGATCCGACAGCTGTGCTCTCCGATGCCTACGACCTGGTCTGTAACGGTTACGAACTTGCATCCGGCAGCATCCGTGTCCACGACCCCCGCATTCAACTGGATATCTTCCGTGTGCTTGGCTATTCGGAAGAAGATGCGCAGGCGCGTTTTGGTCACATGATGGAGGCTTTTTCCTACGGCGCGCCGCCGCATGGGGGGATGGCGCCTGGGATTGACCGTACCGTGATGCTGCTTGCCGGTGAGAATAACATCCGTGAGGTGATTGCTTTCCCCAAGACTGCACAGGCTATGGACCTCATGGCGGATGCGCCGTCTCCGGTGGATCAAAAGCAGTTGGATGAACTGCATTTGAAGCTTTCTGAAAGTGAGTAGCGGGCGTAGCCACCCGACATATTCTTGTTGACTCCTGAGAGGTACGCCTGAAGCGCGCTTTTAGGGAAGTGGGTGTTGTAACGTTGGGTCTGTGTGTGCCGGCGTTGGTGCCTTCGTGGTGGTAGAATCTGTCTTGAAAGTATTCACTAACTGGAGGTAAATGGATATGTCAGTAGCGAAGATTGTGGAAATCAGCGCAACCTCAACCAAGAGTTTTGATGATGCGATCCGGTGTGGGCTTGAGCGTGTTGACAAGACCCTCAAGAATGTCAAGAGCGCCTGGATCAAGGAACAGCACGTTCGCCTCGTGGATGGTGAGTTGGAGTATCAGGTGAATATGCTGGTCACTTTTGTGCTTGAGGACTAGACTCTGATTGTTGTCCCCGGCAGTGCCACTGCCGGGGACAACCGACCGGACTTTGTAGCCGGGAATCTCTCTGGGGATGATGGGTGGACTTACTGCCCAAAGCCAGAGACTCTCGTTTGCCTTTGTCAGATTGTTCAACTCTGGTTTGTGCTGCCACTTTCAATCTTGAAGTCGTAAAGGTTCTCTCGGGAGGTAAATGTGATCCCCAACCAATGGTACGTTGTCCTGGACTCCAAACAGGTGGGTGCCAAACCAATCGGCGTGACGCGCATGGGCGAGAAGTTGGTTTTCTGGCGCGATGCCACTGGCAAGGTGAGCTGCTTGCGCGACCTCTGTGCCCATCGCGGCGTGGCGCTCAGCAAAGGCAAGGTAGTTGCGGGCGCGTTGCAGTGCCCTTTTCACGGTTTTGCCTACGATGCTTCTGGCGCGGCAGTGGTCATTCCGGCAAATGGCAAAAAGGCGGAGATCCCTGCGCGCTTCAAGGTTCACGCTTACCCGACCTATGAGGCGCACGGCTTAATCTGGATTTGGTGGGGGCAGGTCCCCCCTTCGGATTTACAACCGCCCTCGTTTTTCGAGGACATCACACCGGATTTCTCCTACGGCTCCGCGCGCGATCCCTGGGAAGCGCATTATTCACGGGTGATTGAAAACCAGCTGGATGTTGTCCACTTGCCCTTTGTGCATCACAATACCATTGGTCGTGGAAATCGTGTTCTGGTGAACGGTCCCGTCGTTGAATGGCAGGATGCGAACCGTTTCCGTGTTTACGTCTTCAATGAGGTGGATCAGGGACAGACTCCGCGGAAGTCTGAGGAGATTACACCACCATACCCCGAGTTCCATCTAGAATTTCAATTCCCGAATCTCTGGCAGAACCATATCAGTGCGGATGTGCGCGTTGTCGCAGCTTTTGTGCCTGTGGATGAAGAGCACACGCTGCTCTATCTGCGCTTTTATCAACGTTTCATGCGCCTTCCTGTGTTGCGCAATCTCATCAACGCACTTTCGATGCCCTTCAACGTATTAGTCGCCCATCAGGACCGTCGCGTCGTCAGCACGCAGCAGCCCAAACCAAGCGCTCTACGTTCTGCGGAGAACCTGATTCAGGGGGACCGCCCTATTGTGGAATACCGTCGCCGGCGCGAGGCGTTGCGGCAGGCTGCAGATGCCCCCGCTCTCCCTGTTGCATAGTGGGCATGGAAACAGTACTGCACAATCCCGCCTTTGATTTTCTGTGGGGGAGCGCCCAGGGGCTATTTTGCTTCACCAGTCCTGGACGGTCGCTGAGCGGCGTCGCTGGCATTGAAGTACTGCAGAAAGGGCGCTCTCTTACCATCACCACGGCAGATACACCCGCAGGTTCAGTCGCTCCCACGGTGAAGCAGCAGGTTGTAGAAGATTCTCATGGTACAGCCGAAGAGGTCATCTTCAGCTTCAGCGCCGTTCAGGGTGTAGCGCTGACCGTGCAGTTCCGTTTCTACACCACCCGCCCCTTTGTGTTATTTCGCATCATCTCTACGAATGAGGGTGCCGCTCCCATATCGTTGCGGCGCTTCTTCTTCCGCTCCGCGCCCAATAGTCTGCGCCCGACTGCTTCCCCCACTGGCTTCTATCGCACGGATTGGCAATCCTGGTCGCATGCCGGTTTTATGCCCGCCAGCGCGCGCGATAGCCGCCCTCCCTGGTATTTGCGCCGGTTCATCTCGCCCATGATGCACAATGCACATACCCCCTGGAGTAACCGTTCAGGACGTTTTTGGAGCGAGTCTATGGGGGTGATTGCTACCTCACAGGAACTACTGGTCTGTGGCGGGGCATCTTTGGGTGACCAATTCGTTCAGGTGCGCGCGGATCTGCGCCCGGAGAACTTGGGAGTGCTGCTGCAATCCCAAGGCGATGACGTGGAACTGAGTGTGGGTGAGGCGCGTGCATCAGAGTGGTTCTATCTTGAGTGGGTGTCTTGCCCCGCTGCTGCCGATACGGCTGCCGCAACCTGCTCTGCCGGCGTATGGGCAGACCCACTTGCCCAATACGCCTATACCGTCGCCCGGCAGATGGAAGTTCCCCAGCTGCGCCCGGCGCCCTATGGTTGGTCATCGTGGTATATCTTTGGAGAGAAAGTCTCCGAATCTGATGTCATTCATAATCTGGCGACGGCAGCCTTACTGGAGGATGCCTTTCCTCTGCAGGTAATTCAGCTGGATCAAGGCTTCGAACCACAATGGGGAGATTGGCAGCAACGCAATGCGCGCTTCCCGCATTCGCTGCAATGGTTGGCGGAGCGCATTCGTGGTTCGAATTTTACGCCTGGGCTGTGGCTAGGTCCCTTTACGGTTCATCCCCGTTCGCATGTAGCTACCACGCATCCCGAGTGGCTGCTGCGTGACCGCAAGGGACAACCGGTGAGTGCCGGACTTTTGAGTGGCAGTTTCGTGGCTTATGCACTGGATACTACGCTCCCGGCGGTGGAGGATTATCTGCGTGAACTGATCGGCGCCGCGGTACGCGAGTGGGGTTATGATTACCTCAAGCTGGATTTTCTGTACGCAGCTGCCCTACCTGGGGTACATCACAATCCCCATCTGACACGCGCGCAAATCTACCGGCGTGCGTTGCGATTGATCCGTGAGGCTGCCGGTGAGTCTACCTTTCTCGTGGGCTGTGGTGCGCCCCTGGGTCCCTCTATCGGCCTTGTTGATGCGATGCGTATCGGTCCTGATACCGCGCCTGCCTGGGAACCTGTTTTTGCCGGTATCCGGCGCCCCTTCCGCAAAGATGGCTCGATGCCGGCTTTGCGGAACAGCCTGCGCAATGTGATGACCCGCGCCTGGATGCATGGTCGCTGGTGGAACAATGACCCTGATGCGCTCATGGTGCGTGAGACCGAGACGTTGCTAACTGCTGAAGAGATTCGCTCGCAGCTCACCGTATTGGGATTATCGGGTGGGCTATTTGGTATCTCGGACGATCTACCTCAATTGGACTCCAGTCATACCGCTGCCGCGGCATTGCTCTATCCGCCTCTGTTAGAAGGCATGGATATTCTCGATCTGTTCCGGCGCTCCATGCCCGCAGAGGTCATCGCCCCTGTGGCGCGTCCATGGGGGCATTGGCAGCTGATCGGAATGTTCAACTGGCGTGAGACGCCATCTGTGGCATTGTTGCCACGGCATCTTCCGGGCTTCGATCCACGTCGCCAGTATCACGTGGTGGATTTTTGGAATCACCGTTACCAGTGTTTGGAAGCCGGGGCGCCATTACCAGAATTCCCCCTAGCGCCGCATGGATGTGTGCTTCTTGGAATGCGCCCGGTGACGGCGCCGTCACAGCTGGTAGGGACCACTTTCCACATTTCTCAAGGTGGAGAGGTGACTGTGTGGCAGGCAGAATCTGGGGCGGTAGCACTCAAGCTACATTTGGGTCGGATTGCCGAAGGGGAGGTCTGGCTCGCCTTACCGGCAGCACCTTCCGGGGCTACCTTTAATGGGACCCCGCTTCCTCGGGAAGCTATATCGGGAGTTGCCAAAGGGATTTGGGCTTTTAAATTCCGTTTGCTACGTGAGGGGACGCTCCGCGTTACCTGGGCGTGATTACCGCTGTGTAGCCCCACACGCATTTCTGCGCGTGCGTTCAGCGCCTATGTTTTAGGGTGTGGCTTCCTGCCATTACTTTGACTCTCCCCATTCCTGAGCGCCTGGCGCAATTCGCGAACCACGCTTTGCAGACGCGGGTCGAGCAATAGATTCGGGTCACGTGGACGGGGCAATTCCACCGGAATGATATCAATGATTCGTCCCGGTCGTGGACTTAATACCACGACCCGATCCGCCAGCAGTGCTGCCTCCTCCACACTGTGGGTTACCATCAATACTGTGCGCCGCAGCTGTTGCCAGAGTTCCAGTAACGCTACCGCCATCCGCTCCCGCGTCAGGGCGTCCAGTGAGCCGAAAGGCTCATCCAGCAACAATACCTCGGGATTCTGAGCCAGGGCGCGTGCGATTGCGGCGCGTTGCGCCATTCCCCCGGAGAGTAACTGCGGGTAACTCGCCTCGAAGCCGGTCAGTCCCACCATCTCAAGGAGCTCTGCCACGCGCTGTTGCCGTTCTGCCGGCGCTTGCCCATGCAATTCCAATGGCAAAGCGATATTTTCTGCAACGGTGCGCCAGGGTAAGAGCATTGGCTGCTGAAACACCAACCCTACGGCGCGCTGCGGTCCCCTAATGGGAGTACCGCGCAGACGGACTTCACCCTTTGATGGGGGTAACAGCCCGGCGAGGGTCCGTAGTAGTGTGGATTTCCCGCAGCCCGAAGGGCCGATCAGACAGATAAATTCACCTTGGAATACTTTGAAGCTGACGTTCTCCAGCGCTTCCAGCGCGCCTTCCGGCTCGACGAACGCGGTATAGAGATTCTCAATCTCCAACAGTGTTTCAGGGGAAATCATCATGATCGCATTCCGGTTTGACTTTAGGAAGTGGTATCTGCTGTCACTGATAGCATTCAGGCGGGACGCTGCCTCATTCGGTCACAAACTGATTGGTGAATAGCGTCTCCACCGGCACAGCTTGGGTAATCAGCCCCGCGTCCAACATCACTTTTTGCGCCTGTGTCCAGGCTTCCGTAGTAAAGTACCCCAGATCCTCAAAGCGCCAGTAGCTAAGCGTAACGTCCAGGACCGCGCGTTGCGCTGCAGCATTTTCCTCCAGACCCGTGACGTATTTCTCGCAGATCTCAAATGCTGTATCCGGTGCGTCCAGAACATCCTCGAGACCGCTTAAGAACGCTCTGACAAAAGCGGCGACCCGCTCTGGATGTTCATTGATCATGGTTTCGCTGGTGACGAGGGTATTCGATATCAGCTCGTAGTAATCCGAGACGTAGAGTATATTGTAGGCAACGCCTTCCTCTTCCAGGATGATGGGCGCATTGTTGGCATAGACCACGACGGCATCCACGGTCTTTGCCAGTAGGGCGGGGACCTGGCTGTAACCGATGACCTGCAAATCAATATCCTGTTCAGTGAGATTGCCGGCAGCTAACAGCGCCCGCAACCCGATATAAGAGGCGCCAAAGGTTTCCGGTGTGCCGATTCGCAACCCCCGCAGGTCGGCAGGTGTCTCAAGCGGTGTATCCGCCAACGAGACAATGGCGACTGGGAATTTCCGATACCAGGAAGCGATGGCAACTACCGGCAATCCCTGGCTGCGTGCTTGGATGACTTGATCTCCCGAGGCGATGGTGAAGGGGATTGTGCCTGCTGCTACCAGGCGTAGCCCGTCGGTCTCCCAACGGTAATCCAAGGTGATATCGTATCCTGCATCCCGGAAATATCCCCGTTCCAAACCCATGTAGATGGGGCTGAACTGCACGTTTGCCACATAGCCCATTGGCAATGTGATGGCCTCAATCTCGGACTGAGCGTTATTACAGCTCGCCAAGGACAGCAACAACACACCTATGATCAAAATCCACTGTCGCATGCGCATCACCTCTGTACGGAGTTCCTATCACTTCGTGAATCAGCATCGCCCAATCTGTGGGCTTAGGTTTTCCCGATGAAACGCCATCTCAATACCTGTCGTTCAATCAACCCCAAGGTGCCGTATGTGGCGAGCGCTAGCATGGTCAGCGTCAGGATAGCGACAAACATGAGGGGAGTGTCATAGAGATTCTGACCCTGTTTCACCAGATAGCCCAGGCCGGCGCTGGAGGCGACAAATTCCCCTACCACCGCGCCCATGGCGGCTGATGTACCGCCAACTCGCAGCCCTGTCAGGAAAGCGGGTAAGGTGGCAGGCACTTCCAACCAGCGGAAATGTTGCCAGCGGGTTGCTTCCAGCAATCGAAAGACTTGCTGAAAGCCCGTGTCAATGTGATTCAGACCCGAGCTCACGTTGACCAGGATAGGGAAAAACACGATCAGCGCACAGACCAGCACTTTGGATATCAGACCAGGACCAAACCAGATCGCCAGCAATGGCGCCAGAGCGACGACAGGCATCGCTTGCGAGGTGACGATAATGGGTTCCAACAGGTGGGCGAGGAATCGGCTGTGCGCTACGGCATATCCCAGCGCCAGCGCTGTGCTTGTGCCCAATGCCAGGCCCAGGCCCATCTCCAGCAGGGTGATGCCGGTATGACGCACCAGGCTTCCATCGCCCAGCAGTTTGAGAAAGCGTGTGATTACCTCTCCGATTGTCGGCAGGATAAACCTTCGCGCACTGTCTTCAAGAGCCAGTAGGGCGCCTTGCCAAAGCAACAGCACCAATCCTAGTGAGAGCAGATACAACAACGGGTTCGGATGTTGTTGCCCGTTGATCGTTTTGTTATGCCATCCCATGCCGTTTTCCTTCTAAAAAATCATGCCCCGAAGCAGGGCTTCGGGGCATCAAGTGCTTTTGGATAACGGCTTGCGCCAGTTCCTTCTCCCATCCGGACTATACCGTCGGCTCCGGTTTTGCACCGGATCTGCGATTTGCAGGTGCAAATCGCTTGCGGGCTTGGGGATATCCCCCTTACCGCCGGTCAGGAATTGGTCTCATGACCGCACCTGGCCCCGAAGGATCCTTATTCAATTGTGCAAAAGTATACCACAATTTGGCGTCTCTGTGTAGCAGAAAACTCTCCGCAACTGTTCAGTGTTCCTCCGCTTGGCACAACAAGGAGTGGCTGAATCGCCACTTTAGGCTGAATAGCCACTTTAGGCTAAAGCCGTGACCATAGTGCCCGTGCAACTGGAAGTCGCGCTAACCCGTCATCAATGCCGCAAGACCAGGGCTACTCCCGTGATCAGCAACATGAGGATGATGGCGCCGGCGCAGAGCTGTTCTTCCTGCGCCTGGCGTGCGATAGCGGTGGGCATAGGTGTGGCAGTGCTGGCTGTCGTTGGAGGGGGCGCTGTGGGCTCAGGGGTTGGGAGTTGGGGCAGGGGGTCTTCTGTGGTGTCTTCATCTGCCTGCACTCGATAAGCGGTGCCGTCCTCGCTTACAAAGGTCACCTCGGTGCCCAGGGCCAGGTAGGCATTCCACATAGGCGCCTCTTGTACCAGCTTCCAGTAACGCTCCGATCCAAAACGCACGTTTATTGCCGTCATCTTGTCGGGGACGAAGACCGTATCCGTACAGCTCCCGTCTCGACATAAGAAAGTCTTATCGTTGACGTAGCGGATAGTTGTGACCGGCATTTGACCGGCGGCGTCTTCTGAGACGGGCAGCTCCATTGCCGCAGGTGGCATGCTTTCAGCTCCCCCTAAGCCCTGCCGCGCCTTGGCCTCTTGCACTGCTTGCTCCCCATAGTCCTCCATCGGGGAGGCTGCCATCAGGTCTTGTGCGGCTTGCTGGCGCCCTCCTGAGGTGAGGATATCCTCCTCCACCAGAAATGAAGTGTAGGGGGTAATGATTCCGTAACGCAGGCTGAGCGCGACCACGGCATCAACCCATTCCGGTTGTTCGCCCTTCAGGCGAATTTGCGTTAGCAAGTATCCGATGCGTCGCGTTGCCCATAGCCGGGGAATGAATGTCGCGCCACCGCTTTCTGCAAAGTTCACCGTATAGGTGTAGGTTTGTTGCTGCTCGGCAACGGTGCCGGTCAGCATGATTTGCTGGGGACCGCTGCCGGTATAGCGCCCTGCAACGATGAGCTGCGTGCCGGCAAAGAGGTCGGGTAGCGGTTCTGGATAGACATCGTAAACCTGGATATTTCCAAAATTCAGGTTGATATCGGTGAGCACCGGGCTTTGCACACGATCGTAGAACGTCGAAACAATTTCATCGAGTTGCTCGCCTGGTTCCACATAAGTCGGGCGCCCCTTGTGATTCTCGGCAATCTGATCCAGCAATACGGTGTTTACATCATAGCCCACGCCGAAGGGGAAGATGCGCACCGCTGCGGGTGCTTCCTGGTTCAGCGCGGATAGCAGGGCGCCTTCATCGGTGATACCCTCTGTGGGCAAGCCATCTGTGAGAAAGAGAATGATTTTTGGGCGTGCATCATCTGCCTGCTTTAATGCCTCAGAAAGCGCTAGATAGATATTGGTGCCGCCTATCGCTTCCAGACTCTCGATCCACTGGATTGCAGCCTCTGCCTCTGCTGGCGGGCGCAGGGCAGATGCGTAGGTCCGAACCCCACTGCTGAAAGCAATGACATTGAAGCGATCCTCAGTATTCAAATGTTGAAGCACATAGCGCAAGGCATCCTTGGCTTGTTGGAGCTTCTCGCCCTCCATTGAGCCAGAGGTATCCAACACCAACAGAACATCTTTAGGGAACACCTGCTGTGTGTCGCGAGCCAACGCCGGAGCCAGTATTAGCAGAAAGAAACCATCTTCGACATCCTGGCGGTACGTCAGCAGATTGGCGCCGATGGTATCCTCAGCGCGGCTGATGAAGACCTCGAAATCGCGGTCGGGGTACAATTGCTGTGCCTCATAACTCAGCGTCGCGTGGGTCTCACTATCCCGCTGAATCAAAACCTGGTCTTGATGACTCGCGGAATAGAGCGCGCGCAGTGGTGTGTTGGAGTGTATCTCGACAAAGATGCTCAGAGACTCCAATGGCTGTGCAGAAAAACGTTCCGTGTTCAGCGGATAACGGTAATGCAACAAACCGCCCTCTGCTGGAAGCACTTGCGTATACTCCAATTCGACCCGGCGTTCCCCGCCCGGTGGAATGGGGAAAATCCTTGCCTGAACTGCATCACGCCCGACATATTCGAGCAGTGCAGGGTCCTGGTTGCGGCGTACATAGTCTTCGTAGATGGTGCGAGCTTCGTCTGCGGGCAGGACCCTGGCTTCTACCGGCGTGCCATCCACCCACATCACAAAGCGTTCCACTGTTGCCCCTGGTGGCAGTGGGAACACATAATTGCCTTCGGCGTCGAAAGGTCCATCGTTGCGGAATACCTGGTCCACACGGGTGACCGCAATTTGATCCTCAATGCTCACCGTGACCCGATGATAGCGAATGGTCAGCCAGCGGATTGGTTCTGGATGGGGCAGCGGCGGCGGGTCAATGATGATGATCCCGTCCTGCAGAACATTCTCGGCGAGCACCGGCGGTACCAGCAACCCGGCAAGCAGCACCATGATAAGAATACCTGTCAATTTGCGCATTGAAGACCTCCTGCCGTTCGACTTGTACTTCCAGAACGTCACTCTCGCGGGCAAAGTTCCCGTGATTGCGTGCGAAGATAGTGAGGCGCCTGAAGCTATCGCCCTGGTAGAACCCCTTTCGCCGGGTATACGGCAGAGTGTTGGGAAAAATGAAGCCACCATTTTGGGATTTCGTAGCAGGTCGCCGACCGAAACCGCGCTATACCCCGCACACTGCCCTTGGAGCGCGAGCAAGGCATTCGTTCTAGGTTGCGATTAACCCGTTGACGAAGCAATCGCTTCGCACAGTGAGCTTCATAGGGGGCGCAGAAACCCGCCGGACTGCTACGAATGCCCCTTTTTAGGGTGCGTTTCAACTTTGGGGCAAAAGCAAGACGGCCATCATACGAATGCCTTTCTCTAATTGATTTTTGGCGGTGGGGCTTTGCCCCACCGCCAAAAAT
>JAPKMR010000109.1 GCA_026645815.1 Anaerolineae bacterium | reverse complement strand
GAAATGGCTGATTTTGGCCTAAGAGGAAGAGATAAAGAGGAAGACCGGGGTAGAAGGCTCATGGAAAGATTGGGGGAAAGAATATCCCCTTATATAGAAATTAGGCCAAAAACTGGGCTAAAAAGAGGCTTGGTAAAGACGGCTCTGGCTCAATATTGCTCGGGGCTAACTTTGTGTGAGGAAAATCATGAAATCTACCAATGCGTGGGTGGATATAATAATGGTTTTGCATGTGAAGGGGAATGGGATAGTGTAAGTTGCCGTGGGGGTGCTTGTACTTACATTAGAACTGAATGTTGGCAGGGGGCGGATCCGATAGGGGTAGATTGTGTGTATCAGGGGACTGCCAGATGTGGCGGAGTTTGCCCGCCGGGGCGGTGTGATATTGGGGCGTGTGGATGGGCGTGGTTTCCTAACCCTGGCGACCCGACGCCAACACCTCCCGGACCAACAACGCCACCAGTAACATGTGAGACGGCCGGCGGTTCGACTGCGGGAGCAGTGGTCTATGTGTATGAAGATAGCAACAACAACGGAGTATGGGATAGTGGCGAAAGACAGGTACCGCTTGCTAGTGGCGATCCCCTGCTGGGGAGCGCCAGATTGGTGTGGAGTGGTGGACTATGTAGTGATTATAGTGCCTGTAGTGGCAACTATAGTCAGAGTGAAAATGCCAGAAATAGTTTAATTTTGGCTCAAATTCCGTGTGTATATTGGGAGCCAGATAGTTGTGGACATAGAACTACAGCCAGAGACCCAGCCTTGGAATTGGGTCAAAACTTTTCTGAAGGTTGGACAGGTTGGCCATGGGCAACACTGATCAATTCCAGTTATGGAGCCCAAACAAGTTGTGACGGGGATCCTCCCTGTCTAAACAATAGACAGTTTAGAAATAATAGTCTGGGAGGAGCAAACCAGTTTTGGTATTTTGATGTAGGTTTGCGTGATTGTACAATGAAAACGGCCAGTTTCCGCCTTGAGGGATTACCCGCCACTACACTAACAAGAACTGTATATGTTGCTTTTACTCCGCACAATATGCGCGATGGATTTGGAGACTATCAATTTGGACAGGTACGGGCGGTGGCTATACCAATTAGACCATGTATTGATAATTGCAGTTGCGCCTCCACTGTTTGCCAAGGAAGCAGTTGCACAAATTCTTGTGGCGTAGTATGCCCAGGAACCGTTCCGGCGAATTGCAATTATAGCGCCTGGAGTCCGGCCAGCTGTAGCCCGGCTTGTGGACAGACCCAAACTAGAACAGCCTCGCCGACTTGTATTTCGGCCTCGGAGTGCACACAAACCAGCCAAACATGTAGCAATAGCGATGATGGTAATCCAGCTCAGGTAAGTATTGTATCTCCGACAGGTTCGTCTTCTAGCCCGATTGTTTACAATGACGTTAATTCAACAACCCTAAGTTGGAATTCGGTATTGACACTGACTGATAGGTATGAGGTGGTAGTAGTAGTTGATGGGGTGGGAACAACTGTTTTGAATAATACAAATGTAAGTCCAGCTAGTGTTTCAAATCTATCTTCTGGTAGTCTTAATTACAATACTATTTATAGATGGCATATTAGAGCTGTAAACACTACTTGTGGAACTGATTATGGGACTTGGTCAAATTGGGGTTATTTTAGGTTTAATCGGACTCCCCCATCTTCGGGAACGCCATCTTCTTCTTTAGTATTAAGGAATAGTAGTAGTATAGTGGTACCGGCAGAGGTTGGTGATAGAAACCAGATTTGCCAAACGACTTTTATGGCAGGAGGAGAACATGATCGACGAACCAGAGTGGAAATAAGAGCGGTTGATTTGGATGGATTTGCCGATGTGGAAAAAGTTTTTTTCAGGATGGGGGTGGGTAATTCGGTGTCAGTAATAAATTTGTCAACTAGCCCGGTTTCTGCTTCAAATGGTAGTTGGAGTTTGTATGATAGCGTGACTTATTCTGGTGCTGATACTACCAGGACAGTGACTTTCCCAATAGAATTTGGAATTGGTATGAATTCTAATAGTCTGTACAACTTGGAAATGAAAGTTGATGATAGATGGGGGCAAAGTAGTGGTTGGGTTTCGGCGGGTAGAAGCTTTAAAATATGGAATTGTTTGGTGCCGTTTTCGGGAACTTTGTATGATTCAAGTGATGTTGGCGGAGCGGTGTGTTTGAACGGTACAGGTTATAGTCAAGCTTATGAAGGAGTGTTGTTTACTGGTTTGGCCTATAGACAAGGCGGTGGCAACCCAGTAATATCACCAACAATAAATGGAGCTGATTTTAGCGGAGCTAACCTTATTTGGGGACAAGAATATGCTGAAATTCGATTCATCCTCTCCTCATCAGCGTCTATCTGCGTTCATCAGCGTCCAACGCCTCTGCCACCTCATCCAAATTCCGCCCCTGCAACACCATCTGCGCATACACCTCCGGCAAATCGTGCTGCCGAATCGCCCGCGCCGCCCGCTCCGCATCATACGCCACCCGGTAATGCTTGATCTCGAGCAAGCCCCGCTTCAATTTGAGAATCACATACGACGCGCGCGGGTCCCCATCATCGGGGCGCCCCACGCTGCCCGGATTGATAAACCACACCCCCTTCACCTGCCGCGCAAACGGGCGGTGCGAGTGTGCGCAAAGCACAAGATCATCCTTGACCGCCGCCGCCAGCTCCTTGAGCCGTTTCTTGGGCGTCTCCGCATCCAGCCCCTCTTCAATCGAATCCGGGCTACCGTGTAACAACAAAATGCGGTGCCCCTTCACCCGCACCCGCACATGTTGCGAAAGAGCGCGCAAATACACCCGGCTTTCAGATGAGAGCTGCCCATAAGCCCAGTTGAAGCCCATCACCCTCTCGGGATTGGTCAACCGGTCCCACCCCTCCATCTGCCGCTCGACGTCCAGCACGCGCAGATCGAAATTACCGATCACATCCAAATCCGCTGCCTCACGCAAAAAGGCAACGACCTCTTCCGGAAACGCGCCATAGCCCACCGAATCCCCCAGGTTCCACAGCGCGTGAACCTTGTGCCGCGAGGCGTGCGCGATTACCGCCCGCAACGCCGGCCAATTAGCATGAATATCCGCAATCACTGCCACACGCATATCAGACCTCACTCAATCCTGACTGCTCAGCAGGCACACTCAAATGCCGCATCACGCGCAATCCCAGTCCGCGAAGCCACCTCACTCACTCAATCCTGACTGCTCAGCAGTCCCCGGTGCTCCAACATCCACTGCTGCGAGTCCAGCTCCGGTTGCCCCTCCTCTGGGGCAAGCCGCACGTAAGAGCCATCCGCCTGCAACTGCCGCGCCCGCACATTGTCCTGCAGGTGAATCTTCAGCACATGCTCGCGCAGACGGGCGCGCAGCACCGGGTTCTCGATGGGGAACAACGTCTCCACCCGGCGGTCGAGATTGCGCGGCATCAAATCCGCGCTCCCCAGGAACAACTCCTCATCCCCGCCGTTGTGGAAATAGTACAGCCGTGCATGCTCCAAAAACCGCCCCACGATGGAGGTCACGGTGATATTCTCACTGATACCCGGAATGCCCGGGCGCAGGCAGCAGATGCCGCGCACCTGCAAATCCACCTTGACCCCCGCCTGCGAAGCGCGATAGAGCGCCTGAATGCAAGCCTTATCCACCAGCGCATTCATCTTGAAAGCCAGATAGCCATCCCCGTGCTCCGCGTGCCGCCCCACCTCGCGCTCGATGCGCTGCAGAATCTCCTCTCGCAACCGGCTAGGCGCAACAATCAACTTGCGATAGTCCGTCTGCCGCGAATAACCGGTCAGCGAGTTGAAGAACTCGGTGACATCCGCCCCAAAATCGGCATCCGTCGTGAAAAAGCCCAGATCGGTGTAGATACGCGAGGTAACCGCGTTGTAATTGCCCGTACCCAGATGCACGTAGCGCTGAATCGTGTTGCCCTCACGGCGGACCACCATGCAGACCTTGGCGTGGGTCTTGACGCCGATCAGCCCATAGACGACATGCACGCCCGCCTCTTCCAGCTCCTCCGCCCAGTCAATATTGTTTTCCTCATCCCCGCGCGCCTTGAGTTCCACCAGCACCGCCACCTGCTTGCCGTTCTGGCACGCCGCCAGCAGCGCATCCACCACCGGCGAATGATTACCGGTACGGTAGAGCGTCTGCTTGATCGCCAGCACATCCGGATCTACCGAAGCCTGGCGCAGAAAATCCACCACCGGCATGAAGCTATCATACGGGTGGTACAACAGAAAGTCCTGCTTTCGAATCGCATCGAAGATGCGTCCCGCATGGCTCAACTGCGGCGGCGCCCAGGGGGCAAAAGGCGCGTCCTTGAGCTCGGGGCGCTCGATGCGCATCAGGCTCATCAAATCCTTCAAACCCAACGCCCCCTCAATCACGTCCACCTGGAACGGTTGCAGGCGCAGATTCGCCGCTAACCAATCGCGAATCTTCGATGGCATCGTCTCACCGATTTCCAGCCGCACCACCGAACCGAAACGCCGCTGCGCCACACTCTGCGTGATTGCCGCCAGCAAATCGCCCGCCTGATCCTCCTCCACCTCGATATCCGCATCCCGCGTCACGCGGAACGGATAAGCCGCGACCACCTCCATCTCCGGGAAGAGCAAATCCAGGTTCGCCGCCACAATCTCCTCTAGCCAGACGAACATCGTCGAAGCGCCCGTCGTCGTCAGGCCCAGCAGCTCATAATGCTGTTCCACATCCTCCTCGGCAGGGATGGGCACCAGACGGGGCAACACCTCATCGGGCAGCTTCAGCCGCGCATAGCGCTCACCCCTAAACGGGTCGCGCACCACTACCGCCAGGTTGATGCTCAGATTGGAGATGTGCGGGAAGGGATGCCCCGGATCCACAGCCAACGGCGTGAGAATCGGCAGGATGAAGCGCTCGAAATAGCGCCGCAGCAGCTTCCGCTGCTTACCCTTGAGCTCATCATAGGAGAGCACACTGATGCCGTGTTGCTTGAGCTTGGGCAGCACATCATAACGCCAACACTCCATGTGCTGGTTCAGCTGCGACCGCAGCTCGTGCCGAATGCCTGCCAGCTGGTCGCCGGGTGACATGCCATCCGGCGGCGCTTCCACGCCCGCGCTGCGCAGCTGCCGCAACAGCCCCGAGACGCGAATCATGAAAAACTCGTCCAGATTATTCGCGTAAATGGCGAGAAACTTCACCCGCTCCAACAGCGGATGCCGCTCATCCAAGGCCTCTTCCAGCACCCGCGCATTGAACTGCAACCAACTCAATTCGCGGTTGAGATAAAGCTGGGGATCATTTAGATCGAAGCCCTGGGCGCCTGCACGACTTTCAGATTTCTTCTTTGCCATGGTTCACCACCAAGGGAATCAGTTTCAATTTGCCAATATTCATCTTTATTGTAAACCATTTTCCAAACCGAAGCAAGAAGATTTCTACGAAAAAGGGTTGAGAAGGCGCAAAACGCGGTCTCAACCCTTCCCAAAAGACCCTCCAGGGCTACTCTCGCAGAATCTCCTCCAAATTCACCTGCGCCGTGCTATCGTAACGGAAGTGCGCCTTGCCCACACGCTCCTCCGGACCGATGCCAATCGCCACCATGCCGGCGACCAGCGCCCCCGCCACGCCCGATTCCGCGTCCTCGATCACCGCGCATTGCGCAACCGGCACGCCTACCAACCCCGCCGCGTAGACGAAGACATCCGGGGCAGGCTTGGCGCGCACCACCCCATAGCCATCGGAGATGCCGTCGAAGAAATCGGGGATGCCCAGAGCCGTGAGCACCGTCATCGTATTGCGACTCGCCGAGCCAATCGCCACCTTCAACCCGCGCGCCTTGATTTCCCGCAAGAGTTCCCAGGCGCCGGGAAGGAAGTCCGCCGGCGTGATCGAATCCAGCATCGCCACGTAATAGGCATTCTTGCGCGCCATCAGCTCCTGGATCTGCTCTTCGCTGTAGCGAGCGATAGCCTCGCCCATCAGCAGCTCCAGCGAAGCCCGCCGCGAGACCCCACGCAGCGCATCGTTCGCCTCCCGGTCGAAGGGCACGCCCTCCTCATCCGCCAGGCGCTTCCACGCGCGAAAATGATACTCCGCGGTATCCGTAATCACGCCATCAAGATCGAGAATGATCGCCTTAATCGTCATCTTACCTCCCAACACCCTGAACGGAGGGGGATACCCCTACACCAACCGCAACCACCGATAACCATACCGCGGCAGACCCAGACTATAACTCTCACCCTCAATCGCGCTCAGCGCCTCGCCGTTCAACACATCCACCGGCGTGCGTCCCTTGAACTCCGCCAGCGGCAGCGTCACGGTGACCTCCTCCGGCGCCAAATTGTTCACCACCACAAGAGTCTCCCCATCATAATCGCGCCGGTACGCCAGCACCGAGTGCGGCGCGGCATCCAGCAGCGCCATGCTGCCCCGCCCAAACACCGGATACTGCTTGCGCACCTTGAGCAACATCCGCATCCGGTTCAACAGCGAATCCGGGTCCACTTCCTGCGCCGCCACATTCACCCGCCGGTAGCCAAAAACCTCGTCATCAATCAACGGGATAAAGAGCGCCTCTGCGGGCGCTTCCGCCTCTGCGGGCGCTTCCGCCTCTGCGGGCGCCTCGGAGAATCCCGCGTTGGGACCCGCATTCCACTGCATCGGCGTCCGCACACCGTCACGGTCGTTCAGCCAGATATTGTCGCCCATGCCAATCTCATCGCCGTAGTAGAGCACCGGCGAACCAACAAACGTCAGCAGCATCGAGTTCGCCACCTCAATCGCCGCGCGGTCGTTTTGCAATAACGGCGCCAACCGGCGGCGGATGCCGAGATTGAGCCGCATACGAGCTTCGGGCGCATAGAAATCCCACATGAATTTCCGGTCATCCAGCGTCACCATCTCCAGCGTCAGCTCATCATGGCAGCGCAGGAATGTGCCCCACTGGCAGCCCTCCGGCAACGCCGGCGTCCGCGCCATAATCGCCTCGATGTCGCTGCGGTCCTGCTTTGCCAGCGCCATGAAGATGCGCGGCATCAACGGGAAGTGGAAATTCATGTGGAACTCGTCCCCATCCCCGTAATACTCGATCACATCCTCGGGCCACATATTCGCTTCCGAGAGCAGGAACGTGCCCGGCGCATAAGCATCCACAAAAGCGCGCAGGCGTTTGCAATAAGCATGCGTCTCCGGCAGATTCTCGCAGCTCGTCCCCTCGCGCTCGATCAGATACGGCGGCGCGTCCACGCGGAAACCATCCACACCCAGGTCAATCCAGTATTGCACGGCTTTGAGCATGGCGCGTTGCACTTCAGGATTGTCGTAATTCAGGTCTGGTTGGTGGCTAAAGAAACGGTGCCAGAAGTATTGCCCGCGCACCGGGTCGAAGCTCCAGTTCGAAGGTTCCGTATCGAGGAAGATGATGCGCACACCCCGGTATTGGTCATCCGTATCGCTCCACACATACCAGTCGCGGTACTTCGCGTGCTCGGGGTGATTCGGGTCGCGCGACGCCTGAAACCAGGGATGCTGGTCCGAGGTGTGATTGACCACCAGCTCCACCAGCACGCGCAGCCCCCGCACGTGCGCGGCTTCGAGCAGCCCCTTGAAGTCCTCCAGGTCGCCGAAATGCGAGTGAATGCTCGTGTAATCGGCCACATCGTAGCCATCATCCCGCAACGGTGAGGGGAAAATCGGCAGCATCCAGATGGTATCCACCCCCAGAGCTTGCAGATAATCCAGCTTGGAGGTCAGTCCCGCCAGATCGCCCTTGCCGTCGCCGTTGCCATCGCAAAACGCGCGCACCTGCACCTCGTAGAATACCGCGTCCTTATACCAATCCGTCTTCATCCCTTACTCCTTTCCATTTAGTGAAAAGCGTCAACCTACCCATTCACCACGCCTTGGGATTTCGTAGCAGGTCGCTGACCGAAACCGCGCGATACCCCTTAGGCACCACTTTCTCGCTCTATCGCCTCATAAATCTCGTTCCGATCCACCCTATCCGGTAGTGGACCCATGCGCGTCAGCTTGCGTCCAACGACCTCGCGCGCAAAGAGCGCGCAGCGCTCCAGCGAATTCCCATCGAGCAAAGCCACCAGGAACCCCGCCCAGAACGAATCCCCGGCGCCGGTCGCATCCACAATCTGCACCGGTTGCGCCGGGATGAAGGTCTGCGCATCCCCAGTGGAAAGAATCATCCCCGCGCCGCCCATGGTCAGCACCACCACGCGTGGTCCCATCTCATGGAACAGCGCGATATACTCCTCCGGCGTCTTCCCGCCTCCAAAAATGCGCTGCGCATCATCCAGTGAGGGCTTGGTGAACGTGGCATAAGCCATCATGCGCCGAATCACGCGCCGCGCCTCATCCAGGTCAGGCCAGATCCGCGGGCTGTAATTGGGGTCGAGCGAAATCAGCTTGCCCTGCGCCTGCGCCATCTGGAACGCCTTCTCCACCGCCGAGCGCGAAGGCTCCCGCGAGAGAGGCCACATCGAGGCGTGTACCACCCGCGTCCGCGCAATCGCCTCCGCACTGATTTCCGCCGGCTCCAGGCGGAAATCCCCATCGCGGAAAGGCTCAAAATCCGGCGTTTTCTTGCTACGCGATACAAAAATGACGCTCGTATTGACCCGCGCGTCCATCACCCAATACTGGGTCTGCACCCCTGCCCGCTGCAATTCAGCCTTGAGGAACTGCCCAAAGGCCCCCACGCCCGTCTTGGCAATGATAGCCGCCTGACCGCCCAACTTGGCCACGTTAGTCGCGATATTCGCGGGGGAACCGCCGGAAAAACGCTGGAATGCCGTCGCCCCCAGTAGCGAATCCGTCTCCTCCATCGAGATGAAATCAATCAGCGCTTCCCCGATGACCAGGACATCCAAATCACCCTCAGGAACCGGTATCTCCATCAGCCACCTCCCTCAAAGATCAGGCGAGAAAGCAAAAAGCGAGCCCTTGTAGCCGCGGCATCCTGCCGCGGCATCCTGCCGCGCTCTTGTCACCGCGCTCTTGTGTTCTCTCAGGCAACACCTGGCGCCGCAATGAGCTCTCTCAGCGCCGCCACGAGCTCCTCCTCCCCCTCATCCGGGTTGCGGAAATAAGCGGGGATGGGCAGCAATTCCGCCGGGCGCCGCGCGCCGGGATCGGCGACGAGCGCCTCAATCACCCGCAGATAGCCCTCTGCCGTGCGCTCCCAGGTGTAGCGGTCGAGTACCCGCTGCCGTCCCAGTTGCGCAAACCGCGCCCACGCCTCAGCATCGAGCACCACCCGCTCCAGCCCGCGGGCGATGGCCTCCGGGTCCGCCGGGTCCACCAGCACCCCGTATTCAACACCATCCTCAAAGAGACTCTCGCTGGGACCCCCGTTGCGCGTCACCACCAGCGGCAAACCCGCCGCCGCCGCCTCGAGCGGCGCCAGTCCAAAAGGCTCATACAGCGCCGTCAGCGCAAAGACCGAACCGGGACGCTGTGCCAGCAACCGGTACGACGCCGCCAACGCCGGTTGCCCCTGCACCGCAAAAGCGCTCACCTTGCCGCCCAAATTGGTCTCGGCGATGACCCTTCGAATGTCCGCCAACACCGCCCGCTCTCCGGGGCTGGTATTCGCATCCTCGTGCAGCGGATTCTCGAGCGCGCCGGTGAAGATAACCAGATTTGCCGCCGCCTGCAGCGCCGGCGATTGGGCGAAAGCCTGCACCAGCGCCAGATGGTTCTTCTTGGGATCCAACCGGCTTGAAGCGATAATCACCGGCAGCTCGCGGCGCCCCTCCGCCAGGTCGCGCGCAAACATCGCGCGTACATGCGCCTGCGCCACGACCTCGCCCACGTAGCGCGCCTCCTTGCCGAACGTCATCAAATTGACCCCCGGTGGAATCACGGCAAAACGGCGCTCATCCTCCACCGCCACCGCGCCGTGATACGCGGGATGCCCGTATTGCTCGAAACGCTCCTGCCGCGTGCTCGTGATATTCACCGCCGAACGGTTCATGCTCAGGCGTTCCGCCGCCAACCGCCGCGAGAAGAAATACTGCGCGTCAATCTCCGCCAGCGTCTCCGGGGTGAGGTGCAGCTTATCCAGCTTCTGCGCCCCCAGGGAGTGCCCGGTGAACGTGAACGGGATTCCCGTCTCCGCTTCGAGCAGCACCCCGCACAAGCCGCCATCCCCGTAGTGTGTGGTCATCGCATCCGGGCGCGATCCCTTCATCCGGAAGAATTCGAGGAGGCGCGGGACCCACTCGCGCACCAGGTGGGGCCAAAGTAGCTCCTTGCGCAAGAACTCCGGTGGACCTGCGGGGAGGCGCACAATACGCACCCGTTCCGATTCAGGGTAGCGATCAAACCGCGCCGCAAATTCAGGCCAGTTGGGGTCCACAATCTGGCGTGTGATAATATCCACCGTATGTCCCAGCGCCGCCATCGCCAGCGCCACCTGCTTCACATACACCAGCTGTCCGCCAAAGTCGGGATGCTCGGTCCAGTAACTATCCTTCGCATCAAAATTTCCCTGTGGATTCAAAAACGCGATATGCATACGTGCCTCCTCGGTTTACCCTGCCTTCGCCGTCACGCCACCTTGCTGGTATTGTATGATAAGCCAGCCAAAACACAAAAAGCCCCCCAACCCCTCACACAAAACCTCCGCGCCCCCGCGCCTCTGCGCTAAATTCTCCGCGCCCCTACATAAAATTCTCAGCGTCCTCTGCGCCCCTGCCCCTCTGCGTTAAATTCTCCGCGCCCCCGCGTTAACTCCCCCGCACCCCTACATAAAATTCTCAGCGTCCTCCGCGCCCCTGCGCCTCCGCGTTAAATTCTCCGCGCCCCCGCGTTAACTCCCCCTTGCGCCTTTACGTGAGCCTTCTATAATACCCCCATCACATCACAACAAAGGAACCTATCGAATGTCCGCTCGTCGTATCCACACCAGCCAATACCTGCTGGAAGGCGCCGCCATCCTGCTGCTCATCCTGCTCGCCATCGCCTTGGGCGTCCTGCACATCACCCGCCCGCCGGCAAAATTCACCCCACAAGAAGGCTCGCAGGAGAACACCGTGCAGGCGCGCGTATTGCAGGTCAGCGACGAATCCATCAGCGACCTGCCCACCGGCGAACAACTCTTCTCCCGCACCCTCGAGGTGCAGATTCTCTCCGCCGGCGCCTTCGAAGGGCAAACCTTCACCATCACTCAACAGCGCACCGACCCCACCGGCAGCATCAATGTGCGCGCCGGGCAGCGCGTGATGGTCATCCTCACCCAACGCCCCGATGGCGTCGTCATGCCCTTCCTCGCCGATAGAGTACGCCTCACCTCGCTGGCGATACTCGCCGCCCTCTTTGTGAGCGTCACCCTCATCGTCGGGCGCTGGCAGGGGTTGCGAGCGCTGCTGGGCTTGATCCTCAGCCTGGTCACCATCGCGGGCTTCATCCTCCCGCAGCTGCTCGCGGGGCGCAATCCCATGCTCGTCACCCTCGTCGGCATGGGCGCGCTGATGGCGGTCACGCTCTACCTGATTCAGGGCTGGAACGTGCGGACGCACACGGCATTGCTGGCGCTGCTAGGAAGCCTCAGCGCCACCGTGCTGCTCGCCCTGATCTGGGTGGGACTCACAACCCTCACCGGTTTCGGCTCTGAGGAAACGCTCTATCTACAAGCCACCGGCGTGACGCTCGACATGCGGGGATTGCTGCTCGCCGGCATCGTCATCGGCGCAAGCGGCGTCCTGGACGACGTAGTCCTCGCGCAATCAGTCACCGTCTACGAAATTGCCGAAGCCAATCCCGCCCTGGATCGCCGCGAGATTTTCGCCCGGGGAATGAAAGTGGGCAACGCGCACCTGGCTTCGATGGTGAACACGCTGGTGCTGGCGTATGCGAGCACCGCGCTGCCCCTCATCATCCTCTTCGCGCTCTACACCGAACCGTGGTATCTCACCCTCAACCGCGAATTCATCGCGGAAGAGGTCGTGCGCGCCCTCGTCGGCAGCCTTGGATTGCTACTCGCCGTGCCCCTCACCACCCTCATCGCCGCACTCATGGCGCGCCACCCCGAACCCGCAGAATCCTCCGCCTCCCCCGTCCCGTAGGGACGTCTGAGAGTAGGCAGGCGTTTATGAACTTTCAAATTTTACTTCGGTATATCTTCGGGTTCCTCCTCATCCTTCAAGCCCGTCACCCTGAGCGGAGCGGAACGAAGCGAAGCGCAGTGGAGCGGAGTC
>JAPKMR010000108.1 GCA_026645815.1 Anaerolineae bacterium | reverse complement strand
GGTGTATACCGGTGCGCCGCACTTCGCGGCCCCGGAAAGTGGCGATTATCACCTCCTGCTGACTTCAGCGGCGTTGGATCGGGGCGTGCTGACTAGCGTGAAGACGGATCTGGATGGCGAGCCGCGTTTTGGCCTGCCTGATCTAGGCGCAGATGAGTACATCGTACCCGGCTCAATCAAACAGGTATACTTGCCGTTGACCTTGCGGTAAGCTCGCATTCCGCCTGGGGGTCGCTCACATCGAATATAAGGATTCTGCCGTGAAACGTGATCCGCTAGAAAACACCCAACGCCTGTACCCCATCGCCGAAGCGCAGGGCGGCTACTTCACCGCGGCGCAAGCCCACGAAGCCGGGTACACCTACGCCCAGCAGCACTTCCACGTGACGCGCGGCAACTGGCTGCGGGTGGATCGGGGGCTCTTCCGGCTGCCCCACTTCCCGCCGCAGCTGCACGAAGACTTGATCTGCCTGTCGTTGTGGAGCCGGACGCAGCGCGGCAGCCCCCAGGCCGTGGTCTCCCACGCTACAGCGCTCGTGCTCCATGAATTGAGCGACGTCCTGCCCGCGACGGTGCATCTGACCGTGCCGTCGGGTTTCCGCAAGCCCGCGCCCTCTGGCTGTGTGCTGCACCGCGCCAACCTGCGACCCGCCGACATCGAAGCCCACACCGGCTATCGCGTCACCACCCCCCTGCGCACCTTGCTGGATGTGGCCGCCAGCGCACTGAGCCAGGAGCATCTCGATCAGGCCGTGGGCGAGGCCCTGGCGCGTGGCATGGTGCAGCGCGAGGTGCTGGAGGACGCCGCCCAAGCCTCCCCCGCGCAGGCGCGCCTGGAGCAGGCGTTGGACTTTGCGCGCCACAGTCTGGAGCTATCACGATGAGGGGCATGGTTGCCGTACATGGTCGTAATTGTGATGTCCTGTCTTTCTGGAGCAACTTTGGTATCATCCTGACTTCCGGAGGCCCGTATGCCTGATGAGCATCCACCCCAGCCCATCGGCGAGCGCGCTGCCAGCGTCGGCGGCAGCGTGGGCGGCGATGTGGTGACCGGCGCTAAGCGCACGGCCTTCGACCAGCGTGGGCAACAGGTCGGGTACCAGGTCAACATCGCCTACCAGGGCGTCGAAGTGTCCGTCCCCAGCCCCCAAGCCATTGCCGCGCACCGCGCCGCCTTGCGCGAACGTTTGGAACGCGAGGCGAAGGCGCGCTGGGGCGGCATGGGAGTCTACATTCAGGAAGAAGGGGCGACATTGCCCATCGAAGCCTCACCGTATCAGCCAGGGCGATTGGGGCCGCGCACTAATCTGCTGGAAACGCTCAAGGGAGCCGAACGCTTGTTGGTGTTGGGTGAACCGGGCGCGGGCAAGACGGTGGCGTTGGAGCGCCTGGCTTGGGAACTGTGCAACGGCGAACAACCCACCATCCCGGTGCTGGTGCGCCTCTTCCGTTACGCGGGCACGCCGCTAGCGGAATGGCTGCGCGATATGCTGCGGCAGACCGGGCACCTGCGCCTGGATGATGCGCGCGCGCTCGAAGCCTTCCTGGAACAGAGCGAGGCGCGCTGCGTCTTCTTGCTCGATGGGCTCAACGAAGTAGCGCCCCCCTATCGCGACCGGCTGGTGGATGAAGTCGTGCGCTGGCTGGCGGGCCATCCGCGCCATGCGGCGATTCTCACGAGTAGAGCGCAGGATGAACTGTGGCGACGGCTGCGCGATACGGCCACCGAGGCGGTGGTAGTACAACCGATTACCGACGAGCAAGCGCAGGGCTATCTCGAAACGCAATTGCCGGGGCGGGGAGCAGCGCTCTATGCCCGCCTGGATGAGCGTTTGCGGGCACTGGCACAGACGCCGTTGCTGTTGTGGCTCATCAAGGAGGCTGGGGCCGCGGGTGAATCCCTGCCGGGGAACCGGGGCGAGCTCTACGCGCGCTTCGTCTCGCGGCTGTTGCGGCGCGATACCGACCGGCGCATGGATGCCGAAATCCCGGAAGCGCAGAAACTTGGGGCTTTGACCGTATTGGCTGATGGATTGAGTCAGCGACAGCAGCTTGCCTGTTCCCGCGCCGAGGCGGTGACGTTGGTGGCAAGCGCTTGGGGTGAGCGCGCTGCGCTTCTACTGGAGTCTTGCCAGCGCCACGGGTTACTGCCGGGTGAAGAGCTGCTGTGGTTTGCGCCACACCAGACGGTGCAAGAGCACTTTGCCGCGCGCGCGTTGCAGGCGCGTTGGGAACGTGAGCGCCAACTGGGTTGGCGTGGCAGTGTGAGCCGTTGGTTCAAACCGGAATTGGGGGTGGCGGCTCTGGCCCGCGACGCTTGGTGGGCGGAAACCTTTGTCCAGGCGGCGGGTTTGATCCAAGATGCGGATATGCTGGCACAAGCTGTAGCGCGAAAGAACCCCTGGCTGGCGTTGTGGTGTCTGAACGAGGGGCGGGAGGTCAGTGAAGCGACGCGCGCGCAGGTAGAAGCGCGTTCCGTGAAACTGCTGGAATCATCACGCTTGGAGGAACGGAGACGCGCGGTGCAGGCATTGGCGCAGTTGCGCAATGAGCGCGTGATCGCGCCGCTCTTCCGCGCGGCGGGGGATGAAGATGTAGAGATCGCGCAGGTGGCCATTGCGGCGTTGGGTGATTTTGGCGAGGCAGTGAAACCCCTGGCACTGGCAGCCTTACAGGGGCGTAATTCCACTCTCTGGCGCGCCACTTTGCGATGGCTCTTAGTGTATCCTGATGAGACGCTCCGAGCACAGGTGCCAGCTGAGGTATACGAGAAGATATGGGGCATGGCATTGGTCTATGTTCCTGCAGGGCCCTTTCTGATGGGGAGCGACAAAGAACGGGATCCGCAAGCCTATAACAATGAGTTACCACAACACGAGGTATCGTTACCAGGGTATTGGATTGGGAAATACCCCGTGACTGTGGCGCAATTCCGAGAATTTGCGGCAGACTATCGTTGGGCGGATCGGGAGAGCTTACAGGGACCGGAGAATTACCCGATGGTGAATGTGACCTGGCACAAGGCGCGGGATTATTGTCGTTGGCTGGCGCGGAAGACGGGGTTATCGGTGACACTGCCGAGCGAGGCGGAGTGGGAGAAAGCGGCGCGGGGCACGGATGGACGGGTGTATCCGTGGGGCGATACTTTTGACAAAGATAGGTGTAACACGTCAGAAGGAGACATCGGTGGCACGACGCCGGTGGGCAAGTACAGCCCGGCTGGAGATAGTCCCTTTGGTTGCGCCGATATGGCGGGCAATCTGTGGGAGTGGACGCGGAGTCATTTGAAGGCTTATCCCTATGATCCATTTGATGGACGGGAGGATTTGGAAATTGGGGATAAAGTGTCCCGGGTGTTGCGCGGGGGCGCCTTCGACAGCACTCTGAGCGGCACGCGGTGCGCCTGTCGCGGCGGGCTCACTCCGGGCATCTGGTACTGGTACTACGGTTTTCGGGTGTGCGTCGTGTCACGACAGGAATAGATAGAGAAAGGAACATCATGGATACTGCCACTCAAGCCCAACTTGCCTTACTCAAGCGGCTTCTTGACCAGGGGCGCCTGACCGAAGCCGAATACCAGGTTGAGGTCGCCGCCCTGGAAGGCAGCCCTGCCACCTTCGACCAGCGCGAGCAAACCGTGGAATCCCAAACCAACGCTGGGCGCGATAGCATTGATCTCAACGGCGACGCCAACGTCGTCGGCAGCCACAACCTGGTGCAGCTGTACCACGTCTACCAGAACCCACCTGGCAAGCAGCGCTTGACCGAAGACGAGTTCGGCAAGGTGCTGGCCGATTACCTGGCCTGGGTGCACCTGGAATATGGGCGTACCCGCCTGCACGGGCTGCAAAACCTCCAGCAGACCGGGGCGCTAGATAAGCCGCTCACTACGATTTACACCTCGCTGCAAGTGGAGCATCGCCCCGCAGTCGAACCCGGAGGAGACTTGCGCCGGGGGCAACGCCAGGCCCTCTCAGAGACAGAACCCCGGGAACTGCCGCCGCTGGATATGGCGGACCTGCTTACCCTGGGTGAACGCATCGCCATCATCGGGAAGGCTGGCTCCGGCAAGACCACCTACCTGGCCTTTGTCGCCTCAACGCTCGCCGGTGCGCTGCTGGGGCAACCGCTCGATGTGCGCCTCAAGCCACCGCAGCCCGATGACGTGTTGCCTGTGCCGCTGCTCGCGCCGTTACGCTTCTGGCAGGTCTACCGCGAGCAATGCCGGCAGGTCAACCGCTACGAGAAGCCCGAAGCCGGGACGCTAGGGGCGTTTCTGCTGTGGTTTCTCAAGGGACGCTACAAGAACTTCGACGCTGCAGAAGACTTCTTCGAACGCCTGCTGCGCGGCGGTAGGGGCGCCTTGATCCTGCTCGATGGCCTGGACGAAGTGGTGCAGGTGACTGAGCGGCGCGTCGTGCGCGATGAGGTCGAGCGCCTGCTCACCAGCCAATACCCGGGCAATCGCTGCCTGGTCACGGCGCGCGAGGCAGGCTACCGCGATGCCCCCTTTGGCGGGGACTTCATCCTCTGCCGGGTGCAGCCATTGAATCAGGAACAGATTGCGGCGCTGGTGGGCGCGTGGTGCGTGCAGATTTATGCTCAACCGCACGATGGGACCTCAGCCTGTGAGGACCTGGTTGGCGTCATCGCGCGGCTGAATGCCGAACGCGAACGGCGTAAGCAACCGCCGCTGATTGACACCCCGCTCCTGGTGACGATGGTGGTGAGCGTCAAGTACAGCCGCTATGAGCTGCCGCGGGAGCGGGCCAAACTGTACGATGCCTGCGTGGACGTGATCCTCAGCAGCGAGTACACTGGGCGAGAAGACGACGCGGGCGCCCGGCAGGGCGTGGTGAACGCCGGTGGGCCTCCGGATAAGCAGCGCGGGTGGCTGGCGTATCTGGCTTTCCAGATGCACCAGGGGGGCGAGGCGGGCGCGAGCCTGGATGAGGGCGGCGTGCAACGCATCCTGACGCCCGTCTTCGAGCAGCGCGGCGAGACCGCCATGCTGGAGCCGTTCCTGGCAGCGGCAGGCCATCGGGGTGGCCTATTCGAAGAGCGCGGTGGGCGCTATCAGTTCACACACTTGACCTTTCAGGAATATCTGGCGGCGCAATTCCTGTCGCGCCAGTGGAACCGGCAACCGCGCGGTTTCCTGGCGCAGATCGTTACCGAGGAATGGTGGCGTGAGGCGGTGTTGTTGACCATCGGTAACCTGGATGATCCGGCACCTTTTGAACAGCGCGCGGAATTCATTGGGGCGTTGTGCCAACTCCAGGGAGACATGTCGGCGCGATTGGCGGCAGCAGAACTGGCGGCAACTGGCCTGAATGAGCTGCCTGCGCCTGAACCCGCGCTCCTGCAACTGGCGCGGCAACGCCTGGTAGAGCTCTGGCGAGCGCCGGATTTCTCCAGTGCGCTGCCCAAAGTGCGCCTGGCAGCGGGCAACGCCCTGGCCGTACTGGGCGACGACCGGGACTTCGACGCGCTGGTAAAGATTCCTGCCGGGCCGTTCCTCATGGGGGAGGGGAAGGAACAGCATCAGGTTACCCTGGATGCCTTCCGCATCGGCAAGTATCCGGTGACGGTGGGGCAATTCCGGCGCTTTGTAGAGACAAGTGGCTATCAACTGCGTGACCCGGATTGCCTGCGGGGTATAGCGACGCATCCGGTGGTTCTGGTGACCTGGCACGACGCGCGCGCCTACTGCGCCTGGCTTACTCAGGAATGGCGACAAGCGGGGAAGATCGCCGCCAACGAAGAGGTGCGCCTGCCCACGGAGGCCGAATGGGAGAAGGTGGCGTCGTGGGACCCAGGAGGCAAGGGGCGGAAACGTGAATTCCCGTGGGGCGATGAGTGGGACGCCACTAAATGCAATACGAGTGAATCGGGCCTGGGCACGACCTCACCGGTAGGGATGTACCCGGAGGGTGCCTCGGCGTATGGTTGCCTGGACATGGCAGGCAACGTATGGGAGTGGACGAGCAGTCTGTATGGTCTTTGGAACAGTAAAGAGAGTAAAATAGGGAGATATTTCTCATATCCTTATAATGATAGTGATGGTCGGGAACGCATAGATGTGGGTGATATTGAGGCTATCCGGGTGTTGCGCGGGGGCGCCTTCGACGCCCTTCTGAACCTCGCGCGGTGCGCCGCTCGCTACTGGTACCTTCCGGACTCCTTGGGCGACCTCCTCGGTTTTCGGGTAGTGGTGTCCCCATCGCGCGAAGCGCCTACTTTGCACTTTGGTACTTAGCACTTTGGACTTTGGAACTTTGTAACCGTATCACTGAAGTAGTCGTAGTGGTGTAACGCTGAGCTTTGGTTGACGAGACTGCGTTCGCGGCGAAGCCGCCGGATTTTGAAGCGATTTTTGAGGCCCTTCGCCGTGAGGCGCGATCAGAAGCCTGGCCCCTCCCCCTCACCACCCCTCCCACGTCGGCACCTCGAGCGGCGAGGTCCACCAGCCCGGCGTCGCCGTCGGCATAGGTGTCCCCGTCGGCAAGGGCGAGAGGCCCGGCAACGGCTTCCACCCCATCTGCTGCGCCGTCCACGCGCCCAGGCCCGCCCACATGCCGTAGGCTGCCAGGAGCGCCAAGGTCAGCAGGCCCAGCACCCGCGCCACGCGCTGGATTCGGTCACGCCGCACTTCAATCTGCATCATCCTCATCCGCAGCGCCCCAATACTGGATGCCGTAGCGCGCCACCTCCTCCTGGTGGCTCGGCGTGCGCGCCGGAACCCGCAACGGGCGCATCAGCATGAAGCGCTGCCCGCGCGCGCCCAGGGGGTGGTTGGCCAGGTGGAACAGGCAGCGCCACGGTTGCAGCGTCGCCAGGTACGAGAGCGCACTCACGTCGCGGAAGCCCTTACTCGAAAGCCCCAGCATTTCCGCCACCACGTTCCGGTCGTCGGGGTGCTTGAGCCGGAACATGGCGATGTTGTTGCAGTTGGAGAGCACCTGATTCGGCAGCAGGCTCGCATTCTGCACGCCCACCGAGATCGCGATGCCGTACTTGCGGCAGTCCGGCAGCTTACCTGCGGTAGAACCGGGAGCACTGAACCCGGAAACTGCCTTGGATGAGTTAGAAACGGATGTGTTGCGGGTGGGGCAGCAGCTGATGCGCCAGCTGCTGCAAGCGGAGTGGGCGGAAGTGGATGAGCGTCTGACAGCGGAGTATCAGGCGCGTTTTTCCCCCTCAGACGGTGACGCGGGACGGGAGTGAAGCGCTGAAGGTCGCCTGTCGCCTGGGAATTCTGGAATTGCCGCGGCATATCTGTTATAACGCGGCGGAGGGTGGGCATACCCTCCCTGGGAATGCGGTGTTGCCGGCCCATCAGGGGATGGTCATCACGCGGGACTTGCAGGAAATCGCGTGTCTGTTGGCGTTGGATGTGCCGTTTGAGACGGCCCAACGGTTGTTGGTCTGGGAAACGCGGGAGGCGGAGATGATTTGCACGACCGAGATACGACGTTTGGTGCGGATCCACGGGGAGATCATCCGCGCAGCGGAAGCGGCCGAAGTCCAGGAGTTGCTGGCACGGGACGATTTGAGTACGCTGCACGCGCAGTTGGTAGAGGCTCCTGCGCCCCGCCGCCCCGCCGCGTGGGCGGCAGAAATACAAACCGCCGTGGAACAGGCCTTGGAAGCCGAAACATCCCAGGCCCCCGAGGGCGTGCAGAGCAGCGATTGGGAACGCGTGTTGTGCGCGCGTCGTGAGGAGCGTCTGGCTCTCCACCAACTGCGGCGGCTGGGGCCTACGGTGCAACCCGATCAAGCGATTGCCGCCGTGGACGACATCGAGGTGCGCCGCCCTGCCCGCCGCCGTTTTCTGGCGCTGCGCACGGCGCGTTTCACGACCCGCCAAGGGATACGCTATCTCAGTGGCAGCGCAGAGTTGGTCTTGACGCAACTGTATCTGTTGTGTGTGGTGAGCGTGGGGCTGACGGGGCGCATTACCGTGCTGGGGGACGGCGCGCGCTGGATTAGCACCTTCTTCCGTGAACGGCTCGCCGACTTTGTGAACAAGGAGTTGCTGGTGGATTGGTACCATCTGGTCAAGAAGTGCTACGAGTTGACGGGCATGATCTGTCGGGGTCGCAAGGCGAAAGCCAGCTTGATGGGACAGCTGATCCCCTTGTTGTGGCGCGGGAAAGTCGCAGAAGCACTGCTCCTGCTGGAAGCTTATCGTGCCGAAAGCCGCAATACTGACAAGCTGGATGAGTTGTGCACCTATTTGACGAATCGCCAGCCCTATATCGTCGACTACAAGGAAAGTCGCGCGCAGCGGGAATACATTGGCAGTGGTCATGCCGAGAAAGCGAATGATCTGATCGTGGCACGCCGCCAGAAGCATCAGGGCATGCACTGGAGCCTGGCCACGGCGGACGGTCTCGCGGCACTCAAGACATTGGCCTTGAATCACGGTTGGGATCGCTATTGGTCGGATCATCAGGTCTTGCCTCTCGCTATCTCTGCCTAATCCCAGGACTTGTGCGCGCTAACAAAATGAGCGAACCGAACGTAATGACATTGAAACAAGCATACATTGGCAGACCCGTTATCAATCTGCTACGAAGAAACCCACCTCATCAAGCCAAAAGTTCGTTCGCAAGCTGCCATCGGTGGTTGCTTCAAAGGAAATGCGTATAGTCTGTCCCGTATATGCCCGCAGGTCGAAAAACTCATAGTGCCACGGATCTCCTGCGGGACTCCGATTGGTGAGAGTTTTCAGCGTCTGTAACAGGTTGCCGTTAGCATCGCGTATGCGCACGTACAAGAAGTCGTAGTCGGTGGTCGTATTGGTTTCCTCTGTTGACATCCACCACCGGAAAGAGAAACTTGCGTAGTCCGCCGGCGTAGCCGGACATGCAAACTGGTACATCTGATCCTGGTTGCTGTTATAGCGGCCCATCCAGGCCCCATATTCGTAGCTTCCGTAAGGTTGCACGATCAGATCAGAGCCGTTGGAGCGATTAACTTTCCACCCCGTAGCATCACCTGTGCTGAAGTCGCCGTTCACAATCAATTGACCATAATGTGGAGAGCAGTAGTTGTTCAAAATCAGCGGAAGGAAGGCGTGGTACTGTCGCCACCTGAGCGCATCCGCGGCCACCCATCGCGTGCCCGTCGATTCTCCGGTGTATGCCCATGTAGCCGCCTCCCCATGGTCGGCGAGCCAATACGTACCCAAAGGAACCCATCTGTTAACGTTTGCACTTTGATTTACTGGTCCTGCTTGTTGCCATCCGCTGGCTGTCCAAATATAACAGGTAACTTGCTGGCTAAGCGACAGTCCGCCAGAACCATCCGGGTCTTCAGGCACGAACACAGACACTGTGCATGGGCCTGACCTAAGCGGGCTAGGCAAAGCTGAAGTTGACCAGGTATGATAATCGGATTGGGTGGCAGTGTTGGAACGGTAGAATGTGTGATAGCCGTTACCGCGATTGCTCACCTGCCAGTTGTCCCCAAAGTAAGCAACGGCCCCGGCCCCGGCATCTTCCACGATGGTATCCGCGCACGAGATGGAATCCTCATCACGGCTACGCCAGAGACAAGTGGATACCTTGCCATTATGGTTGAACAGTGGATCTCGTTCAGTTCCGCGCCAACCGAAAGGATCAACCGCATAGTTAGTGTTGGCATAACCCCCTTGACGCACACCGAAATGTAAGTGTGCGGCGGTCGTGCCGCTGCTTCCACTTTCGGCGATATGCTGCCCCGCCGTTACTAGTGCTCCCGATATCACCAAGCGTTGACTCAGATGCGAGTACATCGTGTAGTAACCATTGTCATGGGCGATGATGATTGTGTGTCCATAGCCTCCATAGTCGTTTTGTGATATAACAACTTGTCCCGCTGCGGCAGCCAAGACATCTATTCCAGTCACCATAGACCAATCCCAACCATCGTGCCCATCATACGGATAGGGATTGCCTGTGCAAGGAGGATTGTCATTCTGGCTGTTTGCAGGTCTGCGCTCCCCGTTGTAAATCCAAATGTAGTTGTTGTCACCATAGTTGGGATTTTCATGGTCAAAATATGATGTGACCCGATATGTTCCGTCAAACGGGGGGCGTAGCACAACGCCCCCGTTTGCCTGAACTGGCTGAACAGGCAGAATAGCAAGTCCAAGCATGACTGCTGTCAGAATGCAAGCCATAGCAGCTTCGAGGAGTACTTTCCGTTTCATGTCTCAGCTCATTCCTCAGAAGAGACAGGCGGTAACCAGGTCAGAGCATTACCCCATCTGACAGTTCCTGAAAGGGTATATCGCTGGCCACCATCGGTGCTAACCACCCACAGTTCTCCGGGTAGAATTTGCTCGCCTGAGGGAATGGTGATAGACACAAAGGCCACAAATCTACCATCCGGTGACCAGATGGGATATGTGACATCTCGGTTTTCGAACGATGATAGTTTGACAACCCGTCCTGTGACTGTGTCCACGAAATAAGCATTGCCTGGCACCAACGCAAGAGTAGGATGAAATGTGGGATGACTATCTAGCTGCACAAAGGCAATATAGCGATCATCGGGGGACCAGACAGGGCAATACCGCGATTCACCCGGCATAGGCAGGTCAGTAGCAAGTAGTCTGTCACTGCTATCATCAATATTCAGGAGATGCAGCTCGCCGGGAAAGAACTGACCAGATATACTTTGATATACATAGAGTATCTGACTTCCATTGGGTGACCACGAGAGACAACTGACTCCACCCCTGACGCTGTGTATCAGTCGTTTGTCCTGTCCATCCATTTGCATTGTCCAGACTTCGGTAATTTCCTCTCCGTCTTCTACCACAACGACAGAATAAACAAGCCTGGCCCCATCCGGACTGGGTGATACACCATGAGCGAGCGAGTAGCCCCACTCAGGCTCAATGGGCAAATCCAACGGGCGGTACTGGCCTGTTGTCAGGTCTAGTATTATGACACCCATTGGAACCACTCCTTCAGGTGGGACATCGAACGACTGAAACAGAAACTGGTTATCTGGCATCCACCCTCGAAAGCCTCCCCAACAACTTGCTGGCTCCCTGAGTGGGCACCAAGTTTGTCCGGACGACCGTTCCATAATGTTAACCTCGCCGTACCCGTCACCGAGGAATTCTAAAGCCAAGTAGCTGCCGCTCGGAGACAAGTGTAGGCCCGTCAACCTCGTCCTCCCAAGAGTCCCATTGATAACCACGAATTCGGATTGCTTTCTCCCCTGTGCATCCATGCCGACCGCGTGGAGTTCAGGATAACCGACATTGTCGGCTACGTAGTACAGCGATTCTACATCATCTGGCGGGAAGCCAAGAGGCGCTAGACTTGGCGGGCGCAGTGGTGTTGGTTGTGGCGGCTCTGGGGTTACCTGTGGCGGCCACGGCACGCCTGTTGGGTAACCAGGTGGGGGAGGAACTGTGGGTATAGCAGTGGCAACAGGTATGGGGGTCGCCGTCCATTGGGGGAGGGGCACAGGCGTTCCCAATGGCGATGATTGAAGTCCACGCAATGCCGTCGGTGATGATGGTGGCGCAAGCGGAGAAAAGGAAAAGAATCTCGCAACACTTGTTAGCGCACCGCTTGATAGAGCCAGAACAGTAATTGCTGTGATCAGCAATAAGCCCAATAGAATAGAGAATGACTTGGTTTTGTGCTTCATCTTTCGCTCCTTTCGTTTTAGCTATAGCCGAGCGACTTAGGATTCCGCCGCCCAACGGAAGAGTTCACCTGCGCGCGGCTGCGGCGCGAGTCCCTTGCCGACAAAACCCATTCCCTGCGCGCCGTACCTTCGACCACCAGCAGCTGTAGCGCGCCAGAGTGCAACGGCTGTTGCAGCCCGTTTGCCTGAAATCCTGCATAGTGGGAGGGATGAGTGGGAAGGTAAGTATGCTCTTTCAGCATGTGGAGCATTCTTCCGTATTCTCTTCTTCCCGCGCTTACGCGGTATGGTGTGGTGTGGTAAAGCATTGCCTCGAACTGTACCAGGCTCATACATAAGTATAAACTGACTTTGTGGGCATGTCAATTATCCGCGTCAATGGGCATTCGTAGCAGTTCAGCGGGCTTCTGCGTACCCTATGAGGCTCGCAGTGCAAGTTGGCTTATTATCAACCCCGGACGAATGCCTTGCTCACACTTCAGAGGCATTATGCGGGGCGTAACGCAGTTTCGGTCAGCGACCTGCTACGAAATCCCTCAATTGGGATTTCGTAGCAGGTAAACGGTCTACCATCAACCCCACAGTTGCACTGCGGCAGATTAGCCCAAGCGGCATCTTTGTGTAAATATCAGAGCATCTCTTTGGATAGGAGGTGCTCGATGTTTGAGTCTGACCCGTCGTGTTTCAGGTGTGCCCAAGCTGGCTGCCAGGAAAGCCTCAACGCCTTGCTGCGACAGCATGAAGGCTTGGTTCAAGCCGCTGTGCGGCGCCAAGTCACTGGCGGCGCCGCCTTTGAAGACCTGCTGCAAGCCGGGCG
>JAPKMR010000107.1 GCA_026645815.1 Anaerolineae bacterium | reverse complement strand
CTTTTTCTGCGCCCTGTAGGGGCGCTTGAGATTTTCACCCCCGTTTTGAAACGCACCCAAGTACACCCCCTGTTTGACCGAAATTGAGTTGTTGCCTATAATAGGAGTATTCCTGATATGTCAGCATTGACAAGGAGGAGTTGTGTGGAAGGGCGAATCCTGATCATCGAAGACAATCCTGCCAATAGCCAGGGGCTGAAACAACGTTTTGAGGAAGAGGGCTTGCAGGTAGATATCGCGGTGACCGCCGCGGAAGGCATTGCTAATGCGACAAGGTTGTTGCCGCAGGCAATTATCATCAGCACTACCTTGCCCGATATGCCCGGAACCGCTGTGGCACAGCGCTTGCGCCAGATTGCCCGCACACAGCACATCTTCCAGATGCTGCTTGCCGATAAGGAAAGCCATGTGGAACGTCTGGTGGGATTGGAACAGGGGGCAGATGATTTCGTCACGATCCCCTTTGATCCCCTCGAGGTAACATTGCGGGTGCGGAATGCGCTGCGACGAGCTGGCGCAAGCAACATGCTCGACCCCATCACCGGTTTGCCGACAGGGCGTGTCATCCAGAATCAACTACGCAAACTCCTCAGCGATCCTGAAGGCGCCTGGACGCTGATGCGGCTAAAAGTGAACGGTCTGGATGCTTTTAGAGATAGCTATGGCTTTCAAGCCGGCGGTGATTTTCTCCGTAGCGTCACCTTGATTTTGGCCGAGGCGCTAAGCCTGGATGACGTGCTGGATGATTTCCTGGGGTACAATGGCAACGACGACTTCATCATTGTGACACAACAACGCCGTGCGGATAGCCTGACGCAAGAGGTCCAGACGCGTTTTGAACTGGTGCTGCGCACGCATTACAGTTTCATGGATCTGGCGCAAGGCTATCTACTGATTGACGGCGAACAGGCGCAGATGGCGACACTGCGCATTAGCCGTGTGGATGCCACTTCTGGTCCTTTCTACGACATTCGCGCTTTGAGTGAAGCACTGGTGTGAGCATCGGGCGAGATTGCGCCGTGCTCAGGAAGATTTCGGAAGTGAGGCTTTTCTGCCGGGTGTGATCAATGCGTTGAGGTTGCCTTTATGACTCCATTAGTGGCCTTTACGGCGGCTTGGGCTTCAGGGATTGTATTCGCTCAAGCCGCCGTTTTGTATCCTGCCTGGCTCTTGCTGGCTTTGCCGGCAGCGCTGGTGCTGCATTTCGGCATGGCGGGCAACCGGCGTGCGACATTAGCCGTGTGGGCGTTGGCAGGGTTGGCCCTGGGCGCTGGGCGCTACCTGTTGGCTCAACCTGTCTTCGATGCCGGGCATGTTTCCACTTACAACGGCGCAGCAGCTGTCACGCTCACCGGCATTGTGACCGGTGAACCGGACACCCGCGCGACCTATATCCATTTGCCGGTAACAGCCGAGAAATTGTACCTCTCCGATGGCAGGGAGATTACAGTTCGCGGGCAGGTACTGGTGCGAGCCTCCCCTTTCACCCCCGCTTTCTACGGCGACCGCATCGCCGTAACCGGCACACTGGAAACCCCGCCGGTGTTTGAAGAATTCTCCTACCGGGATTATCTGGCGCGCCGGGGCATTTATACCCTGATGCGTGAAGGCAAAGTGAAAGTCCTCGCCTCACATCAAGCCGGACGGGTGCGCGAAATTCTGTACCGCTTCAAGGCACAGATGCTGGCAACATTGCTCCGTTTGCTGCCGGAGCCGCAAGCCTCATTGCTGGCAGGTATCCTTCTAGGCGTGGAATCCGGCATTCTTGAGGAGCTGAACGCAGCTTTCTCGACTACGGGCACTAGTCACATCGTGGCAATTTCGGGTTTCAACCTCACCCTGGTTGCCGGCGTGCTCGCAGTGCTGGCGCGGCGATTCCTGGGAAGGAAGGGTGAACTGCCGGTTGCCCTTGGGGGAGTGTGGCTCTACACAGTTCTGGTTGGCGCATCTGCCGCGGTTGTGCGAGCTGCCGTGATGGGCAGTCTGGCGATTATTGCCCGGCGTGAAGAGCGCCCCATCCATGGGCCGACCTCACTGGCTTTTGCGGCGCTGGTGATGTCGGCGGCTAACCCTTTGATTCTGTGGGATACCGGTTTTCAACTCAGCCTGGCGGCGACGGCAGGGTTGATTTTCTTCACCGAACCCCTGACCGGCCTTTTCCGGCGGATGCTCCTGCGTTTGATGTCCTCCCAGCGTGCCGAGATCTTCATGGGCTGGCTGAGTGATGCCCTGATTGTGACACTCGCTGCACAACTGACCACACTGCCCATCATCGCAGTGACCTTTCAACGGCTTTCCCTGGTGACCTTACTGACAAATCTGCTCATCTTGCCGGCGCAACCTTTCGTCATGGTCTTTGGGGGAGCGGCGCTGCTGGTAGGATTATTAGTTTTTCCGGTGGGGCAGGTTATCGCGTGGTTTGCCTGGGCTTTTCTCACATACACCATCATGCTGGTAAACCTCACCGCGCGCATTCCTCTGGCTTCGATTCCTGTCGGGCAGATTGGCTTGCCGTTGGTGTGGGCCTATTATCTTGCACTTGCTATTGGAACATGGCTCTATTCCCAATCGCCCGCCCAACGTCGCAAGCATTGGGAGTTGCTGTTGCATCTCGGCACCTGGCAACGGGTGGGCGCCCTCACGGCGCTTGCCTTGGGAGGCATTTTCCTCTACATGCGCCCGGACGGACGGCTGCATGTGACTTTCCTGGATGTCGGACAGGGTGACGCGGTGCTGATTCAAACGCCCGCAGGGCAACAGGTGCTCATTGATGGCGGTCCCGAAGCCTCAGGGCTGCTATCGCAATTGGGCGAACAGATGCCATTCTGGGATCGCGAGCTCGATGCGGTGATTCTGACCTCACCGGATGATGCGCGGCTCACCGGGTTGATTGCAGTATTGGAGCGCTACCAGGTGCAACGCGTCGCCACTGGCGCTGAGATTGGGCGCGGTGATTTCTATGAGCGCTGGATGGCACTCCTTGCCACTAGAAACGCTCACTCTGTGAGCGTCTTGGCATCTGGGGATGTGTGGGAACTGGAAGGCGGCGGGCAATTGCACGTACTGTGGCCCCTCCAGGAGGGCTCTCTCTCAGAGGTTAAAACTGGTCCCCTGGTGCTGCGCCTGGATTATGGCGAGGCGACTTTTCTCTTTGCCGGGGATGCCACGACGGTGGTCGAAGAGTATCTGGTGCAATCATCCCCAACCCTTTTGCAGGCTGAAGTGTTGCAAGTGGCGCGCAATGGCACAGCCACATCTTCCACGCCCGCATTTCTGGAGGCAGTCGCACCCTCTATTGCCGTGATCAGCGTGGGCCACGATAATCGTTCTGGCGACCCGGCGCCGCAGCTGTTGGCTCGCCTCCTGGACACGACGGTATATCGCACCGACCGCTGCGGAGCTATCGAGGTGCTTTTCGACGGCCATGAGCTCACGGTTGAATCTGATTGCCCGAACCGTTAGTACGCCGTACACGAAGCATAGCACTTCTCTTTGTTGTGGCGCGTGTCTTGCGTGCTAAACCCTCCGCAGCGAGCATGGGCTTACTGGGAGTGGCTCTCCTGCCGCAGCTGGTTACGGGCAATATGGCAGGAAAAGCGCTGGTGACGTTTCTTACCTACGCACTCTTCGTAGGTTTTGGAGAGGAAATCCTTTACCGGGGTTATATTCACTCCCGGCTCAACGCGGTCTTTGGCAAACCCTTTACTTTCCACGACGTGACTTATGGTTGGGGAAGTCTCATTGCTGCATTGATATTTGGCCTGACGCATATCGGCATCCTTCGTTCGATGCTGGGGATATCTGGGGTGATGACGTGGGCCTGGGGTTTTTGGACGTTTTTCGGCGGGCTGGTGTTTGCCTACGTGCGGGAAAAGAGCGGCAGCATCCTGGCGCCGGCTCTGCTTCACGGTTTGCCACAAGCCATCGCCACGGTTGTACTATTGTTCTTCTGAATAGCGATTGCTTCTGAATGGTGTGCTAGCGGCGCGGCGAAAATGCGCCGCTACGGCGCACTTTCGCCGCGCACACCTGCTGTAGATCAATCGCTATAGACTGCGAGCGTTAGCGGTCAGGGCTGCGCCTCTTTTAGGAAACTCAAGACCGCCTGCTGGAGGTGTTTCCCGGAAGCCGCATGGCCCATGCCCTCATACAGAATAAGCCGCGCATGGGGGATTCCTTCAGCTGTTTCACGGAAGAGGTCCGGCGTGTAAAAGGGATCCTCAGCGCCGGCGATGACCAGTGTGGGTGCTGCAATCTCTGGCAAGCGTTCTCGGAACGCATGTTTATCCTCAGCCTCTACCGTGACGACCAGGTCGTTGGGGTCTTTGGGTGCGCTAAGCGCCATGAGGGTGGAGATGATGGCATTGAGCGGTCCTGCGAGAACCTTCATCAAGCCGGTACGGGGCAAGATGAAGCCCATCATGGCAGCATTGGCCGCATACCACTGTCCTTGTTGCGCCAACCGGCTTACCTTCAGCTGCAGTTGTTTACCTGCTTCGCTCAGCGTGTGTGCGCTCGAATGGAGCACCAGGCGCCGCACCAGCTCGGGATGATCGGCGGCGAAATGCTGTGCGATTGAGCCTCCGGTTGAGACACCAATGATATCCACCGGTCCGCCGAACTCTTCCTGAATCGTGCTGGCATAATCATCCGCCATATCCTTCAGATTGTAGCCTGCTGGTAGCCCCGGTTTGCGAAGTACGGCGAAAACGCTGTAGGCATCTCCCAGGAACCCGTAAGGTGATACCAATCCGAACTGGGGGCGGTTCTCGAACATCAACCCGCCGAAGACCACCAGCGGTCGAGCGCCCCGACCCAGGCGATTGTAAGGCAAGCCGCTGCGGAAATAGCCGGCAGTGGGTTTCTTTGACATAGAATCGCTCTTCCTCTACCTGCAGTGGAAAAGGAACGGTTTTTGAACTGGTTTTACTCGGCTATTGGATTCATGCGCCCTAGATATACAGGTCGCGGCGGCGGTAGAGCTGGTAAGCTGCGACCAGGCAGATGACGATAATGCCGGCTGAGAGCAGTAGATACGAGACCTCTAGTTTCCCGCTGCGGAAAAGCTCGCTTGCGTCGAAATACTTGAATGGTGAAAGGTATTTGATGAAATCCAATCTCTCATCCAGTGTAGACGCGATGGAAAGGAAGTAAGTCCCCAAGATAATGCCCACTGCGACCGAACCAGAGACCTTGTAGCGCTTCATGCTGCAACCCAACAACAGGCCAATGGCAAGGAAAATCAGCTCTATGACTAGCATTGCTTGCATTTCCAGTGCCAGGAACCTATGGAATGCCGGGTCAGGGTTGTAGGAACGCACGGCGACCAGTGATATAGCCCAGGTAATGAGCACCAGGGCAATACAATTGACCAGGGCAGCGAGGGCTTTTGCTGTGACAATCTGATTGCGCGAGACCGGCAGCACCAGCGAGAACTCCACCGTTTTGTCCCGCTCTTCCTTGGAAATGATGTCACTGCCCCACATCGCCGCAGCGATAGCGCCCATCAAGCCGAAGTAGATGAACATCACGCCGTAGAAACCGCTCAGGGTGGTGAGATTGAAGGCGCGCATGCTCAGGGCATCCAGCAGTGCTGGGGGCATGGAATCCAGAATCTTCAGTGTCTCGGGATTGCCGGCAAAGGCAGCGAATTTCCCCACGGCAGTCATGATAAGCGCCGCAATAATCGCGCTCCAGATGAGCAACGATTTGAGATTGGCTTTCAGTTCACGGAAAAAGATAGCCATCGGTAGGCCCTCCTTACGATACCGCCGGAATATCGCGGCGCAGGTACAGCCAGATGCTCACTGCCAGTGCAATCACAGCGATACCCACATTGAGCAGGACGAGCGGCAAATCATACGCGTTGTTCGCTACAATCGCAGCTGCATCGAAGTGCTTGAAAGGTGTCAGCAGCTCCAGCTTCACGTCTCCCAATACACCGCTGAACGCGCTCAAGACATAGGCGCCGAAGCCCAGGCCAAGCCCATAGGGCGTGACACTGCGCACGCGCTTGACCAGCAACGAGATCAGCAAGCCCACGCATAAGAAGAAGATTTGGAAGATGAGGGCGCTCACCAATAACAGCAGCAGCGTCCGCAGCTCATAGTCGCGTTGATCTCGGAAGAGAGTAATGGCGATGAAGCTGCTGATCCAAAGCACCAGATTGGTGATGACAAGGCTGCTCAATGCAGCCAACAATTTACTGCTGAGCACTTCCATTCGGCTCACGGGCTTGCTCAATAGAAAATCGGCGGTCAGTTCCGCTTCTTCTATGGAGACTAAGCCACAACCGTAGTTGCTGGCTTGTATCGCCAGACACAGCTGGGCGAACATGAAGAGGAAGCTGAAGTATCCCAGCACGGTAGCCAGATTCATTTTGTCCAGGTTGAAAGCAGCCCGCATTTCTGCCGGGAAATTCGCTAGCATCTCATTCATCAGTTCCGCCTCGGTAGCAAATGCCGGGAACAGGGCGAAGAAGAGGAAGATGAGAAGTGCCAGCGAAACTGACCAGATAGCCACTGACTTAAGCCGGGCGCGAAATTCGTGACGGTAGATATTTGCATTCATTGCCGGGTATTCCTTGCCTAAGCCTATTCGTAGTAATGCATGAAGATTTCTTCCAGCGTCGGCTCCTCAATGACCACATCGGTCACCTGGATGGTGCTGAGACGCTGCAGCACGGCATTGATATCTCCCTTGAAGAAGAAATGCACCGTACCGTTTTCCACCTGGACGTTGGTCACTCCGGGTAGCTCAAAGGCAGCGGGGGTCAGTCCGGCTGCGGTTACGTGTACTTTTTTGTAGTTGTTTTGCTGAAGGCTGCGGATATCGGAGATCTCCACAATCTTACCGTCGCGGATAATACCTACGCGGTTGCACAGGCGCTGCACCTCGCCCAGAATGTGCGATGAGAAGAACACGGTCACGCCGCGCGTATTTTCCTCGCGGATGAGATCGAAAAACTTGCGTTGCATCAACGGGTCAAGCCCAGCGGTAGGTTCATCCAGGAACAGCAGGGCAGGACTGTGCAGCAAACCCTGGACGATGCCGACTTTCTTCTTGTTGCCATACGAAAGGTCGTTGATACGCCGGTTGAGGTCCAGCTCCATTGCATCTGCCAGCTGGCGCATCCGTTGCGAGTGATCACCAGCGTAGAAACTCGCGGAGTACTTGAGCAGGTCACTGACCTTCATCCCTTCGTAGTAGTAGACTTCGGAAGGCAGGTAGCCGATATTACGGCGAATCTCGGTGCCGTGTGTGGCCACAGCCTTGCCGAAAACTGTCGCTGTGCCGCTGGTGGGATGAATGAGCGAGAGCAGCAGGCGAATGGTGGTGGACTTCCCGGCGCCATTAGGACCGATGAAGCCAAAAATCTCACCCTCCTCCACGCCGAAGGAAACATCCACAATACCGCGCGCCTTGCCGTAGTACTTGGTCAAGTGGCTAACTTCAATGATGCTCATAGAATAAGTTCCTCCTTAGAAGACGCAATGACGCCGCTGCGGGGCCTGCCAGGCAAGCGTAATGAAACGCGGTCGGTAGCTCAGCAATATTCGGGCAAACGTGCATTGTACAGCCAAGGGTACTTTAGTCAAACGGTCGTATTGGGTACACGACAGAATATTGGAGAAAAATAAGACCATCATCTGGAAAAAAACCCGCATTAGCGATCAACTCTCTGCGCCGCCGTACTCGGCGCTTCTTTCTGCAAGCGTGATTTTCGTGGACGGGCGAAGCCCCGTCCACGAAAATCACAAAAAACCACCCCTCTGCGTCGCTTGGGCGCGTCAAAGTGTCTAAACGCATGCTCTCACCAATCTGACGTCTGAACTTCCCAATAATCTGTCCCATACCCCCCGTCAAATGGGTGCGTTTCAACTCTGGAGTAAAAGCAAGACGGCTATCATAAAAATGCCTTTCTCTTCTGCGCCCTGTAGTGGCGCGTGAGATTTTCACCCCCGTTTTGAAACGCACCCCCGTCAAAGCGTCAACCGGCGCATTGACATCTTTCCCGGTCATGTTATACTTCGCGGTCGTGGGTCGTTAGCTCAGTACGGTAGAGCAGGGGCCTTTTAAGCCCAGGGCCACAGGTTCGAATCCTGTACGACCCATCTGAGGTTAGGCAACCGAGTTGGTGATGCCGATTTTCGACCGCTGAACTCTGAATCCATTGTCGAATTAGCGAGTTTTAGAGAGACAGGGTAGGGGTGAAGGGTTTTTTGTTTACCTCAGGGTAACGAAAAGCCCCAGGAAATGATGACCATTCCGGGTCGTAACCGGAAATACGGCCCGGCACGATGCCGGGCTGTTGCGTTTATAGCCATCCGCAAGGAGGACGCTAATGGGGCTGTGTGATTTACCAAAGTTCGTTCCTCTGGAAGAAGCTGCGAACCGCCACAACGTTGATCCCCAAGTGTTGCACCAAGCTGTATCTGAGGGCACGGTACACGTTGTTAGAGTTGACGACGATCTCTTGGCCAAAGATGAAGATGTTTCAGTGATTGCTGTTCAGTTGCGGGAAGCTAATTCAGGCGAAGATGAGTTGGTTTCACTAAATGAAGTTGCCAGGCGCCTGGATTTATCTTCAGGGACAATATCGAAATGGCACGAGATTGGTTGGTTACCAATGTTGGCAACCGGACCTAATCGCGTGAAATTAGTTTCCTGGATACAAGCCAAGGCATTAGGTGAATTGCGTCAGGCGCGCGGTCGCCGCCGTCTGATTCCCAGAAGTAAAGACTTCAGTCGTCGTGCTGCAAAACCATAATGTTGATAATATCACATTGAAATGACTGTTGAACTGGAAGCAATAGACTTTCCCGAATATCTGCCACTAGACCGGGCTGCCAAGCAATATCACATTGACCCGGAGTTACTCCGTCGTGCAGTGGATGCCGGAGCAGTTGAAGCTGGTGAAACCGGGGGACAGATCATTGTTGCGGTCGCGGATGTTGTGTTAGTCGCAGCTCAGGTATGCGCCGCTGAGAATGACGAATTGGTATCCCTTAATGAGGCTGCGCGACGCCTTGGTATCTCCTCCAAAACTGTTTTCCTGTGGCACAAATACGGTTGGCTTCCTGCGTTGGCCACGGGCTCACGTAATGCCAAACTGATTTCCTGGTCACGGGCACAGGCTTTCGGCAAGTTGCACCGTCAGCAAACTCAATATGGAAGTCGGCTAATACCCAGAGATAAAGATCTGTTTAGATTGGGGCTCATTTAGGAGCTGAAAACCTAAGCAGGGGAGAGTTCCCCCTGTTTTTTTTGCGTTTTGTCTACGGATGCTATTGACAAAATTCAATACCTGATATACAATTCTATCAGTTCTCAGCACATTGACATCCCGACAGGGATAATACACAGAACCGATGCCTCTCTACTCTGCCCGTGACACGCGATTGCGCGACAGCCTAACGGCTTGACGGCAAAGTGGAGAAAAGTGGTGGAGGGCGCCAGTCCGCCAAGACAAAGAACGCCCCCCACCCCGAACAAGTTGCTCCCGCGCTGTGCAACCAGCCGGGAGCGCGACCGGGAATACGCGTTCCCAGTACCGCTATTATAGCATAAAAAGTACACGAGCGCGCACCTCCCGCAAACAATTCCACCCACGCGGGAGGTTTTTGTATGCTACAGCTATGCCTCCAACGATGTTGCGCCAAGCGCAAGATTGGCGAGCCACCGATAGTTGATCCGTTCCATTTCTCAGGAGCATACCGATGTTCCGTTCCTGACTTCGCCCATATACAGCGCACAGGAGGAACAATGAGGAAGCAGTGGTTTGTGGAGACATACAAACAACACGCACAGCGTCTGGGGATGACCGAACACCAGGTGAAAATCCACCGCATCATATTGCAACACAAACGCTCTGACATCACTGACCTGGAATGGATCAGGGATGAAATGGGGCCAAGCAACTGCCCCACGCACGTACTCACCAAGAGCATCCCCGAACTGGAACACTTCCTGCATGTCAGCTTCGATGAGAAAAGCGGTATGTACTATTCTGACGGCTTTCGAGCCAGTCAGGCCGCAGTCGAATTAGCCGCAAGTCTGAAAGGGCTTTCGCGTGATGGCAACAAACAGGAACGCGCGCGCCTGGGGTTGCACAACGGGCATCCGCCCTACGGCTATCGTGAAGGGCGACGGGTAGCAGTTCCCGTAGGTAAGCAACGTTTCGTGGGCTATCAATTGGCCATCGACCCAGAACAATCTGAAGTGATCCGCGAAATCTTCGCTGGTGTCATTGCCGAACAACCGCTAGAGAAAATTGCGGCAGCTCTCAATGAAGCCAGAATCCCTGCTGCAGACGGCGCCTGGAGCGGCGACAAAATCCGGGATGTGCTACGGCGCGCCCCGGTGTACGCTGGCTATGTAATCTACCGGCCTGATGCCATGAAAAACGACCGCTGGCAGGGGATTCTGTATCCTGGACGCTATCACGAACCCATCCTGGATTGGAAAACGGTTTTGGAGATGCTCGCGGCACAGGGCCGTGAGTGTCTGTGGGAATTTGATGCAACAGTCGGTCAACCAACAGCAAAGGAGTAGAGCAGCATGTATCACCAACTCATTATAGTCGGGTATCTCGGACGTGATCCTGAGATGCGTTACACCCCAGAAGGAACACCGGTCACCACCTTCAGCATGGCCGCATCGCGCAAATGGAGCAATGCCGACGGTTCACCAGGCGAAGAGACCGTCTGGTTTCGAGTGACGGTCTGGCGGCGGCAGGCCGAAACCGCAGCCCAATACCTGCACAAAGGCAGCCTTGTTTTAGTTGAAGGACGCCTCGCCCCTGACAAAAACGGCAATCCGAAGATCTGGACCGAGCAGGATGGTACGCCCCATGCCAACTTTGAAATCACCGCCGACAACGTCCGCTTTCTGGGCGGGCGCGGCGACAACGAGGCAACGTCGTCCCAACCTAAGGCACCCGTTGAGAACCTGCCGTTTTAGGCTTGCTCCAAGCTACTGCCCACCACCAGTCTAGTGGTGGGCAGTGACAGAGAAGCAACCCATCATAAATGAGGCTAATACAGATGAGAAAACAGCCACCGCTGTATGAAACTCTCAAAATCGAGCGCAACGCCATGCCCGAAGTCTGGATCATGGCGGAGCAATATCCGTATCTGGTACAGCGGTGGAACTCGCAAACCACTCACCCCGAGAGAGACCTGGAACTGCTCCGGTTGCGCTATGACGCCGATGGCGAGGTGCAGGCAACCCTGCGAGCCATTGGACGGCAGAAAGGAATCACGGCCGAGCGTGTACGCCGGCGCCTGGATCGAATCATTGCATGGTTGTTTGAGTACACAAGAAGGTAGCAAGATGGCAACTCAAAACAGTAGCACGGACCCGCGTATTCATTATTTAGAGCAAACGCGCACGGCACTGGTTACCGCACTGGCGCGTGGAGTCGCCGGTGAGCCGGTGCCCTGCCAGAGCGATACTATCGTTGGCCCCCGTGCCGGCGCCGTGCTGCTTCAAGCTGGGATGGCAACGGCTAAGGTCTTGCGGCTTCTCTCGGCTGACGGCGCCGCCATTGCCCGGCAGTTCATCAGTTGGAATTTCCCCGGCGAGCCCGGAGTTTTTCTCAGCGGCAAGCTCATCCGCGTTGAAGCGCCCTGGCCGGATAGTTTGGCGCAGACGCAGATCCGCTACCGCGATGTCCACCAAAACCCCCGCGGCGGCGGACGATGGATCGCCGGCGTGGACGAGCGGGGCGTCACCATCATCATGGGCGTCAGCGATACGGTGCCGCACATTCTCACGGGAGGCACTACGGGATCCGGCAAAACCGTGGCCATGCGCAACGCCGCGGCGCAGCTCTCGCGCCAGGCTGCCGAGGTCTCACTGGTCTGCATTGACGGCAAATACGGCGCGGGCCTCGGTCCCTTGAGCGGTCTCCCTGGCATGGTAGGCCCTGTGGCTACCGACATCCGGCAGGCCACCAATGCCCTGGGGTGGATCAATCTCGAATTGCAGCGGCGTTATACGATCATCGCCGCGCAAGGCGAGAGCGCCATCGCTACCCTACCGCGCATCATGCTCCTGTTCGATGAGTTCCAGGAGTTCATGGATGATGCAGGCGTGCGCGAACTGACACGTCGAATCCTGGCGCAGGGTCGAGCGGCGCGGATTCACGCGATGCTGGCCACCCAGCACCCGACGGTAGAGGCCTTTGGCGAACATGGCGCGCTCAAGCGCAACCTCGTGGGTCGCGTCGCCCTGCGCGTGACCGATCAGGATGCGTCGCGTGTGGTGGTGGGAGACTCGCTCCCCCGCGCCGACCGGCTGATGGGCCGAGGCGATGCCTACGCCGTGATTCCAGGGCACGTGCATCGTGTCCAACTACTCCTGATTGATGAGGCCGAGTTGCAGGCGATGCCCCGCCAGGATCCATCACTGCGCGAATGGCCAGAGACGAACCCAGAAGATTATGGAGCGGAGCCGACAGTCCGCTGGGCTTACAGTGGGGCAGAACTGGCCTGGGGGCTGATCGGCGCGGCGCAGACCCCACAGTGGGGACGGGAT
>JAPKMR010000106.1 GCA_026645815.1 Anaerolineae bacterium | reverse complement strand
GTTCACGAAAATCACACCGGCAGAAAGAAGCGCCGAGTACGGCGACGCAGATGTTTGAGCGCTGACAAGGGTCATTTACAAGATGCCAATCTTATTTTTCCCAATATTCTGTCGTATACCCTGGCAAGGGGAGTGCATTTCATGCCGGGGCGACAATTTCAGGCGCCTCTGCGGGACGCAAAAGGAAGGTGGTTTTATGCGGTGGGGTACAGCCCCACCGCACAGAATGCCTCAAAGAAAAGGTAGTTGCGGGATAGTCGTCTTACTTTTACCCCGGAGTTGAAACACACCCTGGTAAGGAAATACGCGACAAAGTGTTGGTGAAAACCAAAAGAGGTTTTGCAGACAGGCGAAGAGTTTCTTAGTGTTTTGGGCACGCATTGCGTACCAAAAACACCCTTCTATCAGGCTGATTCAGGCACAAAGCGGTAGCGCTTGGGAGGAAGACATGCCAACCATCGAACAACAACTGGATATACTCATGCGAGGGGTCGAATATGGTGACCCCCAGACCTATATCAATATGCGTCAGGAGCTAAAAGAGCGCCTGGAGCTCTCCGCCAAGACGGGTAGACCGTTGCGAGTCTACTGTGGCTATGATCCCACCTCCCCTGATCTGCATCTGGGGCATACCGTGACCATGCGCAAGCTGCGGCAATTCCAGGAGTTGGGGCATCAAGTGGTCTTTGTGATTGGCAACTACACCGCGCTCATTGGCGATCCTTCCGATAAAGACAAGGCTCGTCCGCGCCCAACAACAGCGCAAATCGAGGCAAATGCCCAGACCTACCAGGAACAAGCTTTCAAGATTCTGGATGGCGCGAAAACCGAGGTACGCTTCAACGGCGAGTGGCTGAGCAAGCTAACTTTTGAGGATTTGATCAATCTGGCGTCGAATTTCACCATCCAGCAATTCCTGGTGCGCGATAATTTCGCCAAGCGGCTGGAGCGCAACGACCCGGTATGGCTGCATGAGCTCTTCTACGCTCTGATGCAAGGCTACGATGCGGTGATGTTGGAAGCCGATGTACAATTGGGAGCCACCGAACAGCTCTTCAACCTGATGGCGGGTCGAAAATTGCAGGAAGTTCACGGGCAGTTGCCACAGATTGCAATCACCCTGCCCATTCTGGTAGGCACAGACGGGCACATTCGCATGTCTAAGAGCATTGGCAACTACATCGGCATCAGTGAACCACCTGAGGTGGTGTACGGCAAAACCATGAGCATACCGGATGAGGCCATGTCGAATTACCTCAACCTGGTCACTCGATGGACACCGGAGCATATCGCGGAAGTCGAGGCCAAACTACTCGCCGGCGCGGTGCATCCCATGGAAGTCAAGAAAGAACTGGCGTGGGAGATTGTGGACATCTTCTACGGCAGCGAAGCCGCTGATGGCGCGGCTGAACACTTTGCGCGGGTACATCAACAACGCGAGTTGCCGGACGATATGCCGGATTTCAAGCTCACCGAACCGCTCCGCCTGGTTGAACTGCTCCATACGGCAGGACTGGCAAGCAGCAAGAGTGATGCCCGGCGCCTTATCCAACAAGGCGGCGTTCGATGGGGCGTGGATGTCATCAACGATGTGGACTTCGTGGTCCCGGTAGAAGACGCCATTCTCCAGATCGGGAAGCGCAGATTCCTGCACCTGGTGCCCTGAGCGGTCACGCTGCCAACGCTGTGTGAAAGGATATGACGCCCCTGTCAGGGGAAAAAGTGTTGTTGGGCGCGCGGCGCGCGCCCAACAACACATAAAAAATTCTCTTCGCCTGCTCGCAGAACCTTTGCTGATTTTCCCCAACAAACTGCCCTATACCCCAGCTACAAGGTATTACGGAATTTCATAGCAAGTCGCTGACCGAAACCGCGCTATGCACATCACGCACCATCTGAAGCCCGAGCAAGGCATTCGTCCCAAGTTGCGTAGCAACCCGTTGATGCGTCAACCCGTTGATCAAGCAGCCAATCTGCACTGCGAGCCTCACAGGGAATACAGAAGCCCGTTGAACTGCTACGAAATCCCGTTAAAAACGCGCATTGACATCCAGTGTTCCTTATGCTACACTAAAACTGCAGCAGGCTGACGGAGGTGCTCGATGACGGAAAATACAAAGCGTTTAGTCGTGTGCATTGAAGACGAACCCGAGATGATCGAGCTGATCCGGATCATTCTTGACCGGGGCAACTTTGAACTGGTAGGGGCGGTTGGCGGGCAACAAGGCTTGGACACAGTACGGCGGCTGAAACCAGACCTGATCCTGCTCGACTTGATGATGCCAGATATGGATGGGTGGGAGGTCTATCAACAGATCAAAGCTGACGCAGCGTTGAAGGCAATCCCCGTGATCGTAGTCACCGCCAAAGCCCAGAGCATTGATAAGGTGCTCGGCCTACACATCGCCAAGGTAGATGATTACGTCACCAAGCCCTTCGGCCCGCATGAATTGCTTACCAGTATCAACAAGGTCTTAAGGCTAGATCTGTGAGTGCGCCTGCGCGCGTGGTCCTGCTCGCCATTGGCAATGAATTACTCAACGGCGAGGTTCGGGACAGCAATCTCTTCGTGCTTGCCCGCAGCCTCACCCGGCAAGGTTTCAAAGTAGAACAGGCGGCGATGGTTCGGGATGATCCCCAGGCTATCGCCGCTTTGCTCGTCACTTTGCTGGAGTCCCATCCCGAAGTGATCATCATCAGTGGAGGATTAGGCCCAACGGCGGATGATTGTACGCTGGCAGCAGTGGCTGACACACTGGAGCAACCGCTCGTGGAAATGCCTGCGGCGCGTGAGATGGTAAACCTGGCTTATTCGCGACTATTAGCAGCCGGTTATGTGCCACAGCGAGGACCAGAAGAGGCTCAGCGCAAAATGGCGCGCTTACCCTTGGGGGCGAAACCCTTGCTCAACCCCGTGGGGGTAGCCCCGGGGGTATGGTTGGAAACTGGCGCAACCACGCTTGTCTGCCTACCCGGTGTGCCGGAAGAAATGGAAGCGCTGCTGGAAGGAACGGTTATGCTGCAGTTGACTGCCCGGTTCGGGCAACGCTACTGGGTGGAACATGCCATCATCGTACACTGTGAAGATGAAGCGACTCTTACCAAGCCGCTGCGAGAAATTGCCGCCGGTTATCCAGATATCTATATAAAATCATTGGCCCAGTCCTTTCCAAAATCTGGTGCGCCAGACACAACCAGCGCCGAATTGCGCATCATCATTGCCATGCACGCGGCGGATGAGAGCCAAGCACAACAGCGGCTGAAAGAAGTGCGTGATGCGTTGCAGCTGGCGCTGAACCGCGCCAGCGTTCCTGTGCTACGTATCGAATCCTAGAAGCTATCCATCACCCTGACATGAACCTGTGGAGGTCACCATGGAACTGAGCATCGTGCGGATCGAGAAACCTGAACCGATCAACTTTATTTTAGGGCAATCGCATTTCATTAAGACCGTCGAAGACCTGCACGAAACCCTGGTCACTGCCGTTCCGGGAATCAAATTCGGATTGGCATTCTGTGAGGCCTCAGGCAAAGCCTTGGTGCGTTGGTCAGGCACCGATGAGGAGATGATTGCCCTGGCACAACAAAACGCGCTCGCGCTGAGTGCGGGACATAGCTTTATCATCTTCCTGGGCGCGGGCTTCTACCCCGTCAACGTGCTCAACGCCATCAAACAGGTTCCCGAAGTGGCGCGGATTTTCTGCGCCACCGCCAACCCGGTAGAAGTCATCATTGCCGAGACTGAACAGGGACGCGGCATTTTGGGTGTGATTGATGGTATGGCCAGTCAGGGACTTGAGGGACCGGAAGACATTGCCTGGCGGAAAAACTTCCTGCGGATGATCGGTTATAAGCTGTGAAGGGTTCCACGCCTTAGGAGCTGATCATCCATGTCTTGGCTGGATCATATTCATCGCGATCCCGTACCATGGCTTCTGGACCCCGAAAACCCTTCTGTCCGGGTGCTGACCCTGCGGCATATTTTCAACCGCCCAGAGGAAAGCCTGGATGCGGAATATCGCGCCTTATTAGCCTGGAAACCCGTGCAGACCTTCCTCCGCTATGCCAATCCTGTAAGTTTTTGGGGGCGCTCAGAAAACCCTTTCTTTGGTGCAGCTGCGGGCACATTCGGCATTCTCTACACTCTGGCACAGCTCAACGTGCCCCGTTACGACATCATCCTCGATGCCTGCGAGCATCTGCTCAACCGTGGAAGGCTTGCCGATGGGCGCTTTGCACCAGATGCCGTGCAACCGGAGATCTGGCTCTGCTATACCGGTATGGCGCTGCAACTGCTCAACCATTTTGGTTTTGGCGATGACCCGCGTGTCCAATCAGCCTGTTTCACGCTGACCCAGGCGATTTTACAGCAACCACAACAACTGTTTTGCCCCATCGCGGGAAGCGAATGCGCGGCGGGATTTGTCAAAGCGCTAGCCGGACTAGAGAGCCTCCCAGCAGCAGCGCGCACGCCCGAGAATACCCAGGCAATGCAACAGCTGGCAGATAGATTGCTGCGCTGGCCCTTTGATTGGGAACGGCGCCACGCAGACTGGCTGCGCCTGCGCTTCATCCGCTATTATGAGACCGATCTACTGGAGCTGGCGCACGTACTGGCGCATTCCGGAAACACAGAACATCCACGTCTGCGCGAGTTCACGCTGCGCCTGGCAACGCAACAGGATGATGAGGGACGCTGGCACAAAACGCGCGCAGCAGCGCTAGAAATGCAGATTGAGCGCATTTTCCAGCCCAGCCGTTGGCTCACATTCGAAGCGGTACATACAATGATGCTGGTCTATGGAGGTAATGCCTATGCGTCCCGAGGAACAACTTAACGATCTCACACGCTACACGGTTGTTCCCCGCACGTTAATCTTTTTGACGCGCGGCGACCGGGTATTGCTTCTGCGTGGGGCGCCCGATAAGAAACTCTGGGCCAATCGCTATAATGGCTTAGGGGGACACATCGAAGCCGGAGAAGACCCATGGCACGCAGCGCTGCGCGAGGTTCAGGAGGAAGCAGGGATCACACCCAGCAAACTCGAGCTCAAGGGAATCATTCACGTCACCCGGCCCGAACCTCCAGGGGTCATGCTCTTTGTCTTCACCGGCGCCGCACCGGATGACACACCAATTGCCTCAGAAGAGGGTCAGGTAGAGTGGATTTCTCTAGAAGCACTGACCACGCTACCCATAGTGGAAGACCTCCCGGTGTTGCTGGCACAAGTTCTTTCAGCACAAACCGTCGTCTTTGGGCGCTACCAAATCACGAGCGCCGGTTTGGAGATGCACTTCAACTAAGTGCGGGGCAGGCGGCGCATAGAGATGGCCTGCGCCTCCTCCCAGGCTGCGGCTTGCAAAGCCATAGGAAATAGCCCATGTAGTGGCGAGAGACGCGCCCCCAGGCGCACCGCTCCCCATAATAAGCTGGCCAATGGCAACCCAAGATCGCTGAGCCGCATGGCCAGATGGAGCTCCTCTACGCCGCGATCATCCCACCCCCCGAGCAATCCCGTTACAAAGCCATAGACGGGCAGCAACAACAACAGCGAGAAGAACCAGGCCAGCTGCGTGAAAATCACCTCAGAAGAGGCCACCACCGCCAACAATGCCCGCAGTCCATGGTAAACCAGGAACGCCGCACCTGCAGGAACAACAAACGCTTGCCAGATGTTGAATTTGACCCGCCAACGCCGAATACAGCTCCAGCCAAAGGCAGTCCGGACAACCAGCGGCGATAAGAATGCGATCCATAACCCGACCAGACCGAGACGGGGTGCAAGCCATGCCAGCAATGCCAGACGCAAGCCTTGCTCCACAGCCAGAGCCACCGAGCGCAATCCTGGGCGTCCCTCAGCCTCCAACAACCGCTCAGCGGTCCAGGCAGGACCCTGTAAGGTTGTCCACGCCAGAATCGGCCCCAGGAAAGGCGCCAGACCCACATAGGTCCCTCCTAACCATCCCGCTTCCAGGCGTTGATTGATCAATATCAACGCTGCCAGCAAAGGCAACGCCGCCCACAAGCCATAGCGCAAGGCTTGCCCCAGAATATACCGCACCAGCGTGCGCGCCTCCTGATGCAAAGCCTCCACCAGCGCCGGCATAAGGCTATCATAAAGCCCCGCCTGTAATGCCTCAAAAACCAGAACAAAAAGGAACGCCGCCCCCCACAACCGCCCCGTGCCAGACTCTGGCAACCAACGCGGCAACCATAGGCTTTGCAGCAGCGTTCCAATGGCCACCGCCAGCGTACCGGCAGCCCAAGGCATTCCATAACGCAGCGCACGCTTCAACACGCCCCAATCGAAAGCCGGCACAAACAGGGGGTAGAGATCATAACCCAAACGCCGGTAGAGGAAAACCCCAAAGCCAAAAGCAAGCCATTCCGCAAAATACAGGCCCGTCCCCAGTCCCAGGACACTGCGGATAGTTACATCGAGATCAAAGAGATTGGGGAGCACCTGCCGGAACAAAACCACAAAGAGAAATTGCAGCACCATCCCTCCCAGTGCTGCTAACACGACCAACCGCTGCTCATAGTCGAAACGCTGCTCAGCACGGAAGAAGTAGCGAAAGATCAGCAAAAAGCCGGGGAATTGCAGAATCGTCCGCGCGACGATGTAGAAAGCCAGGTGTGCCCATGGGGTCCGTGGCATGATGAGAATAACCCAGGCGAAGGTGAGAACCAGCTGGACTGCGCCACTCAATATCTGCCACCAAATATACAATTGCATGTAGCGCAAGCCCTCTCTAGGCTCACGAGCTCGCCACGCAGAGAAATACCATACGGCAGCTGTTCCTAAGCCCGCATCCAGGAGAACCCACACGCAGGTCAACCATTGCCCTGTCTGCTCCCAGAAACCCTGAGTCTGAGCCCAGGGGAGCAACAGATTCGGCAACAGCTGCAGCTGGAAACTCAACCAGGGCAAAAGCATTAACGGACCAATGCCCAACAAGAACAACAGCGCTGCAAGAGGGCGGTGAAAGCCAACCATTTGCCAGTCAGAAGGACGAGCAGAAGCAGTGAGACGCGCCGTTATCCAGCGCTTGGGGTGCAGAAAAAGGCTGCGGCGGGCAATGAAGAGCGCTATAATGAAGATAAGCAGATCCAGTACTGCCAGTCCCCCCATCGCGCCACGGATACGCCCCTGAGGCACTGGTGCACGAGGATAATCCGCAAAAGCAAGCAAGCGGGGCGCGCCGGCGGCCTCAGCCAACAGCCGGTAGAGAAAGTAATCGAAGTAGGGCCACTCAGCCCAAACAGCATTGCTGGCATCTGCAAGCCAGGCGCCAACCACGAAAAGCTGTACCTGCTCACGCCCCCGCCCCCGCTGTACCACAGGCTCCCCCGCGACTGTGATCACCACAGGCTGCAGCAAATTGGGGTTAGAAATCACCGAGCGCGCACGGAGCTCCGGCGCAGAATTCCAGGCGATAGCGGTCTGCAAAGGATCCGGTTCTGTGCCGTTCCGAAGGCTCTGCAAATTGGTTTTGGCAGCAGATATACCAAAGGCGCCAACGCCGAGCAAAGCCCGAATGTCATTTGCGTCAGTTGGAAAATGAGGTCCCAGAAACAGGACCAGGCCTACTTCTTCCCGCAGCACCAGGCGACCGATACCCTGCAGCTGCGCGTGCTCCAACACAGGATCGTTGAGGACAAATACCCGCGCCAGTTCAGGATTATCCACCAGCAGGATATAGGGAGCTGCCCGTTGTATTGCGGCATAAATCTCATCTTGCGGACCAACGTAGTAGACGTTTACCGCATCGAGGGAAGTTTGCGCTGATACCATCGCCGCGGGCACGGCAACGCCTGCCAGAATCAGCGCTACTAACAGCACACAACCCCAGAACTTCATGCGCTCAACCTTCGGCTCTAGCCGCCACAGGATGCATCAAGGATATATAGACGACAGGCAATTTGGGAAAATTGGGGGAAGGACCACATCCAGGCAGAATCGTGTTTGGCAGTGTTTTGGGGCGCCCTTTGTGCGCCCCAAAACACCGCCCGCTTATACCAGGTAAGATACATGCGTCAAATCTGCAATCGAGGTATCCTTGAGGCAATACCTGCATTATAACTGTTCGTCAGCAGCAGTTTGGCCAGCCTCATCAATAACAGGCGCCGCCGGAGGGACGCTCTGTTTTACCGTCTCCAACGCCGGCAGATCATCCAGGCTGGTCAAGCCAAATTGCTGCAAGAATTCAAAAGTGGTCTGATAGAGAATGGGACGTCCCACCGTCTCAGCCCGCCCACCCTCTTCGATCAATCCGGCAGCGAGCAATGTGCGCAGCACACTGTCGGAGTTCACACCACGGACGGCTTCAACCTGTGGGCGGGTGACCGGTTGTGCATAAGCGACAATCGCCAGCGTTTCCAACGCCGCCTGAGATAGCCGCAAATTGACTTCCAATCCCAGGAATTGCTCTATCTGTGGGGCGGCTTCTGCGGGTGTCACAAGCTGCAAACGACGCCCCAGACGCTGCAAGCGCAGCCCGCCCTCGGCAAGGTATGCCTCAAGCCGCCCTAGAACCTCAGCGCCCTCTTCTGCAGTCAACCCTGCCGCAGCAAACAAATCCTCCTCTTTCACAGGACCCTGCGCCACAAACAGCAACACCTCAAGAAGCGCGGCAGGCGCAAGCGATTGCGGCGCGTTCAAACGACCGGCTCCCCAGCATCATCATCGTGCCACATGAGTGTGTTGGGTGCCGGAAGTTCCGGCGGCTGTGGGCTTGCAGACAGCCCGGCAGGAGGAGCGGGCACTACCGGACGTGGTTGGGCGCCCCGCCTGCCCGCGGGTTGCGCCAGCACATTGATCCGCACCTCGGGTTCACCCGCAATCCGCAATCCCAGTTCTGTCCCCAGCACATCCTTGACCTCATCTACCAATCGCGATGCCATCTGTGGCACATTAACACCCGCAGCCATGCTCACATTCACCAATGCCTGCACCTTGCCATGTTTTGCCTGAATTTCTGGCTTTACAGCGATCACATCAGGTATAGGATCAAGGCGGTATTCCAGCTGGCGCACCACACTCTCGATACCAATCGTCGCCATACCACCGGTTAGATTCTCGACACGAATGAAGCGTTTGCGTCGAGGTCGCAGCTCCAGGAAAACCAGCACCAGCGCCAGAACAGTGAAGATCAGCGCCGCTAACAGCCCAATGCCCAGACGCATCGGCACATCTCCCGCCCACAGCTGTCGTCCGAGGTCCGTAGCCCACCGCCCCACGTCCGAGAGGATCACATGGGGAATAACCAAAAACACGGTCACTAAGGGAATCAAAACCAACAAGCTCACAACAATCACAATCCGATTGAACGTATTCATTTCCGCCTCCTTTGAGTGTACAAGTTCATATCCAGGTACTTTAAGCAGCTTTCAAAATGCTCTCGGGCTACGACGCTCATGGTCACGCGCCGCAGTCCCGGAGGGTCACTGGTAACGCACGCGCAAGAAACCCTCGTGAGGCTCGCCCCAGGGAATTGTCGCATCCACACCGATTTTATCGCTACGGGTTTTCTGGCCCGGAATTTGATGCGCAGAAGGGTCAAGGCTGGAACTTGGTTGATCAGGGTAGATGATGATATCGCGCGTTGCCTGCACACGGGTCGCGATTGCCCATTCCACATCGGCGCTATCAAAGGGATTCACGTCAATATCCACCACTACGACGTGTTTCAGTGAGCTGTGCCCGCGGAAAGCCGCTTCGATTGCCAGGCGTCCATCCTCAGGGCCTTGCTTGGCTATCTGCACCACCGCATGCAGCCAGGAGCACCCGCCTGGCGTAATGGCGACGCCAGTACACTTCACCACTTTGCTTACTTCAGCGAAGATGGTAGGCTCACGAGGCATTCCCATGAGGTTCTTGTGCTCCAGCCCGGCAGGCAGCAGCGCATGGAAGATCGGCGCCTTGCGATGCGTCAGCACATCCACACGGAGAACCGGCTGTTGGCGCTGCCCATCCATGGTGCCTGTGAGGTCCGGGAACGGTCCCTCGACATCCAATGCATGGGTGAGCACACCCTCCAACACCAATTCGGCCTCGGCGAAGACTTCCAGCGGAGCCGTAAGCGCACGCGCCAATGGCGTATGTTCCAGCGCCTGAGCAATGCCGCTCTCATCCACACCTTTAGGTGGCGACATCGAAGCGGCAAGCAACACATGCGGCGGCAAGCCGATACAGACCGCGATAGGCAAGCCCTCAGGCGCCTTGCGCCAAGCGGTGTCGGTACCACGCCCCTCGACCACACGTACTGTGAGGTGGCGCGCATCCCGAACCATCATGCGGTGGAAACAGAGGTTGCGTCCGTAATCCGGGTCACGGATTACCGCTACACCCGCGGTGATATAGGGACCGCCATCCAAAGGGTGATAACGCGGAATCGGGAGCCTATAAAGGTCCACATCCGTCTCCACCACCTCCTGGCAAGGCGCATCCACTTCCCAGGGTGGAGTCTGCGGAAAATCCATCGCTTCAGCAAGGCGGTGCACCAATTCAGGGACGGCACAGCCCAGAGCACGGGCAAAGTGTTCGCGGCGCGCCAGATATCCAGAAGCCAGGCGCCAACCGGGGAAACCAGGCAACGATTCGAATAGCAGTGGTTGCCCATCCTGTGCGGCTATGCGGCGAGCAACCTCGAAGGTGGGGGAAACAGGTTCCGCCACCCGTTGCAGTTCGCCGGCTGAATCCAATTGCTCCAAAAAGGTCCGTAGGTCCACTTGCATTCTCCCACAGCAAGGCTCTTGTTCGCGCAAAAGCGCAGGAGTGGCGATCTCAGCCCCCTGCCACTTCTAGTATAGCACAATCTCACCTGTGCTGAATTACACGCAACGAAGGCAATTGCTTTCCTGTTTGAATGGGGTATCCTCATAGGATAAATCCCGACCCGGGATGACCTCGCGTTCCCGGGCGCCTGATATGATCTGTAAAGGAGAAACGCGATGAAGATTATCATCCCCGAATTTGTGATTTCACACGTGCAAGCACGCGCCTGTACCATGCTCGATACCTGCGACTTCGTCATTCTCGATCAGCATGGCAAACCACAAAGCGAGATTGAGGGAGCAGAAGTGCTGATGCTGCCCTGGAACCTGCCAGCCGAAATCCGACAAACACTCTACGCGCTCCCGACCCTCAAATGGGTCCATACGGTTAGTGCGGGGGTCGAACACGCACTGGATGAAGCCCTGCGGGTTGCGCCGGTAACACTCACAAATGCCCGTGGCGTCTTCGACCTTCCCATCGCTGAGACAGTGCTCACGTATATGCTGATGATTGTCAAGCAAATGCCGACATTCATGACACAACAGCGGGCACATCGTTGGAAGAAACAAGCGTTGCGCGAGCTTGCCGGGCTAACCGTCGGCATTGTCGGACTGGGCAGCATTGGCGCAGAAATTGCCCGGCTGTGCAGCGCGCTAGGAATGCACGTTGTGGCAACCCGTCGCCGCCCCGGGGAAAGCGCCCCCAATGTCGAACGAATTTTCCCACCAGAACAACTGGAGACCCTTTTGGCGCAAGTAGATTTCGCAGTGCTTGCGATTCCACTAACACCCGAAACGCGTGGGATGATAGGCGAGACACAGTTGCGTGCCCTGCACCCTGAGGCATGGTTGATTAACATCGCCCGCGGAGCTATTGTGGATGAACCGGCGCTCATTCGCGCGCTACAGAACCAACAGCTAGGCGGAGCGGCGCTGGATGTCTTCTCTCACGAGCCGTTACCGGCAAACTCACCGCTCTGGGATATGGAGAATGTCATCATCACGCCGCACAACTCATGGAGCACTCCGCACCTGGAAGAACGCGAGGCAGAGTTATTCCTGGACAATCTAGAGCGGTACTTGCGGGGGGAAATACTGCGTCATGTAGTGGATAAAGATCTCGGATACTAAAACCCGGTTCCGTTCACATAATTTGGCGGCAGGTAGTGCCTACCTGCCGCCAAATTTCGAAAATACAGCTTCGCTTTTAGCCGTGCCGGCGTCGTTCAATCAATCCAGCCACTGCCGCTATCAGCATTTCGCCCCCAAAAACAAGCGCTGCGCCAAGCAAGAATGGTTGCTGAACCGCGCCAGTTTTGGGAAGCGCTCCCCCGGCGAGACCAAACAACACCGCCGGAAATGCCGTGCCACCAGCATCAGGGATCAACGCCTTCTGTTGAACGGGCGTTGTTGCTACATAGCCCTTCGGGACGTGTAGTGTTACGGTCCAGTCACAAGCTTCGAGCACCGGACCAAAATCACCCGTGGCGAAGACATGCCCGTATTCATCCACCGAGCGTGGCTCGGAATATCCCACAACCGAGAAATCCCCACAGCTGGCTGTGAAATACACGCCGCCAAAACCGGGTTCCCACAACTCAGGCTTTGCCGAATCAAAGACACCGTTACCGTTGGGGTGATTCCATTTGCCATCACCGTTGAGGTCATGAAAAACGAAACCATGGAGGATTGCGGTTCCTGGAGGCCAATCCTGTGCCGGTCTGGCAGCAATCAAAGACAGCGCCAATATTGCAAGAATCAATGCGCCCCACCACCGTCGCCCTGGCATATTCCCTCCTCTCAAAATAGCTGAACCCATGCCATCAAACACAACTTCATTGTAGTATAGAATACCCACGAATGCAAATTGGCATGAGCATGGGGTGATCTCAGGCGCCCCTACAGGGCGCGGAGAAAAAGGTGATTTTTGTGGTGAGGCTTCGCCTCACCACAAAAATCACTC
>JAPKMR010000105.1 GCA_026645815.1 Anaerolineae bacterium | reverse complement strand
GCGCTCAGCACCTCATCCATGGCGCTCTTTTCTTCAGGGGTCAAAGTCACATCCACAACCGTCGTTAAGTCCATGTTTGGATTTACACTCATCGTCTCACCTCAATTGCCTGTGGAATACACGGAACGGTGCCACAGAGGCATTCCTAATTCAAAGGTCAGATTAGCTAAACCTTATTATAGATGTTTTCGCGAAACTGCCAAAGTGACATTGTTCGCGGCTTTACTCGCAAGCACTCCCCACAGTTTCAGGGCACAAATGCCCGGCGCTGTCCCGCTCCACGCAATGCCAGGCGCAGCTCAATGATAGAGGGATCCCCCTCCAAGACGAAGATCGTCATCACACTGCCGATGCCGTCTAGCCAATGCGCATCTGAAGAAGTGATCAGCGGCAACTCCGGCGGCAGACGGAAACGCTTTCGCGCGGCTGAGGGGCGCAGATTGGGCGAAACTTCTGCCGCATCAGCCTCTAAATCTGGAGGCCAAAGCCCCAAAACTCCCAACAGCCCTTTCATGGGGCGTTCAATATGCGCAGGGATGAAAAGCCCGCCCAAGGCATGGACGGCATGAGCTGCATCCTCGAGCGAGATTTGCGCGGGACCCTGATAGAAACTATCATCTTCAGCGACCAAATCTCCCTCAGCATCCACGCGATACTGTGGACCAAAGCGCTCGGCATCGTGGCTAAAGGGTAACATCACGGCGCGCACCTGCATCTCCCAGGCTTGCGCCTGCTCCAGCGTATCGAAGAGACACAGTGCATCCACCTCTTCCTGGCACTGCAATTCCATGCCCGGCAACACCCACAAACCGGTGCCTGCAGCAGCTTCTATCACAGCGCCGACATTGCCGACAGCGTTGTGATCGGTGACAGCAATGATATGGAGTCCTTTGTGAAGCGCCTCATCTACAATCAACGGGGGGATCATCTCCACCTCGGCACAGGCGGAGAGGCAGGTATGAATGTGAAAATCGGCCCGAAATTCACCCACGACCATATTGAGGCGCACTCAGAGAAGGTGCGCCAACTTAACGACCGTCTCGAAGGTGGGCTCCGGGCTAAGTAATAAGACCACGCCCTCAGCAGCGGCGCGCTTGACCGTCTCAGGCGCCACAGGAGCACTCTCCGTAATCACAATGCCAGCGGCGCCTACCAACGAGGCAACCGCAACGATGTTAAGGTGGGTCTGAAGCGTAAACCAGAGCTGCCCGGGCTGCGCACCCGCCATGACACAGCTCAACAAATCTGCGATGTATCCGCCGGTCACTTCCTGGTCGAGGGCTTCCTCTCCCGCCAACACCTGCAATCCCAAGTGCGCCACTATGTCACGAAGAATCATGGGAACCTCCCTAGAGAATAGCCTGTCAGCGAATTAACACCCAATAGAGGAAGCGGCACGCCTTGCTACTTTTCTGCTTTAGCGCCATCCTCGGTCACAATGAAAACCATCTCCACCCTGGTGCCCACGCCCACCGCAGTCCAGATATTGAGCTCGTCCGTGCAGCGGTCAATATTGACCAGGCCCATTCCCGCACCGAAGCCCATTTCCCGCGCAAGAGGCGAAGCCGTGGAGTACCCCGCTCGGCGCGCCAATTCAACATTGGGAATGCCGGGACCGGTATCGTGTGCCACGACCGTGATGCGCTCAGGGCGAATCTCCGCGACCAGATAACCGCCATCCGTGGTATGGATGATCAGGTTGATTTCTGCTTCATAAGTCGCGATGGCGACACGTCGTGCAAGTTGGGGCGCTGCCCCCATCTGCAACAACGCCTGCTTGATCTGCGCCGAAGCTTTGCCGCCGCTGGCGAAATCATTGGCATGAACGCGATAGCGCATCAGCAGGCTGGTCTCGTCTGACACCAACGCCTCAAAAAAGCGGCGGGGGTGCTGCTGGCGACGCGCCTCTTCCTCTTTGTTGAAGGCATCTTCCAAAGCGCGCAGCAACCCAGCCATGATATCACCCTTGGTCAACATGCCGACCAGCTGGTGTTCCGCGTTCAATACCAACAGCCGTCCTACACGAGTCTGCTCCAGGCGTTTCAGCGCTTCAAAAACAGGCTCATCCACCATTGCAGTAACCAAATGCTCTTTGGTGGTCATAAAGCGCTTCACGGGGGCATTGAGGGCCTGCTCTTCAAAAGCATGCATCAGGTCCTGCACGCTGACAATACCCACTAACTCCCCAGCATCCACTACCGGGATACCGGAAAAACGGTGTTCGCGCATCACGTTCTTCACATCATCCATGAGGTGCTGGGAAGACAGGGTATAGGGGTTGGAGGTCATAACCCGTGAGACTTTGAGCTCAAAGGTAAGCTCCTGCAGGACCGAAGCCTGCAGATCTTTCCCCATCCGTGCAAAAAGCGAGAATTGCTGGGTCATAGTCTAGCTCTGCTGAACGATGGGGAGCTTGCCCATGCCCGGCATACCAGCCTGATATAACAAACCACACGTTTCATACATGGTATAAGGCGAAAGTAGAATGCCAATGCCGATTTCTTCAGCCATCGCAATCAAGGTCTCTGAAGGGCGCTTACCGCGTACAAAGAGAATCACCGGCATATCCGACATTTCGGCAGTGCGAATCGTTTGAGGATTGGTCAGACCGGTGATCATGAGCATCTTTGGCTGAGCAAAGACCAGAATGTCGCTCATCAGGTCGGCGGCAAAAGCACGATCCACATCCACATCTATAGCGGGGAGGGTTAAAATTTCCCCATCAACGGCCTTAGCAATTTCATTTACCTTCATCTATATGCCCCCTTCATCATCCCGCAGGCAAGCGCTGTATACTGATAAACAATTATACCATGAGAAGCAATAAAAGGTCGTACAGCGGGTATATGAGGGTGCGGTTCAAAACAGGGGTGAAAATCTCAGGCGCCCCTACAGGGCGCCTGAGAAAATTGATTTTTGGCGGCGGGGCAAAGCCCCACCGCTAAAAATCAATCAAAGAAAGGCAGCAGGAGCCGCACCCACCATCACTGCAAGGTAATCTCAATTCGGTGTGGCGCCGCCGCGTCCAATGCTTCCAAATACGTTCGGGGAATCAGCACTTCTGGACCAGGAGTAACGCTCAGAGAGTCACCATCAAGCATAACGGAGATGATCATATAATCCCCGACATCCAAAGCAGACGGATTCGAGTAGACGATGTCCAGCTGCCTGCCGGCAAAAAGGGTATGGACTCCAGCTTTGCCCAACTCATCGAATTGTTCGCGCACCAAGCGTGGAGCCAGTCGCAAATCTCCTGCCTGCCCTTGAACGCCGTAGGCTTCGGTAAGCAAGGTGAAGAGATACCAGCTCGCTGAGCCGGTAAGGTAGGTGTAGACACCGCGCCCATCTGGTGTAATGTACTCCGGCAAGCCTGGATACATGCGGCTCACGGGGAAATCCTGGCAATGCTGGTAAATGCCATGAAGCACGCGATAGCCCTCACGAGCGAACCCTCGCCTGTAGAGCGCATTAGCGTACATCACTGCCATGTGGGTAAACATCGCCCCATTTTCCTTGTGCCCATAGGCGAAGCCGAAACAACGACCCAGATTGTGCAAAACTTCACCAAAATCGGTATTGAGGCGCGGACCACCAACGCTTTCGTCGTAGAGGTAGTGCTCGACAGCCCTGATGATTTCGCCGGCCTGTGCATCAGTCGCCACCCCTGTCATCAACGCAAAGACCTGCCCCGTCAGCGTCATCCGCACATTGAGGTGACCCCCTTGACCGATATGCTCTCCTTCAACGCGCTGCCCGTCGTTGTCGTAGTAGCCGTTGAACCAGCGATAGCCCTCGGAGGTGACAAGCCATTCTTGTGTCCGTAGCTGCGCTGTGAGCCAATCCGCCTTTGCGTCGAGGTCCTGAGCCAATGCAGACAACGCCACGGTTGCCTTTTCGCCAGAGATCCGGGGTTGTACACGATCAAAATAGGCGCTAAGACGCGCACGCTTGCCCGCGATTGAGGCATAGTCGACCGGAGAACCCAGCGTATCAAGGAGCGACAGCAGCTCCACCGCCAGTGCAGTTTGGGTCACGCCGACTTGCTCCAATTGTCGCAGAAGCCGCGCGATCTCGCGCAGATTCCCCGCATAAAACGCCGTGAAAGCCACACTTTCGCCGCGCTCGGGGGCCATGTCGAGACCGTCATTCCAATCTGCGCCCTCAAGGCGGATGATATTATGTTCACCCACGTTGAAGAAAGCCGTGAGGTGTTGTACGAGCAGATGCTCCAGAACACTTCCCTCGTAAGTCACGCCCGCAACGGTCTTGAGAATGTTACCGTCTTCGGGCATCCAACTCGAATCCACCCTTTGCGCGCGGTGGGTGAAGGCATCTTGAAAGAACACCTGGTCTGCCAAGAGGAAATTGAAGTCGCCGGTGGCGTTGATGTAGAGCAATGTAGTCAGAAGGGGCCATGCGCCGTGGTCCATCCACACACGGGGAATATTGTTGCGATCCGCCTTAAACTCGCCAGGAGCTGCGCCGATGATGGTGGCATTACTACCATCCATCCGCACCCCCGCGAAGTTGTGCCACAGCGCAGTGCGTATGTCCTCAGTAGTTGTCAGGAGCAGCGCAAGCAAATCCTGCCAAAGGTCACGCCACCCACGACCTCCGCGCCCGTAATCGTGGTAGGGTAAGAAGGAATTGCCACACCAGCGCCGAAGTGTGGGCTGCAACGCCACCCAACGCATCCAACCATCGAAGCGTGCGTCGCCCGTCATCACAGCGAAAGTGTTCAATCGCGTTGCCCAATCAACCCGGGTCTTTTCCAGCCAATCGGCGAAACGACCTTGTGTCCCGTAGCGTTCCATCAGGGCTTCAGGTGTCTCATTCTCGTCCAACACAGCCAAAATGAAGACGTAAGCGCGACTCTCACCCGGCAGAAGCGCGGTTTCACGGAATCTCAAACCGCCCAGCGCTTCGTATCCATCACGCTTCGTGCCCGCCGGCACACTGGTTTGCCCTTCACGCACGGCAGCAGGCCAATCTAGCGCGCCGCCCTCGCCAATGAACTCCTCGATGGTTGGGAAAAAGGCCTCCGGCGCCGTGCCATCACCCTCGACGCCCAGCACTCCGTAGGTAAGAGTGTTGATTGTGTGCCCACGCTCGTCGAAGGAAAGCGTCGGCTTGACGAGGACGCCGAAGCGATGAGTGCAAATCCGGTGAAGCAAAGAGGTCACGTGACGGTGGTCGCGCAGGTTATCCGCTGACCGCCCAAAGAGCGGAATCGCAGCCGTGGGAGTGAGCGCAAGGGCACGGTCACTCACATTAGTCAGCACGACTTGCAACAACTCAACATGGTCGGCGCCTGGCGGCACAAAACTCGTGATCTCAGCCCGCAAACCAAGCGCGGCATTTTGCCGTGTGATTCTGTGCCAAAGAAAGCCCGCTTCCAGGGTCACATCCTCTTCGCCCATCAAGCCGGCACGTTGTGGAGCGCTGCTTCCCATCACCGACCAGACCGTGCCCTCAGCAGTGGACACCCAGAAATTGCGCGATGCTCGTGAGGCATGCAGGTCCTCCACCGTCGCTGGCGGCAGGAGGAAACTGTTCTGCCCCGTCTTGGCATCGCCGCCGAGTGTAGGTGTAACCACGGAAACCATACCGGCAGCGTTGACCAGCGGGAAGTACAGAGCGCTGGTCTGTTGTGGGTCCCGCAGAACGAAATCGCCTTTGTCGTTAGTGAAGTACCAATCAGGTTTTTGCATAGTGATCTCCAGAAAACGTGATGAGAATAAGCGTATAACGGCATCAACCAAAGTAAATGCTGATCGCCGGTATTTGTCCAACCCTAACCTGTTCTGCATAGGGCGCAGGGATGACCGGTCCAGGAATCTCCCTGTCGCCGGAAAGCAGATGCAGCACAACTCTGCTTATCGCCGTATCCTCAGCAAACGTATCGTGGCGTTCAGGATTGTGATAAGTGACCTGACACTGACCCAGGAATTTGAAGGCAATAGTGCCATCTTCACGGAAAAGCCAGCCCGGCAGCACGGGCTTGAACGCCAGGTGCAGCTGATTCCCCTGCAAGATGAAGGGATGCGCGCCCACCATCATGGTAGTCCACATGCTCAAGAACTCTGCCGTCGCACCGCTGAGGCGGGCGACAAATCCCGCGCCGTGCAGGCTCTCATCTGGATGAGCGCTGCTGACAATAAAGGAAGAATTCTCCAGTGGGCTGCGGGCATAAACTGCTGGATCCAGGAAGGGAATCAGGCTCCGTTGTAAATCGGCGAAGAACTCATCATAGAGGCCTGCCCGGAGCAATTCAAGCAGGTATTTGTAGGCCATATGCACCCAGATGGATTCGTTCTCTAGCCAACCGGGCGTAAAGGCGCGACAGCGTCCCAGCTCATGGGATTCATGCGCCAGGGAGGCGTTGACCTTGACCATGCCCAACTTGCGGTCGAAAAGCTCGCTTCCACGAACCCGCGCGTGGATGGCGCGCGCCCGTGCCGCATCCGGCGCCACCTTGAGCGCGTGAACCGGTCCCTCAAGGAAGAGGGGCAGGATGTGCGGCTCGAAAGCTAGCGGGCGAACCAGGGGACGCCCCTGCGCATCGGTCACACCAAGCTCGGCGTAATCCGTCACGGTATAAGCAATATAGGTGGGTGGAATGCCCCCATTCAGCGCGACGGCGCGATCAAGCCCCGCCTGAACTCTGGCGCGGAAAGCGCGCAAGGCAGGTTCTAAGCCGGCGCCATCGAGCGGCACCAGCGCACCCGAAAAACCGTGGAGGGTCTGCGCGCGGTAGGCTTCACGCGCAGTCGCTACGGCGTCCCAATAGCCAAAATCAGCAGCGGCGAGCGGTCCCTGCAGAAGCGTCTGGACTTCATCCAGCAGCGCAGCGAGCTCCGCCGGAAGTTCTACCAGGGCGGGCACATCCGGAAGGACAGCGAGAAGCAGGTCCAACAAGCGCGCCAACTCATAACTCTCGCAGAGCGAGGAGCCAATCAAGCCCGGCAAGCCGTTGAGTGCATCATACCAACCCGGACGCCCCGCTTCCATCTCGATGCCCATGCCCCAGGGATCAAGCGTAGCGAATTTGAGCAGCGCCAGACCCAGCAGTTTGGCGAAGACCGTCACCCTCAACCCGGTGTGGGGATGTAGTTCGGCAGATTCCTGCTCCAGAAGTGCGTGATAGCGACGCACGCCATTAGGGGTCAGCACATATTGGCAATCGCGTGGCTGAACGGCAACAGGGCTGGAGAAATATGACAGGCGCTTCTCGAAGAACAAGGCGTTGGCCCTATCGGGATAGAGCGCCAGATAACTATCCAGAAGGTCAAGATTGTAGAACCAGTGATCAATCCAGTAGCCTTCACCAAACGTCGCCGCAAAGCGCGCCTGAGCCTGCGCCAAAACCGCCGCGATGAAATCCAGGGGTGCAACCTTAAGACCCAGGTCTTGATCGAAGATCAACCGCAGCAGGCTACCGGGCGTGAAGGGCCGCGCCAATGCAGCTGCGAGCGGTTCCGGGCGCTCAACCAAAGCCAACGCAGCAGCGTGATGTTCCGCCGCCAGGGTAAACTGCTGCCCCTGCACCACCAGCGGGTTGTAGCCATCGGGCTGAATCAGCCCGAGAAAACTCAAAGCATTGAAATCGCCCACGCGCGGTGCAAAGAAGACATCCGAACGACGGTTTTGCGCCACATCGCGGTAGTTACCGTTACCCTGTGAGACCATCTCCGCTGCCAGGTAGAAAGCGTTGTAATCGCGTTCCATATCGCCATGCTTACGGGAGTAGATATGGTAGACGGTGGGGTGCTCTTGGTCTCCCAGCAAGAGAGGCCATCCGCCGCGCAAGACGTTGTCCAGGAAAGTCTGGCGGCAGTAGGCATCGAAGCGCGGCATGGCGGTATGGGTTTCGATCACACCGGTGAGCTCCAACGCGAGCGCGTTGGCACGCTGGCGTTGAGTTTGCAGGTAGGTGACGCTGGCGAGGCGCGCCTGGTGGCGGTGCAGATGTGCGCTATTGCCAATGTGTCCGATGATGGCATGCAGGGTAAAACTCTCGCCGGGAGCAAGAGTCATGGCATGGCCAAAGAAGCCACACGGGGTTTTGCCCGCCGTCATCTGGCGCCGCGCGCACAATGCCGCCAGGGGCTGCTCCAGAAAACCCTGAGGTGTGTGTAGCGAGGTATCGGCGCCGAAAACGATATCCGGATCAACCAGCGGCGGCAGCATCTGTGTGATGCCATCTACCTCACAGAAAGCCAGGTAGAAGTGCCCTGCCTGAATTGCGGCAACTTCAGCTGTGTCGCCTGCGCTGGATTGGAAGCGGTAGAAGGGCACGCCCGCCAACCCGTGCGGGGTCGGTTCGAGATTGACCACGCCTTTCCAGGCTTCCAGGGTGCGCCCCATCATCTTCAAATTGTGCTCGTCCACGCCATAGGGCTGCACCCAGGGCAAGCCATCGAGGATTTCGAGCGCGAGGGGCGCATCACCCACATTCGTCACCGTCACCTGACGCACCAGCCCGGCAAATGGCTCATCGCTCAGGGTGAAATATGCCACCGTGGTTTGTAGCCCACGGGCATCGTCAGTCGTCTGCAACTCCAGCTCGTTCATGCCAATGGCCATCCGTGCGGGGGCAGTCTCCCATGGCGCAAATGGCTCATACCAGATAGCCGCCTTGGGCAATTTGATGAAGGTTCGGAAACCGGTCAGCGGCGTGGTTTGATAGGCCTTATTGGCAGGCTGGAATTCCATGATGGGATTGTTGCGGTTCTCGATGCCGAATCCAGCAATAGCCTGCCCACGATTGGTGTAGAAAACCCACATTGGAACCCCGAGCGGCCCAGCAATGCCGGGCAGGAAACTGGAGAAAGGCTTGCGGGCAGCAAAGTCTTCAATAACAAAGCGGTTTTGGGCATCGAAGGTAAATGATTCCATAAGCTCCTTCACAAGGCATAAAATCGCCACTCTCAGATGAACACTCATTATAAGTGTTTTCCGGAAGCAACAAGACAGCGCTGCAGAATCAGTTCCAAAGCGTTGTCATTTAACCGCCCCATCGCGAGTGTGCTCGCGATGGGGCGGTTTGTTCCGCAGTTACGGGTTGTTTTTGAACACCAATGGCAGGTAGTGATACTGCAGGTCCTGGAGGCGGACCTGGTCCAGGTAGAAAGTACCGTCGCTATCCTCAGGCAGGGCAAAACCATAACCCCAAACTTCGGTAAGGGTAAGCCCATCATTGGGTGCGCCCGCCGGTTGCTCCGCACTGCGCACGAAACTGCTGAAAGGAATCAAGACTTTCCGCCAACCAGCGAAGTCATCGGTGAAAGTAGCCTCAAAGCGCTCAGCAGTATCTGCCGCCTGGTAGACACGTACATAGTCCACCAGCATTTCCTTCGGATAGGTTAGCGTCGGGTCAACATCACCGCCGAAGTTGCCACCGATTGCCAGGTTCAAGATGATATAGAAGGGTTGATTGAAGACCCATTGATTCGGGGCGACATCGGCAGGCGTCGCGTTATGGTAGTTGATCCCATCCACGTACCAATGAATCTCATCGGGTGACCATTCGACCGCGAAAGTATGGTAGGCATCCGCAACAGGCTCACCCAAGTCATAGGTATTGCCGAAACCATTGCCGCCGGAGTAGCCAGGACCATGGATGGTGCCAAAGACCTCATTCGGGATGCGCCCCACATACTCCATGATGTCAATCTCGCCGCTAGTGGGCCAACCGACCGTACCGATATTCGTACCCAGCATCCAGAAGGCGGGCCACAAACCGGCGCCAGAAGGCACCTGCACCCGCGCCTCGACGCGCCCGTAGGCGAACTCCGCCTTGTTGGCTGAGATCAAGCGCGCGGAGGTGTACTCGCACATGCCGTAGTGGCAAACCAGATCGCCATTTTCGGTATCCACCTGGCGCAGGGTGATCTTGAGGTTGCCCGCGCCATCCGTAGCGGCGTTATCGGTGCTGTTGGTGTAGTATTGTAACTCGCTGTTGCCCCAACCAACTACATCGTTCAACGCGCCATCGCCGAGCTCATGCGTCCAGATATTGCCATCCGGTGCAGTGCCCACAGGCTCGTCGAACTCCTGGCTCCAGACGGGCACCCACTCGGCAGGGTCCACCGCTGCCGTACTGGTAGATTGGTTATCCAGCAACTGCACGGCGATCTCCTCACCGCTGTTGGTACCATGGAACCAGAAACTTAGCCCATCGTGAGAGCTCCAGTCCTGACCCACGGGGTAGGTGCGGACGAATTCGCTCTCCCCGGCAGCGGCTATATGCAGCACGTGCTCATACGCTCCCTGTCCAGGCAACGCTAACGGAGAGGCTGCCGCAACTTCTGTCGCATTCAGCGTCACGGTACCGGTCACAACCGTGAAGGGATGAAAACCCTCGAAATCGTCCAGCAGATTGGGATCTGCGCTATCGTTATCCTCGATAACGAGCACCGTTCGCCGTTGGAAACCCAGCGTCGCACCTTCGGGATCAAAGAGTAGCACGGCAACGCGCTCGGCAACCTCATTCTTGCCGTCATCCAGAGTGGGGATGACGATATCCGCCGTCAGCGCGCCGGGCGCGATGGAGAGAGTCCCCGAAACCGGGGTGAAATCACGGTCCGGCGTGGCGAGGCTCTCGGCAGTGGCATACGCCACCGTTACCGGCGCCGTCGCGGTGTAATTCAAGGTGACGACAAGGTGCGCCGCCTGCCCTTCGATCACGGAGTATTCAGGGTCCGCAAAGGCAACGGTTAGTTCAGGTTGGCGTGAATCGCCGTAGAGCATCACGTAATCAAGGTAAGCACTGTGCGCCCCCACACCGCCGGGGAAGTCCACGGCATAGCCCCAGGTCTCGGTCAAGGTCAGACCGTCATCAGGAGCGCCCGCAGGTTGCCAATCGCTCCGGCGGGCGAAGCCGGTGAAGGGGATCATCAGATGCTGCCAACCGGTGAAGTCATCGGGGATCGTGTAGAAGAAGCGCTCGGCGGAGTCAGTAGTAGCATAGGGACCGGTAGCAGCGCGGTTGTCGAAGAGGTCAAGGCGGAAGTTGCCGCCGGTATTCGATCCGTACACCCACAGGCTCAAGCCCTCGTAAGTGCTCCAATCCTGGCTTACCCATTCGGAGACACCCGCGTTCTCAAACGCATGGGAGAAACCGCCGCCCCACCCCGAGATGGAGTAATCCACCTGCAGCAGGTGATTATCGCCGAGCTGGCAGGGCAAGGCAAGCCCATCAGTATCGGCTACCAGAGGTGTGGAAAGGCTAGGAACCTCGCTACCCCACGCAACAAAGCCAATGCCGTTGCTATTGGCGTCGGTTCCGGAAGGCAAGCCTGATTCATAGTCATCCACCACAAGAACCCGCTCAACGAGCGCTACGTTATCGAGATAGAGCGTCTGAGAACCACCGGTGCCCAGCGAGCCGAAAGCCCAGCCATGAACCTCAGTACGCCCGAAGCCATCATTGGGAGCATTGTTGCCGATTTCCTTGCGAGTGAAATCGCTGAAGGGAATCTCAACATAACGCCAACCCGCCACGTCATCGGTAAAGGGGTGGGTCCAGATTTCGGCGTCATCCTGGGCATCGGAACCGGTGCGGTTATCCTTGATTTCGAAGAACAACCCGGTCCCATCGCCTTCGCCATAGAGCCAGAAACCAATGGCGTTATAGCGACTCCAGTCCTGGCTCAGCCAGGTATCGCCGGCAGCGTTCATAAAGAGGTGAGACAAACCACCCCAACCCCCGATATTGGCATCAAATTGAAGGGCGATGTTATCCCCCACTTGCCCGGGCAAAGCCAAAGGATCACCCGAGGCAACCGTAGTGGTGATGATAGACACGGAACTACCATCGCTCCAGGTGATGAAGCCGATATCAATAGTACCATGCTGACCTGCGAGCAGTAGCCCATCCTCGAAATCATCCACCGTAACCATGATACGGCGGCACAGGTCTATGGCTTCGTTATCTTGGATCAGCAACGTGGCCTGATTAACCGCGCCCAGCGTCACGCTGATGGGATTAGAGAGCGTGAGCAGCAATGTGCGACTGCCATCCTCAACAGCATTATCTATGGTATCAACCGTGAAGCTCTGCGTGAGGGTGTTGGGCGGGAAGACGAGCGCGCCGGTTGTGCTGACGTAGTCTGTACCCGCGATTGCCGTTCCATCGCTGGTGGCGTAGGTCGCAGTCACAGGGTACGCGGCGGTCATGTTGAGGGTAACGGTGATGGCAGCGGTCTCGCCTTCAACGACAGCGATTTCCTGCCAGCTGAATGCGACTTCCAGAGGCTCAGTACCGGATTGCCCCGGCGGGTTGGCAAGCGCATTAAGGTAATAGACACCGTCTAGCCCAAAGACCGCCATTTGGTCGAGGGCGAAAGTGCCGGCGAAACTGGTATCGCCACCGTTATCCGAGAATTGAATGAAGTAGGCAGTGACAGCGGTGAGACTGAGCGTGGGCGTCCCACTTGCGCCCTCCCGATACATGAAAGCCTCCCACGGCAACATGACCAGTTTCCATTCGCTGCTGTCATCAACAAACGCGGCTTGATACAGACCCGCGCCAGCATCCTGCGTAATGACATAAAGGAATGTCTGCCCGGAGTCGGTCCCCTTGAACCAGAAACTTACACCAGCGTAGCCGCTCCAGTCTTGCGCAGTGGGCAGGTTGAAACCCTGCAATCCAGCCCATACCCGTGGCGCAGTAACGCTCACCGCCAACACATGGTTGGGGTCAGCTCCAAACTGCGTCAGCGTGCCGGTGGTCACGACGCTGGCAGCAATCTCTCCGCCAGGGTCGGCAAAATAGCCGGACGGCATCCCGCTCTCGAAACTGTACACATCCGTAGCGACAGTGTCGAACAGCCGCATCTGGTCGAGGGCGAAAGTGCCGGCGAAACTGGTATCGCCACCGTTATCCGAGAATTGAATGAAGTAGGCAGTGACAGC
>JAPKMR010000104.1 GCA_026645815.1 Anaerolineae bacterium | reverse complement strand
GAGCGTGAGCGCCTGCGCGTAGGAGTCCAGCGCCGTGTCGTTCTCTTTGCGGAACGCCTGCACGTCCCCCATGGCCTGCAGCACGTTGGCTTCGCCCAAGCGATCGCCCACCGCGCGGAAGAGCGTGAGCGCCTGCGCGTAGGAGTCCAGCGCCGTGTCGCGGTCATCCCGGAACGCCTGCACGTCCCCCATGGCCTTCAGCACGTTGGCTTCGCCCAAGCGAGCGCCCACCGCGCGGAAGAGCGTGAGCGCCTGCGCGTAGGAGTCCAGCGCCGTGTCGTTCTCTTTGCGGAACGCCTGCACGTCCCCCATGGCCTTCAGCACGTTGGCTTCGCCCAAGCGATCGCCCACCGCGCGGAAGAGGTGCAAAGCACTATCAAGAACCTGGGCCGCTTCGTCAACGCGGTACGCAACCAGGTATAACCACCCCAGCTCCAGAGCAATCTCAGCTGACGCACGATAAGTAGCGCCATCTTGTTCAAGCAATTTGTAGTCTTCCAATAACCCTTCGAGCGCGAGAATGCGAGTGCTCTTTTCCTGCGCCGGCAAATCGCGCCAGGCTAGCGTGCCCTGCCCAACGTGTTGCAGAGACTCTGCATTTACCCAATCCGGCTCTGGCACAAACTCAAAGACCCCGCTACGCCATGCCCAAAAGTCAGGCGCGCCGCGCGCCAATCGCGTGAGCGCTTCATCACGGAGCCAGAAGACAACCGGACAGGGCAAACGCCGAAAATGTTCGCGCGCAAGGTTTAGCTGCTGCAATACGGGGGGGTGTACAGCGCCTCCTGGCATCTGACGCTCCAAGCCAAAGACGTGCAGGCTGCCCCCTGGTGCCACACGCACAGATTCCGTAAGCAAACGTCGGATAACACTCGCACCTTCGTCAAGGTCCACACGAAAGACCACTCTTTCCGGACCTAACATCTCGGCGAGACGCGCCAAGAGTGCCCCACTCTGGGCCGGCAGATTGTTGCGCACGAAGTACAGCGCAAAACCCTCTACCAGTTCAAGGGCGCGTTGAAGGGTATCGAGCGTTTCTCGATTTGCAGGATCAAAGGTTGCGTTCATGCACTCAGTGTTTTGCTAACAATTTCTCACGCTTGGCAGCCAATGCAACCTGGAATTTAGGGAGCTTTAGCACAATGGGGTGTACATCATGCCAGGGTGGCATTCCATTGATGTATTCCAAAACAGTCAGGTTGTAGAGCATTAATTCATGCGCCTCATCACTGCGGACTTCTTTGCTCAGGTAGACCTGGGCAAGCAAAGGATAGTGCTCCTCAGGAATCATACGGCTATAATCGGCTATCAGGTCTGCTTCAGCACGTTGTGCCACCGCTAGTGTGATAGGTTGCCGCAGTACATCACGTGGCGCATATTCGCATGCCTGGCGCGTCAAAATCATCAAATCACGAGGATGACCACCGCTTGCCTGGCATAGATAATCTACCGCTTCTGGGGTACACAGGATATCCAGGTTTATGCGCGCTCGCAGCAACTCACGCAGATAGCCTATGCCTTCAGCAGAAAGCATATTGTCGCGATTGTGCCATTTGATCATTGGCAGAACGTGGTGACGTGGGAAAATGGACCGCACGACAGTAGCACAATCGGAGTACATGAGCGAGATCGGAACAGTATAGACCGTGTGACAATCAAGATCGCATAATTGCTCACCGTGCTCGACATAGAGCGCCGTATGTGTAGTGCGGCGACTTCCCAAATCACGGTAGATAAGCCGATCCAGATTATCCACGAGCAGCACCAATCCCTGTTTTCCCTGCTGCCGCAATTTCACATTGGCATCTTTGAGTAATAGATTGAGGTTTCCAATCAACTGTGAGACTTGCGGGTCTAATTTGCGTCGAATTTCGGATTTGATGGCTCGTCCATTTTTGATTTGGCTGGTAACACGCGCCATGAGGTAAGCTACCAGAGGTAAGCCTTCTGGTAATCCCAAGCCCAGACGCGCCTCTGAGTCCAACTCTCGCTCCACCTCGCGGCGTTGTTCGCTTGTATACACTGTTTCACTGAACCAAGCCTCAATGTCTTCCAGCAACTTAGGCCGCAGCGAAATACCCTGTAAATGGAGATCGCTGACAACGTGACGTGCTATCGCTAGCAACAAATCGGTGTACTCCAAATCGTTCAAATCGAGGTCGTCGTCAGCTTCAAAATAGAGCACTACATAACCGGCTTCTTCCAGGTTTGCCCGCAGGCGCAGCAATTCCGTAGATTTGCCGCTGCCACGATGCCCAGTGATCAACTGGCTCAGAAAGCGCTCTGACCATGTAATACCGGTAAATAGCGACTCCACGACATCTTTTCCGCGTGCCAGCGTCAGGTTGACGTAACGAGGATCGTTTGGTAATAGGGGGCGTATGGGATCTGCAGCATTGTAAGCATCCTTTAACGTCGTCGCAACTGTCATACGGCTACCCTCTCTCGCTGTGTTGAGCATTGCTTATATTTAGCGCAAGTATAAGCCCGGTTTGCAGAAATACAAATAGCATTTAACCTATTGTTAATTGAGTGATAAGGAAGTGTTAACCCGTCCGTGGTATACTGTTATATAATATCTGTGACTGAGAGTACTCTGTCATTGATTCGTGTATTGGCAACGGTGAAAATCGGAGGGCGTTGAAATCTAGGGTTGGTTACGAGCATGATTATCCCAGGTTTCCACTCTTTGTAAAACAATGGTCGAAAAAATTCTCGTTGTTGAAGATGAATTGGCCCTCCGCGAGACGCTGGAATACAATCTGGCGCGGTTGGGCTACCAGGTATTCACCGCCGCTGATGGCTTTGAGGCTCTAGCGCTCGTGGATGCCCAGCGCCCCGACCTCGTCCTGCTGGATTTGATGTTGCCAGGGCTGGATGGCTTTGAAATCTGCCGGCGCTTACGCCGCGAGCATTCCATGCCGGTATTGATGCTTACCGCGCGCGCCGATGAAATTGACAAAGTGGTCGGATTGGAAGTGGGCGCCGATGACTACTTAACCAAGCCCTTCAGTATGCGCGAGCTGCTGGCGCGGGTCAAAGCGCTCCTTCGCCGTGTGCAACTGCTCCGTGAGGAGCTGACCCCGCGCGAGGACACCTCCCCCACAATGCGCTCGCGAATGCGCTCGCGCTCGCCATCGTCGGAAAAGCTTCGCTTGGGCGATTTGATATTCGATACGACCCGCCATGAGATTTATCGTGGGGCAGAGCTGCTGCACCTCAAACCCAAAGAATACGAATTGCTCTCCTATCTGGCGCTACACCGCGGGCGCGTGCTCACCCGCGAGCGCATTCTGGAAGAGGTTTGGGGTTGGGATTTTAGCGGTGGTACCCGCACTGTGGATGTTCATATTCGCTGGTTGCGCGAAAAAATCGAGGACGATCCGGCAAATCCGCTGCGCATCGTCACAGTTCGCGGAACCGGTTACCGTTTCGAAGGCTGAAGCCAATCTGCGCGCCTTCTCAGTTATCATTCATCCTATCTGGAGACAACAGCATGTACCATTCTCGCAGCATACGAATGCGAATAGCCCTACCCTTTGTGATCTTGATTGTTGCCGCCACTGCCGGCTTGGCTCTGTATCTATCGCACTATTTCCGTGAAGCTTATCTTGAGACCCTCGAAACGCGCCTGCTCGCCGACCTCCGCGTGGTGGGAGATTTACTGCCCGCACAGCTCGCGGAGGAGGCATCCGGCAGCAATGACCTTGATGCCGCCGCACGGCATTACAGCAACCTGCTTGGCGCTCGGCTAACCTTCATCGCTGCCGATGGGGCGGTCTTGGGGGAATCAGATCATGACCGCTCGACCATGGAAAGTCACCTTTACCGCCCAGAGATTCAGCAGGCGCTGGACCGTGGCTCGGGCAGCAGCATCCGTTATAGCGTGACCGCGCGCACCGAGATAATCTATGTAGCCTTTGCATTGGAGGAAGCGGCAGCGCCGGTTCGAATTGCCCGCCTGGCGTTACCGCTTGCAGAGGTACAGGCAGAATTGGCGCGCCTCAACCGGACGATTCTTTCCACGGCGGTCATTGCTGCCACGCTTGCAGTAGCACTGGCTCTGCTCATTGCGAGCCGCACGACTTCCCCCGTGCGCCACCTCACGGCGATGGCGCAACAGGTCGCTGCGGGCAATCTGGATGCCCGGTTGTTGCCCACCACACAGGATGAAGTGGGGCAACTCACGCGCGCCTTCAACATCATGGCGGAGAATTTGCAGGACAAGCTCAATGCACTTACCACGGAGCAGAGCCGCTCAAGCTCCATTCTCGACCATATGGCAGATGGTGTATTGGTGCTAGATGTGGATGGGGGTGTGCAAATGCTCAATCCTGCTGCCGCGCGCATCTTCGATGTCGCCCCAGAGGCGACGCTGGGGAGCACTTTCTCAGCATTGGTACGTCATCATCGCTTAATTGAATTATGGCTGCGGTGTCAGCGCACACAGCAGGAACAGCAAGAAGCAGTTGAGATTGATCATGGCAAAGGCACTCGGCGCTGCCGCTTCCTCCAGGTCATTATCACCCCGCAGCAAACGCCATCTGCGCCGGGCTATATCGTTATTGTGCAAGACCTCACCCGTATTCGCCGCCTGGAAACCATCCGCCGCGATTTCATCAGCAATGTTTCGCATGAACTGCGCACGCCGCTGGCATCACTTTCGGCGTTGGTGGAAACCCTGCAAGATGGTGCGCTGGAAGATCCAACAATGGCGCAGCGTTTCCTCAACCACATGGAACGGGAACTGGCAACTATGACACAGATTGTGGAGGAGCTGTTGGAACTCTCGCGCATTGAATCTAACCGTGCGCCTTTCTTCATGCAATCTACGCCCATAGCAACGCTGGTTGCTGTGCCGGTTGACCGGATGCTGCCACAAGTTAAGCGCGCCGGGCTGACCCTGGCGGTAGAATTGCCCGACGCTCTCGCACCCGTGCTCGCCGATGCGGAACGCATTCAGCAAGTGCTGACCAACCTGCTTCACAACGCGATTAAGTTTACCCCCTCCGGAGGTACTATCACCGTCTCTGCGCACGGCGAAGCGGATAAAGTCATTATCGCTGTTCGTGATACAGGCGTGGGAATTGCTGAAGAGGAATTATCGCGAATCTTCGAGCGCTTCTACAAAGCGGACCGCGCCCGGTCGAGCGGTGGCACCGGATTGGGACTGGCAATCGCCAAACACATCATTCAGGCACACCGCGGGCAGATTTGGGTAGAGAGCGTCGAGGGTCGTGGCAGCACGTTCTATTTCTCGCTGCCCACCGCTCAGATGTAGCGGGGTGCGTTTCAACACCGGCAGAATGCCGCCTGCACGAGTCGTTGTTCCTCGGAGCGCCGGGCTCCAGCCCGGCTTGTCCCGTAGCCGCGGCATCCTCCCGCGCTCTGCCTGCTCCTCTCCCTCGTCCCGTAGGGACGTCTGAAAGCAGGCAGTCAGGCGCCTCAGCGCGTCAGGCGCCTCAGCGCGTCAGGCGCCTCAGCGCGTCAGGCGCCTCAGCGCCTCCTTTAGTGCCCGTAAAACCGCGTGGGTTACAAATCCCGTCCTGTAGGGATGGCTGAAAAAGCTTGAGCCACTCTATGTAGAGAACCTGCATGTTAAGCCCTAAAGGCGAGGATGCCGGCGAACTCACGCCGGCATCCTCGCCTTGTTATAGGTTAAGCCATTAGCCCGATTTGTTTACACAACCTTAACCTGGTTTTGAAACGGCGTTAAACCCCTCGTGATAAGATACTATTCGTACGACAGAACATAACTATCTTGTATCTTTAAGGAGTGAGAAAATGCGTCGTTTTTGGTTTATCACCTTAGTGTTCACAGTAGTGCTGGCAGCTTGCAGCACCCCAACCACCCCTACCCCCCAATCTACCCAGGCGGCAACCGAAGCCGCGACGGGAATGCTGCCCGAAGTGAATCCGCTGGAAGTGCAGGGCGACATCATCACCGCCGGTAGCTCCACGGTGTTTCCGCTCTCGGAGCGCATGGCGGAGCGCTTCCGCGATGAGGGTTATAGCGGCAATATCACGATTGACAGCATCGGCAGTGGCGCCGGTTTCGAGCGCTTCTGCGTTGCCGGTGAGAGTGACATCGCCAACGCTAGCCGCGCCATCAAGGATTCGGAAGTCGAATCCTGCCGCGCCATTGACCGCGACCCTGTCGAGTTCCGCATCGGCACGGATGCCCTCGCCGTGGTGGTGAGCAAGGAGAATACCTTCGTCACCGATGTAGCCATGGAAGAGCTCGCTGCCATCTTCACGGCTGAAAAGTGGTCCGATGTCAATCCCGACTGGCCCAACGAAGCCATCCTGCGCTTCATCCCTGGCACGGATAGCGGCACTTTTGATTATTTCGTTGAGGAAGTCTTCGAAAAGGACAAGGCTCCGCTCCTGGGCAGCAAGAATCTGCAACTGAGCGAGGATGACAATATCCTGGTGCGTGGCATCGCCGGCAGTCCCTATGCGATTGGTTTCTTCGGTTACGCCTACTACGAAGAGAACACCGACCGCCTTAACATCCTGTCCATTGATGGCGTTGCGCCGAATGCGGCGAGTGTGGATGACAATTCCTATCCCCTGGCTCGCCCGCTCTTCATCTACTCTGATGCAGAGATCATGCAGGAAAAGCCGCAGGTCGCCGCCTTTATCAACTTCTATCTCACCTTCGTCAACGAAGAAATCGTTCCGGTCGGCTACTTCCCTGCCAGCGAAGCAGGTCTCGAAAGTGCCATGCAAGCCTGGCTCGATGCAGTGAAATAATCAGCATAACGACCGTGCGTGGTGAGGCGAGTAGCAGAGACAAGGATCGGTCAGGAGGTGTTGAATTGGCATTGGCAAACACGGAACCAAGGCGCTCACGCCCGGTTGCTTTTTACGCTCCGGCACCGGAAGCCAGGCTTTCGTTGCGCCGGCGCTCACGTCCGGGTGAAATCCTTATTCAGGGCTTTCTCTTCATCTGCGGGGCGATCTCAATTTTGACGACGGCAGGCATCATCTATGTGCTGGGGCATGAATCACTGCTCTTCTTTAGGAATCCGGACGTGAGCCTGCTGGAGTTTTTCACCGGCACCAAATGGCAACCGGCGATATTGGAATTCGGTATTCTACCCCTCCTCAACGCCACGTTGATGACCAGCATGATTGCATTGGCGGTAGCACTGCCGCTAGGTCTCAGCGCCGCAGTTTATCTGAGCGAATATGCCAGGCCCCGTGCGCGGGGGGTGCTAAAACCAATCCTGGAAGTGCTCGCGGGGATTCCAACAGTAGTTTATGGCTATTTTGCGTTGAGTTTCATGACGCCGCTCTTGCGTACGCTCTTTGGCGCCAACACGGTTGAAATCTACAACACAGCCTCTGCCGGGCTGGTCATGGGTATTCTGATTCTGCCGCTGGTCACCTCCATGAGCGAGGATGCGCTGAGTGCCGTGCCCCGCAGCCTGCGCGAAGCCGCTTACGCATTGGGCGCCACCAAATTGGAGACAGCCATAAAGGTAGTTGTGCCGGCAGCGCTATCAGGCATTACCGCCGCCTTCATCATCGCTGCCTCACGCGCCATTGGGGAAACGATGATCGTTGCCGTTGCGGCGGGCGCCGGTCCCAATTTCACCTTCAACCCTTTTCGCGCTGCCGAAACGATGACAGGGCACATTGTCCGCATCAGTGGCGGCGATCTCAGTTACGATTCTATTGACTACAACAGCATCTTTGCCATCGGAATGATGCTCTTCTTCATGACTCTGGTACTGAACTTGATCAGCAACCGGGTAGTACGGCGTTTCCGGGAGGTGTATGAATGATCCCTGCCCGATTCTACCCGCAAACGCAGCGCCGTCATCGCGCCGGCAGCGTATGGAGCACGCTTTTTCTGGGCGCGATTGTCATCGCGATTGTGGCGCTGGGTGCCTTGCTCTACAATATCATTGATGAATCCTTCGGATGGGTTGCGATTGAGAACCGCATTGATCCGGTATCTTTGCAGCGTGATGGAATGCCGCTAGAAGAGCTCGATAAAGCACAGCTGCTGGAGATCCTAACGGAACACATTTCTGCAGGATTGCTGCGCCGCCTGGAAAACGATCAATCGTTCGAGACGCGCGACCGGGCTAATGTTTACGCCCTGGTATTGGAGCGCGTTGTTGAGCCGGCGATTGTGCAAACCTGGTCGTTAACCGACTCGCTCACAAACCGCGCCGAGATCGAGGCTGAAGTACAGGCGAAATATCCCCAGGCCAAACTTGAGTTTCATGCCTGGATCAACCTGGCGTTTCTGCAACTGCCGCAATCGAGCAAACCGGAGATTGCGGGGGTGCGCACCGCTATTTTGGGGTCGCTGTGGACCATTATCATCACGATCATCGTCGCATTCCCCATTGGTGTGGGTGCAGCGATCTATCTGGAGGAATATGCCAGTGATACGCTGGTAAACCGCATTATCCAAACCAATATCAACAACCTGGCGGGAGTCCCCTCGATACTCTACGGCATGTTAGGGCTGACGGTCTTTGTGCGCGTATTCGAACCCTTGACCAGTGGCGCGTGGCTCGGTGCAGTGGACCCCACCACCGCTAACGGACGCACAGTTCTATCTGCGGGTTTAACGCTAGCGTTGTTAGTTTTGCCGCTGCTCATCATCAACGCGCAAGAGGCGATCAGAGCCGTGCCTGGCTCATTGCGCGAGGCAAGTTACGGTTTGGGTGCTACCCGGTGGCAGACGATCTGGCATCACGTGTTGCCCAACGCCTTGCCGGGTATCCTTACCGGGACGATTTTAGCCGTCTCACGCGCTATTGGTGAGACCGCGCCTCTGGTAGTTGTGGGGGCATCGGCATTTGTCGCCTTGGACCCCAGTGGCCCGTTTTCGAAATTTACCACCTTACCTATTCAAATCTATCAATGGACGACACGACCGCAGGACCAGTACCGCAATCTCGCTGCCGCCGCCATTCTTGTGTTGCTGGTTCTATTACTAAGCCTGAATGCCGCAGCCGTCTTACTGCGAAATCGCTATAGCCGCAAGCTATAGCCCCAGACTGAGGGTACTCAGTGGAGGAGGATTCATTCGCCATGATGAGTTTTATCAGCCCGATTTTCACTCGTAACCAGGTTCAACAATGCCTCACTGATACAGCCGTGGGGGTTGGTGATTGCGCTATTGAAACACGCGATTTGACCATCTTTTACGGGGATTTCTGCGCTGTGCGTGATATCAACCTACACGTCGAATTGCGCAAAATCACAGCCTTTATCGGACCTTCTGGTTGCGGCAAGAGCACTGTGCTGCGAGCATTTAACCGTATGAATGATCTCATTCCGACCGCCCGAGTGGAGGGGGCGGTGCTCTTGGGCGGGCAGAACATCTATGCACCCGAAGTAGATGCAGTCGAAGTGCGCCGGCGCGTAGGGATGGTTTTCCAAAAACCCAACCCCTTCCCCAAGAGCATCTACGAGAACATCGCCTGGGGCGCCCGCATCAACGGTTATCGCGGCAACCTCGACGAACTTGTCGAACGCACCTTGCGCCACGCAGCCTTGTGGGATGAGGTAAAGGACAAACTGCAGCAGAGCGCCCTGGCGCTCTCCGGGGGGCAACAACAGCGTCTGTGCATCGCGCGTGCCATCGCCATCGAACCGGAAATAATCCTGATGGATGAACCGGCTTCGGCGCTCGATCCAATTGCTACCCTGCGCATCGAGGAGTTGATGCGGACCCTGGCGCAAGAGTATACGATCATCGTGGTGACCCACAATATGCAGCAAGCGGCTCGCGTCTCAGACTACACCGCGTTTTTCATGGTAGACGAACATCGCGCGGGCTACATGATCGAACAAGGTCCCACCCGTGAAATCTTCACAAATCCCAAGGACAAACGGACCGAGGACTATATCACGGGCCGATTTGGCTAAAAATCCCCAATTGCGCTGTGTGAACGCATCGGGCGCAAATTGGCAGTTCAATCATTGACGAGGAAACAGCATGGAAAAATTACGCGTGTTATTTTTGTGTACAGGGAATTCAGCCCGCAGTCAGATGGCAGAGGGAGTGGTCAATCATTTCCTCGGTGAAAGCTGGGAAGCGCATTCTGCGGGCATCGCGCCCGCAGAGCGCGTACATCCGCTTGCAACGGCTGCGATGGCAGAACTTGGAATTGATATCGCCGCGCATGCGCCGAAATCCATAGAGATATTTCGTGATCAGCCTTTTGACGTGGTAATCACTGTCTGTGATCATGCCGCCAGGCACTGCCCGGCGTGGTTGGGCAAGGGAGAAGTTGTTCATATTGGCTTTCCGGATCCAGCCATAGCAGAAGGGGATGAGACCGCAAAGCTGCGGATTTTCCGGCAGGTGCGTGATGCAATACAACAGCAAGTAATGGATTTTCTGGTACAATGGAAAACAAACACTCCCACAGTCTATTTAAGTTGAGGCGGATTATGGAGACCAGAAGAACGTTCGACAACGAATTGCAGCGATTGCAAGATGAAGTACTTGCACTGGGAAGTATGGTAGAGAGTGCGCTGGTCGAATCAGTGGAATACTTGAAGCAGCGTAACTTCGATGGCTCGCGGCAAATCATCGCCCAGGACCGCGTCATCAACCGCAAGCGTTATGGCATTGAGGAACAGGTTCTGGTGCTCATCGCCACACGTCAGCCTATGGCAAGTGACCTGCGAATTCTAGCCGCGATTCTGGAAATCGCGGGCGAGCTGGAACGTATTGGTGACTATGCCAAAGGGATTGCCAAAATCAACCTGCTCATTGGCGAGAAGCCCTTGCTCAAACCGCTGATTGATGTGCCCCTGATGGCGGAAAAAGCGCGCTCTATGTTACACCGCGCGCTGGATGCCTTTATCCGCCACGATGTAACGTTGGCACGCGCCATCCCCCAGGAAGATGATTTTGTGGATGCGCTTTACGAACAGGTCTATCGGGAGCTCATCACCTACATCATGGCAGACCCCAGCACCATCGAGCAGGCCAATTATCTGCTGTGGGCAGCCCACAATCTGGAGCGCGCCGCGGACCGGGTGACCAATCTGTGCGAGCGGGTGATTTTCACCGTCACCGGCGAATTGACGGAGCTGGATAGCAAAGAGATGCCCCAGGACGTCCATTAGGGGCTTCTACAGGCGTCGAACAGGATACAGCTCGCCTTCCACAAAGCCTCTTTCGCGGTAATAGGGCCGGGTTCCCACGGCGGCGATAACTGCCAGCTCGCGGAACCCGGCTTTCCGCGCCAGGTCTGCCGCGATTTCCAGCAGCTGGGTGCCCAATCCGCGATGTTGCTCCCCTGACCCTCGCTGCCCCAGCTCTTGCGCGGGACCATAGATATGGACCTCGCGAATCATAGCCGCCTCGCGGATTTCAGAAATGGGGATTTCTGTGCGCGGAGCGTTGGGCAACGAGAGCCGCAAAAAGCCGGCTAAACGTCCTTCAGGGGTTAATACCTGCAGAAAGTGCTCGACCGTGGCATCCGTATCGTAAGTGAAATCTTCGATATGGGCGCCGGTATCCCCTTCTTGATAGCCCAATATCTCATGCCCGGCATCAGCCTTGCCCCGTGCTTCGCGTTTTTCACGACCGCGCACCTCGCGACAGCGGATACACTGGCATCGCAATCCGCGTGCTTCCATGGTTTGTTGCACTACCTGGCGCAGGTTGCTCTTTCGGGTTCCCGCGACGATATACGAAGCCGGAATATCTCGCATCAGGCGGTTGATCCGGGAATACGGTGGCACCAGGGCCTTGCACTGCACGAGCAGCTCAATCAGGTCTGCCTCCTCGTACGGTGCATAGTCTCCTGTGGTCCACAAGTCGTAGAGCGTTGTGCCCTCGATTAACGCCGTCGGATAGACTTTGAGCTCATCCGGGCGCAGCGCCGGATCGCTCCACAGCCGTGCAAAATCGGCAAGGTCCGAATCCACTGTCGCCCCCAACAGGTTGGGCATCCAGTGCAGCACGACCTTGAAGCCCCCAAGCCGCAAAAGCCTGACCGCTTGTTGGGTCTGGGCAAGAGTGTGCCCGCGCTGGTTGAGCAGCAGAACACGGTCATCGAGGCTCTGCACGCCAATCTGCACTTTGGTCACGCCATTTCGACGCAGTTCCAACAATGCTTGTGGCGTGATGGTATCGGGCCGTGTCTCGATAACCAGGCCAACGTTCCGGTGTGGCGCCCGCTCATTTTCCAGTAGGGCCTCTTGCAGCGTTGCAGATTCTGTCTCATTCATCGCATCGAAGCAACGGCGCAAGAACCACTCCTGGTACTCTGCTGGATAACATGACCAGGTGCCGCCAAGGATCAACAACTCCACTTTGTCCACAGGGTGACCAATAGCGTTGAGCGCTGTGATTCGTCCTGCGGTCTGCGCAAAGGGATCATAATCGTATTGCAGTGCCCGTAACACACCCGGTTCCCCATCGAGATAACTCTTGGGGGCATCTTGCTGCGCGGGGCAGAAAATACATTTCCCTGGGCAGGGATATGGCTCGGTCAACACCGCCACTGGGGTCACCCCAGAGATAGTTCGCACCGGACGCCCGCGCAACCGTCGCTCGAGGTCGGCGCGCGGTGCAAATGCACCTTCCGCGACCAGGCGGCGATAAGCCTCAAGCAGCTGCGACTTTGCGTAGGTGCCTGAAGGGCTGGGATAGCGCCGTAGAATATCTGAGTAATCGTCTGTATCCTCAGACAGCGCTGCCACAGCGTGCAGAATATGGTAGACGCGCTCGCGCTCAGCGGGCACGGTTAAATCTATCTGTTTGGGTACGCCACCTTTGACCATGCCCCTATTATAACTCAAGTTGGGTTTTGGGGGGTCTGGTTTTGTGATTAGTTTTATGCAATAGTTGCTGCTTTTTGATAGCAAAACCTATTTCCATAAAGCTACCAAAAATATAAAGCACTTTTCAAATGTGGATAGTCTCCCTGTTAAGCGTTGTTGACGTTTGGTACAGGTAGCATTGTCAATAGTTCTTTAACAGTCCAAATACG
>JAPKMR010000103.1 GCA_026645815.1 Anaerolineae bacterium | reverse complement strand
TTCATCTGTCTCCCTCGAAATGGTTTGCCTCCAGTATACACTATCTATCGGCAACGCTCAAGAGGGAGACTATCGGCAAACTCAAAGCTGAGGAAGTTCTGGCGGTACGTCAGGTGTAGTTGCTCCGCGAAGGGCATCGCGGTCTGCAACGGCGACTCCGGTCCCGGCGTGACCGCTTCGTTGAAGAGCTGCAAGCCGGTGATGACGACCGGCGGCGGGTAGGGATTATCCACGATGGCTTCGGGATCGAAGACGTTGTAGCCATTGATGCCGCCGAAATACAACCGCCCCTGGCTATCGCGGTAGGCCGCGCCCTGGTTGAACTCGTTGCTCTGAAGACCATTGTCGGGGGTGTAGTTGCGGAAGGTCCCGGCGCGCGGGTCGAAGCGCGACAGGCCCCGGTTGGTGCTGAGCCACAGCGCGCCGCCTGCATCCTCCAGAATGGCGTAGATGACGTCATTCGGCAGCCCATCGCGCTCGCGGTAATGCTGAAAGGCGCCGCCGGCGGGGTCGAAGCGGTCCAATCCGCTCGCGGTGCCCACCCACAAGGTCCCGCCGGCATCCTGGTGCAGGGTCAGCACGGTATCGCTCACGAGGCTGTTGGCGTCTTGGGAATCGTGGCGATAGGCGGTGAAGGTTCCGTGCTCGGGATCGAAGAGATTCAGCCCGCCGCTGAAGGTGCCCAACCACAAGCGCCCCTGCTGGTCTTCAACCATGAAGAGCACATAGGTATTGCTCAGACTGGCGGGATTCTGTGGGTCGCTCGTGTAAAAACTGAAAGTGTCGGCCTCAGGCTCGTAGCGACCCAGGCCTTCATCGGTGCAAATCCACAGCCCGCCGCGCCGGTCTTCGTGAATGTCGTAGATGACGCCTGACCCCTTGTAAGGGCGGAAATGGCCCGTCGCACGGTCAAAGCGGTGCAGCCCGCCGCCCATGGTCCCCACCCAAAAGCGTCCCTGGCTATCTTCCAGGATGGACATGACGAAGTTGCTGACCAGATTGCCGGAATCACCGGAATGGTTCATGTACGAATGGAAATCGCCCGTCTGCGGATCGCGGCGATTCAGCCCGCCGTTGACCGTTCCAATCCATAGGGCGCCCTCGCGGTCCTCGAAGAAGGTCCAGACAGAACTGTCGCTCAGGCCCGTGGGATCCCCGGGAACCGCGCTGTAGCGGGTGAATTTCTCCCGCGTCCAGCTGTATTTGACCAGCCCGCCGCCGAAGGCGCCGAACCAGAGCACGCCGCTGCGATCCTGCGTGATGGCGTAGACTGCAACACTGGGAAAGGCTGTGGGATCGTTGGGCGTGGGCTGGTAGTGGCTAAAGGTCCCGGTGAGCGGGTCGTAGCGGTTAAGCCCGCTGTTGAACATGCCAATCCACAACACGCCGCTCCAATCCGTAAACAGCGTGAGAATCGCACTGTCACTCAGACTTTGGGCATCGGTCGGGTCATGGCGATAGGTCTGAAAGCGCCCGGTGCGCTCATCCAATACCGCCAGACCGTTGTAGGTGCCCACCCACAAACGTCCCAGGGCATCTTCGCTGAGCGACGTGACCGTATCATCGGGGAGGCTTCCGGCGTCCTGGGGGTCGTGCATCAAGCGCACGAAACCCTGGCGGGCAGGATCGAGGCGATTCAGCCCGCCGCCATCCAGGCCCACCCACAGGGCGCCATCCCGATCCTGAAACAAAGCGAAGACGTTATCGGCGCCGAGGCTGAGAGCGTCGTTGGGATCGTGCTGAAAGTGCGTGAAGGCGCCGGTTTGGGGATCGAGGCGGTTCAGCCCGCCGCCGGAGGTGCCGACCCATAACGCGCCATCCGCATCCAGGAGCAACTTGGAGATCGCATTGCTGCTCAATGAGGTGGGATCCTCAGCCGCATGGTAGAAGCGGGTGAAACGCTCGGTGCGCGGGTCATAGGCATTCAAGCCGCTGTTGGTGCCAATCCACAGGCGCCCCTGCAAATCCTCGGTGAGCGCCGTGATGTAGGTATCGCTCAGGCTTTGTGGATCGAGGGGGTCGTGCTTGAAGACGCGAAACGTGGCGCCATCGTAGCGGTTCAGGCCATCCTGCGTGCCCACCCAGAGGAAGCCGAGGCGGTCCTGCCACAGCGCTGTGACCACGCTCTGCGATAGTCCCGCGTCCAGCGAGAGGCTCTCAAAGGCGATATCATTATCGCGGCGCGGTTCACTGCGCGCCACGGCTACCGGCGCAGCAATCTCGGGTGGCTTGGGAGGCTCCGGCGTGAGTATTTGGGGCGTCGCCTGCGTGCAAGCTGTAAGTATCAGCGCCAGGGTCAATACTATTCCGGTGCGCCGGGCACGGCGCCTGGGCATGCGGTTTCGTTGAGACATGCCTCGCTCCATATTTGGGTAACTCTAGCGTGCCGGTCTGTGTGTTTGACTCTGCTGAGAAAAGTCCTGCTAAATCCTTTGTGTCTGTTGTGGTTTTGGGGTGAAGTTATTTCTATTATAAACCCAAATCTGCGGGTTTATGCGGCACCTTGGTGCCGCAGCACTTTGGTGGCGGGGTGCGTTTCAAAACGGGGGTGAAAATCTCAGGCGCTAATGCGTTTTCGGGATTTAGTTTGGTCATGGAGTGGCGCGAGCTTTTTCAGCCGTCCCTACAGGACGGGATTGGTTTTAGAGGTTTTTTGGCGACGCGGGGTACCGCGGCGCGCGCAGCGCGTGCCAAAAAAACCGAAAGGGGAGAGATTTCCGCCGGAAAGTGGCGCGCGGTTGGTCTGGGACGTTAGTAGCCAGTTGATTTTTGAAGGTTTGTAAACGGTTTTGGGAGGTGGGTCGCACCTGGGGGTGTGGTTGCAAGTGTGGGTGGCAGGTGGACGCGGAGGCGGTTGCGGGTGGGGGGGCGCGTGCAGGTGCAACCCACCTCAGGGTTCGCGCGCGGCGAGCGTTTGCACCAGGCGGGTGAGCGCGTGTACCAACCGTTCGATGCTCTGCGGGTCCGCGCTCTCGAAAGGCTCCGTAGCGGAGGCGTCTTCGCGCCGCCGGGGAATCCGCAGATGGGCGTTGAACTCGAATTGCGCGGCCTCCAGGCCCAGGCCTGCGACATATCCCGTCACGGTGTTGGGATTGCTCGCGCTGAACCGGGCATCATTGACCGCTACACGCCGCAGCCCCTCTCCCGTCTCAATAAAGCCGCACTGCGCCAGGGCCTCCAGAATGAGCGCTTGTGTCTCCGGCATACAGCTCGTGTCGTTGGCTGTGCCCAGCGCAATGCCGAATTTTCGGCTGGCGCGCACGCCATGAAAATCCAGCACATAGCGGATGGCATGGCGGTGGAGGCGCTGCTTGAGGGCCTGCTTGTACCGGCAGCCGGCATCATGATTGCCGTCCTCATTCGATTTGCGCCGCAGCCAGAGCACGTGCGCGCCCGACCGCTCCGCCACCAGGCGCGCCAGCCCTGCCGTGAATTCATCCTCGTCTTTGGGCTGGCGCTCGCCGTGTTCCGGATAGAAGCGCGTGTGTTTGGCGCCATGCGGCGCGGAGATGAGGATAGGGACGGCGCCTTCTGTGTAGCCTATCTCGGCCTCGCCACCGGCGGGCGCTTCCTGATAGCGCACATCGGCTTCCAATTCAACCAGACGTTTCAGCATGGCCTCTCCCGTTGAGCAATATGAGGGTCGTGGTGTGATTGAAAAATCCTTTTAGCCCGGCGCCCCGACCCCCACCGGCTGATAGGTCTCGCTGAAGTTACGCTCCGAAAGCCAGCGCTTGAACGCGGGATTGTCGCTGTACTGCTTGAAGAGCTCCGTGAAGTCGCTCATCAGCGCGAGCATCACCCGGTCCAGCGCCCGGTCGTGTTCGATGCGCGCGTTCTGCCGGTCGGAGTTGCGCATCGCGTTCTGATAGGCTTTATCCGCCGCGACCTGCGCCGGAATCTGCTCGGCAATCTCGTTGAGGATTTTGTCCCTATCCTGCCACTCCACGCCGGGGAAGAGCGCGTTGAACTCCGCAATAATCCGGCTCAACCGCTCCAACTCCGGTTCCGGTTTGAGGCTGGCGTCGCCTACGGGCACGGGACCAATCTCGCCATCTGCATCGGCGAGCGCGATGGAAAGGGTGGCTTGCACCTCCGCCCGGTAGCTTTCCATGTCCACCGCTTCCAGAATGCCCCGCGCCAGGTCTTCTTCCCTGGGCGCCGGCAGCTTGGTGACGAGGAAGTTGAGAAAGATGGAGAGCTTTTCCCAGGCGGCATCGGTAAAGGGCAGGATGGCGCTGAGGAAGGCGTAGGTGCGCCCAAAGGCTTTGGCTTTGCCCTTGAAGGCGACCTGCCCCTCTTCATCGAGCTCTTCCACGTAGACCGCCACGCAGGCATCGAGGATGGGGTCGAGCTGCGCGCGCCCCGCGCCGCCGATGTAGCGCGCCACGAAGTCCTCCACCTGCTCCCAGGTGTAGACCTGCGCGCCATCGAGCTCGGCTTTGAGGTCGTGCAGCTTGTTCGGGTCGGTCTCGTCGCTCAGGATGGTGGTGCGGTAATACGGCTCGAAGGCGGCGCGAATGACCTCCACATCGTTGAAGAAATCCAGCACGAAGGTATCGCGCTTGCGCGGGTGGGCGCGGTTGAGCCGCGAGAGCGTCTGCACCGCCTTGATGCCCGCCAGCGGCTTATCCACGTACATCGTGTGTAGCAGCGGCTCATCGTAGCCGGTCTGAAATTTCTCCGCGACGACGAGAAAGCGGTACGGATCCTCGATAAAACGCTCCGGAATATCCTTGCTCGGAAAGCCGTTGAGCGTGGCTTCGGTGACCGGGCGCACAGCGCCTGTGCTCCCGCCGTCCTCGTGCTCACCGGAGAAAGCCACGAGCGCCCGGTAGGAGCTTTTGCGCTCCACCAGATAAGCCTCGATGGCGTGGTAATAGGCGATGGCGCGCGCGATGCTGCCGGTGACCACCATCGCCCGCGCTTCCCCGCCCAGTTTGCGCTGAGCCAACACGTGGTCGTGGAAGTGGTCCACCATGATTTCGGCTTTCTGGCGGATGGCGTGCTCGTGCCCTTCCACGTAACGCCAGAGCTTGTGCTGCGCCTTCTTCTTGTCGAACTGCGGGTCATCCGCCACGCTCTTGATCAGCCGGTAATAACTGGCGACCGGGGTGTAGCTCTCCAGCACGTCCATGATGAAGCGCTCCTGGATGGCTTGCTTCATCGTGTAACTGTGGAAAGGCTGGTGCCGGATGGCATCCCCTTCCGGGTAGGGTGTGCCGAAAAGCTCCAGCGTCTTGTTCTTGGGCGTAGCGGTGAAGGCGAAATAGCTGGCGTTGGGCAACATGCGGCGCCCCTCCATCAGCCGGTTGATGACGTCTTCGACCGTTTCTTCTTCGTCGGAGGTGGGGCGCACTTGAGTTTCGCTACCCGTGGTGTCTGACGTACTTCTGGTTGTCGCTTCAAGCCCAGAAGTGCGCCCCACCTGTCCCTGCGCCGAAAGCGCCATGTGCATCTTCCCCGTCGCGCGCCCGCCCTGGCTCGAGTGCGCCTCATCAATGAGGATGGCGAAGCTGCGTCCGCGGTGCTCGTTCCCGATTTCATCGAGGATGAAGGGGAATTTCTGCACCGTGGTGATGATGATCTTCTTGCCCTCGGTGATGAAGCGCCGCAGGTCGCCGGAGCGCTCGGCGTGGCCCACCACCGCCGCCACCTGCGCGAATTGCTTGATCGTGTCGCGAATCTGCCGGTCGAGCAGCACACGATCGGTCACGACGATGACGGAGTCGAAGGCGCAATCGGGGTGGGTCGCACCTTCTGAGGTGCCACCCACCTGAATGAGTTGATACGCCAACCACGCAATGGAATTGCTCTTGCCGCTGCCGGCGGAGTGCTGGATGAGATAGCGCTGCCCCGCGCCTGCCTGCGCCGCAGAAGCCAGCGCCTTGCGCACCACATCCAGCTGGTGATAGCGCGGGAAAATCTGGTCGCGGCGCTTCCTGCCGCTCTTGGAGTCCTTGCGCTCGGTGATTTGGGCGTAGTTCTCCAGAATATCGGTCAGGCTTTCACGGGTGAGGATTTCCTCCCACAGATAGGCGGTCTTGAGGCCATGCGGATTGGGCGGATTGCCCGCGCCGTCGTTCCAGCCCTTGTTGAAGGGCAGGAACCACGAATCGGCGCCTTGCAGGTGCGTACACATGCGCACTTCCTGGTCATCCACGGCAAAGTGCACCACGCAGCGCCCAAACTGGAAGAGCAGCTCGCGCGGATTGCGGTCGCGCTTGTACTGCTGCACGGCATCCTCTACCGTCTGCTTGGTGAGGCGGTTCTTGAGTTCGAAGGTCGCTATGGGCAGCCCATTGATGAAGAGACAGAGGTCGAGCGCGAGCTGCGTCTCATCGCGGCTGTAGCGTAGCTGCCGCGTGATGCTGAAGACGTTGGCGGCAAAGCGCGTTGCGGCTTGCGGGTTACCGGGGGTGGGGGCGCCGTAGAACAGGTCCACCGCCAGCGGTCCATGCTTGATGCCCTTGCGTAGCACATCAATGGCGCCGCGGCGGGTGATTTCACCCTGCAGGCGGGCGAGGAACTTACGCCGTGTGGGGCTATCCTCCGCCAGCGCCAGATGTTGGGCGACCGCCGGTTGCGTGGCTTCGAGAAAGGCGCGCAGCTGGCGCAGGTCCAGGGCGTACTCGCGGTCGTAATCGTGTGGGTCGCCCTGAATGTAGCCGGCGCCGTAGGCGATGGTCGCTTCTCTGGTTCGCGGCGCACCGGCGACGGATGTACCGGTTAGCGCGGCGGTGATCAGGTCTTCCAAGCCCTTCTCGCTCGTGTCAGTCGTTGGCATGAAATCCTCCTGTCTCCTCAGGTGGGACGCACTTCAGAAAGTGCGTCCCACCATCAAATACCCATCAAATAAAAACCGGGCAAAAATGGCCTGTTTGATGTCAAATAGGGCGGTTTGGGACTCGTCAGCGCGGCTTCCATCAAATACCCATCAAATAAACGAGGCGAAACTGCTCCAATGACTTTTCGTTAGAATTGCTGTCCAATCTACAAATACCGTCTTAGCGTAGCGATGAAGCGCCGAAAATACGGCAAATATTGGGCAAGCGTCGCTGGGGATAGCGCGGCCAATGCCTGAAACGAGCGTCGCCCCTTTTGATAAGCTCTATCCTGACCGCAGTTCCGCGTAGCACGTTCTAGCGCATCCTGCACGGCATGACGTGTGCGCTGCTCCAAGTCGCGTTCAGGTAACAGGGCGCTTTCCTGAAGCGCAGCGCCGAAACCATTTCGCATTGCGAAGCGATCTGCCATAATCCACGTTTCCATACACGTCACCATGAGCTGCACTTGATCATAGCTCGCCATCGGAGGGCACTCCCACTGATCACGGCTTTGCAGATGCTGCCAGGCGAGCGCGCTGTCGGGATCTTCAGTGGGGTCTACCGGATCTTCGCTATCCACCAACAATAGGGGGGTCTCTTCCTGATGCGTGATTGCAGTCTTGAATGAATCGTACGTTGCGTTACGCCCGCCACAGGCGACGATGCGAGGCATCCGTCCCTGAAAACCTGCCTTCTCAATAAGCTTACGGTAGCCCTCGCGGCAGCGCACATGGAGTTCTTTGCTCTCCCCGCCGCCCTCGACGTAGAGTTTTACCATCGTGTGCCCCCCAGCTCCCCGCGCACCCACAATTGACCCAGGCGATAGTCTTTCAGCCAATGCGCCAGCCGTTCTGTGTCTAAACGCCGCATTTCGGTCTGACCAGCGTGTTTGTCGCACACAATGACCGTCTCCGGGTGTTCTGTCAATGCATCCACCAGGATATCGGAGTGGGTAGTGACCAATAGTTGTGTGCGCTCGGAAGCCGCAAGGAACAAATCGGCCACTTTGGGCAGAATATCCGGGTGTAGGCCCAACTCCGGCTCTTCGATGCAGATGACAGCGGGTGGTTCAGGATCGCACAGAATTGCCAGCAGGCACAGATAGCGCAACGTACCATCGGAAAGACGTGTCGCGGGGATGATGAAATCGCCTTCGGTGAAGAAGACCTGTACGGTGCCGCCCTCTACACTGACATCGAAGTCGTTGAGACCGGCATAGAGGTCGCGCAATGCAGTTAAAATCGTGTTTTTGGCTTGGGGGTTGCGCCGCAAGCGGTTGAGAAACAATCCCAGATTGGAGAAATCCTCTTCCAAGCGGTCATTGCGCATATCAGCTTTCTGCGGTTCGCGGAAGACAGTATTGCGTCCAAAGGCCCATTCTCGGTAAATGCGGATACGTTCATAGGCGCTGGCTAGATAGGATACCTCAGGATAAGCATCGGGGTCGCGCCGTTGCGCCAGCACAGATATATCCGCTTCAAAAGTCTCTTGTGTCAGCTCTTTCTCCTCACCCCGCACTTTTAGAAAAGGTCTCCCGTGCTGATACCGATAATACACGAAGGGTGAATCGTAGCCTGGGTTAGGTTTTTCGTTCTCGATACGCTCATCCTCAAGATGAAAAACCTGATTCTCCTCGGTGAACTTGAGGATATGCCGGAGCGCTTGCGGCGCGTTAGGATTGTTCAAGACCACATCCAGATAGGCTACCGCTTCCCTGGCGCCTTTCCACAACCACTCACGCACGCCGCCCCCGCGCCGGATGACGGTTCGCATATCGCCCGGCGTCGCCCGCAACAGCGCTAGAGTCTCGATGAAGTTCGATTTCCCCGAACCGTTCGGTCCGATAAATACATTCAATGGGCCTAAGGCTAAGGGCGCCGTCTGGGCGCCAAAAGACAGCACGTTGCGGGCGGTTAGCGCGCGCAATAAGGGTTGATACGGATAGACCTCATTCATCTAGCACCTCCTCGTCAGGGGTTATTTCCTCAGTCTCTTCTTCAAAATCAGTTTCGTCTTCCAGGTCCAGGTGGGACGCACTTTCTGAAGTGCGTCCCACCTCCACCCCGCGCACATCGAGCTTGCCCGTCACCACATCGGCGATGAGGCGCGTGCGGTACTCGCGGACGAGCTCGATTTGGCGTTGGGTGCGGGTTATGGCAGATACCAGCCCGGAAGATTGTTGTGCGACATATTCAGCAATACGTTTTTGTTCTTCCACGGATGGAAGTAACAAAGGGAAAGCTTTAAGTTTGGTGGTATTGGTAGAAGCTAAGTTTGTTGTCTGCTTAGCAGTCAGTTCAAAATAACGCCGACCATAAGGAGAAGTCATCAGTAGGATCAAGTATTCGGGTAGCAATCTATCAACGTTGACTCGTACTGCGAAAATATGATTCTGATGCAAACAGCCTGATATTTCACCATGCCAGATATATCCGCGACCGAGTTTGTCTCTATCTCCACCCTCAGTCATCAAGATATCACCTGTTTGAAGTTCGCATCGCACTATTTCCGATTGCGGAACCCGGATTGTAGTGATAAAACTCAAATCAAGGAATCCATCCTGGACATTCGCGACACGCAAATAAGGACGTTCTTCAAGCGACAGCGAACCGTAATCCTTGCCAAGTGTCAACCCAGTTTGTACAGTTGCGACGTGTTTTAGGTATATGGTCTCCCAATGCGCCGGGATCTCCCCCAACCACTCGATGCCCGAATCCTTGAGCGGCGCGTCGGGATTCAGCCCCCGCGTCACCGCCTGCTGGATGAGCGCCTGCTTCTGCTCCGTGAGCAGCGCGATCAGCCGTCGCTGCGCGCTGATGTACCGCCGCGTCAGCCGGTCAATGGCTTCGAGAAAGCGGGCGATGGCGCGTTGTTCGTCGGGTGGGGGGACGGGAAGTGGTGAGTTTTTTAGCCGTTGATAGTCAATGTTTTGACCCTGTCGAATGCCCGTGACGAAGAGGGATAGGTCTTGAACATAAGGTCGTGATTTGAACAAATAGCCATAGAAAGGCTGATGATCAGGATTTATTGGGTATAGAATAGTGTATGCAGGGCTAATAATTCCCTGATGCCGTGCAAACTCGATTCCTCCTTGAAATGAGCGTAGGCTGATTACGAAATCGCCTACACGGACCAACTTCAACAGGTGCAAATCTTTAAGAGCAAGAACAGTTCTGTTCTCGTATTCTTCTTTTCGTACAACCCCTTTAGTTTGCGTAGCAGCCAGGAGTGGCTCATCAGGGAAGCCCTTTTCGCTGCGTTCCTCGAAAAGATATTTTGTTTTCCGTAGTTCCCAATGCGCGGGAATCTCTCCCAACCAGGGCACGCCGGAGTCCTTGTAGGCGGGATAGCGGCTCAGGTGGGACGCACTTTCTGAAGTGCGTCCCACCTTAACTTCATCCACCCCATCCACCTTATGCTGACGCTCAACCATCAAATGCCTCCAGATATTCCAGCGCCGCCTCGCGCTTCCACTCTTGAAGGTAGGCTTGGATTTCCTCGCGGTACGCCTGCGCTGTCGGGTAGTACAAGCGGATGAAGTCTCGGTCTACCAGTGTGCCTGGGCGTTCCTCAATCCATTCCAGGTAGTTGGAGTACGGCCACTCGTCAAGTGTTTCCACCAGACCATGTTTCACCGGATTGCAGTGGATGTACCGGCACAATGTTAGTAAATGCGCTTCTGTTTTGACCTCGACCGCCTTGTATGGACTCTCAAATAGCGTCCCCGTGTGTTCATAGCGCTTATTGTACGCCTTGGTATAGCTGTTGAAAACCAACTGCGGCAGCAATCCGGCTGGCTGTTCGCCATCCTGCCGAATGAACAAATGGTAATGATTCGGCAGAAGGCAGTAAGCCAGCGGCGTTAGGGCTAGTTCCGCGCAGTAATGTTTCATTTTCCGCAGTACGAAGAGATAGTTCTCAGGCTCGCGAAAAATGGAGACGCGGTGCGCGCCACGACTGTAGAAGTGATAGCTGTGGTCGCGAGTATAGCCGGGTCTTGGTGGCATGGGTGCTCCCTTCAAGTGAGTCGCACTTCAGAAAGTGCAACTCACTTTTCAGGTGGGTCGCACTTCAGAAAGTGCGACCCACCTATCAAAATCTGCTCCAACAGCCCATCCGTCTCGCGTTCCAGCGCTTCGATGTCGGCGCGAATCTCGGCGAGCGTGCGCAGCGGCTCCGGCTTGTAGAAGTAGCGCGTGAACGAAATCTCGTAGCCAATGCGCGTCTTGCCGGCGTCAATCCAGGCGTCAGGCACGTAGGGCTGCACCTCGCGCGCGAAGAAGGCCCCGATGCCGCCTGTTTCCAACAGCGGAATCTGCTCCGTGTCGCGCAAATCCGCATCCGGCTCGTATTCCACCACGCAGGGCTTCCCGCCCACCGTCGCGGCGAACAGCCCGTGCAGCGGGTCCGGCGTGACCTTGCCCGCCTTATGGAGCGCGCGGATGACCGGGGGCGCCTCCGGGTCTATCTGCCCCGCAGCGCGCAGCTCCCGGATTTCCTTCGATGAATAGACGCGTTCGGGGTCAATGCCGCGCACGCGCAGGGGGCGCTCGACCGTCACCTTCCAGTAGCCGAAAGCCGCGTTGGGGAAAATCCGGCTCTGTTCCGTCTCCTCGAAAGCGAGGAAGGTCTCCATCACGCGGGCGATATCCGCCTCGCCCAGCTCGCAATTCTTCTGGCCTAGGTTCTTGCGCAGCGGTTGGTACCAGCCCGTCGCGTCAATCAGCTGCACCTTCCCCTGCCGGTGCGCGGGCTTGCGGTTGCTGAGCACCCAGATGTAGGTAGCGATGCCGGTGTTGTAGAACATGTTGAGCGGCAGCGCTACAATCGCTTCCAGCCAGTCGTTCTCGATGATCCAGCGGCGGATGTTGCTCTCGCCCTGCCCCGCATCGCCGGTGAACAGCGAGGAGCCGTTGTGTACTTCGGCGATGCGGCTGCCTAGCGCCGTATCCCGTTTCATCTTGCTCAGTTTGTTCACCAGAAAGAGCAGCTGCCCATCTGATGAACGCGTGATCAGGCTGTACTCCGGGTCGTCCGCGTAGGCAATCACAAAGCGCGGGTCTTGCAGGGCAGCCTTGCCGCCCATGCGCTCCTGGTCGGTCTTCCAGCTCTTGCCGTAGGGTGGGTTGGAGAGCATGAAGTCGAATTCGTGCGTTGGAAAAGCATCCGCCGAAAGCGTCGAGCCGAAGCGCATGTTCTCCGCTTCCAGTCCCTCGCCCTTGAGCAGCAGGTCGGCTTTGGTGATGGCGTAGGTCTCGGGGTTGATTTCCTGCCCGTACAGGTGAATGGCGATCTCCTTGCCGCGCTCGGCAGCGAGCTGCGCCAGCGTCTCATCCGCCACGGTGAGCATTCCACCGGTGCCGCAAGCGCCATCGTAAACCAGGTAGGTGCCGGATTCCAGGCGCTCGGCGACCGGCAGGAAGATCAACTGCGCCATCAGCCGCACCACATCGCGCGGCGTAAAGTGCTCGCCTGCCTCCTCGTTGTTCTCCTCGTTAAAGCGGCGAATCAGCTCCTCGAAGATGGTGCCCATCGCGTGATTATCCAATCCCGGCAGGCGCAGGTTCCCTGCCGCATCGTAGACGGGGTCGGGGCTGAGGTTGATGGCGGGGTCGAGGTATTTCTCGATCAGATAGCCCAGCGCATCCGCCTCCATGAGCGTGGGAATCTGGTTACGGAACTTGAACTTCTCGAGGATTTCCTGCACGTTGGGCGAGAAGCCATCGAGGTAGGCTTCGAAATCAGCCCGAAGTTGCTGCTGTTTGGCGCGGGCGCGCAGGTCGCGCAGCGTAAACGGCGAGGTGTTGTAGAAAGCCTGCCCGGCGGCGCTCTTCAGCGCACCCTCCTGGTTGGCGATGTGCGCCGCATCCAGGCGTGCCTTCATCGCCAGAACCGCAGGCTTGGTCGGTTCGAGCACCGCATCCAGGCGGCGAATCACGGTCATGGGCAGAATCACATCGCGGTACTTCCCGCGCACGTACACATCCCGCAGCACATCATCGGCGATGCCCCAGATGAAGTTGGCAATCCAGTTGAGAGTGTTTTCCATAGAACTCCTGCACGTTAAAGCTAAGCCCGCCGGCGGCAGTCTTGCAACTGCTTGCACCGGCGGGCTGGTATTGTAGGGCTGCAAAAAGGTTGCTATATCCTGGCTACCAGGGCGCCGTGATTGCCGTGGATTGAAAACGCCTGGCCGCTTCGCAGCTGTGGGGCGTTTTGGCTTCCACCTGTAGTATAGCCGGAAATGCGGGGAAGGTCAAAACAAAGTGTGTGGGCATTAGTAGCAGTTCAGCGGGCTTCTGCGTCCCCTGTAGAGTCCGCTGTGCAGATTGGCTACTTCGTCAACCCCGGACGAAT
>JAPKMR010000102.1 GCA_026645815.1 Anaerolineae bacterium | reverse complement strand
CGCGGTCGAAGGCTATCCAACGCCTCTTGAGGTGCCCGTAATGTTCAACATCGTGGCGCTGCTCGAGAAAACCGGCGTCCCGACCGCCTACCCTGGCGATACGGTGCCTTACACCATCACCCTTGACTTCAACCCCTTGGCTGGTCTGGCGCAAGTGGAAGACGTGTTGCCCGCCGGTCTGGAAGTCGTGCCCGGTACCTTGACGGCAACCTTCGGGACGGCCTGGTACGATAGCGGCGTCATCTACTGGAACAACGCGGCGGGTCGTTCAGCCGATGCTCCTGCCGTAGCTGATGGTTTGTCGCGCACGGTCAAGGGCGATGGCGTTGCTGCGCCAAGGGCGCCGCTGCCCGCTGCCACGCCTAAGGGCGACTTGCTTGCTGAGGGCTTTGAGGCCGGCGTGATGCCGCCGAGCGGCTGGAGCGTCGTCAATACTTCAGCTAATAACTGGACGCTGGTGGATACAACAAATAACGACCCCGGCTGGATTCACTCTGGCGCCTATGCGGGTTGGGTCAACTACCTTGCTGCGGACCAGGATGAATGGCTGATCTCACCGTTAGTCAACCTCGCCGGGCAGATTAACCCTGCGGTGAGCTTCTGGGTTTATTGCAACAACAACTGGCCTACCGCCGGGCTTGAGTTCATCGTGCAGGATCCGGAAGGCCTCTTTGAGGATACGCTCTGGCGACAGCTGGATCAGAGCTATCCCTATCCCTCCACCTACTACAACATCGTCGTTGATCTGTCGGCGTACTCTGAGCCGGTCTACCTGGCCTGGCGTTACGTCGGCAATGATGGTGACAGCATCGCGTTGGATGATATCCTGGTGGTTGCCGATGATGTCTCCAATGTGACCATTACCTTCGACGCGCTGGTCACTGCTGCACCTGGCGCCATCATCACCAACACCGCTGAGCTGGCCTACCTGGATACCGTGCAGGAATCTGACGCGGTTCTCGAGGTGCTTTGGCCCACCGCCGACTACAGCCATCTCTCCGCCTATGGCGATGCCTGGCATCTGCCTGATCACACGCTCTGGCTTGGCACGGCTGTCACGGATGAAGCCGCTCCACCGGATCCTGATGGCGCTGCTGATGATGGCATCGTCCGCAATATGAGCGAACTCTGGCTTCCTGGCGCAACCGTGAACCTCACGGCAACCGTAACTGGTCCTGCCGGTGGCTACCTGGCGGCGTGGTTTGATTGGAACGGCGATGGCGACTTCGATGACACGGGCGAGCTGGGCTTCCAGAATATCGTCTCCACGGGCGCCAATACGCTGGCAATCACCATTCCTGCTGGCTACACCACGGGTGACCCAGTCAACGCGCGCTTCCGGCTCTATACGGGCAACGGTTTCCAGCCCACGCCCACGGGTCAATCCGCAGATGGCGAGGTCGAAGACTATACCTGGTTCTTCTCCCCCACGGCTGTGACTCTGACCGCATTAGCGGCGGGTTCCGGTGCGCTGTGGAGCGGGCTCGCTCTGCTGGGCGTCCTCGGTATGGGCATCGTGGTTTGGCGGCGTAAACAGCGCTAAATCGCGCGCCTCTCTCCGTAGGGGAGCTCTCACCCCGGGGCCGATCAACGATCGGCCCCGGCTTTTTTTCTTTCTGCTGGTGATTTTCGTGGACGGGCGAAGCCCCAGATGTCCTGCAAATGCTTTTCCTTTGCGTGATTTTTTGCGGCGTAGCGCAGCCACGCCGCAAAAAATCACCTTCCTAACACGCCCCGTAAGGGCGTTTGAGATTGCCGCCCCCGGCATGAAATGCACCATCTGCGTCGCCGTACTCGGCGCTTCTTTCTGCCGGTGTGATTTTCGTGGTGAGGCGCAGCCTCACCGCCAAAAATCAATTTTTTCTGCGTCCTGTAGGGGCGCCTGAGATTCTCGCCCCCGTTTTGAAACGCACCCCTATACCCGCGTTTCTGTTGCTATTGTGAATTTGTGATATACTTGTTTACGTAGCACCGTTCTTTTTCGCCTATCATCGAAAATGGAACGTTATGCTAGGATTTGCCGGAGCGCGTTCATCATCAACAATTCTTGAAACTACGCATTGCTTTTCCTCGTGCGCCCGGCCATACTCGAACCGTTATTTCCACCGAATGCCAGTTACAATATCATAACCAGGGGCGTTTTTGTTTCTCTGTTGTTCAGGCAAATGAAGGGGGGTGATGACGTATAATTCCAAAGTGCAGCTCAAGGCTTACCTCCATGTGTTTACGCCCACATATTTGGTTCTTCGTACAAAATGCTTCTCTGTAGTTAATTTGGTGATTCCAGTAAGGAGTGTAACATGATGAAACCCAAGACTTGGCGATGGTTTAGCTTGTTGGTCGTGCTCTCGATGTTGTTGAGCGCCACGGGAGTTTTTGCGGCGACTTCGCAGCCACCTGCGCCTGTGAGCGCCCCGGTCGGTTTGCAGGCCAGCAACGCTCAGGTAATCGGCGAGATTCCTGGTAGCAAAGACCCCGCGCTCTACATCGTGCGCCTGCACGATCCGGCTTTGGCCAGCTATTTCGGTGGCATTGCGGGGCTGGCGGCGACCAGCCCGCGCGCGACCGGCGCCTCCAAGTTGGACCCCCAGGCGCCTGCTAGCGTGGCTTATCTGAATTACCTCGAAGCCAAGCACTCAAAGGCGCTTGCCGCCGTGGAGAGTGCGCTCGGGCGTCCGGTCACAATGACCTTCCAATACCTTGCGGTCCTCAACGGCTTTGCGGTGACCCTCACCCCGGCGGAAGCGGCGAAAGTCGCGCAGCTGCCCGAGGTCCAGGCCGTGTACCGTGATGTGGAACGCGAACTGGATACCGAAGTCGGTCCCGGTCACATCGGCGCGCCCGAGATTTGGAACGGCAATACCGGCAATCTGCTTGCCACCCGCGGTGAGGGCATCATCATCGGTATGATTGACTCCGGCATCAACCACGCGCACCCCGCCTTTGCCGCGACCGATGGCGATGGCTACACCCATACCAATCCCTACGGCGCCGGCGTTTACAAAGGCTGGTGTGTGGCTAACCCCAGCTTCTGCAATGACAAACTCATTGCGGCTTATGGCTTCAACCCTGCCGGCGGCGACCCCGAAGACCTCGATGGTCACGGTAGCCACACCGCCAGCACCGCCGGCGGCAACCGGCACGAGGCGCACTTCAATGTGGGGACGACGCCCTACACTATCACGATCTCAGGCGTGGCGCCGCGGGCGAATATCGTCGCCTACAAGGTCTGTAACCCCAGCTGCCCTGGCACCGCCAGCGTCGCTGCGGTCAACTCGGCTATTTTGAACGATGAGGTGGATGTGCTTAACTACTCCATCTCCGGCAGCGATAGCCCCTGGACCGATTCCGTGGATCTCGCTTTCCTGGATGCCTATAACGCTGGGATTTTCGTTTCTGCCTCGGCGGGGAATAATGGTCCCGGCGCCAGCACGGTGGCCAAAACTGGTCCCTGGAACGCGGCGGTGGCGGCAAGCACCCATAACCGGGTCATTGCCCACACCGTGGATGTAACCGGACCGACCACGCCCCCTGAGCTACAGGGCATGGCGGCGGTTCCGGGCGAAGGCACCGCTTTGGCTGCTGACGTCGTTGACGGTATCAAATATGATCCAACCAATAGCAACGGCTGTACCGCTTTCTCGGCGGGTTTCTTTACCGGCAACATGGCGCTGATCCAACGCGGCGGCTGCACCTTCACGATCAAGGTGGACAATGCGGTTGCAGCCGGCGCGACCGGCGTGGTGCTATTCAACAACGTGGGAGGCCCGCCCTCCGTTATGGGCGGACTTACCGGCACGCCACCGGCGGTGATGATTGACCTGGCTGACGGCACCGCGTTGCGCGACTACATCGTTTTGAATCCCACTGCCACGGTGCGTATCAACCTGGCGACATCTTACATGACCAACACTGCCTGGGAAGATATCATGGCCGGCTTCAGCTCCCGCGGCCCCAGCCAGTTTGAGCTCGTTAAGCCTGACTATACTGCCCCTGGCGTCAATATCCTGGCGGCGGTCGCGGCGCCTGCAACGGGCAGCCCTGCGACCTACGACTTCTTGGGCGGCACCTCGATGTCCTCTCCACATGGCGCAGGGGCGGCGGCGCTGATGGTGGCGCTGTACCCCGATTGGTCGCCGGCGGAGATTAAATCGGCACTGGCTTCTACCGCCCTGGATGTTCTGCTCAAGGAGGATGGCATTACGCCAGCCAATCCCTTTGACATGGGTTCTGGCCTTCTAAATCTCGGCGGCGCCAGCAACGCGGGCCTCGTCTTCGATGAGACCTACGCCAACTACGTGGCAGCCAACCCGGCTATTGGCGGTGACCCCAAGACCCTCAACCAACCCAGCATGGCGAACTACAACTGCGCTGGCGCCTGCTCCTGGACGCGTACGGTCAAGGCGGTAGTGACGGATACCTGGACGACCTCCTTTGACGCGCCTGCCGGAATGACCATTACGGTTGATCCAAGCAGCTTCTCGCTTGATGCGGGCGCGACCCAGGTGCTCACCATTACGGCAGATGTCTCGGGTCTACCCCTGAATCAGTGGGCTTTTGGTGACGTCATGCTGACTCCTGGCGTGCGTGAGACGGCCTTTACCCACATGCCGGTGGTGGTTTATCCGACTGACGCCGTTCCCGATATTGACGTCACGCCGACCAGCCTGGCGGCGACGCAGGCGCCCGATACGACCACTAACCAGATCCTCAATATCGGCAATGTGGGCACTTTGCCTCTGAACTGGAGCCTCCTTGAGGCGCCGCTCGCCGCGCCTTTAGCTCTGATGCCTGAGGGTGATAACAGTATCAATGCCCCAATCTCGCTGGTTCTGGACGATGGCACTGGCGATAATAATATCGGCATCGGCGGCGCTTCGCAGTTTATCTTCCTCAACCGCTTCACGCCGGCGGCAGGGGCTTACCCCATCACATTGAATCAGGTACAGATCTACTTCGACGCTTCCGGACTCGTCAATATCGGCGATGATATGCTGCTCGCCCTCTACGAGAATACCAGCGGCAATACCGACCCGGCTGTGGGATCGAATCTTCTGAGTACCGTCCCGGTCACGGTAACAGCGCTCAATGCATGGAATGTCTATGACCTGGCAGCGCCTGTGACCTTCAACGGTCCTGGAGATATCTTGATCGGTGTGGTGGCGCTTGAAATGCCTGGTACCGATTACTGGCCCGCAGCGCTCGATCAGACGGTTTCGCAGCAACGCTCCTGGGCTGGATGGTGGGGCGAGCCTACAGCGCCCACGCCTCCTACGTTGCCTCCAACTACCTGGACGCTGATTGATGCTTACTTTGCGGGTAACTGGATGGTACGCGGTTACGGCGAAGGTACAGCCGTGGGCTGTGATAGCCCGGCTGACGTGCCCTGGTTGACTGTGAACCCCATCAGTGGCGCCGTCGCGGCGGGCGGTAGCACGCCTCTTACAGTTGGTTTCGACTCGACGGGCCTGGCGCTGGGCAGCTATGACGCGGTTCTGTGCGTCGAAAGCGATGACCCCGATACCCCGCTGGTCGAAGTGCCGGTGAGCCTGACGGTGGAGCAGGGTGGCGCCTGCACGGTGGAGCAACTCTACTTCAGCGACTTCGAAACCGACGACGGCGGCTGGACCAGCAGCGGCTTCGGCGAGTGGGAGTGGGGCACGCCGGTCACGGGCGTCTACGCCCTGTGCGACACGACGCCACGACCCGAACCGGCTGGCGCTTTCTCTGGCAGCAACACCTGGGCCACCAACCTGGATGGTTGCTACGCCAACAGCGGCGAGCAAAGCCTGCTGGTCAGCCAGACCTTCGACTTCAGCAGCGTCCAGGCGCCCATCGAGCTGAACTGGCAGAACTGGTACGAGATTTTCACCACCTTCGACATGGGCGAGGTCTACGTCAACGGTACCCTGTTGTGGAACGTCGTGTCCAGCACGGCGACGCTTGACTGGCAGCCGGAGAGCGTGGATCTGTCGGCCTACGCTGGCCAGGCCAACGTCGAGGTGACCTTCCGGCTCTTCGCCACCACTGTGGTCAACCGCATGGGTTGGTACGTGGACGATGTGGAGATCACGGGCTGCATCCCGACCGGTGATCCCAACATCGACGTCGATCCGCTTTCGATGAGCAGCACGCAGCCGCCTGACACGATCACCAGCCAGACACTGGACATCGGCAACACTGGGGCTGCGGACCTGCTCTGGGAGCTCTTCGAGGATTCCACCGCCGCCTCCCCACGGATGGCGGACTGGAGCGACAACTTTGATAGCTACGTTACCGGCAGTCAGCTGCACGGTCAGGGCGGCTGGAAGGGTTGGGGTGACGAGCCGGCTGCAGGCGCACTGACCAGCAACGCGCAGGCTGCCAGCGCTCCCAACTCGGTCGCCATCCTCGGCGCCAGCGATTTGGTGCACGAGTACGGCGGCGTGAATAGCGGTCAGTGGACCTACACCGCCTGGCAGTACATCCCCACCGACTTCACGGGTCAATCTTACTTCATCCTGCTCAACTCCTACGATGATGCTGGCTCTAGCCTCAACTGGTCTGCCCAGGTCATGTTTGACGGCGGAACTAACCTGGTGACCAACGATGGCGGAGTCTCCGGCGGTTCGCTGGCGCTCGTCAAGGACCAATGGGTCGAGCTGCGGCTGGAACTTGACCTCGATGCTGATACTGGCGCCTTCTACTACGACAACCAGCTGCTCTACACTGGCACTTGGAGTGGGCAGGTGAGCGGTGCCGGCGCGGTCAACCTTGCTGCAGTAAACCTGTTTGCCAACAATGCCTCGGTCATCTACTATGATGATATGAGCCTGGTCCAGGCTGCGTCGGTCTGTGACGCACCCTCGGATATCCCGTGGTTGAGCACCGACCCGATCTCTGGCACAACAGCGCCGGCGGCGACAACCCCCGTGGATATGACCTTCGACTCCACCGGGCTTGTGCCTGGCACCTACAATGCCAACCTCTGCGTCATCAGCAACGACCCCGATCCCGGTCCTGGTAATGGGACGGACCTGGTAGTGGTGCCGGTGGAACTCGTCGTGGAGCAGGCGCCGCCGAATATCTTTGTCAACCCGCTTTCGTTCAGCGCGACGCAGGCGCCGGACACGACGTCGCAGCAGACGCTCACGATCTCCAACACGGGCGAGGTAACGTTGGATTGGACGATTGACGAGGAGAATATCACTACCTTCCCGCTTATGGCGGGTGGGCTGCTGGTTGCGGCCTCGGCTACCGAGGATATTGATGCCATTGTACCCAGTGTCGCTTCGAAAATCGAGCCTGGACCCGCATCTCCATCGGTTTGGGCGCCGCGCGCAGTGCTCTATGATAACGGTCCCCTGGTTACCCATCCGGGTGGCGGCGCTGGTGGCGCGGATGAGAGTCGCCTGCAAACCACCTCGTTGGGCATGAGCACTTTGGGCCTTGGGGCTCAGGTGCTCAACAACAACTGGGTCGCTGACGACTTTACGGTCACCGATGCTACGGGGTGGACGCTTGACTCCGCCACCTTCTTCGCTTATCAAACTAACTCTCCCCTTACATCCACGATCACCAGCATCAACTGGGTGCTTTACGATGGGGATCCCAGTGTAGGCGGGGCAATGATGGCAAGCGGTAGCGGCATGCTTTCGACGCTGTGGACGAATATCTACCGCACCAGCGAAACCACGATCGGCGTAACGAACCGGCCCATCATGGCTACCACCGTTGATATGGGAGCCTTGTTCCTCCCTGCCGGCACGTACTGGTTGGCGTGGCAAGCCGATGGCACCCTCTCCTCCGGTCCCTGGGCGCCGCCGATTACGATTCTGGGTCAAACGACCACCGGCAACGGCCTGCAGTCGCTGGGCGGCACCGCAGCCTGGGCGCCGGCCAATGATAGCGGAACGTTGACGCAGCAAGGCTTCCCCTTCGTCCTCGAAGGTTCGGTGGGCGGTACACCGCCGCCATGCGTTTATCCATCCGCTATCCCCTGGCTATCGCTGGATGCCATGGCGGGTTCCTTGGGTGGTGGCGCTGCCACTGATGTCATGCTCACCTTTGACTCCACGGGCATGGTTGATGGGACATACACCGGCAACGTCTGCGTCTTCAGCAACGACCCCGACGCCGGACCCGGCAACGAGACCGAACTGGTGATTGTGCCGGTGGAGCTCATCGTCGAGACTGGCTCTGCGGTGACTCTCGCCGCGTTGGCGACTGGCTCAACCGCGTTGTGGAGCGGTCTCGCCCTGCTGGGCGTCTTCGGTCTGGGCATCGTGGTTTGGCGGCGTAAACAGCGCTAAATCGCGCGCCTCTCTCCGTAAGGGAGCTCTTACCCCGGGGCCGATCATTGATCGGCCCCGGCTTCGTTTTCTTTCCGCTTGTGATTTTCGTGGTCGGGGGCTGTGCCCCGACCACGAAAATCACGAAACAACTATCCCTGGCTTTGTGAATTGCCAATTTGATGCTATAACACAGACCATCTTCTCAAAGGAGGCAACCAACCCTATGACCCTGCAACGTGATGCAAGTGGACGCCTGCATATCACTTCACCCTTGATGGGCGAATCTCTCATGCGCAAGACCCTGCTCGCGGAAACCGAAACGGAGCACCTCTTCCGCCCCATGCCCAACCTCGCGGTGCTCAAGATTGGCGGGCAATCGGTGATGGACCGTGGTCGGGAGGTACTGTTGCCGGTGCTAGAAGAACTGGTCGCCGCGCAGCCTCAGCATGACATGCTCTTGCTTACCGGCGGCGGCACGCGCTCGCGGCATGCCTACGCCATCGCTTTGGACCTGGGAATGCCTACCGGGGTTCTCGCTGAATTGGGGAAAGCCATTAGCGAGCAGAATGCGATCATGGTGGCGCTGCTGCTCGCGCCGCACGGTGGGGTGAAAATCGCCCACGATGATTTGGTGAAGCTTCCCTCATATCTGCAACTGGGCATTCTGCCCGTGATGCACGCCATGCCGCCCTACGGGCTGTGGGAGCGCCCGCCGGAAGTGGGGCGCATCCCGCCGCACCGCACGGATGTCGGAACGCTGCTCACGGCTGAGGTGCTGGGGGCGCACCGCTGTATTCTGATCAAGGATGAGCGTGGGCTGTATACTGACGACCCCAAACGCAACCCTGACGCAGAATTCATTCCGGAAATCGAGGTCACGGAATTGCTCGCGCGCGACTTGCCCGACCTGGCGGTTGAGCGCGCGATGCTGGATATTCTGGCGCGCGCGCGATCTGTGCACGAAGTGCTGCTGGTCAATGGGCGCGAGCGCGGCGCCATCACCGCGGCGCTCAATGGCGAGAATCCAGGGACGCGCATCTATCGCGCCTAGCGCAGACGCCCTCACCCGCTGCTAAAAACTGCCTTGGGTCGAGTTCTTCTTCTAGAATTCTTCCAGGCGGCGCTGTAGGATGGCGATATTGCGCTCTTTTCCCGCGTCTCGCAGGGCGCGCGCGGCTGCGCTAAAGTAGCGGTGGGTGCTGATAAACTCCAGCTGCCGGGAATACCACTCTTGCAGCGGGATAAATGTGCCGCGCGCCTCGATTTCCCGGCGTAAACTGTGGCTGGTCTCCAGAAAATCCTCACGCCCCAGAGAATCCAGATCGGCGTCGCACAAAAGCTCCTGGAGCATCCCTACGGGGTACTGCGGCATGTGCGTTGCCTCAATCAGAGCTTGGATGACTTGAATTTGCTCCGGTCTGTAGCCAAATTGTGGAAGGGTCTGCTCCGCGAGCGCGGATGCCAAGACCTCATTATCCGCATAACGAAATAGAAAGCCGGCATCGTGATAGAGGGCGGCTGTGTTTAGCAGGAGCGTCTTCTCCGCATCGAGTCCCGCCCGCACTGCCAATCTCTCGGCAGCAGGGAGCACATCGTCTTGGGTATGGTGCAAGCCGTGATAGTGCAGGTCGGCAGGTAATTCGCTTGCCAAACGCCCGAGCACATATGCCCGCGCGCCTTCCCAATCCGGTCCCGCTGCTTCAATGGGAGGGAGCGGCGTCTTGCTCACGGCTCCTCAATCCAGCTGCCCACAAAGCTATACTCCGAAATCAGCTCCCGCCCACTGCTGCTGATGCGTTCACTGCCCTTTGAGCCAACAACGACAATATCGAAACCGCCGGTCTCGTTACCGACCCACCCGGCGACGTTAAAAGTATCTGTCCTTTCATCGGTAATGAGGGTCTCGACGGCGCCGCTGGATACCTCCACCCGGCGGAGGGAGAAAGCCTCGCTTTCGGGGTTGCCCAGCGCCTCGGCATACGCCAGATAGCGGCTATCAGGTGCAAAGAGCAGGTCGCCGGCTTGATAATGCCCCGGCGTCCCCGCGATGCGCTGCTCGTTGCTGCTGCGCAGGTCGCGCAGGATCAGATCTTGATGGTCATCTGCTTCGACCAGATAGGCCAGAGTCTTGCCATCCGGTGCAAGCGCCACCAGACTGCAATCGGTCGCATTCAGAGACTGCATCGCCCCTGTTGCCACATCCAGGGTCATGGGTTGGGGCAGAATATCGAAGAGAATATAGCCGCCAATGCCCCAATAGCGCTGGGCAACGTAGAGCGTGTTCAAATCCGGGCTCCAGGCAAAGGGAATCAAGTTGCGCGCACCTTCATCATGCGTGTAGCGTTCTTCGGTGAGCACGCGCACCTCCTCGCCTTCACCATTTGTTAGCACTACCCGCGCCGTGACGCCGCTATCATCGCTGTCGAATATGCCCCAGGCAATCGCGCTGGCATCGGGAGCGATGGCGAAATCCGCCATCGTGCCCGGTGGGGATGGAATTTGGTGGATTCCACCATCCGGGGTAACGTAAAACACACTCTCAAGTAATTCATCCCAATAATACAGGCGGTCACCGCCAAGTTCGATAGTGTAGAGGACGGGTCGAAAGACCTCTGCTCGCACGTCGCACGTGGAACAACCTGGTTGGGTCATCAGCAGTCCGGGGGATGCGCCGCCGTGTTCGCGGAAAGCCCAGCGTTCGCTGCGCTGCACGGCTTCGCTAGTGGGCGTATCCGTTGGCTGCGGTTCTGCGGTGGCGGGGGGCGCTTCGGTGGTGACGATGGGCGCCTCGGTCAACACCACCGTATCGGTGGGTTGGGCTGCCCAAGGCATTTTATCCCACAGCTGCGTTACGGCAATCACCCCACCGGCGCACACACACAGCAACACCAGCCCGCCGATGATCGCGACAGGCAGAATGGGAAAACCCTTCTTGGGGGGCGGCGCTGGCTTCGGCGCCATGGGTGGTGTGTGAAATGCTGGCGGGGCAGGGATTTCCGCAGGGGGGTGTTGGGCAGGCACGGTGGGTTGTGCTGCTCCTCCTATTGCTGCGCCGCAGCACGCTGCGCCGCAGCGTGGGCAGAAGCGCGCGCCGGGACTCAGAGGCGCATGGCAGGAAGGGCACACGGCATCTGCTGGTGGTTGCGGCGCGGGCGTCTCTTGCACCAGAGGGCGCCCACATTGGCGACAATGCCGTGCCCCAGGGCGATTTTCAGTAGCGCAATACGGGCAAATGTTCGTGGTCATCGCACAACCTCTCTTTCTGCACGGGCAAGTCTGTGCTTTAGCGCAGGATGATCCTTACGCATAGCGTACTCGCGTTTAGCCATTCTGTCAATCCCGCCGCACCCAGCGCCGCCTCCAAAAACATAAAAACCACCTCTCTCTGCGCCGCCGTACTTGGCGCTTCTTTCTGCAAGCGTGATTTTCGTAGACGGGCGAAGCCTCACCACGAAAATCACAAAAACCACCCTATGCATCGCTTTGGCGCGTCCACTTGCCTAAACGCATGGTCTCACCAATGCCTTTTTTCCACAGTGGCAAAATCGGCTAGATCACTCAAAAAACCCTCTGCGCCTTTCTCCACGAGCGTGATTTTTGCGGGCTGCGCCCGCAAAAATCACAAAAAAAGATACCTCTTTGTGTTCTTGCATCGCCCACATGCTCGTTAGTCTAGCCACTATTGCCGCTCTAGAAAAAAACCACCTCTGTATCTCTGTGGCGCGTTCACTTGTCTAAACGCATTGTTTCACCAAGCCGATCTTTGAGCTTCCCAACAATTCGTCCTATACCCCCTCAGCGCCTTTGCCGGAAATTCAACGCGGGGCGGAACCTTGCTGCCGAAAACTGCGTCTGTAGTCTAAAGGGCTGAAGTTCTGATCGCTTCCCGTGTGTTTTGCGGGTATTTCTGAAGGAGGTTTGTTATGAAACCGATGTTGGCATTGCTGATTCTATCTCTGCTTATCACGAGCTGTACCGGCATAGCCCCTAAGCCCGCCGAGGCGCAGGTGGCGCAATCGGAGCTGCCCCGCGAGGCGGCGCCACAGGTCACGGATGCGGAGCTGGAGGTGCTGGTGGCGGGCAACACGGCTTTCGCGCTGGACCTGTACCAGCGCTTGCGCGAGCGGGATGGGAATGTGTTTTTCTCGCCGTACAGCATTTCTGTGGCGCTGGCGATGACGTATGCGGGCGCGCGCGGGGCGACGGCGGAGCAGATGGCGCAGGTGCTGCACTTTACGCTGGAGGATGCGGCGCTGCACCGGGCTTTCAATGCGCTGGATTTGATGCTGGCGGCGCAATCCGCTGCGGCGCCAGGGGATACCCGGGAGCTCTTCGAGCTGCACGTGGCGAATTCGCTGTGGGCGGAGCAGGAGCATAGCTTCCTGCCGGAATTCCTGGATACGCTGGCGCAGAATTATGGTGCGGGGCTGAATCTGGTGAGCTTCAAGACGGCAGCGGAGGCGGCGCGGCAGGCGATCAATGCCTGGGTGGAGGCGCAGACGGAGCAGCGCATTCGGGACCTTATCCCAGAGGGTGGGGTGGATGCGCTGACGCGGTTGGTGTTGGCGAACGCGATTTATTTCAACGCGGGGTGGATGTATCCCTTCGAGGAGGACCTCACCGCAGAGGGCGAGTTCACGGCGCTTTCCGGCGCGGTGCAGATGGCGCCGATGATGCGCTGGTCCAGCTCAAACAGGGTGGGTTACGCTGAGGGCGCGGGCTATCAGGCGGTCGAGCTGCCGTATCAGGGCGGGAAGGCGAGCATGGTGCTGCTCGTGCCGGAGGACTTCGAGGCTTTCGAGGCGGAGCTGACCGGGGCGCGCTTGCAGGAGCTCATCGCGGGGCTGGAGGCGCAGTCTGTGACGCTGATGCTGCCCGCATTCGAGGTGGAGGCGAGCTTCAAGCTGGCGGAGACGCTGCAGCAGCTAGGGATGACCGAGGCTTTCGATCCGGTCGCCGCGGATTTCTCGGGGATGACGGGCGTCGCGGATTTGTACATCGGCGCGGTCTTCCACAAGGCTTTTGTGCGCGTGGATGAGGCGGGCACGGAGGCGGCAGCGGCGACGGCGGTGGTGATGCAGTTGAAGGGGATGCCAATGGCAGGGGTGGAGCTGACGGTGGATCGCCCGTTTTTGTATTTGGTTCGGGATGTGCAGAGTGGGGCGGTGCTGTTTATGGGGCGTGTGGTAGAGGTGGAATAGAGCAGATTCCTACGGACCAGAGATACGAAACCACGGAACACACGGAAAACTGTAATGGTCAGTTTGATCCTGAACATCTGGCAAGTTGCGCAATGCTCGTCCCGTAGGGACGTCTGAGAGTAGGCAG
>JAPKMR010000101.1 GCA_026645815.1 Anaerolineae bacterium | reverse complement strand
CAGTCATGGTTCACCTCCAGGATCTTTTTCTTAGACTATTATCTTCTATTTTCCCCAGAAGTGAAATGCACCCCACGCAAACACCTTCTCTCTGGGGGATTGTTGGCGGCGAGGCTTTGCCTCGCCGCCAACAATCAATTTTGTTCCCAGGATGAAACGGCCCTCCTCTGACTTTTAGTTGGTTGCAATTCAGGCTATAATACCAGCGTTGCGATACACCTGTAATGCAGCAGAAGAGAGGCAGAAATGACGGTGACACGTTTGGATCTATGGGAGCAGCTGGTGCAATGTTATACCGAGAAGACACAGCGCTGCGCCCCAAAGACCGCCGCTGAGCTCGGGCAGACAATGGCTGCAGCAGGCGATTCGCTCCAGGATATTGCCACACTCTACGAGGCTGCGCTCTACCAGCAGGCGCAGCAAGCCCCAGACACACCGCTACAAAAGGTAGCCTCGGGGATGCCTGGTCTGTTATCTGAAATGCTCTCCGGATATGACTCTCAGGCGCGCCAGCAGCAAGCCCCTGCCAGCGACCAGTTCACCAGCCCCACGGCGGAGATGCAACAAGCGCAACAGGACCTGGAAGCCCAACATGCTCGCCTCATCTCGCTGTACAGACTAGGCCGCACCATCAATGCCACTTTCGAAATTGATACCATCTTTGAACTGATGGCAAGAGAAGCCATGCTCATCACTGGCGCTACGCACGGCGCGGTCCTTGTCGTAAATAAGGCCGAAGGCCTACAATACATCAGCCAACTTCTGGGTTTCACTCCGGAAGAGGTCACCTTTGCACAAAGAACGCCGCTGGTCCTTGGAAAAGGTCTGATTGGCTACGCCTACGAACACCAGTGCATCGTCGTCGTGGACGACGTGCGCGAAGACCCACGCTATTGGGAATTCGTACCCTCCACCCGTGCGGAGCTCGTCCTACCCATAATTCACGGAACTACCGTTCTGGCACATCTTGACCTGCAAAGCCCACAGGTGGGCGCCTTCCGAAATGTTGACCTGGAATACCTGAAGGCACTGGCAGATCAAGCCGCAATCGCCATTCAGAATGCCAGATTGTTTCAACGTGCTCAATTGGAAATCAAAGAACGCACCCGGGTACAGGAAGACCTGGAACGCCGCGCCAAGCAACTGCTGCTGGTGTGGCAGGTAAGCCAACAGGTTAGTTCACTGCTGGAGCCAGAACCACTGTTGAAGCAAATCGTCGAGCTCATCCGCTCAACCTTCAAATACGCCTACGTGGTTATCCTGTTAGTAGATGATGCCAAAACTAAACTTAGCCTAAAGGCAAAATCTGGATTCCAAATGGAAGCCTCACGCACCATCGAATTGGAAATCGGCGTCCAGGGAATCTGTGGTTGGGTCGCAGCTCACGGACAACCGCTACTCGTCAACGATGTTACCCGGGATCCCCGCTACTGGCAGCTTCGAGAATTGACCGAAACCCGCTCCGAAATTGCCGTGCCGGTAAAAATCAAAGGGCAGACCATCGGCGTCCTGGATGTTCAGAGCGCCTCATTCAACGCTTTTGGGGAAGACGACCTGTTCATTCTCGAGGTGCTCGCAGATCAGGTGGGAGTTACGGTAGAGAATGCCCGGCTCTTTTCGGCAGAACAGCAACGAAGACAAGAAGCCGAAACCCTGCGCACGGCAGCCCTTTCGATGATCACAACCGTTGACCGTAGCCGAGTTATCGAACAGATTCTCATCCAACTACGCAAAGTCGTCCCCTATGATAGCGCCTCTGTGCAACTACTCAGAGGACAATTTCTGGAAATCATTGGTGGACACGGCTTCCCCAATCTGGAAGACCTCTTGGGAGTGACTTTCGACCTGACGGCGGATAATAATCCCAACTGCGAGGTCATGCGCCGGTGCTCCACCCACATCGTTCAAGATGCACCGACCGTCTATAGCGAGTTCCTGAACAACCCGCATGCTCAAGCCGACATCCATTCCTGGTTGGGCGCGCCGCTCCTGATTGGCAACGAACCTATCGGCATGATCGCGCTCGACAAACATGAACCGGGCTTTTATACACAGGAACATGCGCGCCTGGCAGAAGCCTTCGCCGCGCAAGCTGCCATCGCCGTGGCGAATAGCCAGCTCTTTGAAGCCGAACGCGAGCAACGCGAACTGGCTGAAGCGCTGGCGCAGGCAGCAGCAGCGGTCACAGCCACACTGGATCTCAATGAAGTGCTAGACCGCATTCTGGAGCAGGTTGAGCGTATCGTCAGCGGTGACGCATGTAACGTGATGCTGATTGAGGGAGATTATGCACGTGCAGTGCGCTTCCGGGGCTATGAACATCCCCGCTCCTCAAGCGCCAGGGCACAGTCCCCCATGAACCTTTCCCAGACCGGGACCTTGAGGCGGATGATCCAAACCGGGCAGCCCTTAGTGATTCCTAACACGTATGAGGACCCCTCATGGATCGTGCCACAGAGCGCCGAACCCCGTTGGCTAGGCTCCTATGTAGGCGCACCCATCCGTATGGGAGACAAAACCCTGGGATTCCTCAATGTGGACGCCGGAGAGCCAGGCAGGTTTGGTCCTGATGATGCGCGACGACTGGCGCTCTTCGCGCACCATGCTGCCAGCGCCATCGAAAACGCCCGCCTCTATCGGGAGCTACAGGATTACGCCAGTGAACTTGAGCGGCGGGTACAAGAGCGCACGGCACAAATCCAGGCACAGCTGGCACGGCTCGATGCGATCCTGAACAGCACCTCCGATGGGATCATCGTGGCGGACGTGCAAGGGCAGATTCTTCAAGCCAACCCAATAGCACAGGATTGGCTCACCCGTACACTCGCCCCCGAGGATGCCAACAGACTGCGAACAAGCATCCAAGAGTTGTCCGAGTTCCCCAATGACCACCCTCAAATCCTCCTGGAGCTTCCCGGTATGGATTTGCAGCTTAATGCAGCTCCCATCTCCCAACCTAAGCCGCAACAACCTTCTGGTGACCGACATTCGGGTGACCGACCGAATGTCGGTCACCATTCGTCGGTCGTCGTCACCATCCACGACATCAGTCAGCTCAAAGCCCTGGAACGCATGAAGTCCAGCTTCGTTGCAAATGTCTCGCATGAGCTTCGCACCCCAATCACCACCATCAAACTCTACACCGAGCTCATCACCAAACAGCCGCAAAAAGCTCCCCTCTACATGCAGATGTTATCACAAAGCGTAGAGCACCTGGCGCATCTCGTGGAAAAGATCCTCCAACTGGCGCACATAGACGCCGGAAGAGTGGAGCTCCGCCTCGAATCCACACGCTTACAGGATCTGGTAGAGCTCATCATAGGTAATCACCAGGCCATGGCACGCGAAGCCGGCGTGCGCCTGCGCCTGCTACCGTCCGTTCAAGCCATCAAAGTAATGGCAGACGCCAAACACCTGGTGGAAGTGCTCAATAACCTGGTAGAAAATGGCATTCAATACACGCCGGGTGATGGGGAAATCACCCTATCTATTGATACCGCCGAGATTGAGCATCGTGCATGGGCTGCGGTAAGAATACAGGATACCGGCATCGGTATTCCAGAGGATGAGCTACCTTATGTATTTGAGCGGTTTTTCCGGGGTAGAATTCCGCAAGTAATGCAGAAATCCGGAACGGGATTGGGGCTAGCAATTGTCAAAGAGATCGTAGAACTTCACGGAGGCTGGACGACCATCGAAAGCAAGGTCAATACCGGTTCTACAGTGACGATCTATTTGCCACTGATTCAGTCGGCTATCTTGCCGCCTTCATCAATCAGTCCCTCGCGCCAGGCATAAATCGCTGCCTGAGTTCGATCCGAGAGATGCAGCTTGCTCAATAGGTTGCTGACGTGCGCTTTGACCGTACGCTCCGTCACCACCAGTGTCTCTGCAATCTCAGCGTTGGATTTGCCCTGTGCGATCAGTTGCAGCACTTCCAATTCTCGTGGCGTGAGATCGGCTGCCGGATCACGCGTCTGCGAAGGAGCAGATACTTCAGCCATCAACCGGCGAGCAATGCGAGGATGCAGTGTAGCCTCACCTACTGCCGCCGCACGGATAGCACGCAAAACCGCCTCCGCGTCCGCATCCTTAAGCAAGTAGGATAGCGCCCCCGCCTTGATCGCGGCAAAAATCAGTTCATCCTGCACATAGCTGGTCAGCACCACCACCTGGGTATGGGGGCTAATCTCGCGGATGCGGCGCGTTGCCTGCACGCCACCCTGCTCCGAAGGCTCACGCCCCGGTTGTAACGGCAACACCAGATCCATCAACACCACATCGGGCACCTGCTGCGCCACGCCGTTGATAGCGCTGAGCGTATCGCCGGCTTCGCCAGAAATGACAATATCGGGCTGAGCATTCAGATAAAAGCGCAGGCCCTTGCGGACCACATCGTGATCATCTACAATGAAAACGGTGATAGGTTCTGCATCTGCCGCTAGCCCGGATGCTGAAGAAGACACTGCTGAGAATACTGCCATCTCTTTTCTACCTTGCCATAGCAAAGAATAACGCCAATGTCATGCCAATTGCAAAAATCAAGCCCACCAGCACCAACATGATGCTGCGTACCTGTGAGGAGGGCAATGGTTCACGTACAGTACGCTCGCGGAGGCGCGTCATCACCAAAACGAGAATTACCAGGGGAATAACTACAGCCAGCACCATTTCCAGATTCGGGGTTGCGGTATCCAGATTAAGATCTGGACCACGTCCAACCCAAAAACCCACCCCTAAACCCAGTAGCAAGCCAATGACAAAGCCGCCTAAAGCCCGCCCAGAATGTTGCCGGGGCGCTTGCTCTTCAGCACCATAATCATACATAGGGCCGCCCATCTCAGCCATACCCACCTCTCATACAACCGGCACGCAAAGGTAAAGAGCCAGTTGTCAGAATCTCTGGGCGCGCCAGGCGATTCGAAGGCGCGCCCAGAGATAACACGCTTATCACAGACCGGATAAACGGTTTATCGCTGCGGTTTCACATTCAAAGGCAACTCGCCCAGCAACAGAGTCGGGCTGATACCTTCTTGCGTGATGACCACCTTGGCATTATCGCGCAACGCGGTCTCCGTCATTTCCAGCTGGCGCAGCAGCTGCGCATTGCCCTGGAAGTATTTCTCCGCCGCTTCATTGACCAATTGAATGGCTTCAGCGCGGCCTTCAGCAATCTTGATGGAGGCCTCGCGTTCACCCTCAGCCTTACGGATTGCCGCCTCGCGTTCACCTTCCGCACGCTGAATCGTCGCCAGCTTCTGCTGTTCTGCAGCCTCATACTCACCGGTCGCCAGCAGGCGCATGGAACGCCGTTCCTGCTCGGCTGTCTTCTGCTTATGCATGGCAATTTTAATGTCTTCTGGCGGATCAATCAACATGATCTCCACCTTGCTGACAATTAATCCCCAATCGTCGGCAAATTTATTGAGCACCGATTGCAGGTTATTCGCGATCTTTTCCCGCGCCACCAGACTTTCATCCAGCGTGAGGTCGCCAAATTCCTGACGCAGGTTGGTCATGGCGAGCTGTATAATTGCACGCTTCCAGTTATCAATGTTGTAGAACGTACGCTTGATGGATTCCTCATCCGCCTTCGGGCGCACCCACATCACTCCATCCACCCGAATCTCGACGTTGTCCTTGGTGATGACGGGCTGCGCGGGAATATCCATGGTGTGCTCGCGAATATCCCGGATTCGAATCATCTGAAAGATGGGAATCTGGAAGCCAAAGCCGGGCAACACAAAACGCGAATACTTTCCCAGAAATTCCTGAATGCCGCGCTCATACGGCTTAAGAGTGTAGATAAAACCAACAATTGTTCTCATATCGCTCCTTTCTTCGACAATGAATAACACGATTACCGATGACGTAGAACTTCACACAATGCCAGAACTATCAAAACCAACATAATCCCACTTTCGCCAATAGTCAAGGTTGGGAATCCCGATCGGCCTCCAAAGATGCCAATGCCAGACGTTCGTCCAAAGCCCGTGCCGCAATCACGGCGAGCAGAGGCAATGGAATCGCCTGTTGCACCGCTACAGAAAGGTTCTGACCTGACCATTTCAAATCCGCCATAGTGCTCCCCCCCTCATCGTAGAGCACTAACGTATTCAGATTGTCCCGCCCCGGAACCAGGCTATAGCCATGATCATCGAAATGGATTTCAGTCCAGGTCCGGATTTGTCGTCCCTGATATTGCAGGGCGGCAACTGCCTGGCGTTTGAAGGTCAAAATTGCCCGACCTTGCTGTCCGCGTACTCGCCGCAACTCCCACGAAGCCCCCTCCAACTCCCATCCATAGCCATTAGCGGTGTTACAGATTTCGACCAGGGATATACCTGAACCCGCGGATCGCAACTTCCAGACCTGACGCAATCCCAATAGCTGGCGATCCCTGTGAGCGATAAACGGCCCATCAATCGGGTCGGCCAAAGGACGCCGCAGATTGCGCTGGTCAGCGGGAAGCCAGGGCCAGATTTGCCCTACCGGAATGACAAGCCGCTGTCCCAGCCACGCCCAATTCTCAGGGCTCACATCGGGATGATATTGTGGTGCTCCGACACCCGCCACCAACGCATTACGCCGGTCCGGCAGATTCACTTCAGCACTGACGGTAGTACCACGCCCCTGATCACTCTCGACAATCAACCGACCGCCCACGCCCATCAGGCGCTCGGTCATACTGGCAAAACCCAGACCCGTGTGGGGAGTGCTCATATCAAAACCAACACCGTTATCAATTATCCGCAACGAAACTGAAGCGGGCAAGCAATGCAGGATGATATCCACCCGGGTGGCGCGCGCGTGACGAACCACATTGTGCAGCGCCTCCTGCACAACACGGTAGAGCGCCTCTGCCACCAGTGATGGTAATCCTTGATCCGATCCTTCCACATCGAGGTAAATCAACAGGTGCTCCTGTGCACCAAACAACAGGCTGAAATCATTCAGAGCACGGATCAACCCCAACTCACCAACAGAGCCTGGGCGTAAGTCCTCGATCAGGCGCGTTGTTTCCCGCTGCGCCGCCTGGGCAGCACGCTCAATCTCATCGAGCATCTCCGCCAGATCTTCCGGCAATGCCCGCATACCTCCACAACGAGCGCGAATGGCACTTGCCGTCATCGTCAAACTGAACAAATGCTGCTTGACGCTATCGTGTAATTCGCGCGCCAGCCGATTCCGCTCCTCGACCACCGCTAGTGCGCGCACTTGATCCGTCAAGCGTGCGTTGTGTTCGCGCAGCACTTCCAGGTCTTCCTCATCTTCTTTGAGATGTGCCGCCAGCACATCTAGCTGCGCAGTGAGCAAGCCGAAGTCATCAGATACGGAATCAGCAATGCGCAGCCCCAGATGCCCCCGCAACCAGGCTTCGGTGATTTCAAGGGCACGCCGCAAACGCCGAGACCCAAACCAACCTAGCGCCGCACTTAGCAGTAGACAGAACAATACCGCAACCCAGGGGCGCCAAAGAGCTATCAATAAGGTGAGCAGCCCCACCAGGCTGTACACCAACGCCAGTTTATGAGACACCCGCAGGTTTACCCGACGATTTAGATTAGCCATAAACGTCTCCCCGCTCTAGATTACTCTGATTGTAACCCGGCTTCGCTTTTCTGTCATCAGGCGGATGAACGAATTTTAGCCTGTACCTGGGTACAATGTCGCAGAAAAAAGAACACCCAACAGAAGGCGCAGAAGCCCGCGGAACTACTACCAACGCCCCAACACTATTGGCAGCACTGCTTGTGGCGCCAGCAGAGAGAGTCGCAGCACCTAGAGTGCCTGAAAGATGGCGATCCGCCGTTTGCCCACCTGAAATTGCTCCAACCTGCGGTAACGGGGATGAGCGAGTTTGACGCTCTTGTCGGCAGCGATGGCTACCAGGCCTGCAGGAGCGAGAATGTTGAGCAGAGCGTCGAGCATAGCGTGCAACGGGGTGGATGAGGCATCACCCTCCCAATGCGAGCGCTGCCCGTAGGGAACATCTGAGAAAACCACATCCACAGTGCGCCCCGCCAGGTTCTCGCACAATGCCTCGCCACGGGTTGCATCCGCCTGGAACGCCCACGCGGCAAGCGGCGGCAGGCATGGCGGTGCAAGCAGCTGCTCCCGAAGCAACGCGGCGCTATGCAGGGCCTCCCGGTGCGAAGTTTTTCCAAAGTGCGCCAACAGCGTCTCCAATTCCACGCGCCGCCGCTCCAGACCCTCAAGCGCCAACAACGAGAGGTTGCGCTGGGCGCACTCCACTGCCACGGGATCCACATCGGCACCAATCACCTCTTGCAAGGCCTCCCGATGCAGAAAGGCAACGACACTCAAGCTATAACCTGCGCCGCAACAGGGGTCAAATAACGTGCATGGCGCCATCTTCCCCGCTCGCCGCCGCCAATCCAGGCAGCGCTGGAAAATCTCGCTCGCAAGTCGCACCGGGAAAGCCGGGTGCCCAGGCAAGCTATAAAACACATGCCCGCTCGCAAGATGGGAATAATCCGGTCGCTCAACAGCAAATCGGTAGTCCATTACAAACCCACTATACCAGCGGCTGATAAAAAGAAAAGGGCACATGGCAAAAAACCACACCATGTGCCCACGCCCCAGCAACAACTCGCTTCGAGCGCTCCTTACTCCTTTTCAGGCTTGAGCAGACGTAAAAAGCGCTGCCACCCCTGGCGCAGTTCAAGCCGTCGCAGGCGCCAGGTTCCAACGATACCATACGGCAGGAAAAGCACCAACAAGATGAAGAGTACGCCGAAGACGAGAGGCCAACGCGCACCAAACCATTGATAGAAAAAGTGTCCCAGGAATTCCCTCAACACCGCCCCCAGCATAGGACCGATAAGAGTACCAATACCACCAAGAATTCCCATAATCAGCGCGTTGATGGTCAACGCGGAAGAGGTCATAGACGGGGTCGCGCTCATCGTCCACAGTGCATACAATCCACCGGCCAAACCGGCAATAACAGCAGCCGTAACAAAGGCAATCGAACGGTAGACAGCCGGATTATATCCAATCATCCGCACCCGGCTCTCGTTCTCGCGAATCGCCACAAAGACCCTCCCGGTCGGAGAATTGACGATACGGCGAGTAACCAGGTACATGATAAGCATAAACGCCAGTGCTACAAAGTAAAAACGGAGCCGGAACTGGGTGGGGTTGAGCCAGATTGGAACCGGCACACCATGTAAGCCTTCATCGGCGCCGGTCCATTCGACAAAGTCGGTCGCCTTAGAAAGGATGTGTATCGCCTGCCCCATCGCCAGAGTAATCATGGCAAAGTAGGCGCCCTTGACGCGCGAGGAAACCGCGCTAAACAACAAGCCCAGCAGCACCGCGACAAGCACCGCCAGCAAAAAACCCACCAGCAACATCAACAAATCTGCGATATTGATACCGCCAACCATGATACGATAGCTATCCGTGACCTTTGGCGCAACATGGGTGAGAAACAATGCCATGGCGTATGCCCCGCCGCCAAAAAACGCTGCATGACCAAAGGACAAGATGCCCGTATACCCCAGCAGCAAATCATAGCTCATCGCATAGACTGCCATGATAAACATGACAATCAACTGCCCTTGCCAGAATTTGGTGGCGCCCTGACTGACCGAGGTGCCGCTCAACAGACCAGAGATGTAGGGAAACAGAATCAGCCCCATAACCACCGCCAATTCGCCCCAATGTCGCTTGATCCAGCCCAGCGGAGCACCCATCGTTCCGTTCACTCGCTTTTCCGCTTTCTCGCTCATACGTCACTCCCTCCTGCCGAGCAACCCCGCAGGGCGCGCAAGCAACACAATCGCCATAATGATGACCGTCGAAGCTTCTGAGATTGCAGGGCTAAGGCTAAACTTGAGCGCCAGATAATCGCCGAACGCCCGCGCCAGTCCCAACAACAACGCCCCCACCGCCGCACCTGTGGTACTGCCCATACCACCGATGACCACAGTGATGAAACCCTGCATGAGATACCGGTCGCCCATGACCGGTTCTACCGGGACAAACGGCGCGGCGCCAATGCCCCCTAAGGCTGCCAGTCCCGTTCCCAAGGCAAAGACCAGGGTAAAGACGCGTTTCACATTGATACCCAGAGCCTCCACCATCTCCCGATCCTGCACCCCTGCGCGGATGATCATCCCCAAACGGGTGTATTTGAGGACAAGGGTCAAGCCCACAAACATGAGCACTCCCAGAGCAATAATGAAAAGCCGGTAGCTGGGGAAGGTCACTCCAAGAATATCCACCGTGGTATTCCCACCTCGGAAGAACGCCCAGATGTTTTCAGCCTTGCCAGGTTGAGAGAATGCTGGGGGGCGGCTCATAGCATAGGGCAGAGGGTCCCACAACAGTTGAATAAGCTCTGAAATCACGAAAGCCAGCCCCATGGTGATAATCACCTGATACAACGGTCGCACATACAGCGGGCTGATAAGCGTGGTCTCAATCACTGCACCCACGCCCGCCCCCACCAACGTGCCCACAATCAACGCTAGCACAAAGCGCAGATTGCCGTTGATCGTGAGCACTGCCAGGGGACCGGACTCGCGCACCAGCGTGGCAACTATCACCAACACCAGCAATCCGCCAACGAGCATCCCACTGCGCCGGCTTTGGTCTTTGTAAACCACGACCGTCGAATCACCGGGACGCGCCTGCGCCAGCGCAATCAATGCACCAGAAAGGAACAATAACAGCGGGCGAATCCAGAAGCTTGCAAGAGGTTCCTGCGGCGTCGCCTCTGCCAGCGGATTCCCCGCGACCATGGTCGCCACCATCGCAGTAGAAGCAAGCCCGCGGAAATCCACACCCGCAACCGCCAGAACGCCAATGACCACTGCGACCACGATGAGTGCCGCTCGCAGACGGGATTGCCATTGCTCAGGAATGCGCCATCTAGCTGCCAGGGGGTGAAGCACCGCCATCATCATCAACCCCGCCATCAGGGCGAAAACGAGCGGCGCCAATCCAAAAAGGAAAGTGGGGTTGGTATAAAACTGCCAACCTGCATACGCACCAATCATCAACATCGAACCCTGGGAGAAGTTGAGTACATCCATCAAACCAAAGACCAGGGTCAATCCAGCTGCCACCATGAAATACAGGGCGCTGAGCGTGAAACCCGAGAGTGTCGTGCGAACGAAAGGCTCCAGACCCATCGAGAATAATCCGAAAATGCTGAGCGCCAACAGAATGAGCGCCACGCTGAGCAGGGTATTGTTATCACGCCAGAATGCTTTGATCTTCATTTGCCACCTCCACGTCCACCGGAAGCGCCCGCCTCAACCCGCACCGAAGCGCCGAGATACTGGTGAATCAGCGCCTCATCGTGGATCAGGTCTGCCATCTCTCCCTGGTGCACACTCTTGCCGTCGTCAATAATGTAGTAATACTGCGCCAGACGGCTTGCCATGAGGAAATTCTGCTCCACCAAGAGTACGGTGGTGGTGGCGCTGAGCTCACGAATGGCTTCCATCATCTGCTCGATCAAAATCGGCGCCAGGCCCTCGCTTGGCTCGTCAATCAACAACAGCTTGTTATCGGCAACCAGCGCGCGCGCAACCGCCAACATCTGCTGCTGCCCACCAGAGAGGTGGTTTCCCGGCAGCTTGTATAGTCGCTCGAGATCGGGAAAAAGCCCAAAGATGAACTCCGCTTTGCGCTCAAGATCGCCCTTTTTGCGCTCCGCAATGCGCAGGTTTTCCGCCACGCTGAGGTTACGGAAGATAGCTCGATGCTCCGGAACGAAGCCGATTCCCATCGCAGCGATATCATAGGCGCGTTTGCCCTGCAACTCCCGTCCATCAAAGAGCACACGTCCTGTGCGTGGCGGCGTAAGCCCCAGAATAGATTTGAGCGTCGTGGTCTTGCCAGCGCCGTTCCGCCCCAGTAATACCGTGATGCTATTGCGCCGCACCTGCACCGTAACCCCTTCCAGAATGTGGAACTGTCCGATGAAGGTTTGAATGGCATCTACTTCGAGAATGAAGTCTTGTTCAACCATAGAGGACTCCTTTGTAGGGCATCAGCCAACGTTTTCGAAAACGTCGCTCCCTGATCTCATGCTTTCTACTCCCTACACCTTATTCCGGCTCATGCTGCGCCCAAATCGCCATACAGGGCACCAAGGTAAGCCTTTTGCACCAAGGGATTTGCGGCAATCTCCTGAGGTGTTCCCTCGGCAAGGATTTGCCCCAAGTGCATCACGGTGATGAAATCGGAGATGCTCATCACCATATCCATCCGGTGCTCCACCAACACGATTGTCTTATCACCCCGGGTCATAATGCGCTGTAGAATTTCCAGGAGCTCCGGAACCTGTTCGGAGGACATGCCTGCCGTTGGCTCATCGAGCAACAGAATTTCGGGATCGCTGGCAAACATAATGCCCAATTCCAGTTTGCGTTTCTGCCCATGTGCCAGGTTCCGCGCCAATACTGGCTCCAGCCCCTGCAAACCCACCACCTCGATCACCTCACGCGCCCGATCCTCGTAACGCTGGAAACGTGAGGCATGTTGAAAGAGCTTGAAACTATCGTGCCCCATTGCCTGTGCCGCCAGACGAATGTTCTCCAGAACGGTCAGGTTAGGAAAGATATTGGTAATCTGAAACGAGCGTCCCAAACCCTGATGCACCATCCGGTAGGGCGGTTGGTGAGTAATATCCTTACCCTTGAAAAAGATTTGCCCGCGCGTGGGCGGCATAGTCCCACTGAGCAGGTTGAACAGAGTCGTCTTGCCAGCGCCGTTAGGACCAATAATAGAATGCAGTGTATGCGCGTAAATCTTGCCGCTGACATCTTCTACCGCGACCAACCCGCCGAATTCCTTACGGAGATTGCGCGCCTCAAGAATCACTTCACGTTCAGGCATATCACCGGTCATAAGTCTGACCTCCATCAAATGTAGCATGATGCGTGATGCGTAATGCGTGCTAAACACGATTTTCGGTAGCGCGCAGTACGCATGACGCAGCACAGATAAGGATGTGGGAGACGGGCACCAGGACAGTGTCCGTCTCCCCATGAAGCAAAGGGGTTACGCTGTAACCCGGTTACAACGCAACCCAGTTACGGCGTGACCAGATCCCCACAGCGGGCGGCATAATCGCCAGCTAGCGTGCAGGGCACACCCAACTCATCGTACTTGGAGACGTAGACGGTCTCGAAGAACTTATAGTCGTTGACGCCATCACCATCCGAATCCGGATTCAGATTCACCAGTTTCAAAATGTTCATTGGCTGCTCGCAGACATGATCCTCGGGACGGATGTAGTACGTGCCCTTAGGACCCTGGAACTTCAGCCCCTCCAGCGCCTCGATCAAAACGTCGCCAGTAGCGTCGCCACCAGTCGCTTCCAGCGCGGTCGCCAACGCAATCGCCGAAGCCATGCCACCAGCGGTGAACAAGTCGGGTGGCTCCTGGTACTCTTCGAGGTGCCGCTTGACCAACCAGTCGTTGATAGCGTTATTGGGAACGGTGTAATGGTAGACATTGAGACCAATCTGCCCCAGCGCCGCGCCGTAGACCGCCGCGAAGGAGGCATTATCGCCGTAACCCGTGGCTACGGTCATATCCTCCAACGCGCCCAGGTCAGAGAGCTGCTGGAACAGGGTCACGTAGCCCGTGCCCGACCAGGTCAGGA
>JAPKMR010000100.1 GCA_026645815.1 Anaerolineae bacterium | reverse complement strand
TTTTGTGATTTTTGCGGGCTGCGCCCGCAAAAATCACGCTCGTGGAGAAAGGCGCAGAGGGTTTTTGAGTAATCTAGCCGATTTTGCCACTGTAGTTTTTTTTGCGGTATAAACAGACGCTTATCCTGGCGTGGTTGGCGCGCCTGGTTAAGCGCTCGGCTCTACCCAAAGGGGGAAACGAACTCGCACAACACTACCCTGCCCCGGAACGCTCTCTATCGCAATGGCGCCATTGCAACCTTCCACAAGCGTCTTGGCAATAGGCAAACCCAAGCCAAATCCGGGGGTATTCGAGTTAGCCTGCCCGCGATGAAAGCGGTCGAACACATGCGGCAACAAATCCGGTGGAATGCCGGGACCCACATCCCGCACCTCGAGCAAAGCCGAAGAGTCTTCCACCCTCACGACAACCGTGATGGGACCCTGAGAGTGCTTGAGCGCGTTATCCAGCAAAATCAGGGCAATCTGCTTTAGCGCATCCCGATCCCCAAGAATGGTCACATCTTTGAAGATATGCTCCACGATCTCCCGCTGGCGATCCAGCTGCCGCGCTTGCCGGCAGGCTTCCACCATCACCTGTGTGACAGCGACCGGCACTTTCTTGAGGCTAGGACCAGCGTCGGCACGCGCGAGCAACAGCAGATTGTTGACCAAACGCGTCATGCGCTCGCTTTCGACCTCTGCATCAGCCAGGATTTCCCCCCGTTCTGCCTCAGGCAGCGGTGGCGTGCGTCGCAGCAATGCCAGGTTGCCCCGAATCGTTGTCAGAGGCGTGCGCAGTTCGTGGGAGACATCTGCGACAAAGTCGCGTTGCAGGTTCAGTGTCTCACTCACCGTCCGGTAAGCTTCCTCCAATCGTACCAGCATCGCGTTGAAGGTTTTCGCCAATCGCCCAATCTCATCATCCGGACCTACATAATCCACGCGCCTGGAGAAATCGCTTTCGCGACCGATAGCCTGTGCTGTCTGCGTGATGCGATGAATGGGGCGCAAGGCAGCACCGGCAAGCGCCCAACCGATACCAAAAGCAATCACCGTCGTGAGTACGCCCGCAATCAGCAGTGTGCGGCTGAGGGTCCGCAATGAAGCCTCGCGTTCGGTAAGTGGGCGCGCCGTCTGCACTATGAAGATAAGCTCGTCAGCCACCATCACAGGACGATTGTAAATCAGCAAGCGCGTCTCCTCCCAAGAGGCGCTCTCCCACCAGATTTCCTGGTTGCGCAAGGCTTCCAACCCTTCGGCGCTGAGCGGCAAAGCCTCACTCGCTGCGGCAAAGGGCGTTGCTATCAGGGCGCCTTCGGCGTTGAGCACCCGCACTATTTCACGCTCGCGGAGCTGTTGAAAAGCAGGTTCGGTCGAAAGGTCCTGCAGAGGCGGGCGGTGGTCTTCTCCAGGGGGTGGCTCCGGGGGTACCATTGGAGCGTCCCGGTAAAAGCGCAACACCATCTGAACCGTATTCTCGCCGCTCCTGCTCAAATCTTCCTTCAGCGCATTCAGCGTGCCCTGAGCTTGAACCGTGTACAGAGCTGCCCCAAAAAGCAACAACGTCAGCGCGAGAATCAGGGTATAGAGCAGTGTAAGCCGCAGCCGAATAGACATTAGCCCTCTCGCAAAACGTAGCCCACGCCACGCACCGTATGAATCAGGCGTGGATGTCCTTCAGCTTCAAGTTTCTTGCGGAGATAGCCCACATAGACCTCGAGCACATTATCGTCGCCGCCAAAATCATAACCCCATACCGCATTCAGAATCTGACTGCGTTCGAGCACCTGGCGTGGATGCAGCATGAAGAAAGCCAGCAGATCAAACTCTGTGGGGGTGAGGGTCAACGGCACATCACCCAGATTGGCTGTGTGAGCCACAGGATCGAGAGACAGGGTCGCGGAGCCAGAGCCAAAATGCAGCGGTTGTCGTCCGGGCTGCGCTACCACACGGCGCTGCAGCGCGTGAATGCGGGCGACCAGTTCCGGTGGGGCGAAAGGTTTGGTAAGATAGTCGTCAGCGCCGGTCTCTAGACCCTCGACACGGTTTTCCACCGCATCGCGAGCCGTCAGCATCAGGATGAAGGCCTGGTTCTGCTCCGCGCGCAAGCGCTCCATCACCTCTAAGCCGTCCATTTTAGGCATCATCCAGTCGAGAATGACAATCTCAGGATGGCAGGCATCAACCTGTGCCAGCGCCTCCTCACCATTGGTCGCGGTCACCGCGTGGAAGCCTTCATAGGTCAGCGTGCGCTGCAACATTCGCAGCAAGCGTTGATCGTCATCTACAATAAGAACCGTAATCATTGCGCTCTCCACTATTCATGCGCTACGAACAACTACAAACACCTTCCAGAAGGCGGTTTTAACTGTGGCTCGACATAACGTCGCATCGCCATCATCGTTTTGGATAGGCGCTACACTCAAGAACATAGTATACCGTCAGCCTGAGAAATTGCTGTGAAAGGCCCCACAACAGGGTAAAGCCGGCAATATTCTCAGCAAATTCTCAGCTTCTTCTCAGATTACTCACAGCTTAGCAGCCTAGAATTAGGAAAGTAATCGAAATACAGCTTTTGAAGCGTATTCACAAGGGCAAACCATGACCCATCTTAGTCACAGCATCCGCAGTTTCAATCGCTTTGAGTTGAAGTATCTGGTCACGCTACGGCAGGCAGAAGGCTTCCGGCAAGACCTGCGCGCCTATCTCACGCCAGACGAAAACGGCAATGGATGCGGCGCCTACGAGCTTGCCAGCCTGTACTTCGACAGCCCCGACTACCGTTGCTATTGGGAAAAGCTGGACGGCATCAAATTGCGGCGCAAGCTGCGCATCCGGCGCTATGAGACGGATGCGCCACTGACCGGTGAGACGCCCGTCTTCGTGGAAATCAAACAGCGTGTGGATCGCGTGACGCAGAAACGGCGCGCGCTTTTGCCATACCGGGAGGCGTCACGGCTATGCTATGAGCGCGAAATTCCCCCGCACGCCCCTGAAGATGGCGCTGTGGTCGAGGAAATCGCTGCGTTGCTCTGGCAATACAATCTGCGCCCCGCGAGCCTGATCCATTACCGGCGCGAAGCCTGGATGGGAGGGGATTATGATATCGGGTTGCGGGTCACCTTCGACACAGAAATGCGCTATGGGGTGAGTGTCGCCGGTCCCGCAGCGTTCCAGCTCGAGAGTTTTACCGCCGAGCACGAGCTCTTTGCCCCAACCTGGGTCATCGTCGAAATCAAAGTCAACGAGCGCATTCCCTACTGGCTGACCGAGATGGTCGCCTTTCACAATCTCACCCTGGTAAGGCTGAGCAAATATTGCCGCAGCATCGAACTCGCGCAGAGCAATGGAGCTTTGGAAAGATAAAGCGCAAAGCCCTCAGCCCTGCCGCGCCAGACGCCAATTTTTGAACCTGCAACTTATGATAACTGAACGGAGGCTTCGTCATATGGATGGTTTTAATTTTCAGGATTTGACCGGGGTGTTTTCGGTAACGGATGTCGTCATCAGCTTGCTCTTGAGCTTTGCGCTGTGCGCACTGATCGGTTGGGTGTATCAAATCACCCATCGCGGCGCCTCTTACACGCAGAGCTTTGTGCACACACTGGTACTCAATGGCATGGTCGTCGCCGTGGTTATGTTAATCGTCGGCTCGAACATCGCTCGCGCATTTGCGCTGATTGGCTCGCTCTCCATCATCCGTTTCCGCAACGCCGTGAAAGAGACGCGCGATGTTGGCTTCATCTTCTTTACCATGGCGGTCGGTATGGCGGTGGGCACCAAATTTTACCTGCTCGCAATCATCACGGCGGTGATTGTGAGCCTTATTGTGCTGGTGATGACTCGCTTCAACTGGTACGCGCGGCGCATGATCAGCCAGATTCTCAAAGTACAAGTTTCCAACGATGCCGCGTTCGATACACTGTTCAATGACGTCTTCTTGAAATACACCAGTTCCTCGGAGCTCATCAGTGTGGATTCCGTTCGTGGCGGCGCGTTGACCGAGCTTACCTATAGCGTAGGGTTGAAAAAACAGCATCAGATTCAGGAGTTCCTGGCAGAGATCAAACATCTCAACGGTAACAACCGGGTTACCTTGATTGCCGGGTATAACAACACCGATTTATGAGTGTCAGGCATCAAATCGAGAGTCAGCAAACAGGCAAGAGAAGCTTTGTCTTGCTCAAGCACATTGGGGGTAAAGCATGAGTCTGACGTTCAAACGCCACTATCCGCTGCTGTTGATCCTGCTCATGGTCACGCTGCTACTCACGGCGGGGCTAGGGAATCAACGCATCATCGCCTACACTGTACCGGGCACGCTTCAAGCTGAGGCGCTTACAGTCGCCGGCGCCACCTATAGCGGCGATGTGGCGCTCTTCGATGCCACCCTCGTGCATAGCATCCAGGTCCTCATGGCAGATGGAGATTTCGAGCAAATGCTCACCACCTACCGGGAGACCGGCGCGAAGGAATACTTTCACGCGAGTGTGATCATTGACGGTGTGCAAATCCATGATGTGGGCGTGCGACTGAAGGGCAATGCCTCATTGCGCACCGCGGTCGGAGGGCGAATGGCGGGCGAGCAGCCACAGTTTGGCGGCATGTTTGGCGGTCGAGAAGCGCCTCCGGTTCAAGACGCCATGCCGGAAAGCGCGCCACAAAGCGCGCCTCAAGGCGCGCCCAATCTACCCGAAGGCCAACAACGCATGCGCCCTGGTGGATCCAGACAACCCTTCCAACCTGAAGGAACAGCCGAAGGGCAAATGCCGCCAGAAGGCGCAGTTCCAGAGGGGCAGGTCCCTGCATGGCCTGGTGGAGAGGCGCCTGCCCTGGAAAACATGCCCTTCCAACCCGGCGGCGATTTCCGCGGTGGCATGGAGCAGGTCACGACCGAGGTCACCGTGGATACCAAGATTCCGCTGATGCTCAAGTTTGATGAATTTGTAGAAGGGCAGACCTATCAGGGTTACGCTTACCTGGCGCTCCGCACCTACGGCACATCCACGGATGCAGCCATGCTCCAGGAACCAATCACCAACGATGCGGCGCGCGCCATCGGCTTGCCGGCTACCCTGACCGCTTTTGCCGGTGTACAAATCAACGGGGGCACAGTCCAGCTTTATTCCATCTCCCAACACATAGATGCCGTCTACCTGCAACAGCACTTCACCAACGCCGAGGGCGTACTCTACAAGGCGGAACTTGGTTCGACGCTGAGCTACCAGGGAGAAGACCCTTCGCTCTATAGCCAATCCTTCACCCAGAAGACCCGCGTCAAGGATATGGACCTGGCGCCCCTCATCGCGTTTATGCGCTTTCTGAGTGAAGCGGATGATGCCACCTTCGCCGCTGAATTATCCCAATACCTGGATGTGAAAGCGCTGGCAACCTATCTGGCGCTCAACAATCTGCTGGTGAATACCGATGCCCTCGTGGGCATGAACAACAATTACTATCTATACTATGATGACATAACACAGCGCTTCACCTTATTGATGTGGGATGCCAATGAGAGTTTCGGCAAGCTGGGCATGGGCGGGGCCTCAGCCACCCACGATATCTACACCGGGCTACAAGCCAACAGCGCTTCTTCCATGGGCGGCAGGATGCGCGGCGGTTTTGGTGGTAGCAATATCCTGGCGACACGCTTTCTCAATACACCGGAGTTCATGGCGCTTTACGAACAGGAGCTCCAACGCCTGTATCAAGAGCTCTTCAGCAGCGGGTTCCTGGTGGAGCACATCGAGATGTATGCTGCGCTGGTCCATGAAGCCAACAGCGATGGGCAGCTGACCGACCCCACCGCCTACGAGCAAGATGTTAGCAGGATGCTGATCTTTGTCGAACAGCGACAAGCCTACCTGGCAGGGTTACCGCTCTTCAGCGAAAACACCACCACAGAACCTTGAATGCTGCACACTACGCCACAGGGGTTTGAGAATCACCTCTCAAACCCCTGTGGTGCGTTCTACAAATATGAGAAAATCAGCCGCCAAACCATCGAATATATGATATAATATTATTTAATATTATATATTAATATCTCGATTCGGAGGAAGCATGAACAATCACCTGGAAGGAGAAAGCAGTCGTTATCTGCAGCAACACGCGCATAACCCCGTGGATTGGTATCCCTGGGGCGAGGTCGCTTTGGAAAAAGCCAAGCGCGAGGATAAGCCCATCTTCCTCAGCATCGGCTATTCCGCCTGCCACTGGTGTCACGTCATGGCGCATGAATCCTTCGAGGATGAAGCGACCGCCGCACTGCTCAATGCGCACTTCGTCAGCATCAAGGTGGACCGTGAAGAGCGTCCCGATCTCGACCGCATCTATATGAGCGCGGTGCAAGTGCTCACCGGCGGTGGCGGTTGGCCCATGTCCGTCTTTCTCACGCCAGAAGGCGCGCCCTTCTACGGGGGGACGTACTTCCCCAAAACCGCACGCTATGGGATGCCCGCCTTCACGCAGGTGCTGCGCGCCATCGCCGAAGCCTGGGCGAACCGCCGCGATGAGCTTCTGGCGGGGGGCGAGCAGCTCACACAAGCTCTACGTGAGCAAGCTGCCAGCACCGCCATCTTGGAGGAGGGCGCGTTAACAGCAGCGACGCTGGAACAGGCTTTTCAGGCGCTGCGCTCCAGCTTCGATGCCGTGCACGGCGGGTGGGGCAGCGCGCCCAAGTTTCCCCAGCCCATGATCCTCGAATTCCTGCTGCGCTGCCATCACAACACCGGCGACCCGGAAGCCCTGCACATGGTCACACATACCCTCAAAGCCATGGCACACGGCGGCATCTACGATCAGCTGGGCGGCGGTTTCCATCGCTACGCTGTGGATGCAAGATGGTTGATTCCTCACTTCGAAAAAATGCTCTATGATAACGCCCAACTGGTCCCCGTCTATTTGCACGCCTGGCAGGTGACGGGAGAACCACTGTTCCGCACCATCGTCGAAGAAACGCTGGATTACGTACTCCGTGAAATGACCGCGCCCGAAGGCGGCTTTTACAGCACCCAAGATGCAGATACCGAGGGGGAAGAAGGTAAGTTCTTCATCTGGACGCCGGAGCAGATACGGGAAGCACTCAACGGTCCGGCGACCCGCGTCCTGGAGCTTTATGGTATCACGGACGTGGGCAACTTCGAGGGGCGCAATATCCTCACCTTTAACGGCAACGAAGCGGAGCGTGAAGCCATCACCCGGGCACGAGAGCTGCTCTTCGAAGCACGCCTGCAACGCACGCCTCCGGGACGAGATGAGAAAGCGCTGACCTCATGGAACGGAATGATGCTGCGCGCTTTTGCAGAAGCTGCCCGCGTTCTCGAGCGCGAAGACTACCTTCACGCGGCAGAACGCAACGCGGATTTTCTCCTGCAGGCACTGCGCACACCCCAAGGGCGGTTGTGGCACGTCTGGCACGCAGGCGAGGCGAAAGTCGAGGGCTTTCTTGAGGATTATACTCAGCTCGCGTGGGGTTTATTGGCACTCTATCAGAGCACCTTCGAAGCGCGCTACTATCGCGCCGCCGAAGACCTGATGGAACAGGTCCTCACGCACTTCCGGGCGGAAAATGGCTTCTATGACACCGCCGATGATGGGTCCGCCCTGATTGTGCGACCGAAAGAGCTCCAGGATAACGCGATTCCTTCAGGGAATGCTATCGCCATCACAGTGCTTCAGGAACTGTCGCGCCTGAGTCTTGCCCCGCAATACGCAGAACTGGCACATGCGAGCTTGCGGGCGGTGCAACCCCTGCTGGGGCGCTACCCATTGGGCTTTGGGCAGTGGCTCAACGCTCTCGATGCGGCGCTCAGCAGTGGGACGGAAATCGCCATTGTGGGGGACCTTAGCGCGGGCGAGAGCAAGGATCTCCTGCGAATAAGCCGGGCAGGATATGCCCCACACCGTCTGATTGCTGCCGGATTCGGGAACGTACCCCCACTGTTGGAAAACCGGCATCCCCAAGGGGGGCAACCGACCACCGCCTACGTCTGTCGCGGCGCCACCTGCCTGCCGCCCACAACTGATCCGGAGAGCCTGCGCAAGGCTCTGAGTGCTCCGGCGTTGGTGACACCGGAGAGAAGAAAATAGTTTGGTGTGTTTTGGGGTGCGTTTCACCTTTGGGGCAAAAGTAAGACAGCTATCATGCAAATACTTTTCCTTTGAGTGATTTTGTGCGGTAGGGCTGCGCCACACCGCACAAAATCACCTTTCTTCCGCGCTCCGCGAGGCCGTGTGAGATTGTCGCCCCCGGCATGAAATGAGCCTTACATCCCCTCGCTCTTGTCAGACTCCCAAGAGTGAGTATACTGAGAATACTTGCATAAGGGCACAGGACGCTATCTTAACCATGAGGTATGGCATGAATCCACGATTCTCAGTTGTGGCCCCAGTCTTCAATGAAGAAGCGCTGGTCGAAGAGTTTTACCGGCGCGTTCGCGAGGTAATGGAGGGAACAGGCGAATCCTGGGAGCTGGTGCTCATCAACGATGGCAGTCGCGATCGCTCCCCCGAAATAATGGATCAACTCTACAATCAAGACCCCGAACACGTCGTCATCCTGCATTTTGCGCGCAATTTCGGACACCAGCTCGCCATCACCGCCGGGTCGGACCATGCACGCGGCGATGCCGTAGTGGTGATTGATTCCGACCTGCAGGACCCGCCAGAAGTCATCCCCGATCTCATCGCCAAATGGCGTGAAGGCTACGAGGTCGTCTATGGTGTCCGCGCCGAACGTGAGGGCGAAACCTGGTTCAAACTCTTCACTGCAAACCTCTTCTACCGGCTTATCCAGGCGCTTACCGACGTCGTCATCCCGATGGAGGCGGGTGATTTCCGCCTGCTCGACCACAAAGTTGTGGACGTGATGCGCGAGATGCGCGAAGGACACCGTTTCGTCCGCGCGATGGTTTCCTGGGTGGGCTTCCGGCAAATCGGCGTGCCCTACCGCCGCCTGGCGCGCAAAGCCGGAGAGACCAAATACCCCTTCCGCAAGATGTTCCGTCTGGCGCTCGATGCGGTGACGGGCTTCTCCTTCATCCCCCTCAAACTGGCGTTATGGACCGGCGCGCTGGCAACGGGCTTAGGGCTGTTGCTCGCCGTGGTGCTGCTCATTCTCCGGCTCAACGGGAATATCCCGCTTGCCGGACAGGGATTGACCGCCAGTCTCATTCTCTTCATCGGGGGCGTACAGCTCTTCATCATGGGTATTCTGGGGGAATACATCGGACGTATCTATGATGAAGTTCGCAAGCGCCCACTGTACATCATCCGGGAAATGAAACGGCAGGCATAAGCCCGCCGTATAAACTCGTCCAGTTTTTTCAAAGGAGCACACGATGGCCCTCTGGGAAATATACTACACGGCAACCAGTGTCGAAGAAGCCGTGCGATTGTTGGCTGACTACGGTGAACGCGCGCGCGTTATCGCTGGGGGCACGGATTTGCTCATCGAAATCGAGCATAAGACCCGCACCCCTGCTGTACTCATTGATATTACCCGCATTGGCGGACTCGATGAGCTGCGCCTGCGAGAGGATGGATTGATTCACCTGGGACCTATGGTGACACATGCACAAGCAGCATCCTCCCCCCTGCTTCAGGAGCACGCTTTGCCGCTGGCTCAAGCGTGTTGGTGGGTTGGGGGACCTGCTCTGCGCAACCGGGGAACCATCGCCGGCAATCTCGTCACCGCCTCACCAGCGAACGACACCATCACCGCCCTCCGCGCTCTCGACGCGACCATTACACTGCGCAGCGTGCGTGGGGAACGGCAGGTTCCCATCAGCGAGTTCTACACCGGGGTGCGGCGCACCCTCATAGCGCCAGATGAATTGCTCACCGACATCAGTTTCAGACCGCTCAAGGCGCCCTATCAAGGGGTTTACCTCAAATTAGGTCTGCGGCGCGTGTTGGCTATCGCAGTAACCAATGTTGCTATCGTGCTGGGCATCGAGGATGGCAAGGTCACTACGGCGCGTATCACCCTGGGCAGTGTCGCTCCCACAATCGTCCGCGCACCCGAGGCTGAAACCGCTCTGCTGCAACATCCCCTGGATGAGACCTTCATCGAAAAGGCGGCGGAGCTCGCAGCGCAAGCGGCGCGCCCCATTGATGATGTGCGTGGCTCCGCTTGGTTCCGCAAAGAAGAGGTGGTCGCCCTGGTGCGCAGAGGCTTGCAGGCGCTGGCACAAAATCAACCCCGGCTTGACCTCCCCCAACCCGAAGCCATGCCGCTGCTATGGGGAAAATCCCGTTGCCGTCCCCGGCTTTCCGGTCCCACCGTCGCCCATTACAGCGCGGGTGACGAACCTATACAGTTCCGGGTCAACGGTGAGAATGTGGCGGTGCGTGGCGCCAATGGCAAAACGCTGTTGCACATGCTCCGCGACGACCTGGGTCTGGTAGGATCCAAGGTTGGCTGTGAGGAGGGTGAATGCGGCGCCTGCACCGTCTGGATGGATGGGATAGCGATACTCGCCTGCCTCACCCCCGCACCACGCGCCCACGGAACTGATATCGTCACCATCGAGGGACTTTCAAAAGATGGGGAGTTGCACCCCGTCCAACAAGCCTTTGTAGAAGAGGATGCCGTCCAGTGTGGCTATTGCACACCGGGCTTCGTGATGAGCGCCGCCAATCTGCTGGAGGAGAATCCCAATCCCACCCGCGAACAAATCATCGCCGCCCTCAGCGGCAATCTGTGCCGCTGCACTGGCTATTACAAAATCATCACAGCGGTAGAAAAAGCAAGCGAGTATAAAGGCGAAAAATGAAACGGACCGTTCCCACGGCAGACGCCGATATTATCAGCCTTTACATGCGCACCTATTATTCTCTCCTGCGCACCACGGAGGAGGTTCAAATCCGCACGCTGGAGGAAACCCATACGACAATGCGCTCTATCCTCCACGAACGCGCGGGCGAACTGGTTGTAGATATGTCCGCCTTCATCTACAGCGGTCTACGTCTTCCAGATTGTATTCGCCGTACCCGGCTCATCGTATTGGGACAGACTGAAGAGGTCTTCAAAAATCGCGGCTTCAACAATTTCGATACCTGGACGCCGGTATCGGCGCCCGGACGCCGCAGGCGATTCCTTTTTGATGGCAATGAGACCCTTGCCGCCTTCATCGCCAGTATCTCCGATGTAGATGATATCATCCCCATCCTCGTTGCCTTTCAGATTGAGTGGAACAAAATTCACTTGCTGATCATGCAAGCCGGATTACAGCAGCGTGTGGCGGCATGGGCTGCGACTGAGGCAGCAGATGCAACCCTGGCGCAAGACCTTCAGGACGCGCTGGGCATCAACACCGAAGAGTGGGGACGCCTGGAACGGGTATGGGGGTCTTCGTTGCCAACACTCCTCGGTGATATCGCCGCGCGCCGCAAGCGAATGGCGGTACAGCTGCTGGCGGGATCCCACGTAGACTACCGGCGCGCGACGCAGCGCTGGTGGTGGCACGTGATCAACAAAACGCCCCAGGATTTACACGGTCAGGACGTCTACTTCGTCTCCAGCAATACCCATAGCCTCACCAATATGCTCACCGGTTTTGCGCAACACCACGAAGAAGCGCTGATGGACTACATCGCCCAAAGTGGGGATGCGGAATTACAGACAGAGGCACACCGTATTCGGCAGGGGATGGTTCCCAGCAATTGGGCGAATTTCCTCTATTATGTGCTCAAGAAGTACCTGGCGACACCTCAAGGTGCCGCCCTGGCGCAGGAGCGCCAGAACTACGAAGCAGCTCATGGAATCACCCGTATCCCCAGCAGTCAGACCTTCGACCTCGAGGCGCAGGTCATCCAGTTAGCGCACCTCGATCCCAGCAAGGTAGACCGCCGGTTACAGGATTTGCCCCTGGAACGCCTGGTGCGCAGCAAATCCGTCATCCTCAACATTGACTATCCACTAGGCTTCGCCGCCTACCATCTACTCGCGCGCGTTTCCGCCAGCGCCGGAGATTTGCGAGGGCTGTATGTCATTGGCAAGGCAGCAACGCTCAATGGGCGCATTGGTGATGTACTGATTCCCAATGTCGTCTACGACGAGCACTCACAGAATACTTATCTCTTCAACAATGTCTTCACCGCCACCGATGTGGCGCGCTATATCGCCTACGGCGATGTGCTGGACAATCAGCGCGCCATCACCGTTCGCGGCACCTTCCTGCAGACGGAATCTTACATGAAAGGGTTTCTCGATGCAGGCTATACCGATGCCGAAATGGAAGCGGGTCCCTATCTCTCAGCCGTCTATGAATTCATGCGCCCTCGCCGCTACCCCACGAACGAAGTAGTCAACCTTTATCGCACGCCCTTTGAGATCGGTATCCTGCACTATGCCTCAGATACCCCGATCAGCAAGGGGCAAAACCTGGGCACGCAGAACCTCTCGTACTACGGCATGGATCCCACTTACGCGACCACCGTCGCCGTGTTACGACGCATCTGCACCCTGGAAACCGCCGGCGAATGACCCATAGGAATTCAAAGCCGTGGTAAATCTGAATCGCACAGACGCATTGAAAACAGAATCTGCATCACGCTCTCCGCATCGCTGTAGGCGCGCAACTTTCATGCAACAACAGCGCTCACCCTGGGGATCACTTTGACAGGAGCAAGCCCATGAAAAGACCTTATGTTGGTGAAACACTTCCCCGCCTTGACGGCGCCGCCAAGGTTGCAGGTCATGCACCCTATTCCGGCGATTTCAACATGGAAGGGCAGCTCTACATGAAGCTGCGTTTTGCCGGACGCCCACATGCACGCATCATCAACGTGGATACCAGCAAAGCCCTGGCGGTCCCAGGTGTCGTGGCAGTCTTCACGTCACGCGATGTCCCTGTGAATGAATATGGGCTGCAATACCCCGACCAACCGGTACTGTGTGGACCGGGCGACCCCAAAGAAGGGACCGACATCGCCCGCTTTGTGGGCGATCAAATTGCCGCTGTAGTGGCAGAGACCGAAGAAGCCGCCGCCAAGGGGCGCGACCTCATCGAAATCGAATTTGAGAACCTTCCCGTCTTGACCGACCCGCGCGATGCCTTGGAACCAGGCGCGGCAGTGCTGCATCCTGCCTATCCCGGGACTCCCATCCACCCGGAACTGGTTTTCGAAGGCAACGTTGCCTCGCACCACCGTATCCGTAGGGGGGATGTGGACGCGGTTTGGGATCAATCTGCCGTGGTCATCGAAGCCGATTACGAAATTCCGGGGCAGGAACACGCCTTCTTGCAACCCGAAGCCGCAGTCGCTTACATTGATGAAGAAGGGCGTGTGACCGTCATTGCCAGCACTCAATGGATTCACGAAGATTGCCGCCAGATTGCTCATGCGCTGAAATTGCCCGAAGATCGTGTGCGCATGATTCTGCCCGCCATCGGCGGGGCTTTCGGAGGCAAAGAAGACCTCTCCGTGCAGATTGTCGCCGCACTTGCAGCGCTACGGCTGCAACGCCCCATCAAAATCGTGTGGACGCGCCGGGAATCCATTATCGGGCATCACAAACGGCACCGGGTTTTTGCCCACGCGCGCTGGGCTGCCGATGCCGAAGGACACCTGCTGGCGGCGGAGACCCGCGTCATCGCCGACGCTGGCGCCTATGTTTACACCACCAACAAGGTGCTGGGCAATTTGCTGCTCACCGTCAATGGACCCTATCGGGTGCCAAATGTCAGGACCGAGGTGCTCGGCGTCTACACGAA